>NZ_CP044125.1:600000-1200000 GCF_016864575.1 Rhizobium sp. BG4
TACCACTGCTCCGGGCGAAACAGCAGGCGGTCGAAGCTCATCTCGCCGAGGAGATATTTCTTGGAGAGCGGCGGGCGCTGGTAGGGCAGCACGTCCTCGGCACCGAGAATGGTGATGGGGCGGGTGTCCTTCAGGGCGCGCAGCTTCGCCGCCATGGCGAAGCCTGCCTGCCCTGCGCCGATGATTACCAGTCTGTCCGTCACGGTCCCGCTCCCTGCATTCGTTATTGAGGCGAGAGGTAGTCCCCGCCCCTTGCGCCGTCAACAGGAAGAGACTGTCTCAGATCTCGATCCAGCGGCGCTCGTGGAACGACTGTGCCATGGCGTGAACAGACTTCTCTATCCTAAGACCGTCTTCAAATGTGACCAAGGACGACGGCTCACCGGATATTGCGCGGATCAGCTCGCGGCATTCGATGATCTTCAGATCGTTGAAGCCGAGACCGTGGCCGGGCGCCGGGATGAAGCGGTCATAGGGCTGGTGGGCGGGGGCCGCGAGAATCTTGCGATAGCCCTGCTCGGTGCCGCGGCCCGTCGCCTGATAGAGATCGAATTCGTTCATCCGCTCCTGATCATAGGCGATCGAGCCCTTCGAGCCGTAGATCTGCAGGGCAATGCGACCCTTGCGGCCCCATGCGGCGCGGTTGGCCATCAGCACGGCGGAAATACCGCCGCCGAGGCGCATCAGCACGTTTGCCGCATCGTGATTCTCGACGGCGCGGCGGCCGCCTTCCTTCAGCGGGCGGTCGGCATAGGGCTTCACCATATCTGTAATGACTGCCTCGACATGGCCGAACAGATACCAGAGCAGCGACAGCGGATGGACGGCAAAGTCGTCGAGCGCGCCATAGCCGGCCGAAAGTTCGCTCTTCCAATAGAAGAAGACATCGGCATCGGCCATGAAGTCTTCGTCCATCTCGACGCGGATGTGATTGACGGTGCCGATCGCGCCTTCCTCGATCAGCGCCTTGATGTGGCGCATGATCGGGTTCTGGATATAGTTGTAGCCAAGAACCGCGACCTTGCCGGATCGTTTGGCGACCTCGAGCATGCGCTGCGCATCGGCATAGGCGGGCGCCATCGGCTTTTCGCACCAGACGTGCTTGCCGGCCTCGAGCGCCGCAATCGCCATTTCGGCGTGGAACTGGTTGGGGGTGGTGACCGAGACGACATCGACCTCGGGATCGGCGATCAGCGCCTTCCAGTCGGCCGTCGCCTTCTCGAAACCGAATTCGGAGGCACGGGATTTCGCCAGCTCGGGATTGGCCTCGGCCAGATGCACAAGACGCGGCCGCTCGACATCGCCGAAGACGGTCTTGACCGCGTTCCAGGCCAGCGCGTGGCACTTGCCCATGTAGCCGGTACCGATCAGACCTATGCCAAGTGGCTTCATTTTGCGTATCCTCCTCCGAAAGCGAGGCGATTTTTGGAATATTTAGACCATTTTGACAAGGTGCTAATGTTGCGAAATTTGCGGCATTCGACCCGCTTCAATGTCTAAAATACTGAAAACTCAGCATATTAAAAACAATTAGGATCGACGGGAGAAATCATTTATGGTGCCGATTATGGAATATATGTTTCATTTCTTGGGTTGTTCGCATGGATGAAGACGCAAAAACGCTGACGCGCGTGCCCCGCGATTTCGAAAGCCTGCGCAGCACCATCATCGAACGCAAGGCGAGCATGCCGAAGCGCCTGGCGCAGGTCGCGGCCTTTGCACTCAGCAATCCTGACGAAATTGCCTTCGGCACCACGGCGAGCATTGCGGCCGCCTCGGAAGTGCAGCCGTCGACGCTGGTACGCCTGGCGCATCATCTGGGATATGAGGGCTTCTCGGATCTGCAGAGCATTTTCCGCGAGCGCCTGCGCGACCGCACGCTGAGCTATGAAGAGCGGCTGGTGACGCTGGAGCAATCCGGCGGCGATGACGAGGATGCCAATCTGCTCACCGGCTTCATCGGCGCGGCCAGCCAGTCGATCAGCCGCATGGCCGCGACCGTGCAGAGCGAGACGTTTACCCGCGCCGTCGATATCCTTGCCGCGGCCGACACGATCTATCTGATCGCCAAGCGCCGCTCCTATCCACTGACGGCGCATATGACCTACGCGTTTTCGAAGCTCGGCATTCGCCACCAGATCGTCGCCTCGCCGAACGGCGTCGACCTTGAGATGGTGCAGTTCGCAACGCCGAAGGATGCGGCGATCGCTGCCAGCTTCTCGCCCTATGCGGCCGACAGCCTTTCGCAAGCGGAGGAGCTTGCGGATCGCGGCGTGCCTGTCATCGCAATCACCGATTCGGCATTTTCGCCGCTCGCGTCCCGCGCCACCTGCTGGTTCGAGGTTGCCGAGGCCGATTTCGCCGGTTTCCGCTCGCTCTCGGCCTCGATGGCGCTGACGATGGCGCTTCCGGTCGCCATCGCGGAGCGGCGGCGCAAAACACAGAGCCAAAAGCCTGCGAAAAGCAAAATGGAATAAACATTCCGAATTGACAACAAGACGGAACCGTTGTTTCATTATTGCCAATTCGCAGGCGCTGGACGCCGCACAAAAATGAGCGGGAGGATACTATGGTACAATCGAATCCGGGTTCGCAGCCCGAGGCAGCTCTCGATGTGATCACCATCGGCCGCTCGTCCGTCGATCTTTACGGCCAGCAGATCGGCACGCGGCTTGAGGATATCGGCTCTTTCGCGAAGTCCGTCGGCGGCTGCCCGGCGAATATCGCGATCGGCACGGCGCGACTCGGCTTGAAGTCCGCCCTCATCACCCGCGTCGGCAACGAGCAGATGGGCCGCTTCATCATCGAGCAGTCGGCGCGCGAAGGCGTCGAGACCAAGGGCATCACGACGGACAAGGAGCGGCTGACGGCGCTCGTGCTTCTGGCGGTCGAGGCCGAAGGCGTTTCGCCGATGATCTTTTACCGCTCGGACTGCGCCGACATGGCGCTCGATGAAGGCGATGTCGACGAGGACTTCATCAAGTCGTCGCGCGCCGTTCTTGTTTCCGGCACGCATTTCTCCCGCCCCAATACCGAGGCGGCACAGCGCAAGGCGATCCGTATCGCCAAGGCGAATGGCCGCAAGGTGATCTTCGACATCGACTACCGCCCGAACCTCTGGGGTCTTGCCGGTCATGCCGAGGGCTTCGAGCGTTATGTGAAGTCCGACCGCGTCTCCTCGAAGATGAAGGAAACGCTGCCGGACTGCGACCTGATCGTCGGCACGGAAGAAGAGATCCTGATCGCATCAGGGGCCGACGACGTGCTTGCGGCGCTGAAGGAAATTCGCCGCGTCTCTCCGGCGACCATCGTGCTGAAGCGCGGCGCCATGGGCTGCGTCGTTTATGACGGCCCGATCAGCGACAACCTGGAAGACGGCATTGTCGGCCAGGGTTTCCCGATCGAGGTGTTCAACGTGCTTGGCGCCGGTGATGCGTTCATGTCCGGCTTCCTGCGCGGCTGGCTGAAGGACGAGCCGCTGAAGACCTGCGCCACCTGGGCGAATGCCTGCGGCGCCTTCGCCGTCTCCCGCCTCCTCTGCTCGCCCGAATATCCGACCTGGGCCGAGCTCGACTTCTTCCTGACCAAGGGCAGCGAACATCGTGCGCTGCGCAAGGACGAGGCGATCAATCACATTCACTGGGCGTCGACCCGCAAGGGCGACATCCCGCTGTTGATGGCGCTGGCGATCGATCATCGTTCGCAGCTGACCAGCGTCTGCGACGAACTCGGCGTCGACTACAAGCAGATCGTCGCCTTCAAGCGGCTGGCCGTCGAGGCTGCCGCCCGCGTTGCCAACAAGCGCAGCGGCTACGGCATGCTGATCGACGAGCGCTTCGGCCGCGATGCCTTCTTCGATGCCGCGACCAAGAATTTCTCCTGGATCGGCCGGCCGGTCGAACTGCCGGGCTCGAAGCCGCTGCGCTTCGAATTCAGCCAGGATATAGGCTCGCAGCTGGTCGAATGGCCGCTCAACCATTGCATCAAGTGCCTGTGCTTCTATCACCCGGATGATCCGGCGGAACTGAAGGCCGAGCAGCAGCAGAAACTGCGCACGCTGTTCGAGGCCGCACGCAAGGTTGGCCGCGAGCTGCTGGTCGAGATCATCGCCAGTAAGAACGCACCCTTGACCGACGATACCGTCTCGACGGCAATGGAAGAGCTTTACGCACTTGGCATCAAGCCGGACTGGTGGAAGCTCGAGCCGCAGGCTTCGAGCGCTGCCTGGAAGAAGATCGACGCCGTCATTGCCAAAAATGATCCATGGTGCCGCGGTATCGTGCTGCTTGGGCTCGAGGCGCCTGCGGACGAGCTGCTCAAGGGCTTCGAGGCGACGCTTGCCGCCCCGTCGGTCAAGGGCTTTGCCGTCGGCCGGACGATCTTTGCCGATGCCGCCCGTGGCTGGCTGTCCGGCAAGATGAGCGACGAGGACGCGATATCGGATATGGCGGGACGTTTCCGCCAGCTGACGGAAGCCTGGCTGAAGACGCGCGGGCTGAATTGAAGGTTTGAGGATTAAACCCCTCCCAACCCCTCCCCACAAGGGGGAGGGACTTAACTTGAGGCACCGCCTCGCTTCGCAAATCAGCGTTCTCGCGAACGCAACGTTGCGATGAAGCGCGGAGAGCCCGACGGGTTAGCCCCTCCCCCCTTGTGGGGAGGGGTTGGGGAGGGGAAGAGACAGAGCGAAGGTTCGGGAGGACCCGATGGGTAAGACAATCCGTTTGACGATGGCGCAGGCTGTTGCGCATTTCCTGAAGAAGCAGATGACCGTCATTGACGGCAAGAAGGTTCCGATCTTCGGCGGCGTCTGGGCGATCTTCGGCCATGGCAACGTGGCGGGCATGGGGGAAGCGCTCTATCAGGTGCGTGGCGAATTGCCGACCTATCGCGCCCATAACGAACAGGGCATGGCGCATGCCGCGATCGCCTTTTCCAAGGCAAGCTTCCGCCAGCGCTTCATGGCCTGCACGACCTCGATCGGCCCCGGCGCACTGAACATGGTGACGGCTGCCGGTGTGGCGCATGTCAACCGCATTCCGGTTCTCTTCCTGCCCGGCGACGTCTTCGCCAACCGCGCGCCCGATCCGGTGCTGCAGCAGATCGAGGATTTCGGCGATGGCACTGTTTCGGCAAATGATGCCTTCCGCCCGGTGTCGCGCTATTTCGACCGCATCACCCGCCCGGAGCAGATCATCTCGGCGCTGAAGCGCGCCATGCAGGTGCTGACCGATCCGCTCGATTGCGGCCCGGTGACGCTGTCGCTCTGCCAGGACGTCCAGGCGGAAGCCTTCGACTATCCGGAAAGCCTGTTCGAAGAGAAGGTCTGGTCTACCCGCAGACCGCAGCCGGATGCCGATGAGCTGGCTTCGGCGATCGCGCTGATCAAGACGGCCGAAAAGCCCGTCATCATCGCCGGTGGCGGCGTGCTCTATTCGCAGGCGACCAAGGAGCTCGCGGCCTTTGCGGATGCGCATGGCATTCCGGTTCTGCTGACCCAGGCCGGCAAGTCGGCGATCGACGAGCGCCACGCGCTGGCGCTCGGCTCCGTCGGCGTGACCGGCACGTCTGCCGCCAATGCGCTGGCTGAGGAGACCGATCTCATCATCGCCGTCGGCACCCGCTGCCAGGACTTCACCACCGGCTCCTGGGCGCTGTTCAAGAACGACAAGCTGAAGATGCTCGGCCTCAACATCGCCGCCTACGACGCCGTCAAGCATGACGCGCAGCCGCTGGTCGCCGATGCCCGCGAAGGGCTGAAGGCACTGTCCAAGGGACTTTCCGGCTGGAAGGCGCCGGCAGCACTTGCCGAGAAGGCGACAAAGGAAAAGAACATCTGGATGGATGCTGCCAACAAGGCGATGGCCTCCACCAATGCGGCGTTCCCCTCCGACGCGCAGGTCATCGGCGCCGTGACGCGCTCGATCGAGCTCGAAAAGGCGATCGGCCTTTGCGCTGCGGGCGGTCTTCCCGGCGAAATGCACAAGCTGTGGCCGGCGACGGCGCCGGGCAGCTATCACATGGAATATGGCTTCTCCTGCATGGGCTACGAGATCGCCGGCGGTCTCGGCGCCAAGCTGGCGCATCCCGAGAAGGAGGTCTTCGTCCTCGTCGGCGACGGCTCCTACATGATGCTGAATTCTGAGCTCGCGACCTCCGTCATGATGGGCCTGAAGGTCAACATCGTGCTGCTGGATAACCGCGGCTACGGCTGCATCAACCGCCTGCAGATGGCAACCGGCGGCGCCAACTTCAACAACCTCCTGAAGGACTCCTATCACGAGGTCATGCCGGATATCGACTTCCGCGCCCATGCCGAAGCGATGGGCGCCGTCGCCGTCAAGGTGTCCTCGATTGCCGAACTGGAAAAGGCGATCGCCGATTCGAAGAAGAACGACCGCACTTCGGTCTTCGTCATCGACACCGATCCGCTGATCACCACTGAGGCCGGCGGCCACTGGTGGGATGTCGCAGTTCCCGAAGTCAGCCCGCGCGGCGAGGTCAACAAGGCGCATGAGGCCTATCTGAAGGCCCGTGCGGCGCAGCGGGCTGGTTGATTTGAGAGATTAGAGCCCGGAGCCCCCTCATCCGCCCTACGGGCACCTTCTCCCCGCTGGGGAGAAGGGAACGGAGGCGGCGCGGCAAATCCCTTCTCCCCTCGCGGAGAAGGTGCCGGCAGTCAGGTGCAAGTTTTGCACCGGGGATGAGGGGGCTCCGGGCTCACCGATTTAAAAGAATGACGAGGAGAATTTGCAATGAAGGCCAAACTCGGCATGTCGCCCATCGCATGGTGGAACGACGATCTTCCTGAGCTCAGCGACGACGTGTCCCTCGAAGAATGCCTGCGCCAGTCGCGCAGTGCAGGCTTCACCGGCATGGAACAGGGCCGCCGCTTCCCGAACAATCCCGGCGAGATGCTGCCGATCCTGCGCGCCGCCGACGTGACGCTCTGCGGCGGCTGGTTCTCCGGCACGCTCGTCAACGAGGAACTTGCGGCCAACAAGGATCGCATCGCGCCGATGATCGAGCTGTTCAAGGCCGTCAACGCGCCCTGCATCGTCTATGGCGAAGTCGGCCGCTCGATCCAGGGCGACCGCTCCAAGCCGCTCGCCACCAAGCCGCGCCTTTCCGATGACGAGATGAAGGCCTATGGCCGCCGCGTCACCGAATTCGGCGAATGGTGCGCCGATCAGGGCATGCCGCTCTCCTATCACCACCACATGGCGGCCGTAGTCGAGACCGAACCGGAACTCGACGCCTTCATGAAGAATTCGGGCGCCGGCATTCCGCTGCTGCTCGATGCCGGGCATCTGGCGTTTGCCGGCGGCGACGTGCTGCGCGCCATCAACAATCACCACGCCCGCATCAACCACGTTCACGTCAAGGACATCCGGAAGCCTGTCGTCGACGGTCTCGACCGCAGCAGGCAGTCGTTCCTCGACGCGGTGGCGCTCGGCGCCTTCACGGTTCCCGGCGATGGCTCGCTCGATTTCGCCGCAATCGTCCAGCGTCTTGCCGACCACGGCTACGAAGGCTGGTTCGTCGTCGAGGCCGAGCAGGATCCGCGCAAGGCACCGCCGCAGAAGATGGCCGAGATCGGCCATGCCGAACTGATGCGGGTGATGACGGCGGCCGGTTACACGGTCGAGACGGAAGGTTTCCCGAAGGGGGCTTGAACGCGAGAGCCGTGGGGCGTGATACCCCCCTCTGCCCTGCCGGGCATCTCCCCCACAAGGGGGGAGATCGACTCGCAGGCAGGTTTTCGCCAGACAATGAGAGTAGAGCGAGTGGCCGCCCCTAGATGATCTCCTCCCTTGTGGGGGAGATGTCCGGCAGGACAGAGGGGGTGGGCGCACCCTCAGTTCATAAGATCGAGGAGAAACACCAATGCCAAACCTCAAGGTAAAACCCTCCGGCACCAGCGGCCGCGTCACGCATGTGACGCCTGAAAGCGCCGGCTGGACCTATGTCGGTTTCGACATGCACCGGCTGAAACCCGGCGAGACCGTGTCCGGCGAGACCGGTGAGCGCGAGGTCTGCCTCGTCTGGGTCAGCGGTAAGGGCAAGGCATCTTCAGGCACCCGCGATTTCGGCACGCTCGGCGAGCGCATGAGCCCGTTCGACGGTGCGCCGCACGCCCTTTATATTCCGATGGAATCGGCCTGGTCGGTGACGGCCGAGACCGATCTCGAGCTTGCCGTCTGCTCGGCCCCCGGCGGTGGCACCTATGAGGCGAAGGCGATCCCGCCGGGCACGCATCCGGCGCTGACCCGCGGCAAGGGCACCAATGTCCGCTACGTCAACAACATCATGCCGGAAGACGATGCATCGGCGCACTCGCTGCTCGTCGTCGAGGTGATCACGCCGGGTGGACACACCTCTTCCTATCCACCGCACAAGCACGACCAGGACAATCTGCCGAACGAGAGCTTTCTGGAAGAGACCTATTACCACCGTCTCAACCCGCCGCAGGGCTTCGGCTTCCAGCGCGTCTATACCGACGACCGGTCGCTCGACGAGGCCATGGTGCTCGAAGACGGCGATGTGACGCTGGTGCCGAAGGGCTACCACCCCTGCGCCGCAACGCATGGCTACGACCTCTACTATCTGAACGTCATGGCCGGTCCGAAGCGCGTGTGGAAATTCTACAATGCGCCGGAGCACGAGTGGCTGCTGAAATAATCTGCCGCTCGATCGCTAAATAATCTGACAGCGGGCGAGCCGTGCACATGGTTGACTGCCTCCATCGAAACAACAGCGATGGAGCAATATCATGCACGGCTCGACCACCCTCCTTTCCGGCCGCGACGGCCGCCTGCCGCAGATGGCGCAATCGCGCCTGCTGGCCATTCTCCTCTCCTTCTATCGCTGGACGGCGCGCAAGCTCAGGGAGCGGCGCAACCTCAATGCCGTCATGGAACTCTCCGATGCGCAGCTGAAGGATATAGGGCTTTCGCGCTACCAGACCGAAAGTGACGTGCACGTCTATTGCCGCGACTGAACTGTGCTAGTGTGCCTTTCCAATCTCCGGATGATGTGATGCCGCAATTTTCGACAGCGCTGCTTTTGAAGACGGACACCGTCGCCATCCGCGACGTTGTCTGCAATGGCGAATGCCGTCATCGCAGCGGCGAGGAATGCGCCCACAAGACCAGCCTGGTCTATCCCTATCGCGGCGTCTTCATGCGCCATGTCGGGCGCAACGATACGGTGGCGGAAGCCAACCAGATGCTGTTCTTCAATGCCGGCCAGGGCTACCAGATCAGCCACCCCGTCGATGGCGGCGATGCCTGCATCGATCTGTCCGTCGACGATGCCCTGCTTGCCGAACTCGCGCCCCGTGACCAGATCCAGGCGGGCGAGCTTTTCGGCTTCCGCCGCCAGCGCCGCCGGATCGATCCGCGGGCGCAGGCGCTCGTCGCGCTCCTCCGTCACGGGTTGCGCCAGAATGCGGCCGAGACGCTGGAAGCGGAAACGCTGGCGCTGACGCTCGTGCGCCGCTCGCTCGGCGAACGGACCTCGCATGCGGCAGCCGCGACCACCGGGCGGCAGAAGCTCGTCGATCGCGCCAAGCTGGTGCTCTCCTCCGATCTCGCAAGGCGTTGGACGCTGGCGGAAATCGCCACCGAAGTCGGCGTCTCGCCCGTCTATCTCACGCAGGTTTTCCAGCAGGTGGAGGCGACGCCGCTCTATCGCTATCAGCTGCGGCTGCGGCTTGCCCGGGCGCTTGATCTGCTCGGCCAGTACGACGACCTAACGGCGCTCGGGCTCGATCTCGGCTTTTCCAGCCACAGCCATTTCACCTCCTCCTTCCGCCAGGCCTATGGCCAGACGCCGGGCGAATTCCAGCGTGCGGCACGGCTTCGTCCGCGATAAGTCGCTAAAGAATTCGACAGCGAGGCCGGTGCCTCCGGTGGTTCTATGGTCCTGTCCCGAACGGGATCACCAACGGAGGATCGGACGATGAAGAAGACCACATGCGCCGCCTGCGACTGCGAACTCGGCCACGACGCCATCAGCGTCAAGCTCGGCGGCACGACCGTCGAAGTCTGCTGCGAGGAATGCGCCAAGGCGCTGAAGGAGGCCGATACGGCGGCGACGGCGGGCAAGAAGGACTGAGGGTAAGGCCCTCGCCCCCTCATTCCTGTGCCCTTAGGGCTGCGCCCACGGGATGTCACAGGAATCCAGCCGCCGTGCGTCTGCGCGGCGAGAAGAGTCTTTCCTGCCAAGGACTTGGGCAGGCTGGATCCCTGTGACGAGCACAGGGGATGAGGGTGGGTGGGGTGAGCGCTACAACACCTCGCCGACCGCCTTCTCGGGCAGCACCCTATTCACACCGGCAACAACCCATACCGCCACCCCATCCGCCGCGCATTCCGCGCGAGCACCGCAAAGGCGAGCATGAACATGCAGGCTTCGGCGAAGACCGGGACCATCCAGATGCCCATCTCGCCGAAGGCGTGCGGCAGGAGGAAGGTCAGCGGCAGGGTGAAGAGATAGGCGCGCGACAGGCCGAAGATCGCCGCCCGTCTGGCATCGCCGATCGCCTGGAAATAGCCGGACAGCACGATCATCTGGCCGAACAGGAAATAGGCGCCGACAGTCCAGGGCAGGATGCGGGACACTTCGGCGATGACGACGGGGTCGGCGACGAAGATGTGGCCGAGGCGCGTTGCCGAGAGTTCGACGATCAGTTCGACGCCGGCGCAATAGACGAGCGCCGAGATCAGCGCGATCTGCAGGCTGCGGCCGACGCGATCGCTAAGCCCCGCCCCGTAGTTATTGCCCGCGATCGTCTGGAAGGCGATGTTGAGGCCGAGCAGCGGCAGGTAGGCGACGGTCATGACGCGGGTGATGATGCCGTAGGCGCCGACGGTCGCGACATAATCCCCCTCGCCCCAGATCGACAGGTTGAAGATGACGGCGGCCGAGCAGAGCGAGATGCCGATGAAGCCGAGGCTCATCGGCGCGCCGAGCGCCAGGATCGGCTTCCAGTCCGAGAGCGGGAAGCCTGTGGCCGGCCGCAGCGCCGCGGCGTTTCGCCAGCGGTAGACGAGCACCGCGATCAGGCAGATCGCCTGCGCCAGCACCGAGCCGAGCGCCGAGCCGGCAACGCCCCAATGCAGGATCGCCATGAAGAACCAGTTGGCGGCGATGTTGAGGGCGGATGCCGCCAGCATGACAAGCGTCATGAAGCCGATCCGTCCTTCGCTGCGCAACGCATCGATATTGAGCGACAGGAAGAAGGCGACGGGTGCTGCGCCCACCATGATGCCCATGAAGGTGCGGGCGTTTTCGGCGACGGCGAGATCGCCTGCCGCCGCATTGCCGACGATGCGCCAGCCGACGCTCCAGTAGATCAGGTTGACGATGAGGACGACGGCGATCGCCAGGGCATGGGCGGCCGCGAAGGTGCGGCGCGCGGCATCGCGGTTACCGGCGCCGAGCTCGCGGGCGAGAATGCTCGCCATGCCGTTCGAGACGAGCGATTGCAGCGCCACGACCATCATCAGGCCGGGGAAGATCAGGGTGACGGCCGAAAGTGCCCCGGCGCCGACATAGGCGCCGAGGAAATAGGCGTCCACCACGGCAAACAGGCCGTTGATGGTGGTGATGAGAATGATCGGCGCTGCCGTGCGGGCAAAGACCCTGGGCAGCGGCGCGGTCAGAAACGGATTGGTTGCGGATACGGGTTTCATCGATGGAGTCCGGCTATCGAAATGAATGATCAGATGTCGAGGACGAGCTGCGGCAGACCGTTCGAGGTCTTGCGCGGCGAGATGCCGTTGCCGTCCACCTGCGCGTTGATGCGCTGGCGGAAGGCCGAGAAGCTCTCGAAGGTCACGACATCGACGGGTTCGTCGAAATGGATGGTGATGTTGTGCAGCCCGCCATTGGTCTGCGCCAGCGCCAGGATCCGGCCCGAGAAGGGCTGGTTCAGATAGCGGCCGCGCACCTGCGCCCCGACCGAAAGGAGCGAGACAGGCTCGGCATTCGGGCGGGTGGCGAGCGCTGAGAGCGTGTTCCAGTCACGCGCGCCATATTGCTGGGCAATGAGTTCGAGCGCGGCGCTATGGGAGAGCGCACTGCCGCGGGCTTCCATGGCCTGGCGCAGGCGTTTCGCCTGAGCCTTCAGCTCGTCGATGGATGGATAGGTCGTCGTCACAGGTTCAGCCTTTCGGAAGGCATGCCATTATCGACTGTGAATGGGAGCTCGCATTGCCGTCAGTCAGCATGCACCGGATGGCCGTGACTATGAAAACGAGGCTTCACCATGGACTTTCATCCGCGAGCGGCCGGTGCCTCGAACCGCCTTCTGTATGTGGGAAAGCGGCTTTCCTGTCAAGAATGCCCCATAATGACCACGCGCGGCGGGGCATAACCACCGGAAACAAAGCGCTTTTTGCCGCCAGCCACGCATAAGGCTCAAAATTTACCAATGCTTTTCAGAACTTATCAGCATTCGCGTGTTACATTTCAATCATACAACCAGCGGAGGCTGACGTGGCCTTTCAGATGCACCTCAATGACGGCAACCAGGAGCAATCCTACCGAGACTTCACTCTGGACCGGCCCGGCAAGATTATCTTCGTCGGCCACCATCTCAGCACCGGCACGCAGGTGCGCTGCCTGATCCGCACGATCAATCTCGGCGGCGCGGTGCTGGAAGTGAGCCCTTCGGTGGAGATGCCCAACCACTTCTTCCTCGAAATCCTCGGCATCCACGACGAGATCGGCTCGACCGTCGTCAAGCGAGAGGGCGACCTGGTGACGATCAGCTTCAACATGCTGATCAATGCGGAATTCCTGCACCATGTCCTGCGCCTGAGCTTCGAAACCGGCGTCTAACTTCCCCTAAACGAAATACGGGCAGCCCCGGCTGCCCGCATGTTACATGGCCTCGAGATATCCGGTTACGCTGCCAGATGCCGCTCGATCTGGTCGACCGGCAGGTTGGTGTAGTCCTTGGCGACTTCGGCGGAGATCGCGGCCTGCGCGTCGGCGCTCAGCACCGGGCGCAGCGTCCCCAGCGCACGCGGCGGGGCGACGAGGACGATGCGGCGGGCATCCTTCCGGTGCACAAGATCGTCCATCTTGGCGGCAACCTGCTTCAGAAACTCGGCTTCGGCCTGTGCCTGCCAGTCTGTCTGCTCGATCGCGCTGCCGCTCAGTCCGTCGGGCGCATAGGAGCGGCCCGGCTTGTCGGTGCCGAGTTCGCGTGTCGGTGCGCTCGGTTGCGTCAGGGTTTCCTGCACCTGCAGATTCATGATCTGCGCGTCACCGGCATTCTGCATGAACAGCGCCTTCGCGCCATCGCAGACCACAACCCAAGATTCCCAAGGCACTCTGATGTCGGCCATTTGTCTTTCCTCTTGATTGTTTGCTGAAGCGGCAAAGCGCCTCATCGACTAGGGCAAAACGTGCAGGAATTGAAAGAGTTCGCGCGCCGGGCGCATAAATCGATTCACGCAGGCAATCCAATTTGTGAACGGCGCGTAGAGACCAGCAAAAGGAGAGACGCCATGAAGACCGCCCTCGTCGCCTATGCCGGTTCGTTCGCCACGCTGCTGGTGCTCGATGCGATCTGGCTCGGCCTCGTCGCCCGCACTTTCTATCGCGACCAGCTGGGCGAACTGATGCTGCCGCAGCCGGCTTTCGGCATTGCCGCGCTCTTCTATCTGTTCTTTGCCGTCGCCGTCGTCGTGCTCGCCGTGCTTCCGGCGGTCAATGCCGCCTCGCTCGGCACGGCGCTTGCCTATGGTGCCATTCTGGGACTGGCCGCCTATGGCACCTATGACATCACCAATCTTTCGACGCTGAAGAACTGGCCGGTGACGATGAGCTTGGTGGATATGGCCTGGGGCACCTTCGTGACGGCGGCAACGGCTGCCGGCGGCTATGCGGCGGCGCGCGCCTTCGGCTGATCGCCATCCCGCCGCGGCACAGGCTGTGCCACGTAAGCACAAAATTCATAATCACTAAAATTGTCTTGATGTCTTTGACGAATGCGCAAAACATTCGTGTGAGGCTCTGCCATAACGGGCCGGGATGAGCTTGGCCCAGACGGAGGACTGCACGATGTCCATGGATCGGGCAACGCATCTTGCGACTGTGAAATCTGAGGTCTACGACCAGCGCTGGGAGCAGTTTCAGGTGAACCGCCCGGCGCGGATCATCGCCGTGCGCCCCTGTCTCACCGGCATGTCGCTCAGAAGCGCGGAGATCCTCGATATCTCGCGCGGCGGCGCCACCTTCCTGGTCTCGTCGACCGCCGGTCTTCCCAAGCACTATTACCTCAACATTCTCGGCCTCGCCTATCGCATCGGCTGCGCCGAGGTCTATCGCAACAAGGAGCGCATCGGCGTCCGCTTCATCAACGTTCTCGATCCGGAAGTGCTGCGCCGCGTGGTACGCGCCGACTTCATGGCCGGCAATGTCGAAGCCATGGAAGCGCGCCGCGGCGGACGCATCACGGCGATGCAATAGGGCCGATTCTGGAATAATCTTCCTTGCCATGAAGGGAGCGGCGCTTATTGTTGGCGCCGCTTTTGTCTTATTCGGGATCCCGCATTTCCATGTCCGCCTTTTCGCGCTTCACACCGCTGGTCAGCGCCCTGCCCTCCACCGTTCCCTTCGTCGGCCCAGAGGCCATCGAGCGCCAGCGCGGCCTGAAGGTCGCGGCCCGCATCGGCGCCAATGAAAACGGCTTCGGCCCGGCGCCTTCCGTGCTCGAGGCGATGCGTGCTGCGGGCGGCGATATCTGGAAATACAACGATCCGGAGAATTTCGAGCTGCGCGAGGCACTGGCCGCCCATCTCGGTATCACCTCGGCGAACATCGCCATCGGCGGCGGCATCGACGAGCTGCTCGGCCAGATCGTCCGCCTCGTCATCGAGCCCGGCATGCCCGTCGTCACCTCGCTCGGCGGCTATCCGACCTTCAATTTCCATGTCGCCGGTTTCGGCGGCCGTCTCGTTACCGTTCCCTATGTCAACGACCGGGAAGATCTGGACGGGCTGCTCGACGCGGTGAAGCGCGAGAATGCGCCGCTCGTCTATTTCGCCAACCCTGATAATCCGATGGGCAGCTGGTGGGATGCCGACAAGATCGTCGCCTTCGCACGCGCCCTGCCCGAGACCTGCCTGATGGTTCTCGACGAGGCCTATAGCGAGACCGGACCGGCAAGCTCACTTCCCTCGATTTCTTCGCTGATCGACCTGCCGAACATCGTGCGCACCCGCACCTTCTCGAAGGCCTATGGTCTGGCCGGCGCCCGTGTCGGCTACGTGATCTCGACGCCGGGCACGGCGCAAGCCTTCGACAAGATCCGCAACCATTTCGGCATGAACCGGCTGGCGACGGCCGGCGCTCTCGCCGCGCTGAAGGACCAGGCCTATCTCGCCGAAGTCGTCGGCAAGATCCAGGCGGCGCGCGAACGCATCTCGGACATTGCCCGGGCAAACCAGCTGTCGCCGCTGCCCTCGGCCACCAATTTCGTGGCAATCGATGCCGGGCGCGACGGCACCTATGCGCGGGCGATCGTCGACGGGCTGATGCAGCATGGCGTCTTCATCCGCATGCCGGGTGTGACGCCGCTCAACCGCTGCATCCGCGTCAGCGTCGGGCCGGAAGCCGATATGGCGCTGTTCGAGCAGTCGCTGCCGCAGGTATTGCGCACGCTCGACTGAAACGAAAAAACCGCGCCGGCCTTGTTTCTGCCGGTCGCGGTTTCGTTCTCCTGGCTGCAGCCCCGTCCAAAGTGCCCCGCCAGCCCCCTCTTTTTGAGGTTGTTATTCTTGTCTGATTTTTCGATGCAGCTTAGTGGATGGTCATCCACTCGCGAGCCGCACGGAGCGCCTCGACGATCTGCATCTTGTTCATCGAAGCGGCGACATCGGCGCGCAGTTCGGCGGCACGGTCGCTGCCCTTGATGGCGGCGATGTTCAGCCACTTGTGCGCGGCGACCAGATCGACGTCGCAGCCGCGGCCGGTTGCATACATCAGACCCATTTCGCAGAAGACGTCGGCGTTCTTGTCGCCACCCATGGTGGCCATTTCAGCATTGTGCATTTCAAAGCGTGCCATCGGTTTTATCCCTGTTTAGCCTGTTGTCGACTTGCCCTGTTTTACCGTCCGGGCCGTGCCGTCTATCGCAGCTTTCGGTCCCTTCGGTGCGGCGGGTTTGCCCCGCTCGTTTGATGGCTTCACTATGCTCCAGGCCTTTCAAAAAACGCCTAAAATGCATGATTAATTTGAGACAAACAAAGTCCAAATGCTTGGTAAACTTGGGTTTTTGTTAAACATCGCGAAGCCTGCAAATTAAGGAGTTTCGAGACAATTTTACGAAAGATTCAGATTTCGAAATCAACGCTTCGTTCACCACGAAACGAGCAGGCAAATCGGGAAACCGGAAATATCGGCTGTCGGCAACCCCGGAAAACCGGGCTTTTGCGGCTCAGTCTTATTTACCTTTACGTTCGCGTCAGTTATTTTTCGCCGGCGTTTTGAACATCAGGGAGGAATGGATGGTCCGCACACTTATTCTCGCAGGCGCGGTGGTACTTTCGGCAGGGCTCGCGCATGCCGACGAGGTGATCGTCGGCAACTGGAAGACGGTCGCCGGCGATACGGCAGAGATCGCCCCCTGCAGCGGCGGCTTCTGCGTGACGCTGAAGACTGGCAAGTTCGCCGGCAAGAAGATCGGCACGCTATCCGGCACCGGCGGCACCTATACAGGCGAAATCACCGACCCTGCCAACGACAAGACCTATAGCGGCTCCGGCACGGTTTCGGGCAGTTCGCTGAAGATGAAGGGCTGCGTTCTGAAGGTTCTCTGCAAGTCGCAGACCTGGACGCGGCTGTAAGGGCTATTCTTCCTCGCCGCTTCTGGATCGGGAGTTAGAACGGCCCGTCGAAGCCGGAGCCCCCTCACCCTACCCTCTCCCCGCGGGGGAGAGGGGAAGTTGGCGGAAGCGGCATCCTCGACTTTCCCTTCTCCCCTGGGGAGAAGGTGGCCGGAAGGCCGGATGAGGGGCTCCAGCCACCACACTTCCTTCATTCCTGTGACAAGCACAGGGATGAGGGCGAAGGCAAGCGCGCCCAATGCTTCCCCCAAACCCGTCAATATTCCTGAACGCCATATGAACCGGCATCTCAGCACTCGTTCAGCCGCCCTGTGTCAGAAGGGAGGCAAGAATGAAGGGGCTTATGGGTTAGGGAATATGGACGTGCAAATCTTGGCAAGACGTTTCACCATCATCACGCTGTTTGCGGCGCTGTTTGCGATCAGCTTTTCGGCAGCGGTCGTGCATGGCGGCGGCGGCGGCGCCCAGTCGCATTTCGGCGCCAACTATACCTGCCTGGAATCCTCCAGCCCCTTCTGCTCGGGCGAGCATAAGTAGGTAGCGCGGGCGAGCCCGCCCGCCGTCGCTTGCGTGTTGCACATGGCAACCTATAATGCGCCATGAGCAAACGAATCTCTCCATTAGCACCCCTCGATATTTCCTCTCCGCCAGCCTTTGAACCGCAAAGCTTCGACGACCCGGCAAAGGCCGTCGACGCGCTGACAGAGCTTTACGACCGCAACACGGCCTTCCTGATCGACAGCTTCACGGCGATCGCTAAGGGTGCGCCGATCACCGCGCGGCACCGGGCCTTCTATCCGCAGGTCAGCATCGAGACGACGAGCTTCGGCCATATCGACAGCCGTCTTTCCTACGGCCACGTGACCTCGCCCGGCGTCTATACGACGACCGTGACGCGTCCGAAGCTGTTTCGCCATTACCTGAAAGAGCAGCTGGCGCTTCTGATGAAGAGCCACAACGTTCCCGTCGTCGTCTCCGAATCCTCGACGCCGATCCCGCTGCATTTCGCTTTCGGCGAAGGCGCCCATGTCGAGGCCTCCGCATCGGCCTTCATGGATATTCCGATGCGCGATCTCTTCGATACGCCGGACCTGAATACGACGGACGACGAGATCGCCAATGGCGAATATATCCCGCCACCCGGCGAGCCCTCGCCGCTTGCGCCCTTCACGGCACAGCGCATCGACTATTCGCTCGCCCGCCTCGCCCACTACACGGCAACAGGCGCGCAGCATTTCCAGAACTTCGTGCTGTTTACGAACTACCAGTTCTATATCGACGAGTTCTGCACCTGGGCCCGCAAGCTGATGGCCGACGGCGGCGATGGCTATACGGCCTTCGTCGAGCCTGGCAATATCATCACTCATGCAGGCTCCAGCACGCCCGAAGGCGATGCGACACCCGGCCGCCTGCCGCAGATGCCGGCCTATCACCTGAAGAAGAAGGGCCATGCCGGGATCACCATGATCAATATCGGCGTCGGCCCCTCCAACGCCAAGACGATAACCGACCACGTCGCGGTGCTGCGCCCGCATGCCTGGCTGATGCTCGGCCACTGCGCCGGCCTGCGCAACAGCCAGCGCCTCGGCGACTATGTGCTGGCGCATGCCTATATGCGCGAGGACCACGTTCTCGACGACGACCTGCCGGTCTGGGTGCCGATTCCGGCGCTCGCCGAAGTACAGGTGGCGCTGGAAGCAGCCGTTGCCGAGATCACCGGTTACGAAGGCTTCGAGCTGAAGCGCATCATGCGCACCGGCACCGTCGGGACGATCGACAACCGCAACTGGGAACTGCGCGATCAGGCAGGCCCGGTGAAGCGCCTGTCGCAGGCCCGCGCCATCGCGCTCGATATGGAATCGGCGACGATCGCCGCCAACGGCTTCCGCTTCCGCGTTCCCTACGGCACGCTGCTCTGCGTTTCCGACAAGCCGCTGCATGGCGAACTGAAGCTGCCGGGCATGGCGACAGCCTTCTACCGGACGCAGGTGAACCAGCATCTGCAGATCGGCATCCGCGCCATCCAGAAGCTGGCGGCCATGCCGCCAGAGGCGCTGCATTCGCGCAAGCTGCGCAGCTTCTTTGAAACGGCCTTCCAGTAAGCCTACCTGACATCGCGGTCCGCAATCACCTGCGGACCGCTGTCTGCGGGGCTCGACAGTTCGAGCCCGGAGATGACGGCCGCGAAGACCGCGACAGCAAACATCAGCCGCACGAGCAGGCCGCGCAGATCGAAGCCCTGCATGTCATAATATTCGTCAGCGCTGACCGGCGCTCTTTTGCGCGCGGCCCAGCTTGCAATTCCAATCTCCAGAATTCCCATGATCGTGACTCCAATGGTTTCGACGATCATGGTCGTTTGCGCCTCCGCGCTTTCGACAGCGGGAGGCCAACAAAGATTTTTCCCGCACCTGTCGATTTCCGCCTAGTCTCTTCGTCCAAGGGCTGTGAGAGGCAGCCAGGAGGAAAGCCACAATGCGATATCTATGCCAGGTATGGTTCGAGCCATCGGTGCTCGAACGGATGAGTGACGAGGAGAAAAGGACACTCGACCGGGATTCGGCCGGATACGATCTCGACCTGGAGGTCAGCGGCCATATGATCCATGCCGAAGCGCTGCAGGCGCCGAGCGCGGCGGTGACCGTGAAGGTCCGCAACGGCGAAATGGCGATGACCGACGGTCCCTTTGCCGAGACCAAGGAACAGCTCGGCGGCTTCATCCTGATCGAAGCCAAGGATCTCAACGATGCGATCCGGGTTGCTGCCGGCATTCCGCTGGCGAAATACGGCTCGATCGAAGTCCGCCCGGTCCATGACTTCAAGAGCAAGCTGCAGGAGGCCGCGCGATGAAATTCCTCTGCCAGATCTGGTTCGACACCGAAAAGAGCAAGCAGGTGACCCAGGCCGAATGGGACAGGCTGACGGAGCAATGCATCCTCAGCGACAACCGCTGGCGCGACAGCGGACACCTGCTGACGGCGCTGGCGCTGCGCGAGCCAGAGAGCGCGGTGACGGTGCGCGTCACGAACGGTGCACTCAGCGCCACGGACGGGCCGTTCGCCGAGATCAAGGAACATCTCGGCGGCTTCGTGCTGATCGAGGCCCGAGACATCAGCCAAGCGACCGAAATCGCCTCGGCATTCCCGATCGTCGAATATGCCTCGATCGAGGTGCGGCCGGCCTATTCGATCGAAGATGGGGTGTGAGCCGATGCGTTATCTCTGCCTCATCTACAATTCTGCTGACCGCGATGGAACGCTGACCCGGGCCGAAGGGCATCAGCTGGTCGCCGCGCATTTCCGTTTCGACGAGGAGCTTCGTGCCGACGGGACGATGATCCATGCCGATGCGCTGCAGCCGCCGGAGACGGCGACGGTGCTGCGGGTGCGGGACAACCAGCTGCAGGCGACCGACGGCCCCTATGCCGAGACCAAGGAGCATCTTGCCGGGTTCTACGTCATCGAGGCACCCGACGATGAAGCGGCAAAAGAGATCGCCGCGCGGATCCCATCGGTGTGTTTCGGAGCGGTCGAGGTCCGGCCGGTGCGGCTTCTGACATTGCCGGAGTAGCGTTTGGACAGGGTGATCGAGGATATCTACCGCTCGCAGTCGCGCCGGGTTCTGGCGACGCTGATCCGTCTGCTCGGCGATTTCGACCGGGCGGAGGAAGCGCTGCACGACGCCTTTGCCGAGGCGGCGCGAACCTGGCCGCGCGACGGCATTCCCGGCAATCCGGTGTCCTGGCTGGTTTCAGCCGGGCGCTTCCGGGCGATCGATCATATTCGCCGCCGGGCGCGTTTCGACGCGTCCGTGCAGGATATCGAGGACAGCCTTTATCCCGCACCAGAGGAGGCAGACGACATGGACGCGATTGCCGACGACATGCTGCGGCTGATCTTCACCTGCTGCCATCCCATAATTCCGGCCGAAGCGCAGGTGGCGATGGCGCTACGCGAAGTCTGCGGCCTGACGACGGAAGAAATCGCGCATGCCTTCCTCGTCCCCGCGCCGACGGTAGCACAGCGGATCGTGCGGGCGAAGAACCGGATCCGTGCTGCGGAGATCCCCTACGAGGTGCCGGAGAAACCTGAACTGCCGGAGCGGCTCGACCGGGTGCTGCACGTCATCTACCTGGTCTTCAACGAGGGCTACTCGGCGTCGTCAGGCAGCGCTGTCGTGCGGAGCGGCTTGACCGGCGAAGCGATCCGGCTGGCGCGGCTGGTCGGCGAGCTGCTGCCGCACCGGGATATCGATGGTCTCCTGTCGCTGATGCTGCTGCAGGATTCGCGGCGGCTGGCGCGATCGAGCGATGACGGTCGACTGGTGCTGCTCGACGAGCAGGACCGCTCCGCATGGGATCGCGGCAAGATCGTCGAGGGGCTGCAGCTGCTGCAGAGCGCGATGGCTGGCGAAGAGGTCGGGCTCTATACGGTGCAGGCGGCGATCGCCGCCGAGCACTCGAAAGCGGCAACACCCGAAGCCACGAACTGGCGGCAGATTGCCCGCTATTACGATCTGCTTGCGGCAGCCCAGCCCTCGCCCATCGTGGCGTTGAACCGGGCCGTGGCGATCGCCATGTCCGAGGGTTTCGAACAGGGTCTGGCGATCGTCGACGGCATCCTGCAATCCGGCGATCTCGAGCGCTATCATCTGGCGCATTCGGCGCGCGCCGATTTCCTGCGCCGCCTCGGGCGGATCGCGGAGGCAATCGAGGCCTATGAGCGTGCGCTGTCGCTTTGCCAGCAGGAGCCGGAGCGGAACTTCCTGAGGAGGCGGATTTCAGAGCTGACGGCGGCGGCCGAAGGGCAGTGAGATCGCCGTCCCCGTCAGCGCCGAGACGATGATCAGCAGATGGGCATTGATGCTCGCCTGCGCCAGTGCCGCCAGCGCTTCCTTCCCGCCCAAGGCGCCGAAAGCGACGGCACCGGCGGTGATGCCGGCCGGATAGGTGCCGACGCCGCCCGGCGCATGCACCGGCAGAACGGATGAGAGCTCGCCGCCGAGCGCGCCGCCGAAGCTCGCGGCCAGCGGCAGCACGCCCATCAGGCTGAGCGCCCAGGCAAGGACCAGAACCTTCACCAGCCAGTTCACCGCCGTCATCGCCCAGGCACGCGCAAAGGCGATGCCATCGACCGGCAGGCCGTTCTCGATCTCAGCCAGAAAGCCCTGCGCCTTCTTCGGCGCCAGCTTGAAGCCAAAGCGCAGCAGCGGTTTGCGGACGATGAAGGCTGCGACCGGGAGCACCAGGAATGCGGCCCAGATGATCCATGCAATCAAGCCGTTACCCGCTTCGCTTGCCAAACCGATTCCGGCTGCCGCAAGCAATGCATGAAGATCGAGGAGGCGCATGACGAGAAGCGCCGAGGTGCCGCGCGCCAGCGGAATGCCGAACTCGGTGCGCATCAGCAGCGGGAAGCTGGTCTCGCCGCTGCGGAAGGGCAGCATGATGTTGAGCAGATTGTGGATCTGGGTAACGCGAAACAGCGTGCGGAACTGGCCGGATGTCTCGCGCGGGAAGTAATCGAGGATGCGCCAGGTGCGCAGGAAATAGGTGCTGGTCAGGAGAACGAGCGCGATGGCGATCGGCAGGACGCCGACGGCTGCCCATTGCGCCAGGATGGAGGACCAGCCCCAAAACCATTCGATGAAGAGTGCATAGGCTGCGACGATCACGACGGTGAGCAACGTCATGCGATTGCGTGCGAACCAGGATTGTCGGCTAGCGCCAACCGGAGAGTTCATGTAGTAGGCATCCTGACTTTGGGCGGCGACGGCCGCCTGCTTGGCCATGAACGGCCTTTTAGGAGCAATAAGAGTTGCAGACAATGTCAGAGTCGCTTTCGAGCGCAAATGATGCCGGAACGCCGCTTGAGCTTTCGCTCGTGGTTCCGATCTTCAACGAAGAGGAAAGCGTCGGCCCGCTCGTCGAGCGGATCTGCGAGGCAATGGCTCAGTATCCGAGCAGCTGGGAGCTGATCCTGGTCGATGACGGCAGCACCGATGCGACGCTCGTCAACGCCAAGAAATATGCCGGCCGCGCCGGGCTCACGCTGCGCATCGTCGAACTGCAGCGCAATTTCGGCCAGACGGCCGCCATGCAGGCCGGTATCGACACGGCCCGCGGCCGCCTGATCGCCACCATGGACGGCGACCTGCAGAACGATCCGAAGGACATTCCTTCGATGGTCTCCGAACTCGAGCGCCGCGAACTCGACCTGCTGGTCGGCTGGCGCAAGAACCGCCAGGACGGCCTACTGCTGCGCAAGATTCCCTCGTGGTGCGCCAACTATCTGATCGGCCGCATCACCGGCGTGAAGCTGCACGATTACGGCTGCAGCCTGAAAATTTACCGCGCCTCGATCATCAAGCAGGTAAAGCTGATGGGCGAAATGCACCGTTTCATCCCGGCCTGGGTTGCCGGTGTCGTCCCGAGCTCGCGGATCGGCGAAGTGCCGGTGACGCATCACGCGCGCCAGCACGGTGTCTCGAAATACGGCATTTCGCGCACCTTCCGCGTGATCCTCGACCTGCTGTCGGTGATGTTCTTCATGCGCTACAAGGCGCGTCCCGGCCACTTCTTCGGTTCGCTCGGTCTCGGCTTCGGCGCTATCGCGGCACTGATCCTGCTTTATCTGTTCTTCGACAAGTTCATTCTCGGCAATGACATCGGCACCCGCCCGATGCTGATGGTCGGCGTTGTTTTCCTGCTGTCCTCGGTGCAGCTGATCACCACCGGCATCCTCGCCGAAATGATCGCCCGCACCTACTACCGCGACGACGCCTCGCCGAACTACATCGTCCGGCAGATCTTCGATGGAAGCCAGAGTTAAGGCTCAGCCGGGTATCCACCCGGTCCAATCGTTCGGCAGATCGATCGGCAATGCACTCATTCTGCTTGCCGCCTACTTTCTGCTGAACATTGCCCTTCGCGTCGCGCTGCCGCATTCGCTGGAGCTCGACGAGGCAGAGCAGATCTTCTACTCGCAATATCTGCTCGCCGGGTATGGACCGCAGGCGCCGTTCTATAACTGGCTGCAATATGCGATCGTCGCGGTCGTCGGACCGTCGATCTGGGCGCTGACCGTGCCCAAGAACATCCTGCTGTTTCTCTGCTACGTCTTCTACGGGCTGGCGGGACGCGAGGTCCTGAAGGACCGCTCCGTGCAGGCGGCCTCGATGCTGGCGCTCCTGACGCTGCCGCAGGTCTCGTACATGCCGCAGCAGGACCTGACGCATACGGTCGCCCTGCTCTGCGCAACCTCGCTTTTCCTGTTCGGCTTCTTCCGGACGCTCGAAAGGCCGAGTTTCGGCAGCTATATGCTGCTCGGCATCGCCACCGGTATTGCCGTGATCTCGAAATACAATTTCGCGCTCATACCGCTGATCGCGATCGCCGCCGCAATTCCCGACCGCGAGTGGCGTCAGCGCCTCTTCGACTGGCGGATCTTGCCGGCGCTTGCCGTGTCGCTCGCGATCGTCATGCCGCATCTGCTGTGGCTCTACGGCAATGTCGACCAGGCAACGGCGGGGACGCTCAGCAAGATGGTCGATAGCCGTGAGGCAACCGACATCTTCCCGGCCGGCGAAGGGCTGCTTTCGTTCGTCGTCGCGCTCATCGCGTTTTCAGCGCTCACCATCGTGATTTTCGCCGCATCCTTCCGGCGTGACCTCATCCGCGCCCTCAAAGCCGGAGACCGCTGGACGCGGCTGATGGAGCGGATGATCGCCATCAGCCTGATCGCAATCGTCGGCGTGATCCTGGTGACCGGCACGACGCACATCCGCGAACGCTGGCTCGACCCGTTCCTGCTCATCCTGCCGCTTTACATTTTCCGCAAGCTGGAAGTATCCGGCGCCGATTTCGGCCTGCCGCTGCGCCGCTTCCTGCGCGCCGTCCCGATCCTGATGACGGTCGTGGTCACCATCCTCACGGTGCGTGTGGTGGCCGGGGAGCATATAGGCTCCTACACCAAACTGAACATTCCCTTTGCCGGTCTTGGCCGCGTGCTCGAGGGCCAGCCGCGCCCGGGGCTGATCATCGCGGGCGACCGCCACGTTGGCGGGAACCTCAGGCTCGTCTTTCCCGACACGCCGATCATGATGCCCGGCTTCCCTGATCCCGGCCTGCCGAACGATCTGCTGACGAAGGGTCCGCTGCTCTTCATCTGGCGCGGACCTGAGGGCAAAGAGGCGCCGATGCCGCCAGAGTTTTCGACCTGGATCACGGATAACAATGGCGAGGTGACGGGCATCGGCACGCTCGCGCTTCCCTATTATTTCGGCAAGAGTGGCGACACTTTCGCCTTTGGTTACGCTTGGGTTGGGCGCAAATAAAATGGAAAGCACTGATAACAAGGCCGGCAAAAGCGGGATCGGCTGGGTCTTCGGCTTGCTGGCTTTCTATTTCGTGCTGCAGGTTATCGTCCGCATCGCCATGCCGCCAACGCTCGGCCTCGACGAAGCGGAGCAATCCTTTCGGTCACAATGGCTGGCCGCTGGATACGGGCCACAGCCGCCGTTCTACAACTGGCTGCAATATGCCATCTTCTCGTTCAGCGGCGTCTCCGTGCTGGCGCTTGCGGCGACGAAGAATACGCTGCTCTTCATTTCCTATCTGCTTTACGGCCTGACGGCGCGCCGATTGCTGCGGAACGATGCGCTCGCGGTTATGGCGACGCTCGGGCTTATTACCTTGCCGCAGGTGGCGTTCGAGATGCAGCGCGACCTGACGCATACGGTCGCCGTGTTCTTTTCCGGATGCCTCTTCCTCTACGGCTTCATCCGCGCGCTGCATAAGGGCGATACGCTGGCCTATCTTATTACCGGTGTCGGCATCGGCCTCGGCTTCCTCTCGAAGTACAATTTCGCGCTTCTGCCGATTTCCGCCCTGCTTGCCGTTCTCTTCGATCAGCAGATGCGCAAGCGGGTGTTCGACTGGCGCATTGGACTGACGGCACTCGTCACCATCGCGATTGCCACGCCGCACCTGTTCTGGCTCAAGGACAATCTCGGCTTCGCCACGGCTCGCACCCTGGAGAAGCTGACGGATAACGACCATGCGAGCTATATTCTGCAGGTTCTGACTGGCACCGGCTCGCTGCTGTTGGCAGTCATCGGCTTCTGCGCCGTCACCGTGCTGGTCTTCGCGATCGTATTCCGCAAGCCGTTGCTCTCCGCCTTTTCGGGGAGCTCCGAATGGACGCGGCTGTTCGGGCGCATGATGCTCTTTTCGATGCTCGGCATTCTCCTGCTGGTCTTCTTCGGCGGCGCCTCGCAGGTCAAGGACCGGTGGCTCGTGCCGCTGTTCTTCGTGATGCCGCTCTATCTGGCGCTGAAGATCGAGGCATCGAAGATCGACGCTGGCCAGGCGTTGCGCCGCTTCATGCCGGTCGTCGCGATCATCATGATCGCCGTCCCGTCGATCCTCTTCGGCCGGGTCGCGATGGCAAGCCTCAACGGTGATTACGAGCGGCTGAACACGCCGTTCCTGCGCGCTGCCGAAGCGCTACGGCAGAAGGCTGATCCCTCAGCAATCGTCGCGGAAGGAAGCCTCCTTGCGGGCAACCTTCGCAAGGACCTCTACCCCGTTACCGTCGTGTCGCTCGATTATCCGGGCTTCAAGCCGGATATTGCGATATCGAAGGAACATCCGTTGCTGATCGTTTGGCCAATGGGCACTGCGGGTGAAAGCGGGCTGTCGGCGAAGGCTACGGAATGGCTGAAACAGAGGCCGGATCTCGCGGGTGCCGTCCCTGAGATCTCGACCATCGACGTTCCCTATTTCTATGCCCACAAGGGCGAGACCTACCGGTTCGGCTATGCGCTGATCGCGCCGCCCGCCCCCTAACCCCGCAACTCCTTCCAGGCCGCATCCAGCGCGATCTTCGTGATCCGCGCCATCTCATCCACCTCCGCATGGCTGATGACCAGCGGCGGCGAGGCGAGCATGCGGTCGGCGGTGGCGCGCAGTACCAGGCCGTTGGCGAGCGCGTGGTTTCGCACCAGCGATCCCACCGCGTCGGGCTTTTCGAAGCGGGTGCGGGTCTTCTTGCCGGCGGTAAGCTGCAGGGCGGCCATCAGGCCGACGCTTGCGGCTTCGCCGACGAGGTCGTGATCGGCGAGCGCGCCCCAGGCTTTCGCGAAATAGTGGCCGATGTCGTCGCGGACGCGCTCGACCAGTTTCTCGTCTTCGATGATGCGCAGGTTTTCGAGCGCGGCGGCGGCGCAGACGGGGTGGCCGGAATAGGTGAAGCCGTGGTTGAAATCGCCGACATCGTTGATCAGCACGTCGGCAATGCGATCGGACACCAGCACGCCGCCGATCGGCAGGTAGCCTGAGGAGAGGCCCTTGGCGATCGGGCAGAGGTCGGGCTCGACGCCGTAATATTGGTGACCGAACCATTCGCCAAGGCGGCCGAAGCCGCAGATCACTTCGTCGGTGACGAGCAGGATGTTGCGGGCCTTGCAGATGCGGGCGATCTCCGGCCAGTAGGTTTCCGGCGGGACGATGACGCCGGCGGCACCCTGGATCGGCTCGGCGACGAAGGCGGCGACATTCTCCTCGCCGAGCTCGTCGATCTTCGCTTCCAGTTCGCGGGCGACTTTCAGGCCGAATTCGGCGGGCGAGAGATCGCCGCCCTCGCCGTACCAGTAGGGCTGGCCGATATGGACGATCCCCGGGATCGGCAGGTCGCCCTGCTCGTGCATGTATTTCATGCCGCCGAGGCTGGCACCGGCGACGGTCGAGCCATGATAACCGTTTTTGCGGGCGATCACCGTCTTCTTCGAAGGCTTGCCGACGGCGCTCCAATAGACGCGCGCCATGCGGAACCAAGTGTCGTTGGCCTCCGAACCGGAGCCGGTGAAGAAGACGTGGTTGAAGCGATCGCCGGCATGGGCGGTCACCTTCTCGGCGAGCAGCGTCGTCGGCGTGCTCGTGGTGCCGAAGAAGGTGTTGTAATAGGGCAGCTCGTTCATCTGCCGGGAGACCGCATCGGTGATTTCCTTGCGGCCGTAGCCGACATTGACGCACCAGAGGCCGGCGAAACCATCCAGATATTTCTTGCCTTGATTATCCCAGATGTGAACCCCTTCGCCGCGCTCGATGATGCGCGTGCCGTCGGCGTTGAGCTTTTTCATGTCCGAGAAGGGGTGAAGATGATGGGCGGCGTCGAGGGCGGCGAGATTTGAGCGCTGGTAAGTATCGGACATGATTTGCGAAACACCTGCAGAGATTGAAAGGATCTTCCCAATGGGTTACGACCTTGGCCTGCTCAGAGGGGATTTTCAAGATCATGACGGCTGACAAGATGCACGGCAAAGCTGCAACTGACGAGCCCTGGATCGAAATCATGCTTGTCGGCATGAACGGCGACCTGCGCGGCAAGCGCATTCCGCTCGATGCACAGAAGAAGGTCTGGGCCGGCGAGGTGCGCCTGCCCTCCTCGACGCAGTCGCTGGATATCTGGGGCGACGACAATGACGACATTACCGGCCTGTCGCTGACGATCGGCGATCCCGACGGCCTTTGCATCCCCGACCAGCGCAGCCTGGCACCGCTGCCCTGGGCGCCCGAGGGCTCCATGCAGGTGCTGGCGACGATGCACGAATTCGACGGCAGCCCGAGCTTCATGGATCCGCGCGCCATCCTGGCTTCGGTGCTGAAGCGTTATGACGAGCGCGGATTGACGCCCGTCGTCGCCACCGAGCTGGAATTCTACGTGGTGGAACAGGACTGGCTGGAGACCGGCCGCCCCTCCCCGCCGAAGAAGCTGACCTATCGCGGCGAGCCGAACGGCTACCAGCTCTACGACATGGGCGCGACGGATGCGCTCGACGACTATCTCAAGACCGTGCGCGGCTATGCGAGCACGATGGAACTGCCTGCCGATGCGACGACGGCGGAATTCGGCCCCGGCCAGTTCGAGATCAATCTGCTGCACCGGCCGGATGCGCTGGCAGCCGCAGACGACTGCATCTATCTGAAGCGCGTCGCCGAGCAGGCAGCGAAGCGGCACGACCTGAAATCCACCTGCATGGCCAAGCCCTATTCCGACCATGCCGGTTCCGGCCTGCATGTGCATGCGAGCATCGTCGACAAGGATGGCCGCAACATTCTGGACGCCAAGGGCGGCGAGCCTAAGTTGCTGAAGTCAGTCACCGCGGGCATGCTGAAATCGATGCGCGAGGCGCAGCTGGTCTTCGCGCCCTTCGCCAATTCCTACCGCCGCTTTCAGCCGGGGTCGTTTGCGCCTGTTGATCTCACCTGGGGTTATGGGCATCGCGGCACGGCGATCCGCATCCCGGATATGAATGGCCCGGCGGCCCGTGTCGAGCATCGCGTCGCCGGAGCCGACGCCAATCCCTATCTGCTGCTGGCAGCAATCCTCGGCGGCATGCTGTTTGGTCTCGACGGCGATCTCGACCCGGGCGAAGAGACGACGCCTTCGCATGTGCCTGAGAATACCGAGCGGCTGACGCATGATTTCCTGACGGCGGTTGAAGCCTTCCGCGCATCGCCCTTCATCAAGGATGTCTTCGGCGCGCGCTATCAGAAGCTCTACGGCGATACGAAATACAAGGAAGCGCTGGCCCATCTGCGCACCGTGTCTGATTTCGACTACCGCACCTACTTGCCGCGCATCTAGGCGGCAGGCTCCCGCCGTTCCGTCTCGTCGTTCTGCGCGGCGAGACCCTGCCTGACGAGAACCTTCAGCTCTTCCGGGTGCAGCTGCAGGCGGATGTCGCGCTCAAGCGGCAGCAATTCGCCATCCATGACGCAATTGGATTTGGCGCGCATCTTCGGGAAATGCAGATGCACCTCGGCCGGATGCATCACCATGACATCAGCGTTATCGCGGACCTTGCCGCGCAGCATATCGAAGGCGAGCCTCGCGACGCCCATCGGCCGCAGCGGCTTCGCAGTATAGAAGCCGAGTTCGCCGCTGCGCAGATTGTCGGCATAGAGCAGCGCGTTTTCGCCGAAGGGATTGTTGGAGACCGAGACTGCCGAGACGCGGCGGCGCTCGCGGACACCCAGCGCCTCGAACTCGACCTCGAATTCCGGCGGGTTCATCACCACGCCGAAGGCGGCGCGGGTGCTGGCGCGCATCTTTCCGAGGCGGGAGCGGAAGCTGTAGGAATTGCGGTAGCGCACCATGCGGGCGTGAAGACCGGCGGAGAACTGGTGGATGAAGGGGCGGCCGTTGGCGCTGGCGATATCGACGTGATCGACCTCGCCGAAGGCCAGCGTATCCAGCGCCTGCCAGATATCGAGCGGCACTTTCAGCGAGCGGGCGAAAAGGTTCATCGTGCCGGCAGGGATGACGCCGAGCGCAACGCCGTTCTTCCAGGCGATCGAGGCAGCCGCCGAAATCGTGCCGTCGCCGCCACCGGCAACGATGCCGTCGATATCGTCGCGGCGGGCGGCGCGTTCCATGGCCGGAACGATCTCCTTGCCGGGAAAAACGATGGCTTCGAAGTCATGGCCAGCCTCGCGGAATGTCGCCTCGGCCTGCCGCTCATAGGCTTCCATATCCGTGGTGCGGAACGTGCCACCATCCTTGTTAAAAAAACCGACAAGCTTCATGCGGTATCCATGCCCCCACGGCGAATTGCAAATCACAGCTAGAGATGGTTTTGCGATAGGCGATTTCAAGCGCGCAGCTAGTTTGCGCAGTGCGGCGGCAAGCCTTGGCAAATGCTAATAATGCAATGGACGTATGCCGATAACAGGACGCTGCACTGCAAAAAATGCACTCGACGCTCTGCCGCCAATCAGGGATAGAATGCAAAATGGAGGCACGTACCTCCCTTCCCGCCATAGACAGGCCGACACCGGAGCCGAACGCTTCCGGTGAACCGCTTTTGATACATGCCCAAGGAGCTCCCGTGAGCCAGATCGCCGTAGACGATTCCCTCGATGCACCGATTGCGGAGGCGCCTTCGCCGATGGCGGTCGCGCTGGTGCAGCTGGCGCTTGCCTGCGGCGGCTTCGGCATCGGCACGGGTGAATTCGCGATCATGGGTCTGCTGCCGAATGTGGCAGGCACCTTCTCGGTCACCACCCCGCAGGCGGGTTACGTGATCAGCGCCTATGCGCTCGGCGTCGTCATCGGCGCGCCGGTCATCGCCGTGCTTGCGGCGAAGATGGCGCGGCGCTCGCTGCTTCTACTGCTGATGGGCATCTTCGCCGTCGGCAATATCCTCAGCGCCATGGCGCCGACCTTCGAGAGCTTCACGCTGCTGCGCTTCATCACCGGCCTGCCGCATGGCGCCTATTTCGGCGTGGCGGCGATCGTCGCCGCGTCGATGGTGCCGGTTCACAAGCGGGCGCGCGCCGTCGGCCGCGTCATGCTCGGCCTGACGATCGCCACGCTGCTCGGCACGCCGCTTGCCACTTTCTTCGGCCAGTCGCTCGACTGGCGCATCGCCTTCACCACCGTCGGCGTCATCGGCCTCGTGACCGTGGCGCTGATCTGGTACTACGTGCCGCGCGATCAGGTGGAGGAAGGTGCAAGCTTCATGCGCGAACTCGGCGCCTTCAAGCGCCCGCAGGTGCTGCTGACGCTCGCCATTGCCGCTGTCGGTTACGGCGGCATGTTCGCGATGTTCAGCTATATCGCCGATACGACGATGAAGGTGGCGATGCTGCCGGCCAGCATGGTGGCTGTGATGATGGTGCTGTTCGGCATCGGCATGAATGTCGGCAACGTGCTCGGCTCCTGGCTCGCCGACAAGTCGCTGATGGGCACGATCGGCGGCTCGCTGATCTTCAACATCGTCGTGCTCAGCTGCTTCTCGCTGACGGCCGCCAATCCGGTCATGCTCGCCGCCTGCGTGTTCCTGACGGGCTGCGGCTTTGCGGCGGGCCCTGCCCTGCAGACCCGCCTGATGGATGTTGCCGCCGATGCGCAGACGCTGGCGGCCGCTTCCAATCACTCGGCCTTCAATATCGCCAATGCGCTCGGCGCCTGGCTCGGCGGCCTGGTCATCGCCTGGGGCTACGGTTACGCCTCGACGGGCTATGTCGGCGCCTTCCTGTCGTTCCTCGGTATCTTCGTCTTCGCGGCGTCGCTACGCCTGGAGCGCCGCAGCCGCAGCGCCTGAGGCTTCGCGCAATTCCATGCCATCGGGGCGGCAGAACACATGTTCGTCGCCCCAGGCAGCCAGCGCCCGGATGACCGGCTTCAGCGTCTCGCCGAGCGGCGTCATCGTATATTCGACGCGCGGCGGCACGACCGGATAGACCTTTCGCGAGACCAGCCCGCAATCTTCGAGCTCGCGCAGCTGCTTGGTCAGCATGCGCTGCGTCACCGCCGGAAGCTTTCGGCGCAGCTCGTTGAAGCGCAGCGTTCCGTCCATCAGATGGAACAGGATGACGCCCTTCCATTTGCCATCGAGAAAGCTCAACGTCGCCTCCACCGGGCAGCCGGGGAAGTTCTTCGTCAGCTTGGCGCGGGGCAGAGACATTTGACGGTATCCTTTTGGGTACTACGTACAGAATTTGTGCATTCTTGCGTTAACAGAGCATAAGACGCATCTAGCCACTGTGCAACAAACACAGGAGTTTCCCATGCGCGCCGTCGCCTACAAGACCCCACAGCCGATCGCGGCAGAAACCTCGCTCGTCGATGTCGAGCTACCCGTTCCCGAGGCCACGGGGCATGACCTGCTGGTCGAGATCAAGGCCGTCTCCGTCAACCCTGTCGATGTCAAGATCCGCGCCAATGTCGCGCCGCCCTCCGGCGAGCTGAAGGTCATCGGCTGGGATGCGGCCGGTGTCGTTAAGGCCGTCGGCCCCGATGTAACGCTGTTCCAGCCGGGCGACGAGGTATTCTATGCCGGTTCGATCACCCGCCCCGGCTCCAATGCCGAATTCCATCTCGTCGATGAGCGCATCGTCGGCCGCAAGCCGAAGACGCTCGATTTTGCCGCAGCGGCCGCCCTGCCGCTGACCTCGATCACCGCCTATGAGGCGCTGTTCGACCGGCTGAAGGTGCAGGATGCCGTACAGGGTGCCGCCCCTTCCCTGCTCGTCATCGGCGGCGCCGGCGGCGTCGGCTCGATCACCATCCAGATCGCCCGCGCGCTGACCGATCTGACCATCATCGCCACCGCTTCGCGTCCGGAAACGCAGGAGTGGGTGAAGGAACTCGGCGCCCATCATGTGATCGACCATTCGAAGCCGATCGCCGCGCAGGTGGCCGCCCTTGGTATCGGCGCACCGGGCTTCGTCTTCTCGACCACCAATACCGACCAGCATCTGGCCGAAATCGTCGAGGTGATCGCACCGCAGGGCCGGTTCGCGCTGATCGACGATCCCAAGGTGCTCGACATCATGCCTTTCAAGCGCAAGGCGATCTCGGTGCATTGGGAGCTGATGTTCACCCGGCCGATCTTCGGCACGCCTGACATGATCGAGCAGCACAAGCTTCTCAACAGGATTTCAGAGCTCGTCGATGCCGGGAAAATCCGCACGACGCTGACCGACACGGTCGGCACGATCAACGCCGCGAACCTGAAGAAGGCGCATGCGATGATCGAGACCGGCAAGACCAAGGGCAAGGTCGTTCTGGCAGGTTTCTGACCGGCGTCTCGCCCGGAAATATCCGGTAAATCATAATCGCAAAGAATGCCGCGCCGGATGGTGCGGCATTCTGCCATTAAGCACATATCCCAGTTGACTTTTTTAGCATTCAGGACCACCTGTTCCTGACGCGGACGGCGCTGCGCCGGACGCGGATATCAACGGAGCCATCATCACGATGCCAAGCGACAGTAGCAGTCGATTGCCTTTGCCGTACGCGGCCCTTTCGCGCTGACCTGGATGCTCCGGGCTCGCCCGATCGGACGCTACGGCGGATCGACGGAAAGGCGAGCTAATGAATATCAATCGCTTCCCCCTGCGGGCCGGCAATGCCGCGCGCGCTTTCATGACCAACAATAAGGTTGCGACCATCGCCGAACGCGTCGAGTCGCTGAATGCACTCGCCCCGGCCGAGGTTTCTCGCATCCTGTCGCGTATGCCGCAGGAGTATGCGGTCAACATTCTCGACCGGCCGGAACTGCGCAACGCCTCCACCGTGCTGGCGCTGATGGACCGCGCCGATGCCGCACGCCTGCTGCACGGCATGTCGAACGACCGTGTCGCCGACGTTCTGCTGGAGCTCGACACCGACACCCGCACCCGGCTGTTCAACAGCCTGGAAGAGCCGGTGCGCGTCGCTATCCAGCACCTGATGGGCTATCCGGCCCGCACCGCAGGCAGCATCATGACGACCGAGTTCGTCAGCGTGCCCGGCAACTGGACGGTCGAGCAGACGCTTGCGCATGTGCGCCATGTCGAGCGCTCGCGCGAGACGGTCTATGCGATCTATGTGCTGGATGAGAATTCGGGCGCGCTGCTGCATGTCGTGACGCTGCGCCGCCTGATCACCGGCGAGCCCGATGCCTCGATCCTGACCGTCGCCCAGAAGGGCACGCCGGTTGCCGCCGATCCGCTGATGAAGCAGGAGGACGTGGCACGGCTGATCCGCAAGCACGACCTGCTGGCGCTGCCCGTCGTCGACGATCATGGCCTGATCCTCGGCATCGTCACCGTCGACGACGTGATCGATACGATGATCGCCGATACGACCGATGGCGCCCAGCGCTTCGGCGGCATGGAGGCCCTCGGCAAGCCCTATATGAAGATCAGCTTCGGCGGCATGATCCGCAAGCGCGCCGGCTGGCTCTGTGCCCTCTTCCTTGGCGAGATGCTGACGGCGAGCGCCATGCAGCATTTCGAAGGAGAGCTAGAGAAGGCCGTCGTGCTGACGCTGTTCATCCCGCTGATCATGAGCTCCGGCGGCAATTCCGGCTCGCAGGCGACATCGCTGATCATCCGGGCGCTGGCCGTCGGCGAGCTGAAGCTTTCGGACTGGTGGAAGGTGCTGCTGCGCGAACTGCCGACCGGCGTCGTGCTCGGCGCCATCCTCGGCCTCGTCGGCATGCTGCGCGTGTTCTTCTGGCAGAGCGCCGGGCTCTACGATTACGGCCCGCACTGGGTTCTGGTCGGGATCACGGTATTTGCAGCGCTGATCGGCATTGTCACCTTCGGTTCCGTATCGGGCTCGATGCTGCCCTTCGTGCTGCAGCGGCTGAAGCTCGATCCGGCAACGGCATCGGCTCCGTTCGTGGCAACGCTCGTCGATGTGACCGGCCTGGTGATCTACTTCTCGGTCGCCCTGATGATCCTCACCGGGACGCTTCTCTAGAAGCGATCGGCAGGCAGAGCGGCGTGCCGTCCACCGGGTGCGGCACGACCGCCGCATCCACTCCGAACACCGCCTTTATCAGCTCCGGCGTCAACAGCGCGCCGGGGCTTCCTGCTGCGTGGATGCCGCCATCGGCAACGGCGATGATGTGATCGGCATATTGTGCCGCATGGTTCAGGTCGTGGACGACCATGACGACGGTGCGGCCGCGATTGCGGTTCAGGTCGCGCAGCAGTTCCAGCACTTCCAGCTGATGGGCGATATCGAGATAGGTGGTCGGCTCGTCGAGCAGCAGGATCGGCGTTTCCTGCGCCAGCGCCATGGCGATCCAGGCGCGCTGGCGCTGACCACCGGACAGACGGTCGAGCGGGCGAGAGGCGAGATCGGAAAGGCCGGTGGCCGCAAGCGCCCCATCGACGATCTCCTCGTCATGAACAGATGTGCGCGACAGCAGTCCCTTGTGCGGATGGCGGCCGAAGCGGCAGAGCTGGCGTACCGTCAGTCCATCAGGCGAGACGGGGCTTTGCGGCAGCAGCGCCAGCGCCTGGGCGATCGCCCTGCCCTGCATCGCCGAGATTTCCTTGCCATCGAGATAGACCGTTCCCGAAGCGGGTTCGATGATGCGGCCGAGTGCTTTCAGCAAGGTGGATTTGCCGCTGCCGTTGGCGCCGATCAAAGCGGTGATCTTGCCGTCGGGGATCGAGACATCGACATTCTCAAGCACGCGGATGGCCGCGTAGCCGAGCGTCAGCTTTTCTCCGGCAAGGCGGGATTGCACGGCGCTATTCATGGCGGCCGGTCTCCTTGATGAGCAGGAAAATCAGATAGGGACCGCCGATGACGGCGGCGGCGATGCCGGCCGGGATTTCGTTCGGCAGCGCCACAAGCCGCCCCGCCAGATCAGCGGCGGAGAGCGCGAGCGCCCCCATCAGCGCGCTGGCGGGAACGAGATGGCGCGCACGCGGGCCGACCATCAGCCGTGCCGCATGAGGCGCGAGCAGGCCGAGAAAGCCCATGCTGCCGACGCTGGCGACCGCACCGGCGCAGAGCAGGACGGAGACAACGATCAGGCCGCCGCGCAGCACTCCCGGCGACATGCCCAGACTGATCAGCGTATCGTCGCCGAAGCCCCCGGCATCGAGCCTGGCGGCGGCGATCAGGATCAGCGGCAGGCAGGCGACAAGCCACAGGCTGAGGATCAGCACATCGGCGGCGGAACTGCCATAGACGCTGCCCGCCAGCCAGACCATCGACTGGTCGGCGCGGGTCGGGAAGATCACCATGACATATTGCATCAGCGCCTGGGCCAGCATGCCGAGCGCCACGCCGACGAGCGCCAGCGCCGCAATGCCGCCGCCGAACGCGCGGCCGATGACGAGCAGCAGACCGGCGCCGATGACGGCACCGAGAACCACACCCGACGGGATCGACCAGATCGCCCAGGCGGGCGGCGTCAGCATGCCCGCAAGGAAAGCGCCGAGACCGGCGCATTTGGTGATGCCGACGACATCCGGCGAGGCCAGTGGATTGCGCAAGGCGCCCTGCAGGAAGACACCCGCGAGACCGAAAGATGCGCCGGCGAGGATGGAAACGGCGACCCGCGGCGCCCGGTATTGCATCACGATGAAGGCATTCTTGCCACCGCCGATGCCATCGAGCACCTGGGCGATGCTGAGGGTGACGGCGCCAACGGTCATGCCAAGGATGGCGAGAACGGCGATCAGGACGGCGATGGTGAGGCAGACCGTCAGTGCCCGGCTATTTCTTGCGGCAAGCGCACTCATCGGACCCGCTGCCTCCAGAGGATCAGCAGGAAAGCCGGAGCGCCGACCAGTGCGGTGACGATGCCGACGGGCATTTCCGAGGGGAAGGCAGCGATACGGCCCGCAAGATCGGCAGCGTTCAGCAAGAGCGGCCCGGCAATGGCGCTGAGCGCGATGACGGTGAACTGGTCGCCGCCAACGAGCCTGCGGATGATATGGGGCACAAGCAGGCCGATGAAGCCGATCGGGCCGCTGACGGCGACGGCAGAACCGGCGAGCACAACGATCAGCGCCGCAGCCAGCCCGCCGACGCGCCGCGCATTCTGGCCGAGCGACACGCCTGTCGTGTCATCGAGCGCCAGCACGCCGAAATGGCGGCCGGCCAGCAGCGCCGTGCCGCCGCCGAGGATCGAGAACGGCAGGATGATCCAGACCTTGTCCCATTGCGCGCCGTTGATCGATCCGGCGAGCCAATAGACGATATCCTGCGCCGCATTGTTGGCGATCAGGATCGCCTGGACGAGCGCGGCAAGCACGAGCTGGATGGAAATGCCTGCGAGCGCCAGCTTCATGTCGTTCATGGCGCCCGAGACCGACAGCGCCCACATGGCGACGCCGACGGCCGCCGCACCTGTGAATGCGGGCCAGACGGTGCCCGCGCCCTTCAGCTCCGGTACTGCGATCAGGCAGAGGACGATGACCAGCGAAGCGCCGGCATTGATGCCGAAGGTCTGCGGCGAAGCGAGCGGATTGCGCGTCAGCGTCTGGATCAGCACCCCGGCGACCGCCAGATTGGCGCCGACCATGACGGCAAGCAGCGCCCGCGGCAAGCGGACATCCCAGACGAGCGCGCTATCGGGCGAGCCATCGGGTGAGACGAAAAGCGAGAGAGCGCGGAGAACCGGGAGCTCCGAAACGCCGAAGGATATAGCAGCAATAATGACCGCAGCGAGCGCGGCAAGCAGCAGGCAGCCGAGCGCCAGCGGCTGCATCCGCCGCTCCTCAACGCTTCGTGCTGCCGCCGCTTCGCTCACCGCTGTCAGGCCTTGTAGACCTTGGCGAGGATTTCGCGGGCGATCATCTCGGCGGTCTTCAGCCCGCGGAAACGCGAGAACTGGTTGCGATCGACCTCGAAAATGTTGCTGTCCTTGACGGCCGAGATGTTTGCGAAGGCGCTGTTGCTCTTCCACTGGTCGAGCACAGTGCCACCGGCATCGGTCGCGACCAGGAGCACATCGGGATTGACGGCGATCAGCCGCTCGAGGCCCGCCCCGCTTTCCACCGCGTCGGAAGAATCGACCGCAGGCGTCAGGCCCATCGCCTTGAAGACGGAGCCGGTAAAGGACGAGGATGTGTGGAGGCTCATGGAATCGGGCGTCGCGACCGCCAGCAGGAAGCGGCGCTTTTCCCCGGCCGGGATCTTGGCGACCAGCGCTGCAACGACAGCCTCGTGATCCGCCACCGCCTTCTCGCCCTTCGCCTTGTCGCCCAGCGCATCGGCGATGGTGACGACGCCTTCCTTGATCGTCTGGTAGCTGCCTTCCCAGCTGTTCAGGACAATGGTGGGCGCGATGGCGCTGAGCTGCGCATAGATTGCCGAATGGCGGATTTCGTCGGCGATGATGAGATCGGGCGTCAGAGCGCTGACGAGCTCGAGGTTCGGCTCCAGCCGGGTGCCGACGGAGCTGTAATCGATCTTCTTGCCGAGCAGCTGCTCGATGCGCTTCGGCTGGTTGTCGTCGGTGATGCCGACGGGCACGACGCCGATCGCATCGAGAGACTGTACGAAGGAGAATTCGAGCGCCACGACGCGCTGCGGCCTGCCCTTGATCTCCGTGGAGCCGAGCCGGTGCTCGATCGTGCGGGCGGCGTCATCGGCAAAAGCCGGGCGGGCAACCAGCGCAGCACCGGCAGCGCCGAGGAGAAGGCCGAAATTGCGGCGGGATATCGGGTTCTGAAACAGGCTCACATCAAACTCCCAGCTGAAATTGCGGGAGGCGGGTCCCGCTTCAAAATTCCGCTACAGAATTGACGTGCAGACTTCAAGTAAAGTTTACAAAAACTCTCACCTTATTTTTTCTCAGGCAGTTTCAGGGCGCCGTGGGTCTTCATGCTGCGGATCGCGAAGTTCGAGCGGATGTCGCTGACATTGGGCAAGGTCAGCAGCGTTTCGGTCAGCAGACGCTCATAGGCGGCAAGATCCTCGACCACCACCTCGGCCAGAAAATCGGCCGTTCCCGAGATCAGGAAGCAGGAGACAATTTCGGGGATTGCCAGAAGCGCGGCCTGCTGCGCCTCGGAATTCTCGCGGGTATGATGCGCGACCTTGAACTCGACGAACACGGTGAGCCCAAGCCCGACCTCCTTGCGGTCGATATCGGCGCGGTAGCCGCGGATGACGCCCGACTTTTCGAGGTTGCGGATACGGCGCAGACAGGGCGACGGGGAGAGGTTCACCTTCTCGGCGATCTCCACATTGGTGGCCCGCGCATCCTCCTGAAGGCACTTGAGGATGGCGATATCGAATTTATCGAGATTTGGCATATCCGATAACTTTCAAAGATGATCTTGGCAGATAATTGCCAGTATCACGATTTCTTTGCCATAGATAGCAAGGACATGCCGGGGCCTTCCGGCCTATCTTCTTTCCAACCGGAGATCATCCGGACCACGGAAAGATAGAGCCATGGCCAGCATCAGCCTCACCAACGACAAGTCCCCGTCCCTGCTTCCCGGCTATGCGGGCGGCACGGTGACCGTGCTTATCTGGGCTTCGTGGTTCCTCGCGACGCGCCACAGCGCGGCGACGCCGCTCGGCTCGATCGATATCGGCCTGATCCGCTACGGCATTCCAGCACTCGTGCTGGCACCGGTCTGGCTGAAGACTGGGTTGCTGCCGAAGGGCCTGCCGCTGCATCTCTTGGCGCTGATGGTTGCTGGTGCCGGTGCCGTCTTCTTCCTCGTCACGACGCTGGCGATCCATTCGACGCCTGCCGCCTCATCCGGCATCCTGCTCGGCGGCTCGATGCCGCTTGCAACCGCCGTTATCGGCATCCTGCTCTTCGGCGAGCGTCCCGACATCACCCGCAAGCTCGGCCTCGCCGCAATCGTCGGCGGCGTACTGATCCTGCTGATCGAAAGCCTCGCCGATGCATCGCTTCCCTGGACGAGCTTCGTCATGCTGCCTGCCGGTGCCGTGCTCTGGGCAAGCTATACCCACGCCTTCCGCCGCAGCGGCCTGACGGCGCTGCAGGCAAGCGCCCTCGTCGCCATCTGGTCGTTCCTGGTGATTGCCGTCCTTGCCCTCGCCTTCGGCACCTCGCTGGCGCAGGCAAGTGCTGCCGATCTCGGGCTGCAGGTGCTGAGCCAAGGCGTGCTTTCGGGATTGGTGGCGATGGTCGCCTATGGCACCGCGGTCAAGACGCTCGGCGGCACGCAGGCCGCAGCCTTCACCGCGCTCACGCCGGTCCTCGCCACGATCGGCGGCGGCATGTTGCTCGGTGAACCCGTCGGCATGGCGGAGATCGCCGCCGCCGTCATCACCGGCATCGGCGTCGCGCTCTCGACGGGCATTGCGGCCAGACGCCGCTAGTCATTCCTCACATGAAAAGCCCGGCTGAGACGCCGGGCTTTTTTTGCATTCAAGCCTGCATCACCACGACCTTGGCGCCAGGCGCGACGCGATCATAGAGATCGATGACATCATGGTTGAGCATGCGGATGCAGCCACTCGACATCGCAAGGCCGATCGATTGCGGCTGATTGGTGCCGTGGATGCGGAAATGGGTGTCGTTGCCGCCGCGGTAGAGATACATGGCGCGAGCGCCGAGCGGATTGTTCGGGCCACCCGGCATGCCGCCGGCGAGCCTGCGGTAGCGCTCTTCGCGGCGCTGCATGTTTTCGGTCGGCGTCCAGCTCGGCCATTCCGCCTTGCGCCCGACATAGGCGCCACCGGCAAAGGCCAGCCCCTCGCGGCCGACGCCGACGCCATAGCGCATCGCCCTGCCATCGCCGAGGATGTAATAGAGGCGGCGCGCGGGCGTATCGACGACGACGGTGCCGATATCATAGCTCGAAACGTAGGAGACTTCCTGACGGCGCAGTTCAGGATCGACCTTGTCGAGCGGCATGGCCGGAAGCGGAAACTTCTCGGCCGGGAGAGCCGCATAGTTGGCGCGGTGATCAGGACCGCTCGACGCGCATCCGGCAAGAAGTGCGGAAACGCCCAAAACGAAACCGCGGCGGGAAATCGACATCGAAACAGGTCCTTAACGTTCGGTTGATGCGACCGAAGTTAATGAGATTATGGTTAATGAACCGCTAAGCGCGACCGTGGAAGTTGAGTTAGGACAAGAGGATATGGGACTGCATCATTGAATGATGCATCATCCGATGCTATTTTTGATGCATCAGGAGACGACAATGCGCACCACGATAACGCTGGACGATGAACTGCTTGAGAAGGCACGCCGCTATACCGGCGTGGCGGAGACGCCCACCCTCATCCGGCTGGCGCTCGAAGGGCTCGTTCAACGCGAAGCGGCAAGACGCCTTGCCGACCTGGGCGGCACTGAACCGAATATTGAGGCGCCGCCGAGACGGCGGTTTGGTCCGGTCGAGCCGGAATGATCCTTATCGACAGCTCGATCTGGATCGATCACTTTCGCGCTGCGGATGACTACCTGGACGCGTTACTGCGGTCGGAGAATGTCATCATTCACCCGTTCGTCATCGGTGAATTGTCGCTTGGGCATATTTCTCGATATGATGCGATCATGACGATGCTCGCGGACCTGCCGGTCATTTCGGTCGCGGACGACGCCGAAGTTCGCCACATGATCCGTAGCAACAAGCTGTTCGGCACGGGCATCGGCTATATCGATGCCCATCTTCTCGCCTCGGCCCTTCTATCTCAACGGCACACGCTCTGGACTCGCGACAAGCGGCTGCACCGCATAGCGAGCACGCTCGGTGTCGCCATGCCGTTTCACCTGCACTAAGCCACTTCACATATTCGGATAAACCGGCCCCTCGCCGCCCTGGGGCGGAACCCAGTTGATGTTCTGGTTGGGGTCCTTGATGTCGCAGGTCTTGCAGTGGACGCAGTTCTGGGCGTTGATGACGTAGGTCTCCTGCCCGTCCTTCTCCACCCATTCGTATACGCCGGCAGGACAGTAGCGGGTCGAGGGACCGGCGTAGATGTCGTGCTCGGATGACTTCTGCAGGGCCATGTCCTTGACCTGCAGATGCACCGGCTGATCTTCCTCGTGGTTGGTGTTCGACAGGAACACCGAGGAGAGGCGGTCAAAGGTGAGCACGCCATCCGGCTTCGGATATTCGATCTTCTTGTGCTGCGAGGCAGGTTCCAGGGAGGCGGCGTCGGTCTTGCCGTGGCCGAGCGTGCCGAAGAAGGAGAAGCCGAACAGCGTATTGGTCCACATGTCGAGCCCGCCGAGGCCGATGCCGACAAGCGTGCCGAACTTCGACCAGAGCGGCTTGACGTTGCGGACCTTCTTCAGGTCCTTGCCGATGGCTGTCTTGCGCCATTCGTTCTCGATCTCGACGACCTCGTCATTGGCGCGGCCGGCGGCGATCGCGTCGGCGATCTTTTCGGCGGCAAGCATGCCCGACAGCACGGCGTTGTGGCTGCCCTTGATGCGGGGAACGTTGACGAAACCGGCCGAGCAGCCGATCAGCGCCCCACCCGGGAAGGTCAGTTTCGGCACCGACTGGTAGCCGCCCTCGGTGATGGCGCGGGCGCCGTAGGACAGCCGCTTGCCGCCCTCGAAGGTGCCGCGGATCGCCGGGTGCGTCTTGAAGCGCTGGAACTCTTCGAAGGGATAGAGATAGGGGTTCTTGTAGTTCAGGTGCACGACGAAGCCGACGGCGACCATGTTGTCTTCGAGGTGATAGAGGAACGAGCCGCCGCCCGCCGCCATGCCGAGCGGCCAGCCGAAGGAGTGCTGCACCAGACCCTGCTTGTGGTTCTCCGGCTTGACCTGCCAGAGTTCCTTGATGCCGATGCCGAATTTCTGCGGCTCGCGATCCTTCTGCAGATCGAACTTGGCAATGAGCTGCTTGGCGAGCGAGCCGCGCACGCCTTCGCCGATCAGCACGTATTTGCCCATCAGCTCCATGCCGCGGGTAAAGTTCGGGCCGGGCTCGCCGTTCTTCTCGATGCCCATGTCGCCGGTGGCGACGCCGATGACGGCGCCCTCGTCGTTGTAAAGCACTTCGGTGGCGGCAAAGCCCGGATAGATCTCGACGCCGAGCGCTTCGGCGTGGCCCGCGAGCCAGCGACAGACGTTGCCGAGCGAGACGATGTAATTGCCGTGATTGTTCATCAGCGGCGGCATCAGGGCATTCGGTAAGCGGATGGAGCCGGCGGGGCCGAGCACCAGGAAGTGGTCGGCATTGACTTCGGTCTTGAAGGGATGATCGCTTTCCGAGCGCCAGTCCGGCAGCAGGCGGTCGATGCCGATGGGATCGACGACGGCACCCGAGAGGATATGCGCGCCGACTTCGGCGCCCTTCTCAAGCACCACGACCGAAAGATCCGGATTGACCTGCTTCAGGCGGATCGCGGCCGACAGGCCGGCCGGTCCACCGCCGACGATCACCACGTCGAATTCCATGCTTTCGCGTTCCGGAAGCTCAGTCGTCTCGGTCATATCAGTCAGGTCTCCGCTCGGCCGTTCGCCCGGCCACATTCCCCATCTGGGGTAATCTCTTGTCAAAACCGGAAAGCATTGTCGAGCCGGGAAGCGACAGCCAATCCTCCAATTCGCACAATGATTTCCTCCGTGCTCATAAACCTATTTAACGTTTACGTTCACGTCAATTATGCGACGCCGATTTTGCGTCTCTCTGCGCTTTCCTTTCCCACTGGCGGCGCCTTATACAGAAGCACGACATCAGGAGGACATCATGGATCTCGGCATCAAGGGCAAACGCGCACTCGTTCTGGCTTCATCCCGCGGCCTTGGCCAGGGGATCGCAGTGGCTTTGGCGCGCGAGGGCGCAAACGTGCTGCTCTGCGGGCGCAGCGGCGAGCAGCTGGAAGCCAATTGCAAGGCGATCAATGCCGAGGGCAACGGCAAGGCCGACTGGATCTGGGCCGATCTCGGCGACGAGAACTTCGTCGCGACGGTGACGGCGGCGGTCAAGGAGAAGTTCGGCGGCCTCGATATCCTCGTCAACAATACCGGCGGCCCGACGCCCGGCACGACCGAGGAGATGAGCGCCGAGAAGCTCGAGACCTATTTCTTCTCGATGGTGCTACGGGTCATCACACTGACCAACGCGTTGCTTCCCGGCATGAAGCAGCAGGGCTGGGGCCGTATCCTGACGGTCGCCTCCTCCGGCGTCATCGAGCCAATCGCCAATCTGGCGCTCTCCAATACGCTGCGCCCTGCCCTTGCCGGCTGGAGCAAGACGCTGGCCTCCGAGATCGCCAACCATGGCGTCACCGCCAACCTGCTGCTGCCGGGCAGCATTCTGACCGGCCGCCTCGACGAACTCGATGGTGCGGCAGCAAGACGCACCGGCAAAAAGATGGACGAAATCCGCTCGGAAAAGGAAGCGCGCATTCCAGTTGGGCGCTACGGGAAGGTCGATGAGTTTGCGGCGACGGCGGCGTTTTTGTGCAGCGAACCAGCAAGTTACATCACGGGGTCATTGATCCGTTGTGATGGTGGAGCGGCCCGCTCAGTGTAGTCGACTGATGTAGCGACCCAGTATATATTAGTCACGGACTAATATTACGGAATGTTCATTACGAAAATTTAAGCTGTTATAAACGCTTAGTGATCGTAAGCGGCGAATAATGTCTTTTTTGCGCCGCAAAATAAGCGGCTCAGTTAGAGCATAGAATTCGCCCCATTCTGTTTAAAACCGGTCTCGCTCATGAAGAAATTCTGGATCACAGTCAGCGTCGTTGCAATTGCCGCAGTCGGCCTCTGGCAGTTCGGCAATCGCATTCCCTATGCACAGCAGATTCCCTATCTTTCGAAACTGATCAAACAGCCCGCCCATGGCAGCGGCAAGGGAGACGGCAGTGCTGCAGGCGGCGACCAGCAGGCTGCGGCAGACGGCCAGACAGCCGGCCAGGGTGACGGTCAATCCGGCAACAAATCGGGCGGCGGTGGCGGACATCGCCGCGGCACAAATGGCCCGACCGTGGTCAAGACCGTGGCAGCAGCCCAGACGGCGTTGCCGATCGACGTGACCGCCTCGGGCTGGGCCGTCGCTGACGACAACACGACGATCGCTGCCCAGGAACAGGGCCAGATCGTCAACATCAACGTCCAGAACGGCGCGACCGTCAAGGCGGGCGACCTGATCGCCAAGCTCGACGACAAGTCGGCCAAGGCCGCCGTCGACAAGGATCAGGCGATGATCGTACGCGATCAGGCGACCCTCAACGGTGCCGATATCGCCTACAACCGCGCCCAGGACCTTGCCAACCAGAAGGCCGGCACCCAGGAAAGCGCCGACCAGGCGAAGGCGACCCGCGACAGCGCGGCCGCCACCGTCGAGGCCGACAAGGCCGCACTCGCCGCCGACCAGGTGACACTCGACCATACCGAAATCCGCGCCCCCTTCGACGGCCGCCTCGGCGACGTCGCAATCAGCAACGGCGCCTTTCTCAATGCCGGTTCGGCTATCGTCACGATCGCCAAATACGATCCGGTTTATGTGCAGTTCAATCTGCAGGAACGCTACCTCAAGGAGCTGAAAACGGCGCTGGCCAACGGCCCGGTCGATGTCAGCACCGCGCCGGACACCTCCAAGGGCGAGGTGCGCAAGGGCGCAGTCAGCTTCTACGACAACACCGTCGACAAGGCTTCGGGCACGATCGTCGTCAAGGCACGCTTCGAGAACGCCTCCGGCGCCCTCTGGCCCGGCCAGTCGGTCAATGTCGTCGTGCATTTCGAGAACAAGGAACAGCAGGTCGTGGTGCCGACGGTCGCCGTCAGCCCCGGTCCGAACGGCTTCTTCACTTTCGTCGCCAAGGACGGCAAGGCACAGCTGACGCCGGTCACCGTCGCGCGCTCCAATGGCGGCTTCTCGGCGATCTCCGCCGGTCTTTCGGCAGGCGACCATGTCGTCATCGAGGGCCAGGGCCAGCTGACCGACAAGCAGGCGATCAACGAACAGTTTGACGACAAGGCGCTGAACGTTGCTTCGGCCGCCGACACGATGCAGCAGCAAACCGACAACGCTAGCGCGGGGACTGAGGAATGATTCCGAATTTCTGCATCCAGCGTCCGGTCGCCACGACGCTTCTGGCGATCGGCGTTGTTCTCGCCGGCTTGGCGGGATACCAGCTTATTCCGGTCGCCGCCCTGCCCCAGGTCGACTTCCCGACGATCAACGTTTCGGCCCAGCTGACCGGCGCCTCGCCGCAGACGATGGCGACATCGGTCGCCACGCCGCTCATCAAGCAGTTCGAAACCATCCCCGGCATCAGCGAAATCAGCTCTTCGAGCTCGCTCGGCAATACCAGCATCGTCCTGCAGTTCGATCTGAACCGCGATATCGATGCGGCAGCGGCCGACGTCCAGGCGGCGATCTCCCACGCCACCCGCCAGCTCCCTGACAACCTGACGACCCCGCCGAGCTACCGCAAGACCAACCCGGCCGACGCGCCGATCATGCTGATGGCGGTGCAGAGCGATACGATGCCGCGCAGCAAGCTCGACGAGATTGCCGAAGACATCATTTCGCCGTCGCTTTCCACCCTCCCCGGCGTCGCCGAAGTTTCCGTCTACGGCGCGCAGACCTATGCGGTGCGCGTCGAGGTCGATCCCAGCAAGCTGCAGGCCCGCGGCATCGGCGTCGATACAGTCAACCAGGCGATCGCAGCCGCCAACAACCAGAACCCGGTCGGCACGCTGCAGAACAAATCGCAGACGATGACGATCAACGCCAATACGCAGCGCACCAATGCCGAGCAGTTCCGCTCGCTGGTCATCGCCTCGCCGAACGGCGCAGCAATCCACCTGAGCGACGTCGCCACGGTGGAAGACAGCGTCGAGAACCAGAATACCGGCAGCTGGTATGACGGCAATCGCGGCATTATCCTGGCGATCCAGCGCCAGCCCGATGCCAATACCGTCGATGTCGTCGATGCGATCAACGCCAAGCTGCCGCAGCTGCATGCGGAAATTCCGCCTTCGGTCAAAACGGTGATCATGAACGACGCCGCGCAGCCGATCCGCGCTGCTATCGCCGACGTCAAGTTCACGCTGCTCCTCACCATCGGCCTCGTCGTTCTGGTGATCTATCTGTTCACCGGCCACATGACGGCAACGATCATTCCTGGCCTTGCCGTGCCGCTGTCGCTGATCTCGACCTTCGGGATGATGTATGTGCTGGGCTACAGTATCGACAACATCTCGCTGCTCGGGTTGACGCTCGCGGTGGGTCTCGTGGTCGACGATGCGATCGTCATGCTCGAAAACATCTTGCGGCATGTCGAGGACGGCATGCCGGTGCGCGAGGCGGCGATCAAGGGTGCCGGCGAAGTCAGCTACACCATCATCTCGATGTCGGTCTCGCTGATCGCGGTCTTCATCCCGATCTTGTTGATGGGCGGCGTCGTCGGGCGCGTCTTCAACGAGTTCGGCATGGTGGTCGCCATCGCCATCGTCTCCTCGGCGATCGTCTCGCTGACGGTGACGCCGATGCTCGGCTCGCGGCTTGGCGAGGGCCACAGCCGCCCGCCGCTCTTCGTGCGTCTCTTCGACGCCGGCTTCGAACGGACGCTGCGCGGTTACGACCGTGCCGTCGGCTGGTGCCTGAAGCACCACATGACGGTCATCGGCGTGTTCTTTGCGTCGATTGCCCTGACCATCTATCTGTTCATGACGCTGCCCGCGAGCTTCTTCCCGCAGGAAGATATCGGCCGCCTGCAGGTCTCGACCCAGGCCCGCCAGGATATTTCCTACCAGGCCATGGAAGCGCTGCAGAAGCAGGCCGCGGCCGTCGTCGGCGCCAACCCGGCCGTCGATCACGTCATGTCGACCGTTGGCGGCAACGCCCAGAAACCCCTGAACAACGGCACGATCTTCGTGCAGATGAAGGACAAGGACAAGCGCCCGCCGCTCGATCAAACCCTGCGTGAACTGCGCACGGCGCTGAACAAGATCCCCGGCCTGCAGGCCTTCGTCACCCCGAACCAGAGCCTGCGTTTCGGCGGCCGCCAGACGGCCAGCCAGTATCAGCTGATCGTCCAGGCGCTGAGCGCCGACACGACCAACCTCTGGGCCAACAAGATCATGACGACGATGCGCCAGGATCCGCGCTTCACCGACGTGACCACCGACGCCCAGAACAACGCGCTGCAGGCGAATATCGTCATCGACAGCGAAAAGGCTGCCGCCTTCGGCATCAACAACGACCTGCTGCGCACAACGCTGCAGGAAGCGTTCAGCAGCTATACCGCTGCCGAAATCCAATCCACCGGCGACAGCTACGACGTCATCGTCGAATATGATACCGGCAAGCCCTGGGACGACCAGCAGCTCGCCGAGATCAACGTCGCCTCGTCCAACGGCACGCTCGTGCCGCTGTCGAACTTCGCGCATGTGGAACGCACGACAGGCCCCGTCACTATCAACCAGACCGGCCAGCTCGTCTCGACCACCGTGTCCTTCAACCTGCCGGGTGGCGAATCTCTCGGCGACGCTACGGCGGCGATCGATCAGATCAAGAAGGACATCAACATGCCGACCGACGTGTTCACCAGCTATGGCGGCACGGCGCAGATCTTCCAGCAGTCGCAGGGCAATACGCCTTACCTGATCCTGGCGGCGGTCCTGACGATCTATGTGGTGCTTGGCGTTCTCTACGAGAGCTTCATCCATCCGCTGACGATCCTGTCCGGCCTGCCGGCCGCGGCTCTCGGGGCGCTCCTGGCGCTGAAGGTCATGGGCCTCGATCTGTCGATCATCGCTCTCATCGGCCTGTTGATGCTGATCGGTATCGTCAAGAAGAACGCGATCATGATGATCGACGTGGCGCTGGAAAACCTGAGGTCGACATCGATGTCGGCCTCGGAGGCGATCCACGAAGCCTGCGTCCGCCGTTTCCGGCCGATCATGATGACGACCTTCTGCGCCCTGCTCGGTGCCCTGCCGATCGCGCTCGGCACCGGTGCCAGCTCGGAACTGCGCCAGCCGCTCGGCATCGCCGTTGTCGGCGGCCTGCTGGTCTCGCAGGCGCTGACGCTGTTCATCACACCGGTGATCTTCGTCGAGATGGGCCGCTTCGAAAACTGGCTCGGCCGGCTGTTCAGCCGCAAGAAGAAGCACGATACGCCGGCCAACGAGGATGGCGAGCCCGAGGCACGGGCAGTCGCTGCCGAATAAGACAAAAGGGCGCCTCAAGGGCGCCCTTTTCATTTAGCGGCCGGTCACGAGCTTTGGCAGATTATCGGCGAGAATGCCCGCGTCGTGGCCCATCATGGCCAAGGGCACGGCCCTCCAAGTCGGCTTGCGAGGCCCAATCAAACGATGATATCGGCGGTCGGGCATAAATTGAATTAGGTCATCACATGGTTCGGCCCTACCTGCCCCTCAATGCGCTGCGCGCCTTCGAGGCCGCTTCCCGGCATCTGAGTTTCACCCGCGCGGCGATCGAGCTCTGCGTCACACAGGCGGCTGTCAGCCATCAGGTGAAGCTTCTCGAACAACGGCTCGGCGTCACGCTCTTCCGCCGCCTGCCGCGCGGGTTGATGATCACCGAGGAGGGTCTTGCGCTGCTGCCGGTGCTGCGCGAATCTTTCGACCGGATGGCCGACATGCTGGAGCGCTTCGAAGGCGGCCAGCTGCGCGAAGTGCTGAAGATCGGCGCGGTCGGGACGCTCGCCGTCGGCTGGCTGCTGCCGCGGCTTGCCGATTTCCGCACCCGCTTTCCCTATATCGACCTGCGGCTGTCGACCAACAACAACCGTGTCGATATCGCCGCCGAGGGCCTCGACTATACGATCCGTTTCGGCAACGGCGCCTGGCACGATATCGAGGCGGAAGCGCTGTTCGAGGCGCCGCTCTCGGTCCTCTGCATCCCACCGATCGCCCGGCAGCTGAAGACGCCGGAGGATGTCGCGGGCCAGACGCTGCTGCGCTCCTACCGCTCTGACGAGTGGCCGAGCTGGTTCGAGGAGGCCGGGCTCGCGGCGCCACCGATCCTCGGCATGGTCTTCGATTCCTCGGTGCTGATGGTCGAGGCGGCGATGCAGGGTGCGGGCGTTGCGCTCGCCCCGCCACTGATGTTCTCGCGCCAGCTGGCATCCGGCGAGATCGAGCAACCCTTCCCCATCTATATTTCCAAGGGCAGCTACTGGCTGACGCGGCTGAAGTCGCGGCCGGTGACACCGGCGATGGAAAACTTCCGGCGCTGGCTGCAGGAGATGTCGGCGGAGACCCGCGGCAGCTGATCCCGGCGGGTTGCTTTCGCCTTCGTCCTGTGCGATCACCCGCCCTCTCAAAAATTCGCGGGCGCGCATTTGCCGCCCTTTGTCACATCCGGTTCATCTCTTCCCGGTTCAAAGCATTTTTACTGATTTAAGGAGCACGGCCATGGCACGGGCGCTCGGGCTTGATTTCGGCACGACCAATACGGTTCTGGCAATGGCGGATGGCGCCAATGCCACACATTCGATGAGCTTCACCAGCGCGGCAGGCACTGCCGACAGCATGCGCACGGCGCTGTCGTTCATGAAGGATCCGCAGCTCGGCGCATCGGCCTTGAAGGTCGAGGCGGGTGCGGCGGCAATCCGGCAGTTCATCGACAATCCCGGCGATTGCCGCTTCCTGCAGTCGATTAAGACATTTGCCGCCAGCGCCCTCTTCCAGGGCACGATCGTCTTCGGCAAGCGCCAGAGCTTCGAAGACCTGATGGAGGTCTTCATCCGCCGCCTGCGCGCCTATGCCAGCGACAACTGGCCGTCCGACGTCAGCCGCATCGTCGCCGGCCGCCCGGTGCATTTCGCCGGCACCACCGCCGATCCGGCGCTTGCGACGCAGCGCTACAACGAGGCGCTGTCGCGCTTCGGCTTCCCGGAAGTGCATTACGTCTATGAGCCGGTCGCAGCCGCCTTCTACTTCGCGCAGAACCTGAAGGCCGATGCCACCGTTCTGGTCGCCGACTTCGGCGGCGGCACCACCGACTACTCGCTGATCCGCTTCGAGACCGTCGCCGGCAAGCTGACGGCGAAGCCGATCGGCCATTCGGGTGTCGGCATCGCCGGCGACCATTTCGACTATCGGATGATCGACAATGTCGTCGCGCCGCAGATCGGCAAGGGGAGTCATTTCAAGAGCTTCGACAAGATCCTTGAGGTGCCGTCGAACTACTATTCGAGCTTCGGCCGCTGGAACCAGCTGTCGATCTTCAAGACCTCGCGCGAGTTCGAGGACCTGAGGAAGCTGGTGCGGACTGCCCTCGAGCCGGAAAAGCTCGAGCTCTTCGTCGATCTCGTCGATCACGACGAGGGCTACCCGCTCTATCAGGCGGTCTCTGCCACTAAGATGGCGCTCTCGGCAAACGAGGAAGCGGCATTTGATTTCGGCCCGCTCGGCCGCAGCGGTCACCGCACGATCAAGCGCAGCGATTTCGAAGGCTGGATCGGCGAAGACCTCGCCCGCATCGAAGGCGCGCTCGACGAGGTGCTGGAAAAGACGCAGACGCGCGCTGATGGCATCGACAAGGTGTTTCTCACCGGCGGCACGTCCTTCGTGCCCGCCGTGCGCCGCATCTTCACCGAGCGCTTCGACCAGGACAAGATCGAGACCGGCGGCGAACTGCTGTCCATCGCCCACGGCCTGGCGCTGATCGGCGAGCGCGACGACATCGCGCAATGGACTGTGCAATAGCCGCTTAGGCGGGCGGCCGCACTTTCATTGCCGCCGCTCGTCCGTTAAGGTTGCCGCATGATCTCCGCCAACGACCTCTCCCCGGCCGAACTTGCCGCGCTTTTGCATTTCCATGCAGATGCGGGTGTCGAGTGGCTGCTGGAGGAAGAGGCGGTCGACCGCTTTGCCGAATTCGAGGCGATGAAGGCGGCGCGCCGCGCGGCGGCACCTCAGCAGGCTCCGCAACAAAACACGCAGCCGCACAGCCGCACCACGGCGCCTCAGCGCCAGGCACCAGCTGCCGCCAGCGCTCCGGCAGCCCGGCCGCAACCCGCCATTCCCGATGGCGAAGCCGTCCAGCAGGCGCGCTTTGCCGCCGAGAGCGCCCGCTCGCTTGCGGAATTGAAGACCGCGCTCGAAGCCTTCAACGGCTGCAATCTGAAACACAGCGCCCGCTCGACGATCTTTGCGACCGGCGATGCGGCGAGCGGCATCATGGTGATCGGCTCGGCGCCGAGCGCCGAAGACGACCGCGAGGGGCAACCCTTTGCGGGACGCCCGGGCGCCCTTCTCGACAAGATGCTGGCTGCGATCGGCCTCGACCGTTCCGGCATCCTGCTGACGCAGGTCATTCCCTGGCGCCCGCCGGGCAACCGCGTGCCGTCGCCCGCCGAGATGGATATCTGCCGCCCCTTCATCGAACGGCAGATCGCGCTTGCAGAGCCGAAAGCCATCCTGCTGTTTGGAAATTTCGCGGCGCGCGTCTTTTTCGGGGAAACGGATACGATCCACGGGCTGCGCGGCCAGTGGAAGGAAATCGGCGCCGGCGGGCTTACGATCCCGGCAATCGCCACATTGCATCCGCAGGATCTGTTGACCGCGCCGGTCAATAAGCGCTTGGCCTGGAACGATCTTTTAGCGTTTCAGCAGAAGCTGCGCGATCTCGATCTGATTACAAAATAGCCAATCTTAAAGATTTTATGAAACGACCCATGCGCTTTATGCATGGCTGCGTCTCATTTAGGTGCATTGCAGAATCGATGCTGCGCTGCAATATATACTCGTGTCTTGGGAGGAATCTGACAGGAACCAAGGCAATGAACACACGTTTTCGTCCTATACACTGCGGGTTTGAAACCCTACGCCTCGCGAGCGACGCGGTTCGCACGACGCAAGGCTACAGCCGTCTCGGCTTCGCGACCAACGAACAGATGATCGCCCGTGGCACCGGCATCACCGGCCGCACGACGCGTCCGGCCGCGATCTTCGCCGATTTCCAGGAATATTGAGTAACCGCGCCGCCCAGCCGGGCGCGCGGATGGAGTTACGCATGGCTGCCGTCATCATCTCGCTTCTGCGCAATATCGAAACGATCGAGCATATCCGCGCCGCCGTCTGTGCTGCGAAGGAATATGAGCGCGAGCTCTGCTCGACGCAGACGGACCGCAAGGCGACCGACGTCGCAGCGATCGCGCTCTAAGCGCAGACCGCAAACCTGACCGGATCGCGCTCGATCTGCATCTTGGCGGCTTCGAATGCCTGGTCGATATAGGCGAACTTGATCGCCTGCCAGCCGCAATATTCCCTCAGGAATGCACCCGAAATCCAAAGCTGCGTCTTCTTCGGCTCGTCGTACCAGCCGAGACATCCCGTCTGCACCGCCTTGGCGAATAGACGTTGCAGATGCGTGCGCGACATCATGAAATCGCCCGCCAGATTACGCGTCTCGATACGGCCGGCGTCATAGCGCTCGCCTTCGCAGGTCTCCAGATCGATCTTCGAAACAAGGTGATCGACGACGAGGCCGCCGGCTTCGGTCCACATGAAGAGTGCCACCTGCTCCGGCGGCTCGCGCCAGCGGGAATCCTTCAGGCAGTTTTCGGCAACCATCGGCTGGGCGATGCGGATCAATTCCGGGTTCGCCTGGAAACAGGCGGCGCGGTTGCCGCCATCGAGAACGTCGAGTGCTGCAAGGTTCGAGAGAAACCACCCCGCCATCGCCTGATGACTGACATCGGCAGGTTCGAAATGCCGGGGACGGCGCCGCTCCTCGCCCGGCGTATGGGCGATGAAGCGGTAGGTGATCAGCTCTTCGATGAAATTGAGAACGGTGTTGCGGCTGGCGACCCTGTGCTCGGTGATGCACCCCGTCAGCGCCACGGCGGTAAAGCCGGATGACGGGTCGGAGGGGTCATGCCGCAGGCTCAGGCCATAGGCCGTCTGCGTCAGGAGCCAGCGCTGGTGGGAGGCAAGCAGCCGCGCCAGGCGCGGGGCAGCGTCGAACATGCCGCGCATGTTGCCTGCGAGCAGGCGGATAGCGGCGAGGAAGTTCGGATGCTGAGCCAGTTCGTCCGCCGAAAATGCCATAAGCGCCCCCGCTCGCAAGCCAGCTTCCGGAGCTACCACTTCAGGGACATTTCCGTCCGGCGTCAGTGGCCATTCGCATATGCAAGGCTTTGAATAAATGAAACTTCGTCAGTTTCATCAACCATATTCAGCGGGTCATGTGTATCCCAAGATTTCGCCAGTACATTCCCGCCAAAAGCGCGAATCGACAGCTAAAACAACCGGAAAGCCTAGCCGCCGCCGCCGGCGCGCTGGGCGTTGCGCCGTTCCAGACCGAGCTGGTGCTCGCGGTGGATGATGTAGATGCCGGCAGCAACGACGATCGCCGTACCGACCATCATGTGCCCGCCTGGCACATCGCCGAAGACGACATAGCCGATCACGCCACCAAGCAGGATCGATGTGTATTCGAACGGGGCAACGGTGGAGACATCGGCATGGCGATAGCTCTCGGTCAGCAGGATCTGCGCCACCCCGCCGCAAAAACCGGCGACGATGAGATAGAGCGTCGTTTCCAGATCGAGCGAATACCAGCCGAAAGGCAGCGTCAGCAGCGAGCAGAGCGAGGCGATCATCGAGAAGTAGAGTACGATCGTCGCCGTCCTCTCTTCCTCGACCAGCTTGCGCACCTGGATCATCGCCATGCCCGCCAGCACTGCCGACATCAGCACGCAGATGGCACCGAGCGCCTGCTCGGCCTCGATGCCGCCGGCGCGAAACAGCGTCAGCTTCGGCCAGGAGACGATCGCCACACCGACGATGCCGAAGAACACCGCGCTCCAGCGATAGAGCCGCACGCGCTCGCGCAGGAAGACGGCCGCGAAGATGACAGCGATCAGCGGCGTCGCGTATCCAAGCGCGATCGCCTCGGGCAGCGGCAGATGCATCAGGCCATAAAAGCCGAAACCCATCGAAACGATGCCGATCGTGCCACGCTTCACATGGCCAATAGGATTGGCGGTGTAGAAGGCTGCCTTCAGCTGCCCGCGATAGGCGAGATAGGCCATGATCGGAAAGAGCGCGAAGAAGGAACGGTAGAACGTGACCTGCCCTGGAGCGACATCGGTTCCCGCAAGCTTGATGAAGGTCTGCATGCACAGGAACACGACCACCGACGAGACCTTCATCAGGATCCCCCTCATCGGGTTTCTCAGTACCGATTCCATGTCTTCCAATGCTCGCTTGCGGGAGGAGGCCGCCGACTCGGCGGCACATCGAAGTGCGGCACCATCGTAACCAAAGAGATCAGGCGTTGGGAAAAATTTCCGAAGAAAAGCGAATTTTGCGGACGTGCCAGGAAAAGTCCGCACGCCATGCGGAAAAGAAAGATCAATGGTCTTTGCTTTAAGTTTAGTTCAGACTTTAATGTAATCATCGCCCCCAAAATTTACGGCGGGGATTCCGTCCCTGTCTCGGTCATATCGATAAAGGTCTTCAGGGAACACTTATGCGTACAGACACAGGCCAGGTCATTAATCTGGCAGACTACCGGCCCACCGATTTCGTCCTTGAGCGCGTGGACCTGACCTTCGAGCTTGACCCGACGGAAACGAAGGTCGAGGCGCGGCTGATCTTCCATCGCCGCGAAGGTGTCGATCCGAAGACGCCGCTGATCCTCGATGGCGACGAGCTTTCCCTGTCTAGCCTGCTGTTCGATCAGATGGAAATGCCGGCGGAGCAATATACCGCAACGGCCGACAGTCTGACGGTCAGCGATCTCCCTGCGAGCGAACCGTTCGAACTGACGATCACCACGATCATCAATCCTTCCGAGAATACCCAGTTGATGGGCCTCTACCGCACCGGCGGCATCTACTGCACCCAGTGCGAGGCCGAGGGCTTCCGCCGCATCACCTATTTCCCCGACCGCCCTGACGTTCTGGCGCCCTATACGGTCAACATCATCGCCGACAAGGCGCAGAACCCGCTGCTGCTCTCCAACGGCAACTTCCTCGGCGGCGCCGGTTACGGCGAAGGCAAGCATTTCGCCGCCTGGTTCGATCCGCATCCGAAGCCGAGCTACCTCTTTGCGCTGGTCGCCGGCGACCTCGGCGTCATCGAAGACACGTTCACGACGATGAGCGGCCGCGAAGTGGCGCTGAAGATCTATGTCGAGCACGGCAAGGAGCCCCGCGCCGCCTACGCCATGGACGCCCTGAAGCGCTCGATGAAGTGGGACGAAGAGGTCTTCGGCCGCGAGTACGACCTCGACATCTTCATGGTCGTCGCCGTCTCCGATTTCAACATGGGCGCGATGGAGAACAAGGGCCTCAACGTCTTCAACGACAAATACGTCCTTGCCGACCCGGAAACCGCGACCGATGCCGACTACGCCAATATCGAGGCGATCATCGCGCATGAATATTTCCACAACTGGACCGGCAACCGCATCACCTGCCGCGACTGGTTCCAGCTCTGCCTGAAGGAAGGCCTGACGGTTTATCGCGACCACGAGTTCTCGTCGGATCAGCGCTCGCGCCCGGTCAAGCGCATTGCCGAAGTTCGCCACCTGAAGTCCGAGCAGTTCCCGGAGGATGGCGGCCCGCTCGCCCATCCGGTACGCCCGACAAAGTATCGCGAAATCAACAACTTCTACACGACGACGGTCTATGAGAAGGGCAGCGAAGTGACGCGCATGATCGCGACGCTGCTCGGCAAGAAGGCCTTCAAAAAGGGCATGGACCTCTATTTCGATCGCCATGACGGCCAAGCCGTGACGATCGAGGATTTCGTCCAGTGCTTCGAGGAAGCGAGCGGCCGCGATCTCTCGCAGTTCTCGCTCTGGTACCATCAGGCTGGCACGCCGCTGGTCACCGCGTCCGGCACCTATGATGCCAAGGCCAAGACCTTCACGCTGCAGCTCGAGCAGATGGTTCCGGCCACACCCGGCCAGGCCGACAAGAAGCCGATGCATATCCCGCTCAGCCTGGCGCTGTTTGCCGAAAGCGGCAAGGCGATCAAGCCGAAGTCGGTCGATGGTGCGGAATATGCCGATGAGGTCCTGCACCTGACCGGCCGCACGCAGACCGCCGTCTTCCACGGCATCGCCTCGCGCCCCGTCGTCTCGATCAACCGCAGCTTCTCGGCGCCGATCAACCTGCATTTCGATCAGGCACCGGCCGATCTCGCGCTGCTTGCCCGCCACGAGACCGATCATTTCGCCCGCTGGCAGGCGCTGACCGATCTGGCGCTGCCGAACCTTCTCAAGGCCGCCCGCGATGCGCGTGATGGCAAGGCGGTCGCCTGCGAACAGACCTTCGTCGACACGCTGCTTGCAGCCGCCTCCGACGACGCGCTGGAGCCCGCCTTCCGCGCCCAGGCGCTGGCGCTTCCGAGCGAAGCCGATATCGCCCGCGAACTCGGCGGCAACAATGATCCCGACGCGATCCATGCCGGCCGCCAGGCGGTGATGAAGCAGATCGCCGATCAGGGTGCTGCCATCTTCGCCACGCTGTTCGAAACGATGACGACACCGGGCGCCTTCAGCCCGGATGCCAAGAGCGCCGGCCGCCGCGCGCTGCGCAACGCCGCCCTCACCTATCTCTCCTATGCGGAGAACACGCCGGTTCGTGCCAAGGCCGCCTTCGACGCCGCCAACAACATGACCGAGCTTCTGCATGCCCTGACGCTGCTGGCGCACCGCTTCCCCGACAGCGCCGAAGCGATCAGCGCGCTGACCGCCTTCCGCGACCGCTTCTCCGAAAACGCCCTCGTCGTCGACAAGTGGTTCTCGGTGCAGGCAACGATCCCGGGTGCCGGCACGCTCGACCGCGTCAAGAAGCTGATGGACAGCCCGCTTTTCAAGCGCACCAATCCGAACCGCGTGCGCTCGCTGATCGGCACCTTCGCCTTCACCAACCCGACCGGCTTCGGCCGCGCCGATGGCGAAGGCTACCGCTTCCTGGCCCGCGAGATCCTCGACATCGACCAGCGCAACCCGCAGCTCGCGGCGCGTATCCTGACATCGATGCGGTCGTGGCGCTCCCTGGAGCCGGCGCGTGCCGATTTCGCCCGCGCCGCCCTGATGGAAATCGAACGGGCGCCCGGTCTCTCGACCGACGTGCGCGACATCGTCGAGCGTACGCTCAAGGGGTGATTTGCAAGCGAAAGGCTTCGCCGCTATCGGCGGAGCCTTTTCGGAATCCCCAAAAAATCAGCACTTATAAATAGTTAACAGATTTTTACCTTTGCCTCTGGACACGGCGAATCAGGAGTGATTCATTGGGTCAGGTTCGAGCGGCGGCGCTGCGAATCACACGAGGGATCAAGGTTATAGCGATGATGAACGTGCGGCGGGCAACTGCGGCCGAGGGACGGCTGCGTGTTGATTTCGGGGCGTTGCGGGGTTGGTCTCGGGCCACTCAGAGCAGCCGTCTAGCTGTCAGCCGCTCCGGCGCTCCGCGTCTTCCGCAGGTCGAAACCATCCTCAAGCGCGCCATCCCGGCGCTGATTATCGCCTTTCTCTCCGTCGTTGCCGCCTCGCACATCTTCGGGATGATGTCGGAATATTCGCGGATGGGCGCAGCCGCCCGCCACGCAACGTCGCTCTCTGCTGCTGCGGCCGCCGCCGTCTTCACCGATGCCGGTCAGCTCTTCGAGGCCGGCAACGCCGCCGAGGCGCAGGCCCGCCTTTCGAAGTTTCTGCCGCAGGACCGGCTCGACAGCGGCTCGTTCATTCTCCTCGTCCAGGCCAGCGGCAAGGTCTTTGCCGCATCGGCTGCGGGCGTCTCCTATGTCGGCTCCAACGTCGCCGACTTCTTCCCCGAAGTCTCTGCCATCCGCCGCTTCGGCGACCGTGCTGGCGTCATCGAAACGACGATCAGCGGCGATCCCCATTATGCCGAGATCAGCCTCGTCGGCGGTGCGGGCGGCTACATCGTCGCTGCCACCTCGCTCGATCAGATCGGCAAGCTCTGGCGCGAAGAGCTGACGCTCAACGTCACGCTGTTTGCCGGTATTTCCTCGATCCTGCTCGTCATTCTCTATGCCTATTACATGCAGGTCCGCCGCGCCCGTGATGCCGACGACATTTTCGTCGAATCCAACCAGCGCGTCGAAACCGCACTGTCGCGCGGCCGTTGCGGCCTCTGGGATTTCGATTTCGAAAACCGCGAATTCTTCTGGTCGCGCTCGATGTACGACATGCTCGGCCTGCCGGCTTCCGACAAGACCATGTCCTTCAACGAGGCTGCCCGCCTGATGCATCCTGAAGATGGCGGCCTGCACGAGATCGCCCGCTCGATCGCCAAGGGCACTTCCGGCCAGGTCGACCAGATTTTCCGCATGCGCCATGCCGCCGGTCACTATGTCTGGATGCGCGCCCGCGCCCAGATGATCCGCAGCAATTCGGGCCGCATGCACATGATCGGCATCGCCATGGATGTCACCGAGCAGCACCGGCTGGCTCAGCGCTATGCCGAAGCCGACCAGCGCCTCGCAGACGCGATCGAGTGCACCTCCGAGGCATTCGTCCTCTGGGACAAGAACGACCGCCTGGTCATGTGCAACGCCCACTTCCAGCAGGCTTACGGCCTCCCTGACAGCGTGCTGGTTCCCGGCACAGAGCGCAGCGTCGTCAATGCCGCAGCCGCCCGCCCGGTCATCGAGCGCCGCATGGTCGATTCGAACGGCGCCGGTCACTCGCGCACCGCCGAAGTGCAGCTCGCCGACGAGCGCTGGCTGCAGATCAACGAGCGCCGCACCCGCGATGGCGGCATGGTCTCGGTCGGCACCGACATCACGCTTTTGAAGCGCAACCAGGAGCGCCTGCGCGACTCCGAGCGCCGCCACGTCGCGACCATCGGCGACCTCAAGGCATCGCGCCAGACGCTCGAACACCAGAAGGCCGAGCTGTCGGTCGCCAACGCCAATTACCTCGTCGAGAAGGAACGCGCCGAAGCCGCCAACAAGGCAAAGTCGGAATTCCTCGCCAACATGTCGCATGAGCTGCGCACGCCGCTCAACGCCATCCTCGGTTTCTCGGAAATCCTGCAGAACCAGATGTTCGGCCCGCTCGGCTCGCTGAAATACGACGAATATGCCCGCGATATCCACGATAGCGGCCAGCACCTGCTGAACGTCATCACCGACATTCTCGACATGTCGAAGATCGAAGCCGGCCACATGAAGCTGCACCGCGAGACCGTCGATCTCGCCCCGCTCATCGAAGAGAGCCTGCGCTTCACCGCCATTCCGGCTGCCGAGAAGAACATCGTCATCGAGCAGCGCCTCTGCGATGGCATGACGCTGACGGCAGACCGCCGCGCCATGAAGCAGATCCTGCTCAACCTGCTCTCCAATGCCGTGAAGTTCACCAATGACGGCGGCCGCATCGCGCTTCGCACCCGCCGCGACGCCAAGGGCCTGATCGTCACCATCGCCGATACCGGCATCGGCATCCCGCGCAAGGCGCTGACCAAGATCGGCCAGCCCTTCGAGCAGGTCCAGAGCCAGTATGCCAAGAGCAAGGGCGGCTCGGGTCTTGGCCTGGCAATCTCGCGCTCGCTCACCTCGCTGCATGGCGGCAACATGCGCATCCGCTCCCGCGAAGGCGTCGGCACCGCCGTCACCTTCCGCATCCCGGATGCTGCCCGCTAAGCTTTAACGGTTACCTGAAAGATCTTCCGCACAGCCTTCGACAGCCGTTTCACTTCGCCTTCCAGCGTCTTGATATCAGGGCAATCGCCGGCGCGGCAGACGAGCTCGACGAGGCCAGACGGCGCCTCCTTCGAATCGAACAGACCATCGATGCAGAGCCGGATCAGCTGCGACAGCTCCGTATAGAGATGGAACGCCTCGAGGCAGGTGTCGAGATCGGCAGGCGCCATCAGCTTGCCGCCGAGCGCCTTCAGCGCCTCGCCGGTATTCAGCCCGTTGACCTTCACCACCGAGGCCTTGGCCGGCGCCACCAGCGCCAGATACTGCGCGATGAACTCGATATCGATGACGCCGCCGGGGATCAGCTTCAGATCCCAGCCGCTCTCCGGCGCCTTTTCCTTGTCGATGAGATCGCGCATCTCGGCGACATCGCGGGCGACCTTGGCCGTATCGCGCTTGGCAGACAGGACATCGGAAATGATCCGCTCTGCAGCTTCCGTTAGGCTCGCATCGCCGCAGATCAACCGGGCGCGGCTGAGCGCCATATGCTCCCAGGTCCAGGCTTCCTCACGCTGATACTTCTCGAAGGAATTGATGCGCGTCGCCACCGGCCCCTTGTTGCCGGAGGGGCGAAGCCGCATGTCGACTTCGTAGAGAATGCCTTCCGCCGTCGGCGCCGAAAAGGCGGCGATGAGGCGCTGGGTGATGCGGGTGAAATAGCGCAGCGCATCGAGCGGCTTCTCGCCGTCGGATTCGGCAGCCGTATCGTCGTAATCGTAGAGCAGGATGAGATCGATATCGGAGCCGGCCGTCAGCTCGAAACTGCCGAGCTTACCCATGCCAGCAACGGCAACCCTGCCGCCCGGGAAACGGCCATGCGCCGCCTCGATCTCCTTCAGCACGCCGTCCAGCGCCGCCTCGATGATCAGATCGGCAAGATGGGTAAAGGCCCGCGCCGCCATGGCGCCGTTGATCGCCCCGGTCAGCAGCCGGATGCCGATCAGGAAACGCTGCTCGGCGGCGAAGATGCGCAGCCGGTCGAGCAGTTCCTCGTAGTAGCGGGCCTGCACCAGCGATGCCTTGAGACGCTCGCCGAGATAATCGCGCGTCGGCAATTCCGCCATCAGGCCGGGATCGAGCATGCCGTCGAAGACATGCGGCTTGGCGGCAATGACCTCCGCCAGCTTGGGCGCCGAGGACATGATATTGACGATCAACGACAACAATGCGGGATTGCTGCCGAGCAGCGAGAACAGCTGGATCCCGGATGGCAGCCCGGAAATGAAGCTGTCGAAGCGCAGCAGCGCCTCATCGGCCCGCTTGCTCTCGCCGAAGACACGCAAGAGCTCCGGCGTCAGCTCCGTCAGCCGCTCGCGCGCCTCGACCGATTGCGTGGCCCGGTATCGGCCATAGTGCCAGGTGCGGATGATGCGGGAAATGTCGGACGGGCGCTCGAAGCCGAGACGTTTCAGCGTCTCCAGCGTGTCAGGGTCGTCGTTCTGGCCGGTGAAGACAAGATTGCCGGTATCGGTCGAAAGCTTGTTTTCCTGTTCGAAGAGCCGCGCATAGCGCCGCTCCACCGTCCTGAGCACCTCCACCAGCTTCTCGGAGAAGCTCGGCGTATCGCTGAAGCCCATCATGAAAGCGATGCGTTTCAGATCGGCTTCCGTTTCCGGCAACAGATGCGTCTGCTCGTCACGCACCATCTGGATGCGGTGCTCGACATCGCGCAGGAACCAGTAAGCATCCGTCAGTTCGTCGCGGGTTTCCGCATCGATCCATTTCGCCTTGGTGAGCTCGGCGAGCGTCTCCTCGGTGCCGCGGCTGCGCAGCACGGGCATCCGCCCCCCGGCGATCAGCTGCTGCGTCTGCGCGAAGAACTCGATCTCGCGGATGCCGCCGCGGCCGAGTTTGACGTTGTGCCCCTTCACCGCGATCGCCCCGTGCCCCTTGTGGGCGTGGATCTGCCGCTTGATCGAATGGATATCGGCGATCGCCGCATAGTCGAGATACTTGCGGAAGACGAAGGGCACGAGGCCGCGCAGGAAATCCTCACCGGCAGCGAGATCGCCGGCAACCGGTTTCGCCTTGATGAAGGCCGCCCGCTCCCAGTTCTGTCCCCTGCCCTCGTAATAGATCATCGCCGCATCGACAGAGATCGCCAGCGGCGTCGAGCCGGGGTCGGGACGCAGCCGGAGATCGGTGCGGAACACATAGCCGTCCGCGGTCCGCTCCTGCAGGATGCGCACCAGCCGGCGCATCAGCCGCGGATAGATTTCGATCGCATCGTCAGGATCGGGCACGATGCCCGCCTGCTCGTCGAAGAAGACGACCAGATCGATGTCCGAGGAGTAATTGAGTTCGGAGGCGCCGAGCTTGCCCATGCCGAGTACGATCAGGCCGGAGCCCTCGCTCGGCTTGGCGACATCCTTCAGGACCAGCTTGCCGCCCTCATGCGCCGACATCAGCAGATGGTCGATTGCAGCGGCAACCGAGGCCTCGGCGAGCGCGCTCAGCCAGGCCGTTGTCTGGCGGCCGTCGAAGATCCGGGCGAGGTCGGCAAGCGCGATCAGGAAGGCGACCTTGCGCTTGATCTGCCGCAGCCTCGCCATGACGGCGGATTCGGCCGGCAATGCGCCGTCGACAGGTTTCCAGCAGGCGCGCGCCTCCTCGATCAGCCCTTCGATCTCAGGCTCCAGCGGCGCCGAGATCGCCGCTGCCAGCACGGCATTGTCGATATTGGCGACCTCGCGCAGATAGGGAGACAGGGTGAAGGCGGCGGCGATGAAATCGAGCAGTTGCCCACCGGATTTCACCATCGCGGCAACAGTGGGCTCTTCGCGGCCGATCTCCGCGAGATCGCTCAGCGCCAGCTTCAATTCGGCCTGGTTCAGCGGCTTCAGCGCCACCTCGCCAGCGTCCTTCAAGAGATGTGTCGACTTCTTCAGCATCCCGCCTCCCTGCTGCAACGCGCCGGATTCGCGTTGTCTCGCATGCGCTTAACCTAGAGCGGCAAACGCCGGGAGCCAATACCGTCTTTCAGTGCTCGAAACTCAGGCGGGCTTGACCGGAAAATGCATGGTCACCGTCAGGCCACGCCCTTCTTCCTTGTCGGGATAGGTGTCGGAAAGCTCGAGTGTCCCGCCATGCAGTTCCATGACGGCCTCCACCAGCGACAGGCCAAGCCCGGTCCCCGGCTTCGACCGGCTCTCGTCCAGCCGCACGAAACGCTTGATCACCGCCTCGCGCTTGTCGGCGGGCACACCGGCGCCGCTATCGGCCACCGAGAGGCAAATGGCGTCCTGCCGACGCGCCAGCTTGATGGCGATCTGGCCGTGGCCGTCGCAATCGACGGAATATTTGATCGCATTGTCGATCAGGTTGAACAGCGCCTGGCCGATGAGCTCGCGGTTGCCCTGCACGGAAATCCCGGGCTCGATATCCGAGGTCAGCGTCAGCCCGGCATCGTCGGCCACCGGCTCGTAAAGCTCGGCGCTGTCGGCAACGATCGCCGAAATCTCCACCGTCGACATCTCGGCAGCCACCGATCCCGCCTCGACACGCGAGATCATCAGCAGCGCGTTGAACGTCCGGATAAGTTGGTCGGATTCCGAAATGATCCCTTCGAGCGCCACGCGGCGCTGCTCGCCGTCATCGGTATCCACCGCGTCGGCCGCCTTGTTGCGCAGCCGCGTCAGCGGGGTCTTCAGGTCGTGGGCGATATTGTCGGAAACCTGCCGCAGGCCTTCGTTGAGCTTCTCGATACGCTCCAGCATGGTGTTCAGCGACACCGAGAGGCGGTCGAATTCATCGCCGGAGCCACCGACCGGCAGGCGCTGCGAGAGGTCGCCGGCCATGATCTTCTTGCTCGCCGCCGACATGCGGTCGATGCGTTTCAGCGCGTTGCGGCCGATGCCGAACCAGATGATCAGCGCGCCGAGACCCATGATCGCCAGCGCCACCATCAGCGCCTGGCGCACCAGCACGCGGAAGCGTTCCGGCTCCCCAAGGTCGCGGCCGACGAGGATGCGCAAGCCGTTGTCGAGCACGAAGATATTGGCGATTGCCATATGCCTGCGGTCGAGACCGCTTTCGGCATAGCGCTGGTAGAAAAAGGGAACCGAGGTCCAGCCCGTCTCCTCGAAGACACCGGGCTGCACCGAGGCTACGTTACCCGCCAGGATGTCGCCCGAAGGGCCGGCGATGATGTAGAGATTGGCGCCCGGCTGGCGGGAGCGGCGCTCCATCGAGCGCAAGAGCGCGTTGATGCCGCCGGTATCGTAGGCGCGCTTGACCTGATCGACCTCCTGCTGCACCGCCTCGCGGATCTGCCCCGTCAGCAGGCGCTGCGACATCGCCGTCACGTAAATGACGAGCGTCGCGGCGCAGATGGCGAAGAGCAGGATGTAAAGGGCCGAAAGGCGGACTGCGGTAGATCGGAAGAGAAACCAGAAACGGTTCATCCCTCATCCTTGATCATGTAACCCGCCCCGCGGATCGTCTTCAGCAGCGGCTGGCTGAAGTCCTTCTCGATCTTCGAGCGCAGGCGCGAGACATGCACGTCGATGACGTTGGTCTGCGGATCGAAATGGTAATCCCAGACATTTTCGAGAAGCATGGTGCGGGTCACGACCTGACCGGCATTCTTCATCAGATATTCGAGAAGGCGGAATTCGCGCGGCTGCAGCGGGATTTCCTTGCCGCCGCGGCGCACTTCATGAGAAAGCCGGTCGAGCTCGAGATCGCCGACGCGGTATACGACGTCCTGCTCCGGCGTGCCCTTGCGGCGGCCGAGAACTTCGACACGGGCGAGCAGCTCGCTGAAGGCATAGGGCTTCGGCAGATAGTCGTCGCCGCCGGCACGCAAGCCAGTCACGCGGTCATCGACCTGTCCGAGAGCCGAAAGAATGAGAACCGGTGTGTGAACGCCCTTGCGGCGCAGCTCGCTGATGACGGAAAGGCCGTCGCGGCGCGGCAGCATGCGGTCGATGACAATGACGTCGTAGGTATTTTCCGAACCCATGAAGAGACCGCTCTCGCCGTCACTTGCGTGATCGACGACGATCCCGGCCTCGCGAAAGGCTTTCGTCAGGTATACCGCAGCTTCGAGGTCATCCTCGATGATGAGAATCTTCATGCGGCTGACATTACCTGCCGGTTTTGTTTCGGCAAGGCTCAATACGTCTTCCTGTTGCGCTTGGGTCATCGCGGCACCTGTGGATGGAACGGAAGGGAGCCGCGCTGGGCTGGAAGCGCGGCTCCCCTTCTCTGGCGCATCATGGGGATGCGCCGGTCAAGGCTGTGGGGGTCAACCTTGGCTGTTGATCGGAAGGGCGACGAAGCGGCTGCCGTCCTTCGACTGGATCTGGAAGAGCGCCCGGGTGCGGCCGTCCTTCTTCGCCTGGTTCAGAACCTTGACGACATCGTCAGCGCTCGAAACCTGCTGGTTGTTGACCGAGGTGATCGTCTCGCCTTCCTTGATGCCCTTGTCGGCAGCGTCGGAATTCGGGTCGATACCGGTGATCGCCAGGCCCTTGCCGTCATCGGCCGGGCCGACCGTCAGGCCGAGATCGGCAAGCGCCTTCTCGGAAGCCGGTGCCTGCGGCTCCTGCTGCTGATCGCTGTCGTCGTTGGAAGCGTCCTTCTGGTCTGCCGGCAGCGTGCCGAGCTCGACGGTCAGAGACTGCGCCTTGCCGTCGCGCCAGATCGACACTTCGACCTTCTTGCCCGGCTGCATCGCGCCGATGCGGCGGCTGAGGTCGCGGGCATCCTTGACGGTCTCGCCGTTGACGGCGGTGACGACGTCACCGGCCTTCATTCCGGCCTTCTGGCCGGGCGTGCCGTCCTGGGCAGACACGACGAGCGCGCCGTTGGCTTCGGAAAGGCCGAGAGAGTCGGCGATGTCCTTGGTCACCGGCTGGATCTGCACGCCGAGGTAACCGCGCGAAACCGTACCGTCCTTCATCAGGTCGGCGACGACGTCCTTGGCAGTCGAGGCCGGAATGGCGAAGGCGATGCCGACGCTGCCGCCCGACGGCGAGAAGATCGCGGTGTTGATGCCGACGACCTGGCCGTTGAGGTTGAAGGTCGGGCCACCGGAGTTGCCGCGGTTCACGGCGGCATCCACCTGCAGGTAGTCGTCATACGGACCGGAGCCGATGTCGCGGCCGCGGGCGGAGACGATACCCGCGGTCACCGTGCCGCCGAGGCCGAACGGATTGCCGACTGCGACAACCCAGTCGCCGACGCGGACATTGTTGTCGTCGGCCCAGTTGACGTAGGTGAACTTCTTGCCCTTGCCGTCGACCTTCAGCACGGCGAGGTCGGTGCGCGGGTCCTTGCCGATCAGCTTGGCGTCAAGCTCGGTACCGTCGTTCATGACAGCAACGAAAGCCGAACCGTCGGAAACGACGTGGTTGTTGGTGACGATATAGCCGTCTTCGGAGATGAAGAAGCCGGAGCCCTGGGCAACAGGACGCAGACGGCCGGGGCCGCCAGGACCACCGGGGCCACCCGGACCGCGATCGCCGAAGTGGCGCGGCGGACGCTGCTGGCCATCCTGGCCGTCACCGCCGTTCGGACCCTGCTCGCCGAACTGCTTGAAGAAGCGCTTCAGCGGGTGATCGTCCGGCAGGTCGTCAAAACCACGGCCGTTGAAATCGAAGGAGAAACCGTTGCCGTCGTCGGAGGCCGGCTTGATGCGGGATTCGACACGGACAGAAACGACGGCCGGCGAAACGGCGTCGACGACATTGGCAAAGCTCGGAACCTGCGGCGCCTGAACATTGACGGCTTCGGCATAGGAACGGGTGATCTCAAGCGGCACGCCAGTGGCAAGCACGGCGGCTGCGAGACCTGCGACGGTCGAAGCCTTGAGCGCAGTGGCAAGGGAGGGAGTCTTGAACATTATAGGCACCTTCTCTTCTTCATTTAGTCGGTCCGGCCCCCGGTCGGGATCGGCTGATGAAGGAAGATATAGGATGCGAGACCTTACTGCGAACTGTCTGGGCAATGAAAAATTTGTAATGTTGAGAGCGCCACAGCTTTCGGCTGCAACGCACGCAACGGGCCGGATTTCCGCAGGACTCAGGCCTGGCGGTCAGTCCGCATCAACTCGTCGAGCTTGGCCTGTTCGTCTGCCGTAAGACGGCTGCCGGTCGGTTTGCCGGTCCGGCGGCGTGCGAAGACGATGAGCGAAATGCCACCTGCCAGGATCAGCACGATGGGCGCGCCCCAGAGCATCACCGTGCGGATACTGAAGCGCGGCTTCAACAGCACGAATTCGCCGTAGCGGGAAACGATATAGTTCAACACCTGCTCGTCACTGTCGCCATCCTTGATGCGCTCGCGGACAAGAAGGCGCAGATCCTTGGCCAGATCGGCATTGGAATCGTCGATCGACTGGTTCTGGCACACCATGCACCGCAACTCCGCCGACAACGTCCGCGCCCGGCTCTCCATCGCCGGATCGGGGAGCACTTCGTCGGGGTTTACGGCGAAGGCGGGGAGTGGCGAGAGGAACGCGGCAAGTACGAGGAAGAGCCGCAGCGAGCGCCACAATCCCCTTCCCCCTCGGGGAGAAGGTGTCCGTCAGGACGGATGAGGGGCCACGCGTGCTGCCGGTTGCTTCTCGCTGATGCTCGAAGGCTTCGCAGCTGCGCTGCTTATCCCCCTCATCTGCTCTTCGGGCATCTTCTCCCCGCTGGGGAGAAGGGAGAAACCACGAGCGTCTCATTCCGCCGGCTCCATCGCCGGAGCCGATGGCTTCGCCGCCTTCGCCTTGCGCCGCGGCGCACCAATGCGCAGACGCCGGTCGCTTAGCGACACAAAGCCCCCGATCGACATGATCAACGCCCCGCCCCAGATGCAGAGAATGAACGGCTTCCACCAGATGCGCACAACGATGCCACCGTCATTGGTGGGGTCACCGAGCGAGACATAGAGCTGGCTCAACCCAAAGGTCAGGATACCCGCCTCCGTCGTCGGCATCTGCTGGGCGACATAGACGCGCTTTGCAGACCAGACATCGGCGACTTCGACACCGCCGCGGCGGATGCTGAAGTGACCGCGGTCTTCCTTGTAATTCGGACCGGTCGCCGGCTGCATGCCGTCGAAATGCAGCGAATAGCCGCCGGCATCCGTGGTCTGGCCCGGCTTCATCTCCAACACATGTTCCGTCGCAAAGGTCGAGACCGCGACGATGCCAAGAACGGTGATGCCGAGACCGGCATGCGCAAGCGCGGTACCGAAGGCGGAGCGCGGCAGGCCGGTCAATCTCCGCCAGGCGACGTTCGCCGCCACCTTGCCGATACCGGCGCGATACCAGAGATCAGCGGCAGCGCCGAAGACGAGGAAGAGACCGGCAGCAAGGCCGAGAACCGAAAGAACCGGCCCGCCATGCTCGATATAGAAGAAGATCAGCGCCGCCACGAAAGCGAGGCCCGCGACGACGTAGAGCCGCTGCAGCACGCCGAGCAAATCGCCGCGCTTCCAGGCCAGCAGCGGCCCGAAGGGCACCACCAGCAGCAGCGGGATCATCAGCAGCCCGAAGGTCATGTTGAAGAAGGGCGGGCCGACGGAGATCTTGTCGCCGGTCAGCGTTTCCAGAAGCAACGGATAGAGCGTTCCCGTCAGCACCGTACCGCAGGCAACCGTCAGGATCAGGTTGTTCAGCACCAGCGCGCCCTCGCGCGAAATCGGCGCGAAGAGACCACCTGCCGAAAGCAGCGGCGCACGGAAGGCGAAGAGCGACAGCGCGCCACCGATGAAGATCATCAGGATGCAGAGGATGAAGACGCCGCGGCTCGGGTCGCTGGCAAAGGCATGGACCGAGGTCAGCACGCCGGAGCGCACCAGGAAGGTGCCCATCAGCGACAGCGAGAAGGTCAGGATCGCCAGCAGCACCGTCCAGATTTTCAGCGCCTCGCGCTTTTCCATGACGAGCGCCGAATGCAGCAGCGCGGTTCCCGCCAGCCATGGCATGAACGAAGCATTCTCGACCGGATCCCAGAACCACCAGCCGCCCCAGCCGAGCTCGTAATAAGCCCAGTAGGAACCCATGGCGATGCCGAGCGTCAGAAAGGTCCAGGCAGCCAGCGTCCACGGGCGCACCCAGCGCGCCCAGGCAGCATCGATCCGGCCTTCCATCAGCGCCGCGACGGCGAAGGAGAAGCAGACGGAGAAGCCGACATAGCCGAGATAGAGAAGCGGCGGATGGATGGCGAGGCCGATATCCTGCAGCACCGGGTTCAGGTCACGCCCCTCTGCCGGTGCCGGATCGAGACGGACGAAGGGGTTGGAGGTCAGCAGGATGAAGAGGATGAAGGCAACCGAGACCCAGGCCTGCACTGCCAAGACATTGGCCCGCAGCGTATCCGGCAGATTGCGTCCGAACAGCGCCACCATGGCGCTGAAGAGCGCGAGGATCAGCAGCCAGAGCATCATCGATCCCTCGTGATTGCCCCAGACGCCGGAATATTTGTAGATCAGCGGCACCAGCGAATGCGAGTTCTCCCAGACATTCTCGACCGAGAAGTCGGAGACGACATGCGCATAGGTCAGGACGCCGAAGGAGAAGGCGACGAGGCCGAAGAGAACGATCGAGCCTAGCGGCGCGACGTCCATCATCGCCTGGTCGCGTCGGCGGGCGCCGATGACGGGGACGACCGAGAGAATGATCGCCGTCGCCAGCGCCAGCACGAGTGCGTAGTGGCCGATCTCGATGATCATTGCGCGCCCTCGCCTTCCTTCCACAGCCCCTGGGATTTCAGCCGGTCGGCCACTTCCTTCGGCATGTATTTCTCATCATGCTTGGCAAGCACGGTATCGGCAATGAATTCGTGGCTCGATGCCTCGAACTTGCCTTCGGTCACCACGCCCTGCCCTTCACGGAAGAGATCGGGAAGAATACCGGTATATTTGACCTTGACCGGCTGACCGCCGCCGTCGGTCACGGCGAATTCGACGGTCGAGCCGACACCGCGCACGACGCTACCCTCGCCGACGAGACCGCCGAGACGGATGCGCGTCTCCGGCGCCACCGGCGTCTTGGCAAGATCGGCCGGCATGTAGAAATAAGCGACGGACTGGCTGAAGGCGAACATCACGAGCAGCACCGCGGCAATGATAAAGCCCATGCCGCCGCCGATTACCGCCAGGCGCTTCTGCTTGCGCGTCATTCCGTTACCCCCTCGTTCGCAATACCCAGCTCGCGCCCCAGTGCGAGCAGCTGCTTGCCTTGATCGCCGTCAGCCGGGAACACGGCGAGCCCGCGTTTCAGCGCGTCGGCCGCGCGATCCTTGTCGTTCAATACGGCATAAGAGCGGACGAGCCGCACCCAGCCCTCGAAATTGTTGGGATCGGCCTTCAGCTTGGCGTCCAGGCTATCGACCATGCCGCGGATCATCTGCTGCTGGTCCGCCGGGCTCATGGTCTGGGCCGCGGCCACATCCTCCTGCGTCGGTCCGCCGGGCGCATTTGCACCGGCGGCAACCGGCGCGCCGCCATTCTTGGCGATATGATCGTTGACCAGCGGCAGCCACGGCGCATCGGCAGGCGATTCCTTGGCGATCGCCTCGAAGGCAGCCTTGGCCTGCTCAGCCTGTCCGGCCTGCTCCATGCTCAGCGCCACGTAGAATTTGGCGCGCGGATTGTCGGGCTCGATCGACAGCGACTGTTCCAGCGTCTGGCGCACCTCCGGCGTCACCATGCCGTTGGAACCGGCCATCAGCGACTCCGCCAGGCCGTCGAGGCGCATCGCGCTCGGTCCAAGCAGGCGGATAGCATTGCGATAGGCCTTCTCGGCATCGGCGATGCGCATCGCATTGAAATAGATCGGCGCCAGCACGTCCCAGCCCTTGCCGTCATCCGGGTTGAGCGCCAGATGGCGCTCCGCCTTGGAGACGAGGATCGCCATGTCGTTGCCGGGATTTTCGAGCCGTGCCTGGAGCGGTTGCGATGGCAGGCCGGGCCGTCCCATCGCAACGTAAAGACAGAGCCCGATGGCTGGCAGCAGTAGCAGGATGAAAGCCTCGCTGAAGCGGTGATGGCGCGCCGCCTTCGGCTCGGCGGCAGGACCCGTCACCGAAACGGCGATCAAGCGGCGGCCGATCTCGGCGCGCGCATAGTCGGCTTCGTCGGAGGTGATCAGGCCGCCCGAGAGGTCGCGGTCGAGCTCGCGCAGCTGGTCGCGATAGACCGCAGCCTCGCCTGCGCGCGTGTCGTCAAGCGTCTTTCCGCCGCGCAGGAGCGGGTAAAGCAGCAGCGCGGCCACAGCCGCCGTCATTGCAGCAACAAGAATCCAGAAAAGCATAACGGCCCCAATACTTGAAGCGCGCGGCCATTCCAACTGGCAAAGCCGGAATGACGAAGATTTGAGGCGTTTCGCCGCAATATTCGCTGCGGCTTACGACACACGACATTCAGTGCAGGCTAAGCCGAAAATGGTGATTTTCCACGACCCGGAGCGAGCGCAGCGTACTAAAGGTACGTGAGCACCGGAAGCGTGGAGAAGCGCAATTTACAGCCCGGCATGGGCTGAATACCGATTGGCTAGCCAAGCGGCGACCAGCTGCCATCATCGTTGCGACAGGCCGAACCGCGCGCCACGGTCTCCTTGCCGTCGACGGTCAGCGTGTGCGTGTACTGGCGGCAGTTCTGCGAGCCGACCTGATAGGGCGCCGCGGCGATAACCTTGCCGCTGACATTGCGTCCACTCCAGACGACCGGCTGGCCAACGGCGGCCCCTTCCAGCGCCCGGTATTCGGCTTCGAGCGCGCGCTGCTTGTCGCTGTCGCTGAGTTCGATGCCGGTACGGCCGACGATGCCGCCCTGAAGCGCGGTGATGAACTGTGCCGAGGCCGAAGGCTTGCGGGAGAAAACGCCGGTCGAGCTGGCGCTCTTCGTCGTCGTGCAGCCGCTCAGGGCAACGGCAACGAAAAGCGAGGAAACGATCATGGCATTCGCGCGTGATATCATTCGGTCGAACCAGCAGAAAGAAACAAATCAATGCCGGCAGATGCGCACAGGCACTTGTCGGCTTTAAGGCAAAGCATGCTATGCAAATGCCTATGTCTTTGTGACATCAAGCAATTGGTCACGCAACATCCTTTGTGAGACCGGGCAAAATTAGCTTTGCTTTGAGCCCGCCGGCAGCACCGCGGGAAAGCTCCAGGCGGCCCTGATATTCATTGGCGATCTCGGTGACGATCGAAAGACCGAGCCCGGTTCCGGGCTTGCTTTCGTCCAGACGCTTGCCGCGCTTCAGCGCTTCCTTGATCTGATCGGGCTCCAGCCCCGGCCCATCGTCCTCGACGATGAGCTCGACCCAATGCCGGCGGCCGCTGGTCTCGGCACCCTTCACGTCCTCGGCGGCTTCCGATGCGCTCACCTTCACCTTGTGAACGGCAAAGCGCGCCGCATTCTCCAGGAGGTTGCCGACCGTCTCCTCGAGATCCTGCTGCTCCATGGCAACGGCCAGATGCGGCTGCGTGACGGAAAGCTCGAATTCCTTGTCGACGTTCAGGCGGCGCATGACGCGCACCAGCCGTTCCAGCGCCGGTTCCGCATCGGTGCGGGCAAGCACGGATTCGCGCTGCGCGGCAATGCGGGCGCGGTTGAGATAGGATTGCACCTGCCCCTGCATCGCTTCCGCCTGGTTCCTGACGAGCTCACCATGCGAACGCTCCAGCACCCGCGCCTCGTTCAAGAGCACGGCAATCGGCGTCTTCAGCGAATGCGCCAGATTACCGACCTGCATGCGGGCGCGCTCGACGATGCGGCGGTTGCTGTCGATCAGCGCATTGACCTCATTGGCCAGCGGCAGGATCTCGCGCGGGAAATCGCCCTTCAGCTGCTCGCTCTCGCCGGCGCGAATGCGCTCCAGCGCAGCACGCGCCTTGTCGAGCGGCTTCAGGCCGAAGAGAATGGCGAGCGCATTGACGATCAGACTGCCGACACCGAAGCCGGCGAGCGCCAGATAGAGACTGTGGGAAAAGTTGCTGACGTCGGATTCGACGACCTCGACATTGCCGGTGACGCGAACGCGCGCCGCGCGGCCGTCGGTATCGAGCACCACCTCGGTCTCGGCCACCTGCACCCGGTTCCCGCTGGCATCCGTCACCTGGTAGTAGCGTTCGTAATTCTTGTCGAAGGGCGCTTCGAGAACGGAGGGAACGGGAATGGTCGCCGAGCCCAGCGAGGGCGAGACCAGCGGCGCCGTCGTATAGGTCCCGAGCGGCTCCACCACCCAGTACCAGCCGGTGCGCGGCTGCGCGAAACGCAGGTCGCCGAGCTGCGGGCTGCCGGCCAGCGCGCCCTGGTCGCCGATGGTGACGGAATTGATGACGTTATAGAGCTGAGCGCGCAACAGGTCCTGGAACCCACGCTCGGCGCTGCGGCGATAGAGCGTCGAGATCAACAGGCCGATCACCACAAGCGCCACCGTCGACCATACGGTCGTCAGCAGTAGAACGCGTGCGGTGAGCGATTTTATTCGCATCAGGCCGGCGCTTGAATGCGGTATCCGAGACCGCGCACCGTTTCGATCAGATCGACGCCCATCTTCTTGCGCAGGCGTCCGACGAAGACTTCGATCGTATTGGAATCACGGTCGAAATCCTGGTCGTACATATGCTCGACAAGCTCCGAGCGCGAGACGACCTCGCCCATGTGGTGCATGAGATAGGAAAGCAGCCGGTATTCGTGCGAGGTGAGCTTCAGCGCCACGCCGTTGACGACAGCCTTGGAGGTCTTGGTATCGAGCCTGACAGGACCGCAGACGATCTCGGAGGATGAATGACCGGCAGCTCGGCGGATCAGCGCGCGGATGCGGGCGAGCACTTCTTCGACATGGAACGGCTTGGTCACATAGTCGTCGGCGCCGGCATCGATGCCCGCTACCTTGTCGCTCCAGCGGTCGCGTGCCGTCAGGATCAGAACCGGCATGCCGCGACCCGCCCCGCGCCACTTTTCGAGCACGGTCACGCCGTCCATCTCAGGGAGGCCGATGTCGAGGATGATCGCGTCATAGGGTTCGGTATCGCCGAGGAAGTGTCCTTCCTCGCCGTCGAAGGCCTGATCGACGACATAGCCGGCTTCCTTCAGCGTATCGCTCAGCTGACGGTTCAGATTGACGTCGTCTTCGACTACCAGAATGCGCATCGGTCCGCTTTCACCTTGTTTCAGTCAGTGCTTTATAGGCCGATTCCGCCTACATCGGAACCTTGACGGTTACCTTGCGGGGGCGTTGGCCATTGCCCTGAACGAGCACGGTGATGATGCATGAATCGCCCGAAGGCTGCACGGAAAGAAGCTGGCCGCCCGTCTGCTCGACGACCTGCTGCGCGGCGGCGCTGCAATCGCCAGCGACGCGCACCACAAGCGTGCGCGAGTCGTCCGGTGAGGGCGCCGATACAGCCAGCCCTGCGGCCAAGGCTACGACGCTCAGAGGAGAGGCCATGTGCAATGCTTCCAACGTAATTCCAACCTGGGCCGACTATGTACTCACGTGACCTGAATGGCAAATGAATGCACTGTAATGACGGTGGTTTAGAACAATTCTCGACTGTATTGCCGCAACGATATTCACAGCCAAAAGACGAGGCGGCAGAAGCTCTTGATATCGCTGCCGCCGCCCTCCCGAAATGCTCGATCAGCGGATCGCCGTGCTCGCCGTCAGCCGTCCATAGACGGCCAGAAGCCCGCCGATCGCGCCGGCGATATTGACGAGAGAATCGACGATCTGGCTCTGGTCGCCGGCGTCGATATCGATGCCCGCCGCGTGCAGAACGGAAGCGCCGATCGCAATCAGCGCACCCCAGATCGTCTTCGAATGATACCAGTCTTTCAAATCACCCATGACCATTCCTTTCGTTGAAAGTCACATCGTCATCGTTGCGACTGCGGGAATGCCGAGCGGCAGCCGCTGCCCCATCTGCCTCACCCGTATCGTCAGCGCGCTCTGCACACTGCCGAAGTCGGCAAGCTCGTCTGTCAGCGGATAGGTCCATCGCGGCACGCCGATCTCCACCTGCCGCCGCACCACACCATCAGCCATCACCTCGATCCGGTAGCGCTCGGAGGGTTCGTCGAGCGGAATATCGGCCGCGATCCAGTTGTCGGCATCGACCCGTCCGCGCCGAACCCACGAAAACGTCACCGCCCCCGCCTCGCCCCGCGCCGCCCTCAGATGAACCGGCGAAAGCGGTGTCTCCGCCCGCACCCCGCCCTCGAAGGCGAACGGACCCGCCTTGCCGCTCACACCGGCCGCCTCGGCGATCCAATTGAGCCGCAACCCCATCTCATCGGCCGTGAGGCCGAGCGGCACAACGGCATCGTCGAGCATCACCACGGACGTCTCTGAAACGGCACCCGCCGCCATCGCATCGTCGGTTCCCGCCAGCGCCCGCAGCAATCCGCCAAGCCGCCAGCGCCCGGCGCCGATCTCCTCGGCCTGCCGGAACCCGATCACCTCCCAGCCGCCGTCGGACGAAGCCACCGCGATCAGGTTGTCACCATTCAGCACCGAGACTGCCGCCGCCGAGGACAGTGCACCGAACGGCAGCTCGATCTCCAGCACCTGCGACCAGTCGAACCGCCCCCGCACACCCGCCGTCAGCGGCCCGGTAAGCGTCCCGATCCGCGCCGGGCGCTCGACCAGCGCCCGCCCGCGATACCCCTCCTCGCTCACCGAGGAGGACAGCCCGATCATCCGCCAGGGCCTGGCAAAAACCGCCGCCCGCGCAAAACTCGCCGCCTCGCCCGCCGCAAAGCGCGGCAGATCCATCAACTCCACCAGCGGTGCAAACAGGCTGGAAGGATCGCCGGCGCCATTCTTGCCGCCGGTCTCGCCTGGCGGCGCGGCACCCGCCGATGGCGCGAACTCGCGCGCCTCGACCTGCCTCACCGCACCGTCCTCGATCGAGCCGATCAGGAAGCGCCCCTCTGGCCCATCCGCGAAGGTCACGACATCCCCCGGCTGGAAACCGAGCTCGCCCGGCGCCAGCGAAAAGCGCACCGAGCGCCTGCCGATCCGGTTGTCGCGCAGCAGTGCTTCGGCCGCATTCAGCGCCGTCTCCTCGGCCAGCACCGCCGAAAGATCGCTCTTCAGCACCCGGCTCGTCGCCGATTGCGCCCGGTGCGATCGCACACCCGCCTGTTCGTAACTGAGATCGGGATTGTAGAAGGTGATGACGGCCTCGGCCGCATGGTCGCTGTCGTGCCCGCGCGTCTCCTGCCACAGCGGCCGGTCCTCGATATCGGCCAGCACCGCAACCTCCGTCGCCGGCAAGCTCGCCCGGCCGCGCGAGCGGAACCGCAGCAAGCCGCCGTCTTCCACCGCATCGATCTGGAAGGCCTCCAGCAGCGGCTCTATCAGCCCGCGCGCCGTTGTGATGTCGCCCTGAACATAGCCCGTCAGGTCGCCGGACACTTCCGAAACGTCGAAATCCTCGAAGCCGTGATCGTGAAGCACCGCCGCAATCACATCCGCCAGCGTCCCCGCCCCCAGCCTTCCATTCAGCCAGTGGCCCGTTCGCCAGTTCCCGCCATCGCTCCAGACGCCGCCATCCAGCGGAAAGGCCGGATAGGGCCGCGCATCCCACGACCAGACGAAGATACGGCCTGGATCGACCATGGCATCGGGCGCCTCATCACCCTGCCACCAGAGATGATGGGCCTCCAGAAACCGCCGCTGCATCGTGTCGGAGCGCATGCGGTTGGAGAAATACGGAACCGCGCTCTCGGCCGATTTCGGATCGGCAAACACATTCGGCTGATTGCCGCCCTTGTCGATTGCCGCGCAGCCGAGCTCGGTGAACCACACCGGCTTCATCCGCGCCTGCCAGGCCGTCGCATCAGCCTTCTCGACGCCACCGATCCGCTCGCAATGCCGGTTCGCCCACCAGCCCTCGATGTCCTTGTAGCGATAGACCCAATGCTTGCCCGCAAGCCCGTCGCTGATGGGCGCCCGCGTCCGGCTCGACCGCTCCGCATCGTCGGCATAGTACCATTCGAAGCCCTCGCCAGCGGTGATACCGGCGATCAGCCCATCGCGATCATCCGCCGTCCGCATACCCTCCGGGTTCGCCTGCGCCAGATCGGCATCCCGCCAGTCGGAGAGCGGCATGTAGTTGTCGATCCCCACGGCATCGATGGCGCTCGATGCCCAGAGCAGATCGAGATTGAAATAGACGTCGCCGCTGCCGTCGTCCGGCCGGTAGCCGAAATACTCGCTCCAGTCGGCCGCATAGGTCAGCTTCGCCTGCGGCAGCAACGCTTTCACATCCGTCGCCAGAGCCGTCAGCGCCGTGACAAACGGAAAAGCCCCTGCCTCATCGCGCACCTGAGTCAGCCCGCGCATCTCGGAGCCGATAATGAAACCCGAGACGCCGCCCGCGGCCTTCGCCAGCTGCGCATAATGCAGGATGAAGCGCCGGTAGCTCTCCTCGCTGCCATTATAGCTCACTCGCTGGCCGGAAATGCTGAAATGCCCCGCCTGCGCCGCCCCGCGAAAAACCTGGATCTGCGCCCGCGCCGCCGCCGTCCGGTCCACCGATCCCGGCTCTCCGATCGCCGGATGGCAGGTCACCCGCCCGCGCCAGGGATAGGCCGCCTGCCCTGTCCCGCCATAGGGATCGGGCAGCGCATTCCCCTCGGCAATATCCATCATCACGAAAGGATAGAGATAGACCTCCAGCCCCCTCGCCTTCAGATCGGCAATCGCCGAAACGACGCTCGCATCATCCGGCGTACCGCCATAGGCCGGCCCGCCGTCGCGGCGACTGACGAGATACGCCTCGTTGCGCGATACACCGGAGACAGACCACGGGCTGCTTTCGCCATTCCTCGCGCTAACCTCGACACCCGGAACGATCCGGCAATTGCCGGCCCTGAGGTCGGTGCCAAACCAGGAGACGACAAGCGCCACACGGTCCAGCTTCGGGCAGACCGCCATCAGCTCGTCGATCGAGACGTCCCAATCCGTCAGCCCCTGCAGGCTGTTGCGGTTAACCACCCGGGCGCTCCCAGCCCCCGTCTTCTCCGATACCGCCACCGTCCGGTAGCCATGCTCTGTCGCACCGGGAATGATGCACACCGCCCGCACCTGCTCCTCCAGCGCGCCGATGGCCCGCACCACCTCGAACTGCAGCAGCGGAATGCGATTGCCGTAGTTGTCGAGTGGCAGCCGCTCGAAGACGGCATAGGCAAGCCCGCGATAGGCCGGCGCCATGCCCGCCCCCTGCTTCGCCTCGATCAGCGGATCGGGCAGCTGCGTCGCATCACCCCTGTAAACCCGCATCTCGATCTTCGTCAGATCGAGCTCCTTGCCATCCGCCCAGACGCGCCTGACACAGGCGATCGGCCCCTCGCAGAGCCCGACGGCGAAATTCGCGAAATAGCGGAAACTCTCGACCGTCGGCCCGGAGGAAGACTTGCCGCCGGTGCGCTCGCGCGTCACCTCCTCCTCGAAGCGCGTCGCCCAGATCATCGTCCCGCCGATCCGCGCCGCGCCATAGACGCGGTTGATCGACGTGCCCTCATCGGCACCCGGAATGCGTGCCGTCGAAAGCCGCGAGCCGCGCACCGTCTGCCCGCCGCCGATCAGCGCCCGGTCGAGCGCATTGCCCGCCAGCGCGCCCGCCGCCCGGCCGATAATCGCGCCGACCGGCCCGAGAACGCTGCCCAGCGCAGCACCCGCCGCCTGCAAAAGGAGAGTGGCCATAAAAACCTCGCAGCGAGCCACCAGCGCCGTTCACACGGCACTTGATTTTTCCCGCAATGATTGTGTTAGATTGCTGCAGTCGTGAGCAGAAGCAGAAGCGCCGAGACCAGCCGGTGCACTGGGGAGGATAGGCCTCTCCGGCCTCGGCAAGGGCCTTGCTCTCGATCAAGGAGGTGATGCGATGTGGTTCTTGCCACTCAGTATCACGCTTAGTGCGAGGAAGACCCGGACGGGCTGGTCTATAGCCATCCGGGTCCAATTCGTAACATAAGCAAACGGTGGGCGGAGCTGTAACTCCGCTCACCACTCCCGAAACATACCCTCAGATGCCCCGATTTTCAAGCACGGCCACAACCTCAGGGAACCGGAATACCGCCGTTACCCGCCGCCGCCAGCTCGGCACCAAGGCGGAGCGGATCACCGCCGCCTGCTCATAGGCATGGATGAAACTTTTCTCTCCGGCAAAGATGCCCGCATGCTTGGCCGCCACATCCGGCCGCCAGCGAAACAGCATCAGATCGCCTGGCAGCATCGCCTCGACGGACAATGGCTCCCCGAAATGCCTGAGGGCGGCGTCGAGCAAGCGATCCTGCCCACTGCGTTCGGCCCAGTCCCGCGCATAGGGCGGCGGCATTTCCGGCTCAATGCCGTAGAGCTCCCGCCAGATGCCGCGGATCAGCCCCAGGCAATCGCAGCCGATCCCCCTGGCCGAAGCCTGGTGCCGGTAGGGCGTGCCGATCCAGCCTTCGGCCGCGGCGAGCACCCTTTCGTGGATAGCAGTCATCTGAACAGCGCGCCTCCGTCATGGATGCTTTCGCCATCCGCATAGGTGTAGGCAAAGTCGGCGCCCGGCATATGCGGGAAGCCGCGGAAATTCTGCTGGTTGGAGAATTTCGTCCGGCAGGTGGCAAAGGCCTTGTCGCAACCGGCTGTCATCCGCACGGCATCGCCCACGTCGGGCGCCCGAGCCAACGGAAGCCACAGCGTCACCTCGACATCCGCACCGGCTGAAGAATGCGCCTCGATATCCAGCCGGTCTCCAGCAGTTGGCCCGCCGAGAAATTCAAGGCTGCCATAGCGAAACAGCCCGTCGGCAAAAGGCTCCAGTCCCGACACCACAATCCGCGTCGCATCGATCACCCCGGCCACGATCCCCTGCCGCCGGAATGCGCCCTGCCCCCGATCGACGCCGCATCGCGCATCCCCCAACGCCGCATCGCAGCGGCGGCCATAGAGGCGCCCCTGCGGCTGGTTCAGCCGGTGGGCGAAGCTGCGCAGCTCGGCGCGAAATTCGCCCTCGCTGCGCGTCACCTCGCCGATCTCCTGTACCTTCAACAGCAGATGCTGCTCGGGTGCCGCCCAGTTGACCAGGAACACCTCGACCCGCGCCCCATCATAGAGCCCGCGCTGCAGATCGGTCTCGCGGATCGCCTCGCTCGAAAAGCCCCCCATCACCTCGCTGGTCGCCGCAGGCAGACCGGCGCCCTCCTCCGTGCCGCTCGCGGAAAAGCCGCTCGCCGCCAGAAAGTCCGTCCCGGCAAAGGCGAGATCGCCATCATGCTCGGTAAAGCCCAGCACCACCCCATCGCGGCGGGTCACCCGCCAGGCATGGCACGTCGTCGTCGCATCGCCTTTCAGATGCGCCGCAAACCCGGCCTCGATCTCTCTCATGGCAGGATCTCCATCAGCGGAATGGCCGGGATGCGCCCGGCATTGAAAGCCGTCAGGTTGACGTCGATCCGCCCGGTCGCGAAGCGCACGGGAACATCGAACTCAAAACCCGCCGTCACACTCGCCCCCGCGGCCGCACATGCCCGGACGCGAAGCTGACGACGCCGGTAGCCACATCGCAGGAAAAAGTCCCAGCTGCTTTCGTCACACCATCGACCGCGACCACCACCGTCCCGGCCACCGGCTTGGCGATGACGCGCGTACTGCTCCCGCCCGCGTCCCCATAGGTCTTCGCCAACTGAAAATCCGCCTTCGCCCCATCCCCAATCCCGAGCGCCTGATCAAGCGCCGTCACCGGCTGGTCCGGCCGCCCGGAACGGCAGTCGAGCGGATCGCGGAAACGGAAGCCGTAAAGCTCGCCGCCGCGCGCCTCGAAGAATTCCAGCACCTCGTAGAGATCGCCGATCGAGCGGATGCCCGAGCCCGCATCGTAAGCGCGCCTGGCATTGCGCCAGCGGCTGTTGCGGCTCTCGCGCCCGTTGGAAAGATTGACGATATCGGTCCGCCGCACCGGCCCGCCGCTCGTCGACAGCGCCAGCCGCAGCGGAAACCGCACCTCATGGAAACCGGCCATCTCAGCCTCACAGGTTGCGCTGGCCGCGCATCGCCGTGCGCGCCAGCATCGCCGAAATCTGCGCCTCGCTCTTCTGAAAGCTCTGCGCATCCGTCGCCGTGACGTTGAAAACGATCTGCGGCCCGCCACCGTTGCCGGAAGCCGCTACCCCAAGCGCCCCATCCGGCCCGCGCTTCAGCGGCAGGATCGCCTCGCTGCCCGCCTCGCCCATCAGCCCGATATTGCCGCCCATCGGAAAATAGCTCGGCGCCGAAACCACACCGCCATCGGCAAAGGGCAGAACCTTGCCGATCCCACCCGCGATCCCCGACATCGCCCCGCCGATCAGCCCCTCGAGCGGCTTCATCCCCGCCGAAAGCGCGATATCGGCCAGACGGTTGCCAAGCGAGCGCAACACGTCATCAAGCCCCTTGCCGCCGCTGACGGCGCTCCTCAAAGCGCCGCTCAGCGCCGACCCGAAGGAGCGCGACCGTCCCTCCAGATCCTCCAGCGCCCGGCGCAGTTCATCGGCCTGCCCCGCCATCTCGGCGAGCCCGGTGTCATCGTCTTCCATCGATGTCTCCTGAATGTGTGGGCCGTCAGCCCTTGTCCGGCATTGCCGAAAGCGCCAGCCGCAGGATCTCTCCCATCCTGACATGGCTGACGCCCGGACCGACCCTGAGCGCCGTCGCCGACCGGTGGACGACGACGAGATCGAGATCCGGCAGCACGATCAGATACTGGCCGCCCCAGCCGCTGGCGTAAAACATCGGCACATGCACGGCCATGGCATCGTCAGGCGCATTCGCCTGCGTGATCCACCACAGCAGGCCGTAAGCCCGCCCCTCGCCAACCGCCGAATGCGGGCGCACGCTGTCGCGCACCCAGCTCTGCGGCACCAGCTGCGTTGCGCCCCAGCGTCCGTGCCTGAGATAGAGAAGCCCGACCCGCGCCAGATCGCGCGCCGACAGCTGGATCTTGTAGACCGGATGCATGGATTCCGGCCCATGCTGAAACCAGCCGTCGCCGGCAACGCAATCCTGCATCCTGAGCGGCCGGGCCACGCGCGACGCCAGCGCATCCAGCACGGTCTCGCCGGTCGCCCGCTCGACGATCGTGCCAAGCACGTTGAAATCCCAGTTGTTGTAGAACCAGTGTTCCCCCGGCGGATGGCTGCCCCTGTCAGGCCTGCCATTCGCCGTATCGTAAACCGACGGCAGATAGACGCCGGAGCGCGCCCGCAGCAGATCCATCACCGTCGCGCTGCGCTCGCCTGCCGTGAGCGGCGTCATGTCGTCGATGTTGAAATCGGCCAGCGTCTGCAGCGGATCGATCCGCCCCGCGGCGATCAGCATGCCGTAGAGCACATTGACCAGGCTCTTGCGCACCGAAGCGATGCTCGACTTCAAGGCGATATCGCCCCAGCGGTAGATCATGCGTCCGCCCTGGACGATCATGAACGCGCTGCTCTCGCCCTTTTCCAGTTCGGCGGAAAGCGTCGCCAGCCGCGCCTCGGTCCAGCCGAACAGCGAAGCCGGCCGCTCGTCCCAGTCACCGAAGGGAAGACGACCATTCCCTTCGCAAACATGTTGTCCGACTGCGCCATCGCCGCTCCGAATCCCGGTGCCGAGCATAGCACGGGCAGAGATCACCTCACCCATCCGGAAACCGCGCCATCATCTCGCTCAGCCCCGCTCGCGACAGAACCGGTGCGCGCGGCGCCAGCCCGCCGGCGGCGGCATGCAGCTCCACCGGCGTCATCGCCCAGAATGTCTCGGGAGGAAGCCGCAGCAGGCAGAGGCCGGTATGCAGCGCTCCGGTCCATGGGAACGGGCCGGGGCGCCCGGCCCCTATGCCTGCTGCGGCTCCAGAGGGCGGAGGGAGGTCTTTTCCGCCCCTGAAGGGTCCGCGAATGTCGCCATCAGGAGGTCGCCGACGATACCGGCGAAACCGGCAATGCCGCCCTCGACGCTGGCTTCGGCGACATCCTGGTCCGAATAGAGATTGCCGCCGCCGCGCAGCCCGGCGCCGATGATGCGGATCATGTCGCCCGCCTTCAGCCGCCCGGCCGAAAAGCGCCCGGCAAGATCGGTCAGGTCATCGGCGGCAAATGCGGTCTCGAGCTCGGCCAGCGCCCCGAGCGTCAGGCACAGAATGCGCCTTTCGCCATCGACGACCGCCTCGATCTCGCCGCGCCTGCGGTTCGCCCTCGCCCCCGCGCCGCCCATCAGAGCGCCCCGAAGCTGAGTTCATCGAAGCTAAGCGCACCGGCCGATTCCAGCGCCAGCTCGAACGTCACCTCGCCGTCATGCTCGCCGGAATATTCCAGCGCCGTCACCTGGAAGGGACCGCTCACCGTGCCGAAATCCGGCACCGCGATCAGCCAGCTGAGGATCGCCCCGTTGAAGAACGCCGCTCTCACCAGCCCGTCCGAAGCCGCATCCTTGAAGATGCCCGCCCCCGAAACCGAAGCCCGCTGCACGCCTGCGCCGCCCAGCAACTCCCGCCAGCGCCCGGCGCTCTCCGCATCGGTGATATCCACCGTCTCCGCATTGAAGGCGAGCCGCTTCGACCTGAGCCCCGCCACCGTCTCGAACGCCGCCCCGTTATGGACCTTCAACAGCAGATCCTTACCCTTCTGCGCCACCATGTTTTTGCCCTCCTGAAACCCCGACCGCCACTCAATCCACCCTCATTCCTGTGCCCGTCACAGGAATCCAGCCGCCGCGCGTCTGCGCGGCGAGAGGAGTCCTTGTCCCTAAGTGATCGCGGGGCGCCTCACCCGGAGCCCCCTCATCCGCCCTTCGGGCACCTTCTCCCGAGGGGAGAAGGGAAGACCGGAGCCCACCGCGAGTCCCCTTCTCCCCAGCGGGGAGAAGGTGGCGGCAGCCGGATGAGGGGGCCACGGGCGACACCTTCTCGATAGGGAGCGAAAGGACATGCAACCCCTAAACTCACGCCCCAGGCACCCACCTTCCCCCACCCCACCAAACCTGCTAAGCCACCCGCATTTCCAGCACCCAAAACACTTCCGGCACCAATGCCCAAACTCCCGCTCCGCTCGGCGCAGACGATCGCCGTCCTCGCCGTCACCCAGCTGATCGGCTGGGGCACGACCTTCGACATGCTCGGCGTCATGGGCCGCGTCATCGCGCCCGATCTTGATATCGCCAACGAGATCGCATTTGCCGGGCTCACCCTGATGATGGTCGTCAGCGCGCTTGCGGGTCCGGCAACCGGCCGCTGGCTGGCGCGCTATGGTGCTGCCCGCGTGCTCGCCGCCTCGTCGATCTGCTTTGCCATCGGCCTCCTGCTGCTCGCCGCCGCAAACGGCATCGTTCTCTATGCCGCCGCCTGGACCGTCATCGGCCTTGCCGGCGCGCTCGGGCTTTCGGCGCCCGCCTATACCGCCGTCGTCGAGCGCGAGGGCCTGAACGGCAAGCGCATCATCGCCATCCTCATGCTGTTCACCGGCCTGTCGGCCACGATCTTCTGGCCGATCCTGACGGAGCTGACGCATGCCTATGGCTGGCGCATCACCTTCGTCATTTCGGCCGCGCTCCATATTCTGATCTGCCTGCCGCTGCATCTCTTCGCGCTGCCGAAGCCCGCCGCCGAACACACGCAGGGTGCCGCCGCCGAGACGCCGCCGATCCATCTCACCGAAGAGCAGCGCCGCAAGGCCTTCCTGCTGCTCGCCATCTCCACGACGCTCTGCACCTTCATCAGCTTCGGCCTGTCGCCGTCGCTGATCGAGGTCTTCCATCAGGCCGGCGCCTCGCCGGCGCTCGCCCTGCAGCTCGGCTCGGCGCGCGGCATCATCGCGATTTCCGCCCGCGGGCTCGACATGCTCCTCGGCAAGCGCGGCAACCCGATCCTGACATCGATCACCGGCATCGCCCTGATGGCCGCAAGCTTCCTGCTGATGCTACTGGCGCCGGGCTCCACACCCGTCCTCGTCGCCTTCATCCTGATGTACGGCTTCGGCACCGGCGTGCTGACCGTCGCCCGGGCGCTATTGCCGCTCACCTTCTTCTCGGCGAAGGAATACGGCCTGCAGTCGGCCCGCCTCTCGACCCCGCAGAACCTTGCGAACGCCGTCGCACCCGTAGTCTTCACCGCCACGCTCGATCGCGGCGGAACGGGGCTGACGATCGGCATCTGCCTCGTGCTCGCTGCCATCGCCCTCATCCTGATCTTCCGCCTTGCCGCCATGGTCAGGCAGGCTGAGCCGGTTCCGTCACTGCCCTGAAGCGCATCTCGGCCACATGCATCTTCGTCTTCGCCTCCCGCCGCGAGCGCGTCAGCCTGTGCTGCAGCGTCACCAGATGATGCCCGGCAATCGATAGCGCGACGCCATCGAGCAAGCCCGCAACGATCCCCGCGATCTCGCCCGCCACCCTGCGTCCGCCATCCTCGACACAGATCTCCAGCGAAAACAGGTGCTCCTCCCCAGCCTCGCCTGAAATCACCGCCCCGCTCGTCATCTCGCCGATGACGATGCACGGCATCTTCCTGCCCGCGATCAACCGGTCGCGCACCCCATCGGCGCCGATCAGCGCCAAAAGCCCGGCATCGCCGGAAAGCCGCGCATGAACAGCCGTCAAAAGCTCATTTGCCGCGCTCATCCGCAGCCTCCTTCCGCCGCTCCTCCAAAACCCGGGAAAGAAAGGCCGCGAGATCGCCAAGCGTCACCGCCAGAACCGCCGTCATCGACCCTCCTCCGCGCAGAGGCAGACGAGATAGCGCCCGCCCTCATCGGGATCCCGCAGGCTGCGGATCACGAAAACCCGCTCCCCCTTGCGCAGCCGCATGCCGCTCCTGATGTCGGTGCGAAACCGCACCCATACCCGGTGCGTCAGCGTGACGATCTCAGACCCCGCCTGCTCCTCACCGGTCTCACCGACTGGCTCGATCCGCGCCCAAAGCGAAGCTACCGCTTCGAACGAGACACTCGCCCCGCCCTGCCCATCCGCCAGCTCGACCGGCCGCTCCAGCACCAGCCGCGCGCTCAGCGCACCGGCATCGAGAACCACCGCCCGCATCAGAGCCGCCTCATCAGGAAGGGCGCAATCAGCCGGTCATAACCGTCAGGAATATCCGCCGGCTGATCGGCCGTTGCGACGGCACCGCGAAACCCAAACATCTGCGCCACATGCATCAGCATCGCCCGTTTCAGCACATCCGGCACCTCGGCCCCGCTCTCGCCGAACCCCGCCGAAAAATCGATCTCGATCCCGTTGATGGCGCGCGCCACACCCTCGCCCCGCTTCAACAGCAACCGCGCCGGCCGGGCCTGACGATCGAGCACATGCCCCTCCACCGGCCAGGAAACCTCCTCGCCAGCGGCATCGTAAAGCGTCACGCTTTCAATCGCTTGCACCGGCCCCCTGGCAATCTGAATCACCCCGTCTTCAGGAACTGAATCAAGATAAAGCCGCCATGTCTGCGTCATCAGGCAAAGCCCGCTCACCCGCTCCAGATGCTCCCGCGCCACCGAGATCAGCGAGGCAAGCAGCCCATCCTCCTCCCCTCCATCCAACCGCAAATGCGCCTTCACCTCCCCAAGCGTCAGCGCCTCCACCGAGGGCGGAGTGATCAATGCATAGGTCATCGGAAATTCCTTTTTGAAAGACGGTGGGTGGAGGTGGGAAACACAAGTCGGCATCCTCACCTGCAGCCCCCTCATCCGACCCTTCGGGCCACCTTCTCCCCGCTGGGGAGAAGGGAAGTCGGAGGGTACGGCAAAGTCCCTTCTCCCCTCGGGAGAAGGTGCCCGGCAGGGCGGATGAGGGGGCCACACCCACCAAGCCGAACCGACTATTCGCTATTCGCTACTCACTATTCGCTACAAACTACCCCCTACTCACCCACCTCAACTCACCCCAAACTTCACCACCTTGATCGCCTCGAAATTCTGCACCCCACCGCCGACCCTCTTGGTCGTGTAGAACAGCACGTACGGCTTCGCCGAATACGGATCCCGCAACACCCGCACCCCGGTGCGATCCACCACCAGATACCCCGCCCGGAAATCCCCGAAGGCGATCGACAGCGAACCGGCGGCAATATCCGGCATGTCCTCGGCCTCGGCGACCGGGAAGCCCATCAGCGTTGCCGCCTGGCCTGCCGCTGCCGGCGGCTGCCAGATGTAGCGGCCGTCGGCATCCTTCAGCTTGCGCACCGCCGCCTGCGTCTTCCGGTTCATGACGAAATTGGCGTTGCGGCGGTATCCGGCCTTCAGCGCGTAGATGGCGTCGACCAGCACGTCGGACGCGCCGCTCGCGGCAAAGGCGCCGGCCGCCCCGGTCGGGATATAGCCGAGATTGCCCCAGCTCCAGCTGCTTTCGGCCACCGCGCTATAGGCGAGGAACCCCTTCGGCTTGTTCGTCCCGTCGCCGGAGACGAAGGCCGTGCCCTCCTGCTCGGCAAAGACGGTATCGACCTCGCCCGAGATCCAGGCCTCGATATCGACGGCGGCATCGTCGAGCAGCGCCTGCGTCGCCGCCGGCATCGCATAGAGTTCCATGGTCGGAAAGGTCAGTTCGGCGAGCTGGGCATTGCCGGTCTGCGGCCGCGCCGCCGTCTCGGCCACCCAGCCGGAGGCCATGCCCGAGGTCGAGAACGGCTTCTTCAGCACCGCGCCGGACACCTGCCGCACGGTCGCCAGCGACCGGATCGGCGAGACGACGGAAAGACGCCGCCCGATCTCGGTATCCGTCTCCGGCGGCACCAGATAGCCGCCGTCGGCCCCTGTCCCCACCGACATCGCCTTCGCCTCGATCTCGCGCAGCCCCGCCTCATCGCCGCGGCGGATATAGTTTTCGAAGGCCGCCTTGTGCTCGGCGGTGTCAGGTCCGCCGGCGCCCGAACGCCCCAGCGGCGGACGCGCCTTCTTCAGCACCAGCTGGTCGAGCAGTTTCTTCTGCTCGTCCATGGCGCGGTTGATGCGGTCCATCTTGTCGCGCGTCACGACATCGTCGGAAAACTTCGCCTCGATCTCGCCGAGGCGCCGGTCGTTGGTCTCCTTGAAGGCCTCGAAGGCCTCCATGAAGTCGTCGAAGGCAGCCGTCATCGTCTCCGGCACCGCCTTGATCTCAGGTGCCGTCTTCGCAGTCATGTCGCTCATATGTCGATCCTATCTGAAGGTTTCGGTCAGCATCTGCCGCGCCGCCCGGCGCATGGCGCGGACGAGCTCGGTCTCCTTGTCGCGGAACCACCGCGCATTCTTGATGTTCTGCACGCGCGCGGACGGCAGCATCGGAAAGGTCACGACCGAGATCTCCCATAGATCCGCCTCGATGATCCGCCTGACGCCGCTCTTGGCGTCAGTCCGTGCCTTGACGGTCCGAAAGCCGATCGACAGCCCGTCCAGCGCCCCGCTCTTGATCAGCTGATGCACCTCGCGGGCCCGCGCCACGCCATCGGCCAGCACGCCCTCGACATAAAGCCCCCGCCCATCCTCGCGGATCGTCTTCCAGGCGCCGATCGGCTCGGAAGGGTCGTGCTGGAACAGCATCCTGACGCCCTCCGCCCCGCGCTCCGACAAGGACTTGCGAAACGCCCCGCGCTCCACCTGATCCTTGCCGAGATCGACCTCGCCGAAGACGCTCGCATAACCCGAAAACGTCCCGTCGCGCCTGACCCCGCGCAGCTCCAGATTGGCAAACTTGCGCGTCTCAGCGCCCATGAGCGATGCGGCCATGGTTGGTGCTCCTGATTGTGGATGTGAAATGTCTGGCGGGAGCGGTGGGCGAATAGCGAATAGCGAATAGCGAATAGAAGAGGCCCCCTAAGCACCCGCTCCAATCAAGTCACCCACCCAACTATTCGCTATTCGCCACTCGCTATTCGCTCTCTACTTCCACTGCCGCGCCACCCGCGCCAAAACCCCCAGCACCCACCAGGCGCAGAGGCTCGCTGCAGCCGAACCCGACAGCATGACTTCCGAAGCCGAGAGCCGGTCGGCAATCCCCAGCCGCTCCGCCAGCCAGATGCCCGTCGGCCCGCCAAAGATCAGCCCGCAGGAGAGCCCGGAGAAAAACCGGCTCGCCGCCTCGCGCCCGCTCTTCGGCAAGAGATAGATCAGCGACACCGCCGCCCCGGCCGAAGCCCCGAACGCCCGGCTGGCCCAGAGCCCGCCATCATTGGAAAAGTCAGCCATTGCCAGGCCTCCAGGGTAAAACGCCCGCCACGATGGCGAGACCAGCGCCCCGAAACAGACGCCCAAAGCCCGCCCGGCGCATCACGTGCATCCCGGCAGGCCCAAATTCCCCGAATTGTTTGAATCGCTTACGCCCGAGACTTCGAAGATTGAGTCAGGCGCTTGAGAGGGTGATTCAACGGCGCGCCTCAGCTGTCGCCAGGAACCTCGAAATCGTCGTCTTCGTCGAAGTCCATGTCCGGATCCTGTTGCCGTCCGTGACGGATGGAAACGATGATCACGCTGTCCTTCTCGATGATGTAGTCGATGTGATACGGGGCCGCGGTATACCGCCTGACGCCCGAAACAGCGGTAACGAGTGCACCCGCATGCGGATAGTCGCCAAGCATGGCTGCCGCCTTGCGGATCGAGGCGATCGCAGCACGCGCTGCGGGCTTGTTGAAGCGCGCAATATAGGATTGCTCGGATCGCAGGAAGAGGATCGCGCGAAGAGCAAAGTGAACTTTCATCAGGCGGCATCGTCCTTCGACAACCGCTCAAGCTCGCTGAAGACCGTATCCGCATCGACAATCCGCCCCGCCCGGACATCGTCCAGCCCGGCGGCGATATCGAGCACGTCCTTACCCTCCTGCTGCAAATAATATTTCAGCGCCCGCACGATCACCCAACTGCGCGTCCGCTCGGTCGCCTTGGCGATCGTCTCGATATCCCTGAGCATATCTTCAGGGAGGCGCAGCGCGATCGGGTCGGAAAGAACAGGCTTGGACATGGCACCATCTCCATTTTGTAATACGACGTATAACAAAATCGCCACCCAGCCTCAATCGCCTATGACAGCACCACGGTCCTGAACGTCAGCGAAGCCCGCCGCCCGCGCATCCGCTTCACACCATCGACGATGTCGGAAGCCCGCGCCGGTATCTCATGCGTCCACTCGTACCGCGCCGCTCCCTGCATCACCAACAGCGACCCGGGCTCCAGCGCCACGCTGCGCCGCGCCTCATTACCGCGATGCCGAAACACCATCTCGCAAGCCGAGAGCAAACTCAGCGACGCAATCACGCCGCCGAAGCACGGCTCGCAATCGACATGCGCACTGATCCCCTGCCCCGGCAGGTACTCATTGGCGATCACCTGATCCGGCAGCGCGCCGAAATGACCATCCTCCACCAGTCGCCGCGCCAGATCCCCAAGCCAGTCCGGCAACGGCCCCAGCCGCGCGTCATCAGGCACCGTGCGCGCCCGATAGTCATAGCGATACCCGAAATGCTGCACCCGCCGCTTCAGCGTCGTATCCCAATCGCCGGCATCGAGCGCCCGGCAAACCTCGTCAGCCGATTGCCCGGTCAGAAAGCCAGGCACATAGCTCAGCCCCTTAATCCCCTCGAAATCCACAGCGCCCCCCAGCCTGCAAAATCGCCATAGGCTTCACAGGCTGGCAGCCGTCGGTCAATACCCCACAGCCTCCCGCTTCTCCTCATCCGTCAGAAACGCCGCAGCCCCCACCCGCGCCCACAACTCCCCGCGCTCGGCCGAAAGACCGGCCACCTTGTCCAGATCCGGCTCCAGCCGCAGGCCGTCGCCATAGGCCCCGGCGAGCCAGGCCGAGAGCGAGGCCGCCGTCCGCGTCAGCATCGGCAGCACGGTGAGGCGGTAGAAGGCGCGGTTGGCCTCCTGATAATTCGCAAACGTGTTGTCGCCGGGAATGCCGAGCAGCATCGGCGGCACGCCGAAGGCGAGCGCGATGTCGCGGGCGGCGCCATTTCGCGCCTCGACGAAATCCATGTCCTTCGGCGAAAGCCCCATCGCCTTCCAGTCGAGGCCGCCCTCGAGCAACAGCGGCCGCCCGGCGCGCATCGGCCCGGAATAGCCGTCGTCGAGTTCCTGGCGCAGCCGCTCATATTGATCGGGCGAAAGATTGCCGCCCTCCTTCGGCTGATAGACCAGCGCGCCGGAGGGACGGGCGGAATTGTCAAGCAGCGCCTTGTTCCAGGTCGCCGCCGCATTCGAGAGATCAAGCGCCACCTGCGCCGCCGCCAGCGGCGGAAAACCGAGATGATCGTCGAGCGGATGAAAGAGTTTCAGGTGCAGCAGCGCCATCCCCTCGGCCTCCGCCGCAAAACGCCTCACCGAGCCGCCGGCTCTATAGTCATAAGCCTCCGGCCACCCGTCCCGCCCCTCGACGACGCTCACCCTATCGGGCCGCAGCAGATGCAGTTCGCGCAGCGCGGCGCCGACCATAAGCGGCTCGACGAAAGCATTGCCGGATAGCAGCAGATGCCCATAGAGCGCCTCGAAAAAGTCCGGCCCGCCCATCCGCAAGTTCGGCTGGCGCAGCAGCACGGCCGCCGGATGCTCCGGCTGCTCCCGCTCGCCCTCGTAGATCAGCCACGGCACGGCCGCCGCCGCTTCCGACACCAGCCTGACACAGCGATGCGCCACCGGGTTCTTCATGAACCCTTCGCGTGACAGCGCCGCATAAGACCGCCCCGTCCAGCTCGCCTGCCCCTGCGCCGCCAGCGACAACAAAGACCCCGCCGCCTTCTTCTCGGCCACGGCACTACGCCCCGCCCACGGCAGGAAAGACCGGATATTCATGATGATGTCCTTTGTTGAAAGGTCAGCGCGCCCGACGTTTCCCCTTCTCCCCGGCGGGGGTCCGAAGGACGGGTCGAGACAGGTGTCTCGACCCCGGTCAGATGCCCGTCAGGGCAGATGAGGGGGACGATGAGCGCAGCGAAACGTGCCTTGAGCGGCAAGCGAAAGGCCTTACCGCCCGGAGTAGAAGGGAAAGCGCGCCCTATGCCGCGATATCGATCGCCATTTCAGCCGTGATCTTTTCCCAGGGCACGGAGACGAGCCCCTTGCCGTCGCGCGCAATCAACCCGGCATCGATCAGTGCATGAACATCGGCGTGAACGCCGCGGTAATCCCGCCCCAGCGCCACCGCCAGCTGGCGGATCGAGCTTTCGCCGCTCTGCTTCAGCCTGCGCAGCAACTGCCAGCGATTGGCCGTCAGCACCTTGAGCAGCAGTTCCATGCTCTCGAACCCGATCGCCGCGGGGCGCTCGCGCAAATCCCCGGCATCAATCTCGCGCGCCACGTCCCGCGCCTGCGAAAAGAAATCGTCGAGGCCAGCGATATGCAGCTTCACTTCACTCATGCCCGGTCTCCCTTCTCACATCCGCCTGAAAATCGGCGATCAATTTGTCCATCGTCTCGAAGACATAGGGTTCCTCGCGGTCGCGATAATGCCGGTGGTCGCCTTTGCCCGCTTCATTGTCATAACCAACGATGCGCTCGCCGGGCCACCCGTAGAACAAAGAATATTTCAGCCCATGCGGCCGCTCGGCATTTGCCTGCGGCAATCGCCAGATCCTGATCTGCAAAATCATGCCGTCAGGCAGAAGCAGCTTTCGATCGTAGATCAATGTCGCAGGCGGCATATGCTCTTTATAGCATATGGCATCGAATGCATCAACGTCGCCTCAGGAGACCTATTAGCCGTCAACCGGCACCTTCACCGCCAGCCCGCTGTCGAAATCCGCCGCCACCCGCGTCTCGCGCAACGGCTTCACCGTCCGGGTCGAAAGCTCGTAATCCGGATGCGCCTTGTAGGCCGCCAGCGCCGCCTCGTCGGCGAACTCGCCGTAGACGATGAAGTCGACGGCATTGCCCCACTGGTCGGATTTGAGGTTTTCGCCGATTTCCAGCGTCAGCGCGTGCGGAATGCCCGTCAGCCGCGACAGGCCGTTGCGCACCGCCTCGCGATTTTCTTCCGGCGCGGTGAAGAAAACGATGTGGCGGATCACGCGGGCTCTCCCTAGCTTATCTCAAGTGCGCCGCGCGATAGCATGCGAAAGCCAGGCCATCAACCGCTGCCACAGCCCGCAGACGCCGTCGCGGCGCAAGACCGCATGGAAGGTCCGGCCGTAATCCGCGAGCTTTTCCGCCCTGTCGGTCCCGTTGACGATGCGCCTGGCGTTCACCCAGTCCGCCTTTTCGGCATTCAGGTGATCGGCCAGCTTGTGCGGCGCGAAGCTGCCTGAGATCATCCCCTCGACGAGAATGGTCACTGCCGTCTGCATTTCCATGGCGCGCGCCGGATCGGCCACCAGGTCGATCCCCGTCAGCCTGCTCATCGCCTCGTAATTGCGCTTGTGCGTCAGCTGCACCAAGCCGCGCCCCAGCCAGCTCTTGCCGTCCTCGTCGGGCAGCCAATAGACTGTCTTCACCCAGGAAAGCTTGCCCGCGGCATAGGCCCGGTCGAGGATCTCCACCGCCTTTTCGTCGCTCGCCGCCAGCGTCTCGCGCACCGGCTGCATCGTGTAGGCGGTCTCGTGAAAGGCGGTCGCCAGGATATAGGCGAGCCAGCGCGGATCGGCGCGGTCGTGATGCCGCTCCCAATAGTCGAGGATGGCATTGATGCCCTCCACCTGCTGTTGCTGCAGGCTGCCCTTGAAGAGCGTGCCGCGCACCTGATCGAAGAAGTATCGGCGGTCGATGTGGATAACCATGAAAATCGTCCCGGCCTTAATCGATTAAAATAATTTCAATCGTTTAAAGCGTTTAAGCCCCTGATTTACAGCATATTTAAGCTGTGTCATGCGTTTCCTATCGCCGCAGCGCCACAAGCTTTCAAAAGCCTTGGCCCAGCCGATTGGCCGTCAAGCCGGAGAGGAGACCGATGCAAACGACCGATACCCAACAGCAGCCCATCATTCCCCAGCACCTCGTCGACCAGATGGAAAACGAGTGGCGCCAGGTCCGCCCGGTTCGCGAAGCACCGCGCCCTGCAGAACCGCCGAAGCAGCGATAAACTGCCAAGGCGCAAAAGGCGAGCGGCGAACCGTCATATACCTCTCACCCGCGGCTCGCCGCCGCCATCAAGCACCAGTGCCGTCAGCGCCCAGACCAGCGCATCCAGCCGGTCCGGCGAGCGGCCGTTCGAGAGCCCGTCCGGGCCGAAATCGCACATCTGGTCCTCCAGCGCCGTGAAGCGCCCGGCATGGACCACCCGTCCCTGCTCGTAGAGCGCGGCCACCGGCTCGGCCCTTAGAAATTTCCCCCGCGTCGCCCTCACGCTCGAGACCGGCAGCGTCGCATCGATGCTCTTCAGCATGGCCGAAACCATGTCGCCGCCCTGGTTGATCTCGGCGATCACCCGGTCGGCGCCGAAACGCTGATAGGTGCGCACCACGGCCCCCGCCCAGCCAGCCGGGCTCAAGCCCTCGACCGAGCAATCCGCCAGCACCACCGCCCGCCCGGAAACCTCGATCCCCGCCACGACGATCCCGCAGCAGGATTGCGCGCCGGCCGCCGCCGGCGGATCGACCGCCACGACGATGCGCCTCAGGGCACCGGTCACCCGCGTCACCAGCGCCTCGATCTGGCCGCGCTTCCACAGCCCGTCCTCGCGATCCTCGATCAGCTCGCCATCGAGCTCCTGCCGCCCCAGCCGCGTGCCGCCATAGCGCGCCGAGAGCGCATCGATGAAACCCGGCGCCAGATTGGCGCGGTTGGCAAGCGTGCTGATCCGCACGACGCGGGTCCCCTCATCCGCGATCAGCGCCTTCAGCAACGGCACCGGCCGCGGAGTCGTCGTCACCAGCTGCTGCGGCGCAGCGCCGAGCCGCAGGCCGAATTGCAGCATGTCCCAGGTCTCCTGCCCATGCTTCCATTTCGCCAGCTCGTCGCACCAGGCCAGATGAAACTGCGGCCCGCGCAAACTCTCGGGATCTTCGGAGGAAAACACCTGCGCCACCGCGCCATTCGGCCAGACCAGCCTGCGGCGCGAAATCTCGAAGTCCGGCCGGTTGCGCCGCGCGATCCGGCAGATCCCGGAAATGCCGTCGATCATCACCTCACGCGCATCCCCCAGCGTCTCCGCCACCAGCGCGATCCTCAGATCCGAGCGCTGCCCGGCGCTCGCCAGACCATGCACCCATTCCGCCCCCGCCCGCGTCTTGCCGGACCCGCGCCCGCCGAGCAGCAGCCATGTCCGCCAATCGCCAACAGGCGCCATCTGCTCCAGCCGCCCGGCCAGCGCCCAATCCCTGAGCGCCGCGGGAAAGCCCTCCAGCAACGGCCCGCCGATCCGCTCCAGCCTCTCAAGCGCCGAAAGCCCCGGCTCAAGCCGCATCGGCCAGACCTCCGTTGGTGGGTGAGCGGGTGGAGTTGATTGGAAAGGAGCAGTAGCCGATGCAGGCTCCGAGCCTGAGACGCCGCCACCGGCAACGCCGTGAACAGGCAGTGCCTCCGCAGCAATCGCGGCCGGAACGTTCATAGTGCCAGATACGGCCACCGTAGAGCTGTCGTCTCCGGTGGACACGACGGACAAAGCTATGTCTGCCGGAAGCATTGCATCAGCCAAGCCGGCATCCGTCCTTTCTCTCCTCGCAGACTCTTCAGAACCTGTAGTCCCATCCGTCGCAATACGACGAGCCGCAGGCTCCGCTCTGCCACCCGCCGCCTCCAACTCATCCGCCCGGCCCGCACCGATCGCCTCCAGCCCCTGCCGCAATAGTCCCGCCGCCGACAGCGCCTGCGCCATCGCCGAGCGCACCTTCGCCGCCTCGCCCCGCCGCTTCTGGCGCGCCGATCGCGGCCGCATCGTCCGTCCCGGTGAAGGAAATCCCGTCACGTCCGCCCGCCTCCGTCTGCCAAGCCCTGATCCGCTCGTCGACGATCAGCGCCGCCTTCTCTTCGGCGCGCTGCTCAATGATCGCAAAGAGCTGCCCCTTGGCCGCGGCATAGCCTTCGGCCTGTTCGCGGCTTTCGATCTCCATCTCGCGGTCGCGGGCAAGCTGGCGCTGCAGCTGGTCGATCTTCTCGAGCGTGCGGACGATCAGCCCCATGGCATCGGCCGCCGCCTTCAGGTCCGCCCGCGCCAGCTTCTCCGCCGCCTCGTCACCGCTCAGCGCCGCAATCTCGGCACCCTTGCGCAGCTCGACGAAAGCCGCAAACTGCTCCCGCATCTCCGCCGTCATCTGGTTCAGCAACACCCGGAGCTCATCCCCCGGCAAGCCTTCCGACTTGGTCTCCAGCAGCAGCTCCCCGCCATAGACGGGCCGCTCCGGCCAGAAGCCGCAAAGCTCGGGTCTGAATTCACCAGTGCTCATGGAGGGTCCTTTTTCGGCAAGGTGCCGTAAAGTGCGAGGCTCAGGGCGTCAGTCGGCCGCCGAGCCCGGCCTCACCCTGCCCACCGGGGTCGAGCCGACGGTCTCGACCCGTCCTTCGGACCCCCGAGGGGAGAGGGGATGTTGGTGCCAGAGGCATCCGTAGTGTCCCTTCTCCCCAGTGGGGAGAAGGTGCCCGAAGGGCGGATGAGGGGGCCAAGACCACAGTTCTCCCTCATCCCTGTGCCCTTAGGGCTGCGCCCACGGGATGTCACAGGGATCCAGCCACGGCGCGTCCGCGCCGTGAATGACTCATGCCCTTAATAAGAAGGTATTCCGCACCCCAGGACTGGGGTGCACTGGATTCCCGTGACATCCCGTGGGCGCAGCCCTAAGGGCACAGGAATGAGGGAGCGTGATGTGGCTCTACCCGCCAAACGGCAACCGCTCAGCGCCACCAGCCGCAACTTTCCGACTATGCCATGACCCTACCAAACCACCGTCACGCCGTCAAGGATTATTTTCCTACAATCTGCAATTATCCTTCCCCGCACCATCCCGCACAAGCTTCATTCCATCATTCTAATATGTTGAAATTCAACTGAAATCCGCGATCTTAACCAATCCCCTGAACCCTTCCGCAACCACCCCTGCCCCAACACTCCTCACATCCAGGAACGGCAGGACATCATGAGCGGCATCCAGATCCGGCTTGCGGAAATCATCGAAGCGCTCAGCAAGGCGCTCGATCTAACGGAAGGGCAGCCGCCCGGCCATTGCATCCGCGCCTGCTATATCGGCACCCATATCGGCCGCGAGCTCGGCCTGCCGGATGGCGAGCTGCAGGATCTCTATTACACGCTGCTGCTGAAAGACCTCGGCTGCAGCAGCAATGCCGCCCGCATCTGCGAGATCTATCTGGCCGATGATCTCGCCTTCAAGCGCGATTTCAAGCTGGTCGATGGCAGCCTCGGCCAGGTGCTGCGCTTCGTCATCGGCCATACCGGCATGCAGGCCGGCCTTGCCGAGCGCTTTCGCGGCATTCTCAACATCCTGCAGAATGGCGGCGAGATCGTCACCGACCTGATCCAGACGCGCTGCCAGCGCGGCGCCGAGATCGCCCGGATGATGCGTTTTTCCGAAGCGGTGGCAAACGGCATTCTCGGCCTCGACGAACACTGGAATGGCGGCGGCCGGCCGATCGGCCTGTCGGGCACCGAAATCCCGCTGTTCTCGCGCATCGCGCTCCTGTCGCAGATCGCCGATATCTTTCAGGCGAGCGGCGGCCCCGAGGCGTCGAAGGCCGAGATCGCCAAGCGATCCGGCACATGGTTCGATCCCGATCTCACGGCTGCCTTTGCCCGCGTCGCCGCGCGCCCCGATTTCTGGGAAATCCTGCGTTCCGAAGCGCTGGAGGAGGTCGTTCTGAGCAGCGAGCCCGGCCAGCAGGCAATCATGGCCGATGACGACTACCTCGACGATATCGCCGCCGCCTTCGCCAAGGTGATCGACGCCAAGAGCCCCTATACATCGGGCCATAGCGATCGCGTCGCGCTGTTTACCGATCTGATCGCCGAGGAAATGGGCATCGATGCCGAGGGCCGCCGCTTCCTGAAGCGCGCCGCCCTCCTCCACGATATCGGCAAGCTCGGCGTCTCCAACTCAGTTCTCGACAAGCCCGGCAAGCTCGAAGGCGAGGAATGGGAGCAGATGAAGCGCCATTCGGAATTTTCCGAGCTCATCCTGTCGCGCATCCATGCCTTCTCCGAAGCCGCCGTCATTGGCGGCGCCCATCACGAAAGGCTTGATGGCAAAGGCTATCCGCGCGGCCTGACCGCCGAAGCCATCCCTATGGAGGTCCGCATCGTCTCGACCGCCGACGTCTTCGATGCGCTGACCGCCGACCGCCCCTACCGCGCCGCCATGCCGATCGCCAAGGCGCTCGCCATCCTCTGGGAGGGTGCGGGCCAAAGCCACGATCCGGTCTGCATCACCGCACTCGAACGCGCGCTCGACCGCACCGCCATCGAAAAGAAGGCGGCGGCGTAAAGCGCCCGGACGCGCCAAAACCGTCGTCGACATTTGTCCGCCACCCCATCCGTGCTATAATCCGCCATGGACCGGGAACAGCTTGCAGCCTTTGCGCTCTCACTGCCGGAAGCGGTCGAAAGCGCCCATATGGGCACACGTGATTTTCGCGTGCGCAGCAAAATCTTTCTGACCTTTCCGGACCAGGATTACTGCGTCGTCCGCCTCACCCCCGACCAGCAGAAACTCACCCTCGAAATCGCCCCGAAGGAAACCCTCCCCGTCCCCGGCGGCTGGGGCCTGCGCGGCTCCACCCGCCTCTATCACACGCTCGCCGAGGACACGCTGACCCGCGACCTCGTGCGCAAGGCCTGGCTGAATGTGGCGCCGAAGGGGTTGCATGGGCTTCTCGGAAGCTAGCGCTTGCTTATGCAGAAACGACCAATCAAACTTCGCCTAAACCGGCTCGGGAGTGATGAGATGAAAACTGTCGAACTGGATGATGCCAAACGTACCCTTGCCCAGCACGTCGAGGCAGCCCGCTCCGGCGACTTTGTGACAATCACTAGCGCGGGCAAGCCTCTTGCGGTTCTCGTCAGCGTAGAAGCCGTCACAGCGGCTTGCAGGCAGGAACGACCAAGCTTCTCCGCCTTTCTCAAGACTTTTCCCGGCGGCGATATCCCGCTCGAGCGTAATACATCCGGGTCCCGATAACGGGACTCGCTGTAGCTCAGCTACCTCCCTAGAAGTCCAAAGAGACCCGATGCAACAGCGGTATCTTGGCGGTTAAGCGGAGCGTGATGACCATTGCGGAGATCGGTCTCAATCGCGAACCGCTCCCATTCCCTTTCGGCGAGGAAGTGGAGATGAAGCTCGCTCCCTCCTAGCACGGTCGCCTGCCGAATTTTGTCGCTCTGGTGCTCGTTCATTCGCCTCGCTGTATTTGACGTCTGGCCTATATACAGCGGATGCGCGAGGCCATTTACGTCTCGCCGGACCATCAAATACACTGCAGGCAGATCAATGTGAGATGCCAACAAGGGATAAACAGTCGTTATCCACCATCGCCCAGAGGCGCCTTGCCAGTGGTGAAAGCAAGGCTTAGCAGCTGCCAAATAGTTGGCCTGCGGAGGAAGTCCTGCGATACCTGTTAACATGCCCTTACTCCTCAAAGGAATCAAAGCCCCCAAGTCAGATAATGGCAGAACATTTCAGAAACTCAATAGATGCCAATTCTCGCTCAAATATACCGTATATTGATTTTCGGCCACGACCCGCTGGAAATTGCCCTCACCGATACCCCACCGCATCCGCCTCCCTCCCCGTCTCCACCACCTCGTCCATATACCGCCAGCAATCCGGCCTCGACCCGTCCACATCGTCGAACCCATAGACCTTCGCCAGCCCGCCGCTCGAGAGCGACTGTCCGTTGAAACGCCGCATCTCCGCATCCCCCGCCAGCGCCGCCACGGCGCGGCCGACGAAGCGCGGCGTCTCCGAGATGACGAAATGCGCCGGGGCGATGGTGCTGTCGCGCCAGGTCGCCTCGGTCACCCCATAGATCTCCAGCATCATTTCCGAGCGCATCCAGCCGGGCGTCATGGAAACCGCCGTGCAGCCGTGCTTTTCCAGGTCCCTGCCATGCGCCCAGGCCATGCGGGTCACGCCGGTCTTGACGAGGTCGTAATACGGGTTCAGCCGGTAATGCGTGGCGTTATACTCGGCCGTGCCGTCGGTCATTTCGACAAGCAGCCCGCCCGGCCGTTCGATCAGCAGCGGCAGGGCGTAGCGGGCGGTGATGAAATGCGTGTCGATCGCCAGCCGCAGCATTTTCAGGCCGTTTTCCAGCGAATGTTCCCAGACAGGCTTTTCCCATTCGGTCAGGTGCTCGCCGCCCCAGATGTCGTTGACGAGAATATCGAGTCTACCCTCCTCGCCGCGGATGCGCGCCACCAGCGCCTCCACTTCATGGGGCACGAGATGATCGACTCTCAGCGCCACCGCCCGGCCGCCGGCCGCCTCGACCAATTCGGCGGTCTCCTCGATCGTCTCCGGCCGGTCGTATTCGGAGCGCTGGCCGCGCGTCGAGCGGCCCGTCACATAGACGGTCGCGCCTGCTGCCCCCAGCTCGATCGCGATCCCGCGTCCCGCGCCGCGCGTGCCGCCCGCCACCAGTGCCACCTTTCCCCTGAGCTCCGCTGTCATAATCCGATCCTCCACGCTAGAAGCATTTTCGGCCGCCTCGCGACGGGCCATTGAATATAAACGAACGTTCGTTCATAATCGATGCGAACGCAAGAGGAAATTTCATGCCGCGCACCCGCACCCTGCCGGACGAGCAGCTTCTGGAGATGGTTCTGGCCCTCATTCATGCCGAGGGGCCGGATGCCGCAAGCTTCGGCGCGGTGGCGAAGGTCAGCGGCCTCTCAGGCTCTACCCTCGTCCAGCGTTTCGGCACGAAATCCGCCATGCTGCGATCGGCGCTGCTCCATGCCTGGGACGCGTTGGACGCCCTGACTGCAAGACTTGCGACGGTCTGCGAAAAGACCCCCGAAGGCGCCGTCGCCCTTCTCACCGGCCTCTCGCAGGATTACGGCGAGGATGCAGCCGCCTATGCCCAGGGCCTCCTGGTTCTGCGCGAGGACTTCCGCGATCCGGTGCTCCGCGCGCGCGGCGCTGCCTGGGCGGATGCGCTGACCGCAGCCCTCACCGCCTGCCTCTCCGCCGTACGTGATCCAGCCATCTGCGCCCGCCTCATGCTCTCGCAATGGCAGGGCTCCCTCCTCTGGTGGGGCTTCACATCGGAAGGCCGTGTCGCCGATTACGTCGAGCGGGAATTGCAGCTGTTCCTCAAGGCGATCGCGGAACGCTGAAACGCGGCGACCTGCACAGTTTACGACGGGATTTACCGTTGCGTACTTCAATTTACGGCGCGACAGGAGGATGACTTCCGCCTTGTGGATGAAGCGGAGCTGTCAGTCATGTTCAAGCGCGTACTCGTTTCCGGTGCCCTCGCCCTCACACTGGCGTCTTCACCCCTTGCCACAGCGGACGAGATTTCGAAACAGGAAGCCTATCGCATCGCCAAGGACGCCTATGTCTATGCCTATCCTCTGGTGCTGACCTACCTGACCGCCGTGCAGACCACGAACTATGCCGAACCGACGGGCATCCCGACACAAGCGCCGTTCAATCAGTTCAGCCACGCGCGCGAGTTCACACCGGTGGATTTCAAAAGCGTCGTGCGGCCGAACATGGACACGCTCTATTCGCCGGCCGTGCTCGATCTGGGGCCTGAGCCGATGGTGCTGTCGGTTCCGGCAACGGACCGCTATTTCATGCTGCCGCTGATGAGCCTGTGGACGGATGTGTTCGCGGTTCCGGGAACCCGGACGACCGGGGCAAACACTGCCCGCGATTTCCTGCTGGTCAGCCCTTCCTGGCAGGGAACGGTTCCCAGCGGCCTGGAAATGATCCGCAGCCCCACGCGCTACACCGACATCGTCGGCAGGACAAAAGCCGATGGTCCGGCCGATTACGATGCCGTTCACAAGGTGCAGGCCGGATACAGGCTCGTGCCGCTCTCGGCCTGGGGCAAGGGCGAATACGTGCCGCCGAAAGGCAAGGTGGACCCGGCCATCGACATGAAGACGCCGGCACCGGTCCAGGTCGACCAGATGACAGCCGCCTCTTATCTCGGCCAGTTCTCCGATCTGCTGAAAGACAATCCGCCCGGCCCCTTCGACTATCCTATCATCCATCGCCTGGAACGCGTCGGCTTCAAGCCGGGGCAGCACTTCGATCTCGCTGCGCAATCGTCCCAGGTGCAGAAGGCTTTCGAGCGTGGAACGGCGGATGGCAAAGCCCTCGTGCTTTCGGAAGGAAAGAAGGCAGGTGGCGAAGGAAAGAACGTCAAGGGATGGGTCTACACCCTCCAAAGCGGTGCCTATGGCGTCGATTACCTCTATCGCGCGGCCATCGCGCAATGCTGCCTGGGGGAAAACCTGGCGCAGGATGCGGTCTATCCCTCGCTTGCGACCGACAGCGACGGCAAACCACTCGATGGCAGCGGCAAATACGTCCTTCATTTCGAGAAAGGGAAACTCCCGCCCGTCGACGGCTTCTGGTCCGTCACCGTCTACGACAAGGACGGCTACTTCATCCCGAACGCGATCAAGCGGCAGGCACTCGGCGACCGCAGCAACCTCGCCGTGAACACAGACGGCTCCGTGGATATCCTTATCCAGCCGGCATCGCCCGGGAAGCAAAGGGAGAGCAACTGGCTTCCGGTCGCGGCCGGCCAGCCCTTCAACCTGCTGATGCGCCTCTACTGGTCGCGTGACGAGGTCCTCGACGGCGATTGGGCTCCGCCGCCCGTCCGGAAGGCGATGTAACCTGCAAGCCCCAATTTATCTAAGGTCTCCCGCGAGTTCTTATCGTTTGTGGCCGCGGCGCGCTGAGCGCTATCCACGTCTCGCATGATGCGAAACGCAAAGGAGCCGCCGCCCATGAAACTGAGACACTGCCTCGCCGCCCTCGCCCTTTCCGCCAGCCCGCTTCACGCTGGCGAACTGACGGACAAGGCCTTCCAGCAGATCGCGGATGAGATCTTTCAGCCGGTCGTCAAGCAATACGATATCCCGGGCATCGCCATCGGCGTCTCGATCAAGGGCCAGGAATTCTTCTACACCCACGGCGAGGCATCGCGCGAGGCGAAGACGCCGGTGACCCCGGATACGATCTTCGAGCTAGGCTCGGTCAGCAAGGTCTTCAACGTGACGCTCGCAGCGCTTGCCGCCGAGCGCGGCCTGATCTCGCTCAAGGACCCCGCCTCGACCTATCTGCCGGAGCTGAAGGGCAGCGCCTTCGACGATATCACCCTCGTCAATCTCGCCACCCATACGTCCGGCGGCCTGCCGCTGCAGGTGCCCGACAGCGTCACCAATGATGCCGAACTGACGGCCTATCTGAAAAACTGGAAGCCGCCCTACAAGCCGGGCACGATGCGCTCCTATTCGAATGTCAGCATCGGCCTGCTCGGCCGCATCGCCGGCCAGCGCCTTGCCGGCAGCTACCGCGAGGCGGCGGAGAAACAGCTCTTCCCGGCGCTCGGCCTGAAGAGCACCTTCATCAGCGTGCCCGACGCCGAAAAGGACCGCTATGCCTTCGGCTATTCCAAGGACAACCGCCCGATCCGCGTCAATCCCGGCGTCCTCGACGACGAGGCCTATGGCGTCAAGACGACGATCCGCGACATGACGCATCTGATGGCGCTCAACCTTGATCAGCAGGGCCTGGCACCCGATCTCGCCGCCGCCATCCGCCAGACCCATACCGGCTATTTCACCACCGCACAGTACACGCAGGACATGGTCTGGGAGCAGTATCCCTGGCCGGTGAAGGCGAAGCAGTTGATGGACGGCAATTCCAGCAAGATGAGCCTGGAGAGCCAGCCGGTCAAAGCACTCAAGACGCCGCTTGCCCCGCAGAAATCCGTGCTGATGAACAAGACCGGCGCCACCGGCGGCTTCGGCGCCTATATCGTCCTAGCCCCCAAGTCAGGCATCGGTCTGACGGTGCTCGCCAATCGCAACTACCCGAACACGGCGCGCGCCGAAGCCGGGCTGAAGCTCATCGAAGCGCTGGAAAAATATACGAAGTAAGTCAGGCTGCGGCCGGTTTATTCCGGCCGCTCCTTCGCGTCGTTACCCACCGTCAGCGGCCAATCCACCACGTAATCCTCGAGCGCCTCCGGATCGATCTCCGTCTCGCTGATCGTCCGCCCGCGGGCGGAAATGCCGGCCTGGTGCACGGTCTCGGGGTCGCCTGAGACCAGCGGGTGCCACCAGTAGAGGTCCTCGCCCTCGTTGATCAGCCGGTAGCCGCAGGTCGGCGGCAGCCAGGCGATCTCAGGGACGTTTTCCTTGGTCAGCTGCACGCAATCGGGCACGAAATCCCAGCGCTTCTCGTAGTTGGAACAGCGACAGCTCTCGCCGTCGAGCAGCTTGCAGGCGACCGACGTGAAATAGATATCGCCCGAGTCCCATTCCTCGAGCTTGTTGAGGCAACAGAGCCCGCATCCGTCGCAGATGCTCTCCCATTCCTCTTTGGTCATCTCCGGCAGCGTCTTGCGCTTCCAGAAGGGCGTATCTTCCATCATTTCGTTTCTGCAACAGCCGTTCCGCAAATTCGCGTGAGGCCGGCTGCGTCTCTTGTTATCGTCGGGCAAATCAATCAAAGATTCAGCATGCTTCGTTTATCGAAGAGCGCAATGCCAAATCAGGCTGTTGCTCTGACGCCTGGGGGCCAGCCGTCAAGCGCGATCGGGCGGGAAGAACAACGTGCAGGATCCTGAAACTCCGGAAAAGCAGCCGAAGAAGAGCAAACATCTTCTGCTGAAGATCGATTCCTGGATCGATTCCACGGTCTGGAATGCCGGCTTCCGCTCTGCCGAAATCTGGGAAGACATCACCATCTTCTTCCGCCGCTTCCGCGTTCGCGGCTGGAAGCGCATCGTCTTCGAACTTGGCGGCGAAGGCCTGACGCTCGGCTCGGTCGGCGCCGTCTTGATGCTGGCGCTTGCCCAGCCTGCTTTCGAGGCGACCAAGGAAGACTGGCGCAATCGCGGCGATTTCGCCGTCACCTTCACCGACCGCTACGGCAATGTCATCGGCCATCGCGGCGTCATCCACCAGAACTCGGTGCCGATCGACGAGCTGCCCGACAGCCTGATCAAGTCGGTGCTCGCCACCGAAGACCGCCGCTTCTTCGACCATTTCGGCATCGATGTCATCGGCCTGTTCCGCGCGCTGGTCACCAATGCCCAGGCCGGCGAAGTCGTCCAGGGCGGCTCGACGCTGACGCAGCAGCTGGCAAAGAACCTGTTCCTTTCCAACGAACGCTCGATCGACCGAAAGATCACCGAAGCCTTCCTGGCGCTGTGGCTGGAGGCCAATCTTTCGAAGAAGGAAATCCTCTCCACCTATCTCGACCGCGCCTATATGGGCGGCGGCACGTTCGGGGCGGCGGCAGCCTCGCAGTTCTATTTCGGCAAGAGCATCACCGACGTCAATCTGGCCGAAAGCGCCATGCTTGCCGGTCTCTTCAAGGCGCCGGCGAAATATGCGCCGCATGTCAATCTTCCCGCCGCGCGTGCCCGCGCTAACGAGGTTCTCACCAATCTCGTGCAGAGCGGGCTGATGACCGAGGGCCAGGTGATCGCGGCGCGGCGCAATCCGGCGACCGCGATCGACCGCAACGAGCAGGAAGCCCCCGATTTCTTCCTCGACTGGGCCTTCGACGAAGTGCAGCGGCTCGCCTCGCGCTTCCACCAGCATTCGCTGGTCGTGCGCACCACCATCGACATGGGCATCCAGCAGGCGGCCGAGGATTCGGTCGAGACGTCGCTGCGCGAATATGGCGAGAGCTATCACGCCAAGCAGGGCGCGATGGTGATGATCGAAAACGGCGGCGCCGTGCGCGCCATGGTCGGCGGCCGGGATTACGGCGAAAGCCAGTTCAACCGCGCCACCAAGGCGCTGCGCCAGCCGGGCTCCTCCTTCAAGGTCTACACCTATTCGGTGGCCATGGAGAGCGGCATGACGCCGAAGACGACGATCATCGACGCGCCGATCTCCTGGGGCAACTGGAGCCCGCACAATTACGAAAACCGCTATGCCGGACGCGTGACGCTTGAGACGGCGATCGCCCAGTCGATCAACACCATTCCGGTGCGTCTCGCCAAGGAAAAGCTCGGCATCCAGCCGATCCGCGCCATGGCGAAAGCGATGGGCGTCGAATCGCCGGTGCGCGATGACGTGACGATCCCGATCGGCACATCTGAGGTCACCGTCCTCGACCAGGCGACGGCCTATGCCGTCTTCCCGGCCGGCGGCTACCAGTCCCGCCGCCACGGCATCACACAGATCCTCGATTACGACGGCGACGTGCTCTACGATTTCGACCGCGACGAGCCGCCGGCAAAGCGGGTGCTGTCGGAAAAGGCCGACGACGAGATGAACCAGATGCTGAGCCGCATCCCCTATGTCGGCACCGCCCGCAAGGCAGCACTCGACAACGGCATCGTCACCGCCGGCAAGACCGGCACGACGCAGGCCTATCGCGACGCCTGGTTCGTCGGCTTCACCGGCAATTACACGACCGCCGTCTGGTTCGGCAACGACGACTATACCTCGACCAACAACATGACCGGGGGATCGCTGCCCGCCATGACCTTCAAGCGCGCCATGGACTACGCCCACCAGGGCGTCGTGCTGCGCCCGATCCCCGGCATCGAAAACCCGCTGCCCTCCCCCAAGGACGCCGCCAAGACCGCCGCCGCCAAACCCGCCGATGGCACGCCGCAGCTGGTGCGCCCGCGGATGCTCTCGGTGGAGAGCACGAAGATCTTGAAGGATCTCGGCGAGAAACTGAAGGATGCGGCGCCGCTCGAGGCGCAGAAGGTTGCGAGTGTGGAGTGAGAGGTGGGGCCTGGCACCCGTAGGTGACACCCTGCAGCGCCCACCCAACACTCCCTTACTCCTGTGGCCTTAGGGCTGCGCCCACGGGATGTCACAGGCAACCAGCAGCCGCGCGTCTGCGCGGCGAAGGACTCTTTTCAGCACAAGAACGCAGCCCGCCTCGACAGTGTAACCCCTACCGCCCATTCCACCGCCGGATCACCGGCTCCGTCAGATCATGCTCATAGCCGAGCACACTGACACTTGCCGTGTCCAGCACGAACTTCTCGCCACCCTCCGGCGGCAGGCCGAGCCAGCGGGCGGCCAGCACGCGGAGGAAGTGGGAGCTGGAGAAGATCAGAACCGGGGCGTCGAGGGTGCGCAGTTCGGTGATGATGCGGTCGGCGCGGGCGCCGGTGGCGGCGGCAGTTTCGCCGTTGGGGCAGCCGTCGCGGAAGAGTTGCCAGCCGGGGCGGGTCTTGAGGATTTCCTTTGTGGTGATGCCTTCGTAGTCGCCGTAGTCCCATTCGGCGAGGTCGTCCTTGATGACGGCGCTGGCGCCGAAACCCGAGAGGGCGCAGGTGTTGCGGGCACGGGCTGACGGGCTCGACCAGACGGCGGCGGGAGTGATCCCGGCAAGGCGGGACGCGAGGCCGCGGGCGGCCTCCTCGCCTTTTGCGGTCAGCGGGATGTCGCTGCGGCCGGTGTGGCGGCCGGAAAGGCTCCACTCGGTTTCGCCGTGGCGCACAAGGGTAATCTCGGGATAGGCCATGACTGCACCTTAATATGCGAAAGCGCGGCCTTGAAGCCGCGCCTGATGGTCAGAACGTGATCTTTTCGAGCGGCGGGCGGACCGCCTCGAATTCCTTGAGCTTGTTTTCGGCCGCCGGAATATAGTTGCGGTTATCGGGCGTCGAATACTGGTTCTTGGTGATCTGGATCTGCATGATGAAGAGCTCGTCCCAGCGGAAGCCGATCTCGGAGCCGGCGAGATAGAATTCCCACATGCGGAAGAAGCGTTCGTCGTAGAGTGCGACCGCTTCGGCCTTGCGCGCCACGAAGCGCTCGCGCCAGGCACGCAGCGTATAGGCGTAGTGCAGCGGCAACACCTCGACGTCGCGCACCAAAAGCCCGGCCTTTTCGATCGCCGGGATGGTTTCGCCGATCGAGGGAATATAGCCCTGCGGGAAGATATATTTCTCGATGAAGGCGTTGGTGGCGAAGCTCGGCTTCGGGCGGGCGATCGAGTGCAGGACCATGACGCCGTCATCGGCGAGCAGCTCGTGCACCTTCTTGAAATAACCGGGGAAATTGCCGATGCCGACATGTTCGAACATGCCGACCGAGACGATGCGGTCGAAGGGCTCGGCCTTCATCGTCCGGTAGTCCTGCAGCTCGAAGCGGACGCGATCGGCGATACCGCGCTTTTCGGCCCGGTCGCGCGAGATCTTCAGCTGCTCTTCGCTGAGCGTGATGCCGGTATGGTCGAGGCCCGGCGTCGCCTCGGCGATATAGAGGCCCATTCCGCCCCAGCCGGAGCCGATCTCGAGCACGCGCTGGTTCGGCTCAAGCAGCATCTTGGCGGCGATATGGCGCTTCTTGGCGACCTGGGCCTCCTCCAGGCTGATGCCCGGCGGATCGAAATAGGCGCAGGAATACTGCCAGTCCTCATCGAGGAAGAGCTCGAACAGGCGCTCGGACAGATCGTAATGATGGGCGACGTTGCGCTTGTTGTGATTGACGGGAAGCCGGCTCTTCAGCTGCTGCAGGGCAATGCGGCCGATGAGGAGCGCCGCCATCGGGATATCGAATATCTCGTTGGTGGTGTTCTGCTTCACCATGGCGAGGAAGTCGTAGATGTTGCCGTGTTCAAGAATGAACCGGCCATCCATATACATTTCGCCAAGCTTGAGGGTGGGGTCGCGGCGGATCAGCTTTTCCGCCTCCTCGTCGGCGATGCGCACAGCGACGAAATCGCCGCTGCCATCCCCGACCGTATGTGTCTCGCCGTTGGCGAGTGTAAGCTTCAGATTACCCTTGCGGATGATTTTCTGGACAATCGATAGAAATCCCGACGCCATGATAAGGCCTCGCAATGTGACAGGACGGTCACATCAACTTAATGCGTCCCTTTCGTCTGACAAGCGCACAGTTTAGCACTCCGGCAACAACGCTGCCAAAGTGTGACATTTTTGCAAATTCTAGTCCTAAGTGCTTATTTTCGCTTCATGGCTTCGGCCAGGGCAGCGCCGAATGCGCCCTGACTTTCCTGTTTTGACGGTGCGGAGCGCGAAGAATTTTGCGACCGGGGCGCGTTGTTTGCCCGCGACTCGCCCCGCGGCGGGGGTGCGCCGGCATCGTCCTTGCGCATCGAAAGAGCGATGCGCTTGCGCTTGGCATCGACCTCGACGACGCGAACCTTGACGACATCGCCGGCTTTGACGACCTCATGCGGATCCTTCACGAAACGGTCGGCGAGCTGGGAGACGTGAACCAGACCATCCTGATGGACGCCGATATCGACGAAGGCGCCGAAAGCCGCGACATTGGTGACGGTGCCTTCCAGCGTCATGCCGGGCTTCAGGTCGGAGATCTCGTTGATGCCTTCGGCGAAGGTCGCGGTCTTGAAGCTCGGGCGCGGGTCGCGGCCGGGCTTGTCGAGCTCGGCGATGATGTCCTTGACGGTCGGCAGGCCGAACTGCTCGTCGATGAACTTGCGCGGATCGAGGCCCTTCAACAGCACGCTGTCGCCCATCAGCGAGCGCAGGTCGCGTCCGCAGGCGGCGACGATCTTCTTGGCTACACCATAGGCTTCCGGGTGCACGGAGGAAGCATCGAGCGGCTCCTTACCGTTCGGGATGCGCAGGAAGCCGGCGGCCTGTTCGAAGGTGCGATTGCCGAGGCGGGCGACCTTCAGGAGGTCCTTGCGGCTTTCGAAGGGGCCGTTCTGATCGCGGTGGACGACGATGGAATCGGCAATCGAGCGGCTGAGACCGGACACGCGGGCGAGCAGCGGCGCCGATGCCGTGTTCAGATCGACACCGACGGCATTGACGGCGTCTTCGACGACGGCATCGAGCGAGCGGGAGAGCTTGCCCTGGTCGACATCGTGCTGGTACTGGCCGACGCCGATCGACTTCGGCTCGATCTTGACGAGCTCGGCCAGCGGATCCTGCAGGCGGCGCGCGATGGAGACGGCACCGCGCAGCGAAACGTCGAGATCGGGGAACTCGGCGGCGGCTGTCGCCGAAGCCGAGTAAACGGAGGCGCCGGCTTCGGAGACGATGACCTTGGTGGGCTTGGCGCCCGGAAGCTCGGCCAGCATGTCGGCCACCAGCTTTTCGGTCTCGCGGCTGCCGGTGCCGTTGCCGATCGAGATCAGCTCGACATTGTGCTTGCGGATCAGCGAGGCGAGCTCGACCTGGGCGCCGCGCACGTCGTTTCTCGGCTGGAACGGATAGACGGTGGAGGTGGCGACGACCTTGCCGGTGCCATCGACGACGGCGACCTTGACGCCGGTGCGGATGCCCGGATCGAGGCCCATCGTGGCGCGCGAACCGGCCGGGGCCGCCAGCAGCAAGTCCTTGAGATTGCGGGCGAAGACGTGGATCGCCTCTTCCTCGGCGCGCTCACGCAGCTCGCGCATCAGGTCGAGCGACAGCGACATGGAGAGCTTGACGCGCCAGGTCCAGGTGGCGACATCCATCAGCCAGCGGTCGCCGGGGCGGCTTGAGCCGATTTCGTAGGCGCTAGCGATCATCCGCTCCACCGGCTTGTTCGGCGATGCGGTCTCGGCATCGGCCTCGATCGTCAGCGTCAGGATTTCCTCGTTCCAGCCGCGCAGCATGGCGAGCGCGCGGTGGCCCGGCGCCGTCGCCCAGCGTTCGGAATGGTCGAAATAGTCGGAGAACTTCTCGCCGGCCGCCTGCTTGCCATCGACGACCTTGGCCTTCAAGAGGGCAGCACTGCGCATATGGGCGCGCAGCTTGCCGAGCAGATCAGCATTTTCGGCGATGCCTTCGGCGACGATATCGCGGGCGCCTTCGAGCGCCGTCTTCACATCGGGAACATCGGCGGTGATATAGGCCTCGGCGAGCGTTGCGGGTTCCTTCGAGCGGTCAGCGAGGATGGCTTCGGCGAGCGGGCCGAGGCCGCGTTCGCGGGCGATCTCGGCGCGAGTGCGGCGCTTCGGCTTGTAGGGCAGATAGAGATCTTCGAGCTCGGCCTTGGTGGCGGCGCCCGAAAGCTTGCCCATCAGTTCGTCGGTCATCTTGCCCTGTTCGGAGACGGACGAGATGATCGCCGCGCGGCGCGCTTCGAGTTCGCGCAGGTAGACCAGCCGCTCGGCCAGGTTTCTGAGCTGCGTATCGTCGAGCCCGCCGGTCACTTCCTTGCGGTAGCGGGCGATGAACGGAACGGTCGCGCCCTCATCCAGCAACTCGATCGCCGCCTTGGCCTGATCCGGCCGGGCATTGATTTCCGAGGCGATGACTGCGGCAAGCGAACGAAGATCGGCGGCCATGGGTTTTCCTGCGCGTTGACGAAAGTTGCGGGACCATAGCGGCGAAAAACGGCAAGGCAATGCCCGAGGGCGGTTTCCACAGAGGAAGGTGAGCGTATGGGGATGTAGGTGAGCTCCGAGCGTGGCCGCCCCCCTCTGCCCTGCCGGGCATCTCCCCCACAGGTGGGGAGATTGGCTGGGCGCAACCGCTCGCTCCAACATTGATTGTTTGGGGACATGCGCGCAACGAGTCGATCTCCCCACCTGTGGGGGAGATGCCCGGCAGGGCAGAGGGGGGTATCACGGGCAAAGACCTCTCATTTGAAACACCACCGACGAAATGCCCTACCCTCCCCACCACGCGGCGTTTTTGCGGTTGTGCAGATGCGGCATTCTTTGGTAGCAGAGGCGACCGTTTTGGACCGTCCCGAACCCGGTGACGCAAGGAAAAGTGACATGCCTGATCTGCTTCTAGAACTCCGCTCCGAGGAAATTCCGGCCCGTCTGCAGCGCAAGGCTGCCGGCGACCTGAAGAAGCTCGTTACCGATGCGCTTGTCGAAGCCGGTCTTTCCTATGAAGGTGCGCGCGAATACTGGACGCCGCGGCGCCTGACGCTCGATATTCGCGGCCTGACGGCGCGCTCCGCCGATGTGCGCGAGGAGAAGAAGGGCCCGCGCACCGACGCCAACGAAAAGGCGATCGAAGGCTTTCTGCGCAGCGCCGGGCTTTCCTCCATTTCCGAAGCGCAGGTTCAGAGCGATCCGAAGAAGGGTGATTTCTACATTGCCGTCATTTCGCGCGCCGGCCGTGCGGCGGACGAGATCATTGCGGGCGTGATGCCCGGCATCATTCGCGATTTCCCGTGGCCGAAGCCGATGCGCTGGGGCAAGGCCTCCGCCAAGCCCGGCTCGCTGCGCTGGGTGCGCCCGCTGCAGTCGATCGTCTGCACCTTCGGCACCGAGCACGAAGAAACGACCGTCATCCCCTTCGAGATCGAAGGCATCGTCGCGTCGAACGTCACCTACGGCCACCGCTTCCATGCGCCTGATGCCATCACCGTCAAGCGCTTCGACGACTATGCGGCCAATCTGGAGAAGGCCAAGGTCATTCTCGATGCCGAGCGCCGCAAGGAGATCATCGCTTCCGACGCCGCCAATCTGGCTTTTGCCAGCGGCCTTGAGCTGGTCGAGGACGAAGGCCTGCTCGAAGAGGTCTCCGGCCTCGTCGAATGGCCGCAGGTGCTGATGGGCGCCTTCGAGGAAGACTATCTGTCGATTCCCTCCGAGATCATCCGCCTGACGATCAAGACCAACCAGAAGTGCTTCGTCACCCGCAAACAGGGTGAGGAGACGCTTTCGAACAAGTTCATCCTGGTTTCCAACATCCAGGCGACCGATGGCGGCAAGGAAATCATCCACGGCAACGGCAAGGTCGTGCGCGCCCGCCTTTCCGACGCGCTGCATTTCTGGAAGCGCGACCAGGGCAACCTGCCGGACCTCGAAACGCTGGAAGCTTCGGCAAAGGCGTTCGATCTCGACCTGAAGAAGCCGCTCGACCAGCGCATGGCGAAGCTCGATGCGCTGAACGTGACCTTCCAGGCGAAGCTCGGGACGCAGGGCGAGCGGGTGCAGCGCATGCGGGCCATGGCCGCGAAGATCGCCTTCCCGCTTAGCGCCGACCACAAGCTGGTCGACCGGGCCGTCGTGCTGGCCAAGGCGGATCTGCGCACCGAAGCCGTCGGCGAGTTCCCGGAACTGCAGGGTGTCATGGGCCGCAAATACGCGGCGCTGCAGGGTGAAGATACCGCCGTTTCGACGGCGATCGAGGACCACTACAAGCCGCAGGGCCCGTCCGATCGCGTACCTGACGACAAGATCGCCATCAGCGTTGCGCTCGCCGACAAGCTCGACACGCTGATCGGCTTCTGGGCCGTCGATGAAAAGCCGACCGGCTCCAAGGACCCGTTTGCGCTGCGCCGCGCCGCGCTCGGCGTCATCCGCATCATTCTGGAGCGCAACGTTCGCCTGACGCTCTTGCCGCGCATCGTCAGCCATATGGGCCGGATCGATGACGACATCGCCGACAAGGCCGGAGTGCCGAAGGCGGAGCAAGGCGCAGACCTGTCGCGCCAGCTCGACCTTCTGTCGTTCTTCCACGACCGCCTCAAGGTCTACCTGCGCGATCAGGGCGCCCGCCACGACCTGATCGATGCCGTGCTGACGCCCGAGACGGACGATCTCCTGATGATCGCCCGCCGCGTCGAGGCGCTGACGGCCTTCATCACCTCCGAGGACGGCAAGAACCTGCTCGCCGGCACCAAGCGCGCCACGCAGCTGCTCGCCGCCGAAGAGAAGAAGGGCACCGTGGTTGCCGACGGTGTTTCCGAACCGCTCTTGAAACTCGATGCCGAGAAGGAGCTGTTTGCGGCCGTCGCCCACGCCTCCGCCGAAGCCTCGGAGGCGATCGTCAACGAAGACTTCCGCTCGGCGATGGCTGCGCTGTCCAAGCTGCGGGCGCCCGTCGACCGCTTCTTCGAGGACGTGCTCGTCAATGACGAGGACGCTGCGATCCGCGCCAACCGCCTGGCGCTGCTGCGGCTGATCCGCGAAGCGACGGGTACGGTTGCCGACTTCTCGAAGATCGCCGGGTAATCCACATTCTGCCGTCATCCTCGGGCTTGTCCCGAGGATCTACCGGCCGAACCGTATCATGAAACTGCAGATCCTCGGGATAAGCCCGAGGATGACGTTGGGAGAGACGGGTGAAGGCCTATAATATCGAAGTCCTTGCACAACCCGTTTCCGAGGAAGGGCCGCGTGGCGGTGGCTGGTGTTTCGGCCTGCCGCCGGGCATCAAGGAAGAACAGTGGCCGCTGGATGCCAACACCGGCTATCCGCTGCAGCACGGCTTCACGCTGCTGCTGCCGCCGGAATACCGGGGCTTCGGGCCTGATATCGTCGCCCTCTCCTTCTTCGGCAGCGCGCATGACGAAGACGAAGGCCGTGTGGCCGAAATTGCGGCGCTGATTGCCGATCCCGATGCCAGCGAACCGCGCGACAGCGATCTCTATCCCTTCTGGATGAGCGAGCGGCTGAGCCATCCGCGGCTTTACCGGATTGCGGATTTTCTCGGGCGCTCGCATGCGGTGATCCTGCTCACCGAAGCGGAGTTCAACGCGCCGTTCTGCCAGCCGCCGCGGCTGAGGCCGAACAAGTATCGCGACCGCATCCGCCGCCCCGAATGGCTGGCGCGCGGCGCGGCCGCCGTCTATCTCGACGATCAGAGCGAGAATTACGGCCTGCTGCAGATGCTCGGCGACACAGATCATGCCGACCTCTTCTATAACCGCGCTCTCGACGTCACGCCGCGCGCCGAAGACCCGAACGCCGGCATTGCGCCGCGCGACGAATGGGCGGCGGCGGAAACGGGCTACCAGGCCTTCTATTACTGGGAAGGCGACGAGGTGGAGGAAGAGAACTACCGCGAGCATGCCTGGGCGGCCGATCACCTCCCTGATCATATCGGCGGCTCGATGCGCCCGGCGCAGAACATTCCCGATATCAGCCCGTACTATATCGAGTTCGAGGAATATCTGGGGGATTCAATTTCGGCGGCGGCAATGCCTGGCTGGATTTGCAGACGATGAGCTTCGACTGGGCACAGTAGGCGCGGCACAAACGTTCAAGACCGCGCCACCGCCCTGATCTACCACTGCCCGGCAAGATGGAGATCAAAATGGCTGAGACCAAGACGTATAGCGCGATCAATTTCGCCGAGAAGCTCGCGAAATTCAGCGACCAGTGGCAGCCGCGGGTGATCGCGGAGCTGAACGACTACCAGTTCAAGATCGTCCGCATCGAGGGCGATTTCATCTGGCACGATCATCCGACGACCGACGAGGCATTCCTGGTGCTCGAGGGCGTGCTGCGGATCGATCTGCCTGACGGCGCCGTCTCGATCGGGCCGGGCGAGATGTATGTCGTGCCGAAGGGCATCAAGCATAAGCCCTATGCCGCCTCCGAGGTGAAGATGCTGCTGATCGAGCCGCGCGGCACGCTGAACACCGGCGAGGAAGGCGGAGAGCGCACGGCAAAGAGCGATCTCTGGATTTGAGGAAAGCGGCTGGCGGAGAAGACCGCCAGCCTGCTGTTGCGGCTGATATCACCGCTCCTTCTGCATCTTGGCGATGGTGAGCGTTTCGTCGGCGCGGCCATAGCCGCCGTCGGCCACTTCGTCGACGAGGACCATCGTATAGGGGCGCACGCCCTCGCCGAAATAGCCGACGAAGATGGCGGTGGTCTTGTGGATGAGGTCTTCCTTCTGCTCGGCGCTCATCGTTCCCTGCGGGACCTTGAAATTGGCGAATGGCATGGTCGTCTCCTTGGTTGGACCAGTTGATGACCAGAGGCTACGCCGCCGCTAGACATACTTGAAATCGATAGTCGATATATGCATTCATCCACGCCATGGATTTACACGGTATCGATCTCAACCTTCTCGTCGCCTTCGATGCGCTGATGCAGGAGCGCAGCGTCACCAAGGCAGGCATCCGCATCGGCCGGACGCAGCCGGCGATGAGCGCCGCGCTCTCGCGTCTGAGGGCGCTGTTTCAGGACGAGCTCTTCGTGCGCGGCGTGGATGGATTGCAGCCGACGCCGCGGGCGGTGGATCTGGCGGGGCCGCTGCAGCAGGCGCTCACGGAAATCCAGAGGACGCTCTCTTTCACGCAGAGCTTCGAGCCCGGGACGGCACGGCTCACCTTCACGCTCGGGCTTTCCGATCATCCGGCCTTCGTGCTCTTGCCGCAGCTCGTCCAGCGCCTGCAGGAGATCGCGCCCGGCATCACGCTGCAGGTCCGCAATTTCAGCGCCCGCGACGATGCCGTAGACATGCTCGATTCAGGTGCGGCGGATGTGACGATCGGCGTGCCCCCGGCATCGGCGGGGCGCATCCTCAGCCAGCCGCTGTTCGAGGAGCGCTTCGTCTGCATCCTGCGCAAGGGGCATCCGGCAGCCGAAGGGACACTCGATCTCGATACATTCCTCACGCTCGGACATCTGCTGGTCTCGCCAGAGAATGACCGGTTCGGGCATGTCGATGCGGCGCTTGCGAAACAGGGCCTGAAGCGCCGGCTGGCGCTGACGCTGCCGCATATGTATGCGGCCCCTCTCCTCGTTGCGCAGTCCGACATGATCGCGACGCTGATGGCGGGTGTCGTCAAGGCATCCGGGCGGGAGAGCGAATTGCGGCTGCTGGAGCCGCCGGTCGAGCTGGCGCCCGTGCCCTTCGTCATGTCCTGGCACCGGCGCAACGACGCCCATCCGGCACAGCGCTGGTTTCGCGAGACGATTGCGGCACTGCCGGTTGCGGACGCTTCTCCAAAATGACACGGCCGCCGGATTGCTCCGGCGGCCGCTAATGCTGGTCTTGATGAAAATGTCTGTAATAAAAACTCAGGCTGCGCGGCGGTGCTGGACGGCCGGTGCGGCATGGGCAGCATTGCCTATGCGGAACCCGCGGATCAGGCCGAGCAGTTCGTCGGTATCGGCAGCCAGCGTTTCGGCCGAAGCGGTGGTTTCTTCCGCCATCGCCGCGTTCTGCTGGGTTGCCGCATCGAGCTGGTTCATCGAGGACGAGATCGAGCGCAGCGTGGTGTCCTGTTCGGAGGCGCTGTGGGCGATCTTGGCAACGATTTCGTTGGCCGACTTGATCTGATCCGAGATGCGCTTCAGGGCTTCGCCTGCTTCACCGACCAGACGGACGCCGTGGTCGACCTGGCTGGAGGAACGGGCGATCTGATCCTTGATTTCCTTGGCGGCAGCGGCCGAGCGCTGGGCCAGTTCGCGGACTTCCTGGGCGACAACAGCAAAGCCCTTGCCGGATTCACCGGCACGCGCTGCTTCGACACCTGCGTTCAGAGCGAGCAGGTTGGTCTGGAAGGCAATCTCATCGATGACGCCGATGATCTTGCTGATCTCTTCGGAGGACTTCTCGATGCCGCTCATCGCGGTGATCGCTTCGGTGACGACTGCATCGCTGCGCGAGGCTTCGGTGCTGACTTCGCGAACGCGCTGGCTGGCCTCGTGTGCACCTTCCGCGGTCTGGCGGACGGCGACGGTGAGCTCGTCGAGAGCGGCCGAGGTTTCTTCCAGGCTGGCGGCCTGGCGCTCTGTGCGCTGCGACAGTTCGTTCGAGGCGCGGCGGATTTCTTCCTTGGCGACGCCGATGTCACCGCCCTTGGCGCTGACCTTGGCCATCGCAGCTTCGAGATGCTGGAGAGCATCGTTGAAGTTGTGGCGGAGCGCTGCATACTTCTGGCCGATATCGGCGCAACGGACGGTCAGGTCGCCGCGAGCGATCTGCTCGAGGGCTTCGCCGATCGTGGAGACGACGCGGGCCTGGGCCGAGGCTTCGTCCTGCTGACCGCGCAGGTTGGTCTCGCGCTCGGTTTCCAGCGCCAGGGCCTGAACCGCTTCGCGCTCAGCCATCGCATGACGCTCGCGGATCTTTTCCTGCAGCGACTGGGTGGCCTTGGCCATCATGCCGATCTCGTTGTTCATGCCGGTATGCGGAATGACGACCGAGACATTCTCGTCGGCAACGGCCTGCAACGTCTTGTGGACGTCCTTGAGCGGGCCGGAAATGCCGCGGATGACGGCATAGGCAGCGATGACGGCCAGAACGAAGAGGATGAGGCTGGCAGTCAGGGCCTCAAAGACCTTGCCGCGGATCTGCGCGTCGAGATCGTCCATATAGACGCCTGTTACAACCACGACCTTCCAGGGGTCGAAGGCGAGCGCATAGGCGGTCTTGCGGAAATCGCCGGCCGGCTGGCCGGGCTTGGCGGTCGAGTAATATTCGACGAGGCCGCCGCCCTGCTGGCCGAGCTTGACGAGTTCTTCGCGGTAAAGCTTGCCCTTGCTGTCCGGCTGGCCCTTGTTGAACTGGCCGACCTTCGAGGCGTCGTAGTGGAACATCATCTGGATGTCGTAGCTATAGCCGAAGAAATAGCCATCCGGATCGTATTTCATGGCGTTCAGCGTGGTGTAGGCCTGTTTCTGGGCGTCTTCCAGCTTCAGCTCACCGGAATCGACCTTCGCCTGGTACTGCTTGAGAACGGAGACAGCCGACTGGACCTCCGAACGGAGCATGTCGTAGCGCTCCTTATAGATCGCGTTGACCGAGGACCGGACCTGCAGCGAGGTGGCGATCGCAAAGGCGAGCATCAGGCCGGTAACCAGCAAAATCAGTTGTTTTGAAATCTGCAATTTTTTCATAATGCCCCGCAGCGGAAAGGACGAAAAGGACTCCGGCGCGGTGTGATACCGCCTGTGTCAGCAGGTCTGGACGACCGCTTAAACCGCTGCTCAAGAACATGCAGCGGCCGGCAGGTGGACAATGGCATGCGAACGGCTAAAAAATCCTTAAAAATCAGTAGGCGTTCGCAGAAAAATCATTATAAATCATGAGCTTAACTCGATTCACCGGGCAAATGCCCGGTGATGTCAGGTCAGCGGATTTCGGATGCTTCGGCGGCCTGAAATCAGGCCGCGCGGCGTGCCGTTACCGGGGCGGCATGGGCAGCATTGCCGATGCGGAAGCCGCGGATCAGGCCGAGCAGTTCGTCGGTATCGGCCGCCAGCGTTTCGGCCGAAGCGGTGGTTTCTTCCGCCATCGCCGCGTTCTGCTGGGTTGCCGCATCGAGCTGGTTCATCGAGGACGAGATCGAGCGCAGCGTGGTGTCTTGTTCGGAGGCGCTGTGGGCGATCTTGGCGACGATTTCGTTGGCCGACTTGATCTGGTCGGAGATGCGCTTCAGGGCCTCGCCTGCTTCACCAACCAGACGGACACCCTGGTCGACCTGGCTGGAGGAACGGGCGATCTGATCCTTGATTTCCTTGGCGGCAGCGGCCGAGCGCTGGGCCAATTCGCGAACTTCCTGAGCGACGACGGCGAAGCCCTTGCCGGATTCACCGGCACGCGCTGCTTCGACACCTGCGTTCAGAGCGAGCAGGTTGGTCTGGAAGGCGATCTCGTCGATGACGCCGATGATCTTGCTGATCTCTTCCGAGGACTTCTCGATGCCGCTCATCGCGGTGATCGCTTCGGTGACGACTGCATCGCTGCGGCTGGCTTCGGTGCTGACTTCGCGAACGCGCTGGCTGGCTTCGTGTGCACCTTCCGCCGTCTGGCGGACGGCGACGGTGAGCTCGTCGAGAGCGGCCGAGGTTTCTTCCAGGCTTGCGGCCTGGCGCTCGGTGCGCTGCGACAGTTCGTTGGAGGCGCGGCGGATTTCTTCCTTGGCGACACCGATGTCACCGCCCTTGGCGCTGACCTTGGCCATCGCAGCTTCGAGATGCTGCAGGGCGTCGTTGAAATTGTCGCGGAGTGCAGCGTATTTCTGGCCAATATCGCCACAGCGGACCGTCAGGTCGCCGCGGGCAATCAGTTCGAGCGCCTGGCCGATGGTGGTGACGACGCGCGTCTGGGCCATGGCCTCGTCGCGCTGACCGCGCTGGTTGGCTTCACGCTCATTGTCGAGCGCCATCTGCTGGGCGGCTTCGCGCTCCGACATGGCGTGGCGTTCGCGCACCTTCTCCTGCAGTGAGCGAGTGGCGCGGGCCATCATGCCGACTTCGTTGTTGAGACCGGTATGCGGGATCGCGGCATCGACGCGCTCGTCGGCAACGGCTTCGAGAGCCTGATGCACATCCTTGAGCGGGCTGGAAATGCCGCGGATGAAGTAGAAGGCAGCGCCGATGCCGGCGAGGAAGACGATGCCGCAGGCAATCAGGGCCTTCCACATCGTTGCGTTGATCTGCGCCTGCAGGTCATCGAAATACACACCGCAACCGACGACGAGCTGCCAGGGGGCGAAGGCCTTGGAATAGGCGCCCTTGAGGAAGACGTCGCTGTCGGGCTGGCCAGGCTTGTTCCAGAAGTAGATCGTCTGGCCGCCGCCTGCCTTGCCCTTGTCGACCATTTCCTGGCTGAAATGGGTGCCGCGCTTATCGACCTGGCCGCTCATGTCCTTGCCGATATTGACCGGGCTCGGATGGAAGCGCTGGACGACGTCGTAATCGAAGCCGAAGACATAACCGGCCGGCTCGAACTTGACCTTGGAGAGAACCTTGAAGGCTTCGGCCTGGGCGGCCTCATGCGTCATCTCGCCGGACTGTTCGCGCTCGTAATAGGTATTGAGCACCGAAATGGCGCTTTCGACCTGCGTGCGCAGCAGATCGAAGCGGTCGTCATAGATCGACTGAGACGTGGTGCGGATCTGAAAATAGGTGGCAACGGCGAAGGCCGCCATGAGCACACCGACAAGAGCGAAAAGCTGGTGGGCAATCTTGAGCTTTTTCATAATTGTCTCGTGAAAGTGGTGAATTCGCAAAAACACCGGATCGGGTAAACTCCCGTCCTTTGCGCGTGTCACCACGCACTTTCAGCAAGCGCAATCATGCTCGCTCCGGTCCTCCGGTGGCTAGAATTATGGTCAATGGTTAAACGATGAATTAACGATATCGGGGCCGGGAACGGTCAATTATGAGTCCCGTTTTTTCGCATAAGCGCATGCGTTGCATGAGTAATTTATCATTCAATCAAAATAAAGAATGCGCCCCTGCTTCTCTCAGGAGCGCATTCAATCCGCGCTAAGCGGACCCCAGCGATCAAACCTTGACCGGATCAGGGGCAGGGAACTTGTGGCTGCTCAATCACGCAGCTTGAAATCAGAAATGTCTAACGGCGCGATTTGTTCCGCCGGAGCCGCCATGCCTGCCATCGCCGGCTTGGCGTCGAGGCCGATCACCGAGGTGGTGGAAGTCGGGTCGATGCCATCTGCGGGCGTTCCGGTCTTGTTGAAGGCCTGGACGACATCAGGCGTCGCCTTGGTGACGAAGACGACGGGCGAGCCGCCCATCCAGCCTTCGGTGCGGTAGAGCTTCTTCTGGCCGTCGATATCGCGCAGTTCGCTCGCCTGCAGCGCGCCCGGCGCCAGCGTCGGGACGGTGTAATCCTTCTTGCGCTCGGAAACGGCGAGCGGCGGGCAGCTGGTGCAGGTTTCCTTGAGGATGCTGCCATTGCCTTCCGGCGCGGAAGGAGCAACGACATCGATGGACGATGCCATGGCCGAACCGGCGATAAGGGCGATTGCCGCACCGAGGATGAACTGACGCATGAACGCTACTCCGTCTGACTATGAACAGGAGAATAGCGCGTCTTTATTTCCATCCGGTCAGGGGAAAGGGTAAAAATTTAGCGAACTGACCCGATTTCGGGCCAGCCCTACGCCTTTTCGCGCTCGACCGCGCGCCAGCCGATATCGCGGCGGCAGAAACCGTTGTCCCACTCGACCTGATCGAGCAGCGCATAGGCATGGCGCTTGGCATCGCTGACGCTTTCGCCCGTCGCCGTGACGTTCAGCACGCGGCCGCCGGTGGCGACCAGCTGGCCGTCCTTCAGCGCCGTACCGGCATGGAAGACCTTTGCCCCCTCGCCTGCTGCCGGCAGAGAGCCGATCGGCGTGTTCTTGTCGTAGGCGCCCGGATAGCCCTTGGAGGCCATGACGACGGTGAGAGCCGGATCATCGCTCCATTCGGCGGAGACCTGATCGAGCGTGCCGTCGGCGCAGGCGAGCAGCAGCGGCAGCAGATCGCTCTTCAGGCGCATCATCAGCACCTGGCATTCCGGATCGCCGAAGCGGACATTGTATTCGATGAGCTCGGGGCCCTTGGCGGTGATCATCAGACCGGCGAAGAACACGCCCTGGAACGGATAGCCGCTCTCGGCCATGCCGCGCATCGTCGGCTCGATGATTTCCTTCATCGTGCGCTCGACCATTTCCGACGTCATGACCGGGGCCGGGGAATAGGCGCCCATGCCGCCAGTATTGACGCCGGTATCACCCTCGCCGACGCGCTTGTGATCCTGAGCGGTGGCAAGCGCCAGCGCATGCTTGCCATCCGACAGGCAGAAGAAGCTTGCTTCCTCGCCATCGAGATAGGCCTCGACCACGACTTCGGCACCGGCAGCGCCGAATGCGCCTTCGAAACAGTCGTCGACGGCGGCGAGCGCCTCATCGACGGTCATCGCCACGGTGACGCCCTTACCGGCTGCCAGGCCATCGGCTTTGACGACGATCGGGGCGCCCTGCTCGCGGATATAGGCCTTGGCCTTCGGGGCATTGTTGAAGCGCTGATAGGCGCCGGTCGGGATGTCGTAGCGGGCGCAGATATCCTTGGTGAAACCCTTGGAGCCCTCGAGCTGGGCGGCAGCGGCGGACGGACCGAAGACCTTGAAACCGGCAGCGCGGAGCGTATCGGAGAGACCGGCGACGAGCGGCGCTTCGGGACCGACGACGACGAAATCGATCGCCTTTTCGCGGCAGAAGGCGACGACGGCATCCTGGTCTTCGGTGTTGACGGCAGCGAGCGTCGCATGCTCGGCGATACCGGGATTGCCGGGCGCGGCATAGAATTCCGTCAGCAGCGGCGACTGCGCCAGCTTCCAGGCGAGAGCGTGCTCGCGGCCACCCGAACCGATCAACAGAACCTTCATGCCCGATCCTTTCCGTTTTCCGCTTGGCGGTTAAGGGGCGGGAGGCGAAAGGTCAAGTGTTGGAGGGCTGATCGATGGCGTAATCGCCGAGGTTCTGCCGTGTGGCCCCTCATCCGCCCTTCGGGCACCTTCTCCCCCAGGGGAGAAGGGGAAAGCCGCAGTGTCTCCGTCCCTTCTCCCCTGGGGGAGAAGGTGGCCCGTTAGGGCCGGATGAGGGGGCTGCCCGGTAGGACGCGCACTACCACCCCCGCCACCGCCGCCGCCTCCGCCGCCGCCCGAGGAGCCGCCGCCGCCGGAGAAGCCGGAGGACGAGCTCGATGGCGGTGGGCTTGGTATCGTCGAGGCGATGGTGGAGGCCATCGAGGAGGAGAAGCCGCCGATGCGATCGGAGAAGCTGCCGCTGTTGAAATTGCCGGAATACCAGGCCGGGCTATAGGCGACCGCGCCGGCTGCGGCGGCCGCCAGCCAGGTTTCGAAGGTCTGGCTCCAGGGCTTTTCGACGCCGAGCGCCACGGCATAGGGCAAGAGCTTTTCGAAATGCTGCGGCGACATCTCCGGCGCGCCCGCCATGTTCATGCGGTCCTTCTCGGCGAGCGTCAGATACTGCCTGAGGCCATCGATGCCATCCATCATCTTGGCGCCGAGCATCGTCGGCGCGCCCATGATGAAAACGTAGAGCATGTTGAGGAAGACGATGCCGCCGACGGCAAAGAGCATCGGCGTTTCATGAAACTCCATCAGCGACGAGAACAGCGCCAGCGCCAGTGAGGAGACGATCGAGAAGCCGATGAAACCGGCAATGCCGATCGCCACGACCGACATGATCTTGGCGCCGAGCGAATGGCCGCGCCTGAACGACTTGGCAAAACCGGCGACGAAAAGCGAAAGGAAGGCGACGACGGCGATCGGGACGATCATCAGCGCGATCGTATCGGGCTGCAGCGAGCCGAAGACGAAGAGGATGATCAGCACCGCGACGCTGAGCACGACGCCACCGATCACATAGCCGGTATTGGCGTTGTAATATTTGCCGCGATGCTCGCGCTCGATCGCCGAGCGGAAATTCTGGCCGACGGATTTGACCCGCTCGCCATTGGCCTTGTCGATGGTCAGCGATCCGCGGCTGCCGACGGCGTTCAGCAGGCTCGCCTCGCCCGCCTCGAACTTCTGGCCGACATTGGGTTTGTCGGTGCGGCGGATGACGATCGACTGCTTGAGATCCTCAAGCACGACGAAGCCGCGCACGGCAAGGTTCAGCGCGCTCGCCGACAGCGCCGTCCAGCCCTGGCCGGAGAAGCCCTTGTTATCGATGTAATTGACGAGCGCCGGCGAGATGCCGTCAGGCGCATCCCAGCGCGGCACGACGACGCCACGGGCCGGATCGCGCCCGACCTTCAGCCAGGAGCGGGTGTAGTAGAGGAAGACCAGCAGCAGACCGCCGAAGCCGATGAAATAATCGCGGTTATCCTTCAGCCACCACATGTTCTGATCGGATGAGCTCGGCGGATCAATGGCGCCCTTGGGAAACTTGACGGCGATCGTCAGTCCCTCTTCAGCGTTCAGAGGCTGTGTCGTGGAAAAGACCGGGCGGGTGTTGCTGCCGGAGACGCGGGCGTTCCTGTCCGTCGCGCCAAGCGGGCCGGTGAAGAAATTGGTATCGGTGGCGGCCACACCATCGGGCAGATTGACGGTCGCCGTCGCCGCCATGATCGGGAAGATCCAGCCGTTGCCGGTGACGTTCCAATAGAGTTCGTCGTGATCGGGGAAATAGCGTATCTGCCGGTTGGTGCGGTAGGTGAAGACATATTGATGGCGGCCGGGCGAGAGCATTACGTCTTCCGAACCGGCATAGATGCGGATGCCGCCGGAGATCGATTCCGTCTTCCAGGGTTCGTCATTCCCGTCGCGGGTGACCGAGACGACATCGAAATCGACGCTCCGCAGACGGCCGTTCTCATCGGTGAAGGTCAGCGGGAAATCGCGGAAGATGCCGCGGCGGATGCGGTTACCCTCGGCATTGACGGTGATGGTCTCGGCCACCGTCATCGCCCCGCTCTTTTCCAGCCGGATATCCGAATTGAAGGAGGAGATGATCTCGGCGCCAAGTGCCGTGCGCACCGTCAGCGTCATGAAGAGCGCCAGGCACACACCGAAAGACCGCAGGATCATTCCACCCCTCCCCGATCGCGGCAGCTGCCGCTTTGCTATCTCAACTTTCGTTGGCGTAGGTGACGCCGAGCGCGGCGAGCATGCGCCAATAGGCGGGAACCGTCTTGCCGACGCAATCCGGATCCAGAATGGTGATGCCGTCGATCTTCAGGCCCGCCAGCGCAAAGCTCATGGCGATGCGGTGATCGGCGAAGGTATCGATCGACGCCGGCAGATGCTGGCCGGCGAGATCAGGATCGGCATTGACGATCAGGTCGTCGCCTTCCTCGCGGGCGAGATCGGCACGGATCTGCGTCAGGCCGGTCGACAGCGCGCGGATGCGGTCGCATTCCTTGACGCGCAGATTGGCGATGCCGACGAAGCGGACGGGCGTGTTGTTGAAGGCTGCAAGAACGGCGAGCGTCGGCACGGCATCCTGCATCTGCGAGCCGTCGATTTCGGCCGGCAGGTTCGGGAACTTGGCGATGACGTCGTAGGCCTTGGCATCCGGCTGGGTGAAGGCAGCGTTGGGCACGCCGAGATCGATCTTTCCGCCGGTCAGCACTTCGGCCGCCCAGAAATAGGTGGCGGCGGAGGCATCGGGCTCGATGACGAAATCGACGGCGGTATAGCCTGTTGGTTCGACCTGCCAGGTGACGGGGCTGGTCTTTTCGACCTTGGCGCCGAACGCGCGCATCGCCGCCGTCGTCAGGTCGATATAGCCGAGCGCGCCGATATCCTCGCCGAGAAGCTCGATGGTGACAGGCTTGCTGCCACCGGCGGCCATCATCAGAAGCGCGGAGACATACTGGCTGGAAAGGCCGCCATCGATCTCGATGCGGGTGGCATCGAAAGTGCCGGTGCCGTTGATCTTGACGGGCGGGCAGCCGGCTTCGGTGCTGGCATCGATGCCGAGCGTGCGCAGCGCATCGACGAGCGGGCCGATCGGGCGCTTGCGCATATGCTGGTCGCCATCGACGATGACGGTGCCATCGACGAGTGCGGCAGCGGCCGTCAGGAAGCGGGTGGCGGTGCCGGCATTGCCGAGGAACAGCGGCTCCTTCGGCGGCAGAAGCTTGCCGCTGCCTGTTACCACGAAGCTCGTATCATCGGGCTCTTCGATCTTGACGCCCATGGCGCGCAGGGCGTCGGCCATATAGCGCGTGTCGTCGCTCTTCAGCGCGCCGGTCAGGCGGCTGGTGCCCTTGGCGAGACCGGCAAGCAGTAGCGCCCGGTTGGTGATCGACTTCGAACCCGGCGCCACGGCGCGCCCTTCGAGCGGAGCCTTGACCGGGATGATCGTGAGTTTCTTGTCTGTACCCATTACGCTGTATTCCATCCATTGCGCTGCCGTGACCGGCCCTGCTCATAGCAGCTTTTGCGCAAAGACAAACGTCAGAATTTGACCTGTGGGACGGCGCGATCCGCCTCGTTGGTGATCTCGAAATAGTCCTTCTTCTGGAAACCGAACTGACCGGCAACCAGATTGGACGGGAAGCTCTCGACCTTGACGTTCAGATCGCGGGCGGCACCGTTATAATAACGGCGGGCCATCTGGATTTCACTTTCCATGGTTTCCAGCGAGCTCTGCAGCTCAGCAAAATTCGCGTTCGCCTTCAGATCCGGATAGGCTTCGGCAAGCGCGATGACACGCCCAAGTGCGGCACCGAGCAGACCTTCGGCCTGCGCCCTGCCGGCCACATCGCCAGAAGGCACGGCCTGCGCCTTATTGCGCAAGGCCACGACCTCTTCCAGCGTGGTCTTCTCGTGGGTGGCGTATCCCTTCACCGTCTCGATCAGGTTCGGGATCAAATCCGCACGCCGCTTCAGCTGCACATCGATACCCGACCAGGCCTCCTCCGCCATCTGCCGGGCCCGCACGAGGCCGTTATAGACGAAGATGGCGTAGAGGGCGATCAGTACGATCAAGCCGAGAATGATATACATCGCGAATCCCCCGCAACGGAAATAGAGTTGCGGCGAGACTATGCATGTTGCGAAGAATTGTCATCCGGGAACTCACGCGATCGTGAGCTCCCCAAAGCGGTGATTTACGCGGCGTCTTTCGCGAGGTTGACCCCGCCAGCATCCGTCAGCAGGAAGGCTTCGCCGCAGGCCTTGGCGAGCGTGCGGACGCGCAGGATGTAGCCCTGGCGCTCGGTGACCGAGATGACGCCGCGGGCGTCGAGCAGGTTGAAGACGTGGGACGCCTTGATGCACTGGTCGTAGGCCGGGAAGACGCATTTGTGGAGGCGCTGGTTGTCGGCATCGCCGGGGGCGCCGGCGGCGAGCAGCGCCTGGCATTCCTTCTCGGCATCGATGAAATGGCGATGCAGCATCTCGGTATTGGCGAATTCGAAATTGTGGCGGGAATATTCCTGCTCTGCCTGCAGGAAGACTTCGCCATAGCTGATCTTCTCGTCGCCTTCGCGGCCGTTGAAGTTCAGGTCGTAGACGTTGTCGACGCCCTGGACATACATGGCGAGGCGCTCGAGGCCGTAGGTGAGCTCGCCCGCAACCGGCGCGCATTCGATGCCGCAGACCTGCTGGAAATAGGTAAACTGCGAGACTTCCATACCGTCGCACCAGCATTCCCAGCCGAGACCCCAGGCGCCGAGCGTCGGGCTTTCCCAGTCGTCCTCGACGAAGCGGATATCGTGCAGCAGCGGATCGAGGCCGATGGCGGCGAGCGAGCCGAGATAGAGCTCCTGCAGGTTCGGCGGGTTCGGCTTCAGGATCACCTGGTACTGGTAATAGTGCTGCAGGCGGTTCGGGTTTTCGCCGTAGCGGCCGTCCGACGGGCGCCGGGAGGGCTGCACATAGGCGGCCTTCCACGGCTTCGGGCCAAGGGCGCGCAGCGTGGTTGCCGGGTGGAAGGTACCGGCGCCGACTTCCATGTCGTAAGGCTGCAGAACCGCACAACCCTTGTCCGCCCAGTAATTATGCAGGGTCAGGATCAGCGCCTGGAAGGAGCGCTTCGGATTCATATGGTCGGGGATCGATGCAGACATGGGAATTCACCGTTGCTTATTTTGCCGGGACAGGTGCCACGGCGGGGGACAAGGGTCAATAGATAACGTATGATCGCAATGGTTTCGAACGGATACAGGCTATGAACGTCAAGACCACAGTGACGCTGTCGGATGAGGACCTCCGCTTTGCCGAGGAACTGGTGGAAGCCGGGCGCTTTCCGAGCGTCTCCGACGTGATCGGCGAAGGGCTGGCGCGGCTGCGGCTTGAAGAGAGCGGCGAGGACGATCCGGTTGCGGGGATGGCGGATGAGATCCGGCGGCGGATGGAATTGCCGCGGGATCAGTTCATCAACATGGAAGACGACGACCTCTTCGAGCGCGTCCGCAAACGGCTGAACTCCAGGCCCGCGCGATGAGCGAACGCTACCGCCTGCGTTATCACCCAGGCGCGACCGACGATCTCTTCAATATTTTCACGCTGATCGAAGACTATGCCGGGACGGCTATCGCCAACCGGAAGTTTTCCGAGATCGAACGGGTGACGAAAAGCCTGGTCGACTTCCCATACAAGGCAGCCCCTCGGGACGAGGTCTGTCAGGGGCTTCGCATCATTCCGGCCGCCGAAGAGGCGGTCATCTGCTTCACGATCGACGAAGGCGACAAGTCCCTTCTTATATTGGCGATCGGCTATGCCGGTTCGGACTGGGAAGCACGCGTGAAAGAGCGGCGCTAAGGCGCCTACTCATCCTCCCGCTTCACCCGGTACTCGCCGGTCACCGGATCCTTCACCAGCGTGCCGACGGCGCCGGTCTGGCGCTCCCTTTCGGTGCGGCGGGATTTTTCCTGGAGGCGCTGGGCGTCGGAGATGAAGCGGCGGTAGAGCCACCAGCCGGCGCATATCAGGATTGCAATCGTAACAAGCTGCGCCATGGCCCCCTCGCCTATCTCTTCTTATAGCCCGTAGCGGCTCCACAATGCCTTTTCTTCGGCTGTTTCGACAAGTCCCGCCGCAAGACCTGATGCCGCACCTTCGAGCGACATGGTGGAGATGCCGGGAACGCGGCGGCCGAAGAGGCCGCGGGCGGCGGTGACGAGCTCCAGCTTCGTCTTGTGGCCGTAGCGCTTCTTCAATTCCTGGCGCATGTCGCCGAGGCCGTCGATGAGGCCGAGTTCGAGGCCGCGGGTACCGGTCCAGAACAGGCCGGAGAAGACGGTCGCGTCATCCTTCAATTTGCCGGCGCGGCGCTCGCGCACCATCGATATGAAGACCTGGTGGATCTCGAGCTGCAGGGTCTTCAGATACTCGATGTCCTTTTCCTTTTCCGGCTGGAAGGGATCGAGGATCACCTTGTTTTCGCCGGCGGTATAGACGCGGCGCTCGACGCCGATCTTCTTCAGAAGTTCCGGAAAGCCGAAGCCGCCGGAGACCACGCCGATCGAGCCGACGATCGAGGTGGGATCGGCGATGATCTCGTCACCGGCCAGCGCGATCATGTAGCCGCCGGAGGCCGCGACATCCTCGACGAAGACGAGCACCTTCTTCTGCTTCTCGCGGGCCAGCTCACGGATGCGGGTGAAGATCAGGCGCGACTGGACCGGCGAGCCACCGGGCGAATTGATCGAGATCGCCACAGCCGGCGCATCCTTGGCGGAGAAAGCCTTTTCGAGCATCGGGGCGACCGAGGCCAGATTGAGCGCAGGACGAAACTGGTTGCCGCCGCTCATGATGGCGCCCTGCAGCCTGACGACGGGGATCACCACCCCTTCCTTGCGGAAGCGCTTCGGCATCAGCTTTCTCAAAAATCCGGCCATTTTCAAATCCTTCTTCGCATTTCGGCGTCGCAATCCATGTATGCAGCGCAACGGCAAACACAATGGGAAAGCGCCGAAAACCGCGTCAGAATTACCGGAAAAACGCACACTCCATTTTCTTGTTGCGAATGACTTGCATTATCATTCTAATCGGTCATAGTGCCAATATAAGCAACAGGTGGAAATGACATGGATGTTTTGAATCCGCAGAGAAAAGGCGGCTGGCGGTATGAACGCCAGGAAGCCTCGCTCTCCGACGTCTATCGCAGCGTCAATACGAGACGCGACGGATCGAAACTCCGCAGGATCGCCGCCTTTGCCGGCCCGGGCTACATGGTCGCCGTCGGCTACATGGATCCGGGCAACTGGGCGACCTCGCTCGCCGGTGGTTCGAAGTTCGGCTATGCGCTGCTGACGGTGGCGCTGCTTTCCAACCTGATGGCGATCGTGCTGCAATCGCTCTGCGCCCGGCTCGCCATCGGTTCCGGCCGCGATCTGGCACAGGCCTGCCGCGATGCCTTTCCGAAGTGGGTTTCCGTTCCGCTCTGGGCCTTTGCGGAAATCGCCATCATCGCCACCGATATCGCCGAGGTGATCGGCACGGCGATCGGTCTGAACCTGATCTTCGGCGTGCCGCTGGAGCTCGGCGTGCTGATCACCGCGCTCGACGTTTTCCTCATCCTCTACCTGCAGAAGATGGGCTTCCGCTGGGTCGAGGCCTTCATCATCACCCTGCTCGGCGTCATCGCGCTCTGCTTCGGCGTGCAGATCCTGCTTGCCGATCCGCAATGGGGCGCGGTTCTCAAGGGCTTCTTCCCGACGACGGAGATCGTCACCAATCCGGAAATGCTCTACCTGGCGCTCGGCATTCTCGGCGCCACCGTCATGCCGCATAATCTCTACCTGCATTCCGGCATCGTGCAGACACGCGACTTCGGCCACACGCTGCCCGAAAAGCGCGAGGCGCTGACCTTTGCGACGATCGACTCGACGGTGGCGCTGTGTTTCGCGCTGCTGATCAACGCCTCGATCCTGATCCTGGCGGCAGCCGCCTTCAACGCCAATGGCCAGACCAATATCGTCGAGCTCGGCGAAGCGCACTCGCTGCTGGCGCCGCTGCTTGGCCTCGCCATCGCGCCGACGCTGTTCGGCATCGCTCTGCTCTGCTGTGGCCTGAATTCAACGGTGACGGCAACGCTTGCCGGCCAGATCGTCATGGAAGGCTTCATCAAGATGAAGGTCCAGCCATGGGTGCGCCGCCTGATCACCCGGGCGATCGCCATCATCCCGGCCGCCTTCGTCACCATCTGGTACGGCGATGCGGGGACGGCGGAACTGCTGATCCTGACGCAGGTCGTGCTCAGCCTGCAGCTCTCCTTCGCCGTCTTCCCGCTGGTGATGTTCACCGCCAGCAAGGCGAAGATGGGCGAACTCGTCGCTCCCCGCTGGCTCTCGGCGATCGCCTATCTGATCGCCATCGTCATCGCCGGACTGAACATCAAGCTGCTCTTCGACTTCGTGATCGGCTAAAGCCGCTCATAGGCCGCGCGGCCGTTGTTGAAATCATCGACGAGGGGGGAGAACTTGTGGCTCCCCTCTTCGTGCATGATCAGCGGCGCGCGCAGCGACAGCCGTGCCCGCGAGCCCTTGATCGCCGTCAGCAGGATGCGCACGGCGTTTTCGCCCTGGCGGGGATGGATGGCGGTGATTTCGATGCCGCCGAAGCGGCGGCCGCAGGCGGCGATGATCTCGGCGATCGATTCCGGGCGGGCGATCAGCGACAGCTGGCCGCCAGGGATCATGATGGCGCCGGCGGTGCGGATCCAGCTTTCGAACAATCCTTCGGTCATCGCATGCGCCTCGGCCTTCAGGGCATCCGGCGTCTTGCGGTCGCCTGAAGCGTTAAATGGCGGGTTCATGATGACGTGGTGGAAGACCTCGTCGGGAAGCCCAGCATCGTTGCGCGCCTTGGCAGTCAGCGTCACATCGGCCTCGATTACCGAGACGCGCCCGGCCATATGGGCGTTTTCGGACAGAGCGATGCTGCGGCGGGCATAATCCGCCATCTCCGCCGAGCGCTCGAAGAGAACGGCTTCAGCCTTCGGAAGCCGCGAGGCGACGCCGAGCCCTGCCGCACCGGCACCGGCGCCGAGATCGGCAACCCTGACCGGCCTGTCATCGGCGACCAGAGCGGCGAGCAGCATGGCATCCATACCCGACCGGTGCCCCCTGCCCTTCGGCTGGACGATGTGGAAGCCGCCGCGGTGGAAGGCATCGATCGTTTCGGAAACCGGGCTCGTCATAGGTTCACTTTTCCGCGCGCAGCTCGTCTGCCAGACCGGCATCGGTGAGGATGCGGCGGGCCTGAACGGCGCGCTCGTCATCGACAAGCAGGCGGCGCGGCAGCATGCCGAGCGAACCCTCCAGAATGCTCATGCCCTGATCGGCTACGAAGCAGTGAATTCCGGCATCCTTTAACAGGCTCTGCGCAAACGAGAGCAGGACGGGATCGTTGGCACGGATAAGTTCATGCATTTGCGGTCAATTCCGTTTCAAATTTGCGCTACGCGACAATTCACCCCTTGCCGCTTCTGCCGCCCCTTTCTATTGTCAAATTCAAAGAGTGAACAGGAGTCCGGGTCGTTGGGCGTGGTCATACCGCTTGAAGAAAGCAAAAACAAACTGGCATCCGTCAAGCCGCTGGTCGATTTGACAAAGGCGGACATGGAGCGGGTCAACCAGCTTATCCTTTCGAAGGCCGGTTCCGACGTGCAGATGATCCCGGAGGTGGCCAACCACCTGATCTCTTCCGGCGGCAAGCGCCTGCGCCCGATGCTGACGCTCGCCTCGTCCTGTCTGTTCGGCTACAAGGGCGAGAACCACATCAAGCTCGCGACCTCGGTCGAATTCATGCATACGGCGACGCTTCTGCATGACGACGTGGTCGACGAAAGCGACCTGCGCCGCGGCAAGTCCACGGCCCGCACCATCTGGGGCAACCAGGCCAGCGTCCTCGTCGGCGACTTCCTGCTCGGCCAGGCCTTCCGCATGATGGTCGATGTCGGCTCGCTCGATGCGCTCGACGTTCTCTCTTCGGCTGCCTGCGTCATCGCCGAGGGCGAGGTACTGCAGCTTTCGGTCGCCAAGAACATGGAAACGACCGAGGACGACTATCTCTCGGTCATCCGCGCCAAGACGGCGGCGCTGTTTGCGGCAGCCGCCGAAGTCGGCCCGATCGTTGCCGATGCCGGCAAGTCCGGCCGCAACGCGATGAAGTCCTACGGCATGAATCTCGGCCTCGCCTTCCAGCTGGTCGACGATGCGCTGGATTACGGCGGCAAGGCTGCCGATCTCGGCAAGAATGTCGGCGACGATTTCCGCGAAGGCAAGATCACGCTTCCCGTCATCCTCGCCTACCGCCGCGGCACGCAGGAAGAGCGTGCCTTCTGGCGCGATGCGATCGAGGGCGGCAACAGCAGCGATGCGAACCTTGAAAAGGCCCTCGGCCTGATCACCAAATACGGCACGCTGAACGATACGATCGCCCGGGCGGTCCACTATGGCACGATCGCGCGCGACGCTCTGGCGCCGCTTCCCGATACGTCCTGGAAATCGGCCATGATGGAAGTCATCGACTTCTGCATCGAGCGCGTGAACTAATCAAAGGTCTTTGATCGCGGGCTGATTTTGTTGCAGGGCCGCTTCAAAAAAGCCATCCTGTTGTGAATCAGTCATTGCAACTGATTTCGCAGCCGGAGCTTGCCGGCTGCATTGAAGAGAGGTTTTCTAATGCGGCAGAGATTTGCCATCCGTCTTCTTTCGAGCGCAGCCCTTGCAGCCGTTCTTTCGTTCGGCGCATTGACCGGCGCGCATGCGGAAGACGCGGCCAAGCCCGACGATGCCAGCAAGACCGTGATGTTCGACCCGGATACGGTTTCCACCTTCTCCGGCGCCTTCCTCGCCGCCCGCACCGCCGATGTCGACCACGACTACAAGACGGCGATCGAACTCTACAAGAAGGCCCTGCAGATCGAGCCGGGCAATCCTGAGATCCGCCAGCGCCTGATGATCTCGCTGCTGCTCAGCGGCGATTTCAAGGAAGGCGTCAAATACGCCAACGAGCTGAAGCTCGACCCGAGCATCGAGCGCGTGACGACGGTCGTACGCTCGATGGATGCCGTCGGCCGCGGCGACTACAAGGGCGCCGAAGCGATCCTGAAATATGACGGCCCGAACGATCTCGACCGGATGATGAACGACCTGCTGTCGGCCTGGGCGCGTCTCGGCGCCGGACGTGGCAAGGAAGCCCTGGCGATGGTCGAGAAGATGAAGGGACCGGACTGGTTCCGCATCTTCCAGAACTACCATGCCGGCGCAATCGCCATCGTCAACGGCAATGTCGCCTCTGCCCGCAAGCATCTGAACGATGCCGTGCTCGACAAGGATGGCGGCGCCACGGCGCCCGATACCTTCATGCGCTCGATCATGGCGCTTGCCCGCCTCGAGGCATCGCAGGGCAACAAGCAGAAGGCGCTGGACGCGATCTCCGTCGGCGACAACCTGCTGCCGAACTACGCACCGCTGAAGGCACTGCGCCAGAGCATCGAAAGCGGCGAGAAGCCGAAGCAGCAGGTCGAGAATGCCGCGCAGGGTGCGGCCGCCGTGCTGTTCTCCGTCGGCGCCGCGCTGAACCGGGATGGCGCCGAAGACATCGTCTCGCTCTACCTGCAGACCGCCAATGCGCTCGACCCCGACAGCGCCGATACGCTGGTCTTGCTCGGCGGCATTGCCGAGAAGCAGGAACAGATGGACCGCGCCATCGAATTCTACCAGAAGGTTCCGGCGGATTCGCCGATGCGCCGCATCTCTGAACTGCAGCTCGGCCTGGCACTCGCCCAGGGCGGCAAGGTGGAAGAGGCCCGCAAGCATCTGCAGCAGCTGATCGCCTCCGACCCGAAGGATATCCGCAGCTACCTCGCCTATGGCAGCGTCCTTTCCGATGCCAAGGACTATCCGGCCATGGCCGAGAACTACGACAAGGCCGTCGAGGCGATCGGCTCCCTGCCCGGCCGCGCCGACTGGACCGTATTCTTCCAGCGCGGCATTGCCTATGAGCGGCTGAAGAAGTGGGATCAGGCCGAGCCGAACTTCCGCAAGGCGTTGGAGCTCAATCCGGACCAGCCGCAGGTTCTGAACTATCTGGGCTATTCCTGGATCGACATGAACAAGAACCTCGACGAAGGCCTGACGATGATCAAGAAGGCCGTCGATCTGCGGCCTGACGACGGCTACATCATCGATTCGCTGGGCTGGGCCTACTACCGGCTCAACCGCTTCGACGATGCCGTTGCCGAGCTCGAAAAGGCCGCCGAAATCAAGGCCGGCGACGCGACGATCAACGATCACCTCGGCGATGCCTACTGGCATGTCGGCCGCAAGCTCGAGGCCGTCTATCAGTGGAACCGGGCGCTGAACTCGCAGCCCGAGGAAGCCGAGATCCCGAAGATCAAGGACAAGATCGCCAACGGCCTGAAGCCCGAGAACGACGAGGCCAAGTCCGCCGACAAGAAGCAGCCGGACCCGGCGCCGGTGACCCCGCCGCCCGTCGACAAGAAGTCCTGATAACGGATGCCGGATGCGGAGAGCCGCCGTTTCACGGTGACTGAAGACGCGCCTGCGAAAATCAATCTGGCCCTGCATGTGACGGGCCAGAGAGACGACGGCTACCATCTGCTCGACATGCTGGTGACCTTCACCAGTCACGGCGACCGGCTGAGCTTCACCGCCGCCGATGCCGACGGCTTCACCATCGGCGGGCGTTTTGCCGGCGATCTTGGTGGCGATCCCGGCAGCAATCTCGTTCTCAAGGCACGCGATCTTCTGCGCCAGGCCGTGCTTGCCCAGGGCGGCCATGCGCCGACAGTTTCCATCCATCTCGACAAGAACCTGCCGGTGGCCTCCGGGATCGGCGGCGGATCGGCGGATGCGGCTGCGGCACTGCGCGGGCTTCAGCGCTTCTGGAACGTGCGGGTGCCCGCCGATATGCTTTCGGCGCTTGCGCTGCAGCTTGGCGCCGATGTGCCGATGTGCCTGGAAAGCCGGCCGCTGATAGCGCGCGGGATCGGCGAGGAGATCGAGCGGGTGGCGCTGCCACGGCTCTTCCTGGTGCTCGCCAATCCGCTGAAGGGCGTGTCGACGCCGCAGATCTTTCGCGCACTGGCAGAGAAGAACAACCGGCCGCTCGATCTTTCGGCCGGCGACTGGATGCGGGTGATCGAGGTGAACCGCAACGACCTCGAGCCGCCGGCGCGCAGCCTGACGCCCGAGATTGCCGAGATTTCGGCCCTGCTTGCCGGGAGCGGCGCCGATCTCGTCCGCATGTCCGGCTCCGGCGCTACCTGCTTCGGGCTCTTCCCTTCCCTGCAGGCGGCGGAGGCGGCTGCGCAGCAGCTTCACAGCCAGCGGCCGGACTGGTATTTCCAGGCGACGGAAACTGTTTCGGGAGAGTGACATGCCTGGCATAGACGAGAACCGGCCGTTCATTCCCGTCGGCATCGCCGTGCTGACCGTCTCCGATACCCGCACGCTCCAGGACGACAAGTCGGGCGACACGCTCGCTGCCCGTATCGCCGAGGCCGGCCACAAGCTGATCGAGCGCGCCATCGTGCAGGACGACAGGCAGGCGATCGCAGCGCAGGTGAAGGCATGGACGGAGACCGATGGTATCGACGTTGTCATCACCACCGGCGGGACCGGCTTTACCGGACGTGACGTGACGCCGGAGGCACTGGAGCCGCTGTTCGAGAAGCGCATGGACGGCTTCTCGGAAGTCTTCCACCGGATTTCCTACGACAAGATCGGCACCTCGACGATCCAGTCGCGCGCCACGGCCGGTGTTGCCAACGCCACCTTCATCTTCGTGCTGCCCGGCTCGCCCGGCGCCTGCAAGGATGCCTGGGACGGGATCCTGAAGGCGCAGCTCGACTACCGGCACATGCCCTGCAATTTCGTGGAAATCATGCCGCGGCTCGACGAGCACCTTAAGCGCGGCGGCTGATTCTATTTGGCGGCGCGTGCCACCCAGGAAGGAATCAATTCACTGGAAAGCTGACGCAGCTTCTGGCCCTTCGGGAATTCCGACAGCCGCATGCCGCTCTTGGCCGAGGCGATCGCCTGCTTCTTGGGGACAAGATAGGCAAGCTCCAGCGGCGGCAAGGCACGGCCGACCCGCTGCAGGAACGGACGGCGATAGGCGCGCGAGGCGGTGAAACGGGCGGGCAGTTTGTTCAGCGCCACATATTCGGCGATCTCGTCGATCCAGCCTGCCTGCGGGCGCGCGCCGGGCTCGACGAAGAGCAGCCACTCGCCCCGGGCCGAACGCAATATGTCCTTGATATCCCATTGCGAATGGAAACGGCAGCCGGCAGCATCCGCCACCCGCGAGGTGCCGTCGCGCGAGCCGTGATCGAGCACCACGACATCACTTACAAGCCCTTCGACCGCGCCCGCGACCAGCACCGATAAAGTCTGCGCCAGCTCAGGTTCCTGATCCTGGCACTCCAGAACAACCGTCAACATTGCCTATTTATAATGCGCCGCACAAAATTTTGCCAGCGCGACTTTCCTCATTTTGTTCTTGCATTGTTCTCATTTTCTGATTAGGAATTTAATCATCAAGAACGGGCGAAGGCAACGCCTCCGCTGCGGGAGAATCCGATGAACGAACAGTCCCTTGCAGGGCAGGCCGCATTCGCGCCTGCCAACACGGCAGATATTGCCGAAGCGCTGATCGCCCAATCCGGCCTGCGGGTGGATGGCGAGCGCCGCCGCGGACGTGGCGCCGGGCTTAACCCGAGCGGCAGGTTCGAGCCGCAAAGCCGCGAGACGTTCGACGACGGCTGGCAGACGCTGGAAGAGTTGCCGCCGTTCCGCACCGAAGTGCAGATCGAGAAGCCGCGAACGGCGATCACCCGCAACGAGTCTCCCGACATTCCCTTCGACCGCTCGATCAACCCCTATCGCGGCTGCGAGCATGGCTGCATCTATTGCTTCGCGCGGCCGACCCACGCCTATATGGGCCTGTCGGCCGGGCTCGATTTCGAGGCGAAGCTGTTTGCCAAGCCCGATGCCGCCAAGCTCCTGGAGCGCGAGCTTGCCAAGCCCGGCTACAAGCCGCGGGTGATCGCCATCGGCACCAATACCGATCCCTACCAGCCGATCGAGAAGGAATGGCGCATCATGCGGCAGATCCTCGAAGTGCTGAACAAGGCGAGCCACCCGGTTTCGATCGTCACCAAGTCGGCGATGATCATGCGCGACATCGATATCCTCAAGGATATGGCCGCCAAGGGGCTGGTGCGCGCCTCGCTTTCGGTGACGACGCTCGACCGCAAGCTCGCCCGCACCATGGAGCCGCGCGCCTCTACGCCGCCGCGGCGGCTGGAGGCGATCCATGCGCTGAGCGAGGCCGGCATCCCGACCTCGGTGATGGCCGCACCCGTCATCCCGGCGCTGAACGACCACGAGCTGGAGCGCATTCTGGAGGCTTCGCATGCCGCCGGCGCGCGCGAGGCAGGCTATGTGCTGCTGCGGCTGCCGCTCGAAGTGTCGCCGCTGTTCCGCGACTGGCTGCTGCAGCATTATCCGGACCGCTACCGGCATGTCATGTCGCTGGTGCGCTCGATGCGCGGCGGCAAGGATTATGACGCCGAGTTCGGCAAGCGGATGAAGGGTGCAGGCCCCTATGCCTGGCAGATCTCCCGCCGCTTCGAGATGGCCACCAAGCGGCTCGGCATGGTCAGACGCAGCATGCCGCTGCGCGACGATCTCTTCGTGCCGCCGGATGGCAGCGGCGTGCAGCTGTCGCTGCTTTGAAGACTTCGCGCCCGCTGGCACGGGCGCGTGAGGAGCGTTTCGACCGGCCGGCGGGTATGCCGCCGGCAATGACGCAATACCCGCAGGCTGCCGCCGCCCTGGCTGCCTGCACACCGCGGATGGGTCCCCTGCCCCTTCGCGGCCCTAGCCCCCGGCCGCCGCCCTGTTCCGGGGGCTTGCAGGAAATCGGGTTGGCGTGCGAGGTTCAGCCGCATGAAACGTCGCACGCCACCCGATTCTCCTCTGCTTTTCGAAGACGCGCCGCTCACTCCGGATTTCAAGCTGGAACTGAAGGCCCGCAAGGCCGGTCACTGGCCGGTTGCCGGTGCCGATGAAGCCGGACGCGGGCCGCTCGCCGGCCCTGTCGTTGCCGCAGCCGTCATTCTCGACCCGAAGCGCATCCCAGAGGGGCTGAACGATTCCAAGCAGCTGTCGGCCGCCAAGCGCGAGGAGCTGTTCGTGCAGATCCTGGCAACGGCAACGGTCTCCATCGCCTCCTCCAGTGCCACCCGCATCGACGATACCGATATCCGCAAGGCGAGCCTCGACGCCATGCGCCGCGCCATCTGCGGCCTCTCCATTCCGGCGGCCTATGTGCTGACCGACGGCCTCGACGTGCCCCAGGGGCTCGACTGCCCCGGCCAGGCGGTGGTCAAGGGTGACGCCCGCTCCGTCTCCATCGCCGCCGCCTCGATCGTCGCCAAGGTCACCCGCGACCGGATGATGACCCGCGCCCACCTCGTCTTCCCCAACTACGGCTTCGCCGCCCACGCTGGTTATGGGACGGCGCAGCACCGCGCGGGGATCGAGGCGCACGGCCCGTGCCCGCTGCACCGCATGACGTTCCGGCCGTTGCGGAAGGATGGGGTGGTTGCGGTGACGGAGGAGATGTTGCGGGATTAAGGGGTAGGGTGGTTCCGCTTCTGCCGTTGCGCGCGGAGCCCCCTCATCCGCCCTTCGGGCACCTACCGGGGTCGAGCCACTGGTCTCGACCCGTCCTTCGGACCCCCGCTGGGGAAAAGGGAATTGCGCAACGTCTCGATACACCCTCCGGCCCTTGGCTGGGAAAGGGCGAACAGCCTTCTCTTCCCTCCCTTCTCCCCTCGGGGAGAAGGTGGCCCGATAGCGCCGGATGAGGGGGCTGCAGGCACCAGCCTTTGATGTTTCACACGTCCTCTATGGACCGCCCCTAGACGCGGCCCCACGTGCCACCTCGCTCCGCGGCCACCAACTTCTCCTCCCTCATTCCTGTGCCCTTAGGGCTACGCCCACGGGATGTCACAGGAATCCAGTGCGCCCCAGTCCTGGGGCGCGAGAGACTCATTGGTGCGCTGGAAGTCGTCTCGTGTCATTCACGGCGCAGACGTGCCGTGGCTGGATTCCTGTGACAAGCACAGGAATGAGGGAGGTTGGGGAGGTCTCGGTGATCCGATTGACGGCCTGCGTTGGCTGCGCGGCATGAGGGGGCCCTCCCACGGTGAACAACTGTCGCAGCAGATTGCGAGGCTGCTATAGCCGCCACACCCCAAAAACAAAAAGCCCCGCGCAATGGCGGGGCTTTTCAAACTCAATGTCCGAACCTCAGTTCAGGCGCGTCTTCACTTCGCCGACGGCGGCCTTGAAGAGGTCGGTCTGGACCTTGGCGTCCGCTTTCTTGGCGAGAACGGCTTCGGCTGCAGAGATCGCGAGGTCGACGGCGGCCGAACGGACGGCCTTCATCGCATCGGCTTCCGCCTGCTTGATCTTCTGCTCGGAAAGCGCGGTGCGGTTGGCAACGAACTCTTCCGTCTTCTTCTTGGCTTCGGCGGTCAGCATGTCTGCTTCGCGCTCGGCAGCCGCGACGATGTTGGCAGCTTCGGCTTCGGCTTCCTTGCGCTTGCGCTGGTATTCGGCCAGCAGGTGCTGGGCCTCTTCGCGCAGGCGCTTGGCTTCCGCCAGTTCGTTGCGGATCTGATCGGCGCGGTCGTCGAGCGACTTCGCCATCATGCCGGGAACCTTGAGATAGACAACCAGTCCCAGGAAGAGGAACAGGCCGATCATCGCAAAGAATGTTGCGTCAAGTGCCATCGATCAAGCCTCCTTCTTGGCGGCTGCAACGGCAGCGGCAACGTCGGTCTTGGCAGCGGTGCCGCCGATCAGCTGTTCGACGACGGCGGTTGCCGTTTCTTCAGCGATCGTGCCGACGTCTGCAAATGCCTTCGCCTTGATGTCGGCGATGCGGCCTTCGGCGGCCTTCAGCTTTTCAGCAAGGCTGGCTTCGACAGCGCGGCGATCGGCTTCGGCCTTGACCTTGGCGGCGTCACGAGCGGCAGAGCCGATCTGATTGGCCTTGGCGCGGGCTGCGGCGAGTTCGCCTTCATAGGTTGCGACTGCGGCGTCGGCTTCGGACTTGAGGCGGGCTGCCTCGTCCAGGTCCTGAGCGAGCCGGTTATGGCGCTGCTCGAGGATGCCGCCGATGCGCGGTGCGATGACCTTTTGCATGAGCACGAAGAAAACAGCGAACGTAATCACCAGCCAGAGAAGCTGGGATGCGTAGGTCGACGAATCGAACGGCGGGAAAACGCCGCCATGATGCTCGCCACCGGCAACGCCGGTTTCGGTATGGACCTCGCCAGCAGCCGGGGCGGCGTGCGGATCCGTACCAGTGGCTGCACCCGTTTCTGCCGTTCCCGCCGGAGCCTCTTCAGCATAGGCCGGGGTCACAAAAAACATGCTCACCTCCAGGTGTACTGCAAATGCAAAGGATCACGGCTTGCGGTCTGCAGGCCGTGATCCCTCAATCCACCGAAATTAAACGGCGAAGAGCAGGAGGAGAGCGACGAGCAGCGAGAAGATGCCCAGAGCTTCCGTAACGGCGAAGCCGAAAACCAGACGGCCGAACTGGCTGTCAGCGGCAGACGGGTTGCGCAGAGCGCCGGACAGGTAGCTGCCGAAGATGTTGCCGAGGCCGAGAGCCGTACCGGCCATACCAAAGCAAGCCAGACCTGCACCGATGAACTTTGCTGCTTCCGCTTCCATGTTGAACTCCTTTGAAATGGTTGTTGCGGCGAATGACTGACGCCCTTTGACGTCGATGTCGTTATCCTTAGTGCCCGCCAGGGTGGATCGCGTCGTTGAGGTACATGCAAGTCAGTACCGCGAAGACGTAAGCCTGGAGGAAGGCGACGAGGAACTCGAGACCGGTCAGGGCGACGGTCATGATGAGAGGAAGAATGGCACCGCCGATGCCAAGCGCGCCAAGGGCTCCGAGCGAGGCGACGAAGCCTGCGAACACCTTGAGCGTAATGTGACCGGCGAGCATGTTTGCGAAGAGACGAACCGAGAGCGAAATCGGACGGGACAGGAACGAAATGATTTCGATCGCCACGACCAGCGGCAGAAGAATGCCGGGAACGCCTTGCGGGACAAACACATTCAGGAAGTGGAAGCCGTGCTTATAGAAGCCGTAGACCAGAACCGTGCCGATGACGAGCAGCGCCAGCGCGAAGGTGACGATGATCTGGCTGGTGATGGTGAAGAAGTACGGGAACATGCCGAGCAGGTTTGCAGTCAGCACGAACATGAAGAGCGAGAAGACCAGCGGGAAGAACTTCATTCCCTTGGTGCCCGCGCCTTCCTTCAGCATCGAGGCGATGAATTCATAAGACATTTCAGCGACCGACTGCGAGCGGCCGGGAACGATCGCGCGGTTCGAGGTCGAGAAATACAGGAAGCCTGCGGCAACGGCAGCCGAAGCGACCATAAAGAGCGAAGCGTTGGTGAACGAGAAATCAATCCCGCCGACTTCGATCGGCACAATCTTCTGGATCAGGAACTGATGGGTCGGATCGTTAGACACCGCTTGTTCTCTCTTCTTTGGCCCGCGGGCGCGGGATCATTCATAATGAACGAGGCGCTGGCGCGCCCTGCCCTATTTGCTGCCGTTTCCGTTTCCAGGCTCCGGTTTTGCAACCTTGCCTGCGGCACGGAGAACATTCAAAACACCGGCACAAAATCCGAGAAGCAGAAGAATAATCAAACCCCAAGGCGCCGTGCCGACAAAACGGTCGAGGAGATAGCCCAGAAGCGCGCCGACAATGATAGCGGAGATGAATTCGCTCGAAAGCTTCATCGCCTGGGCATAGCCTTTACGGCTTTCCTCGGCGCGGGCCTCGCTCGCCTGTTCCTCTCTCGCCTCTACACGCTTTGCCTTGAGCTCTGCTCCCAGCTGCGTGCGGCGCCTGTCCAGACTTTCTTCCCGGTCATCCGACATGGTTCCTCCTCCTACATCCCTATCCGCAATCCCGCTACCCCGGTCCCGCGGACGTCAGAGACATGGAATATAGAACCTTTCGGCCCGTTCTGAAGTCGCGCGCAACATAGTTTTAGGGATTGGTATAGTCAAGGCATAGGGCGCCCGTGCCTGGACATAAAATAATCGTTTTATATCAGGCACTTGATCTCAATCTCGGCCGCTTGGCAAAATTCGAGCGGGAGAATCAGCTTTATAGCCGGTGGAAGCTGCAGAGAATCCACAGATTAGCGGCGCTCAGCTCCAGCCGCCGCCATAGGTGCGGTAGAAGACGTGCAGGCCGATGCGGCCGACCTTCTCCATGGTCTTGGCCCATTTCGGGCGGACATAGACCGCGTGATAATGCGTGGCGGAGCCAACCTGCGGCAGCCAGATCTTGCCGGCCGTCACCGCCATCGCCACTTCACGGGCCATGCGCCAATGATATTGCGAGTTCACGCGATCCTTGATGTTGTCGCAGGCAAAGGAGAACTGGCAGCGGTTGCGCCAGTCCTCGTTCTGATAGACGACGCCGCAGATGGTTTTCGGATAGGCCGGGTTGCGAACGCGGTTGAGGATGACCTGGGCAACGGCTGCCTGCCCCTTCACCGATTCTCCGCGGGCCTCGAAATAGATGCCGGACGCGAGACATTGCTGCTCGGCGGCGGAAAACACCGTTGGCGGAAGAACGCTTGCGGCCCAGGCATGATCCCTGGCGCCGATCTGCGGCACGAAGCGGCCGTCATTGGCGCCCTTGTCGGCAAGGATCGAATCGAAAGGAGACTGGCGGGAGTAGTCGGGCGCGGCCGGGGCATAGGCGGTTGCCAGCACATCCGGCTTGTCGTTGTTGACGAGATCGGCAAGGAAGGTCGGCACCACGGTTTCCGGCTTGATCGGCTCCTTCTTATAGAAGGCCATGGCGATCTCGATTTCCTTGCCCTTGATCTTCGGCTTCACGAAGGCCGACTTGTCCTTGAGATTGAAGGCCGGCTGGAAGAGCAGCCGGGTGCGCTGGAGAATGGAGCCGGCGGTGAAATCCTTCGGCGGCTGCATCTTCTCGACGGCGACGATGCGGCCCTTCTTCAGGCTGCGGTTGACGCGTTCTTCATCGGTCGTGTCCTCATGCCCCTTCCCTTCGGCGACGAAGGCGACCTTGCGGCCATCGGGAAGAACCATGCCGGCACCGGCGGCGACCGTGCCCGTCACGATCGGGTCTGCGAAGGTGAGTTCGGCCTGGTGGATGGAGCCGGCCGGCGAATTGGTCATCACCATGCGCCAGTTCTCGCGGCTCTCATCGAGGCCGGCGAGCATGGCGGCGAGATCCGCATGCGAGACGATGGAAGGGAATACGAGCCACCCGCAGATGCCGAAGATGGCGGGTGAGACCCAGTTTTTGGGCACAATACGCAGCTTGCCGAGGGAAACGCTCTTTCGACGCAACGCCAGACTCCGGGAACACGGGACGCATGAACTTTGTATCGAAAATCTCTCATTAACCTTGATGGTTGGTTAATTTGCCGTCCCAGAATCTCCCATGAGCATTTTTTCATATAGCGAAACGCAAAAAGCCCGACGCGATGGCCGGGCTTTGAAAGATGTCTTTGCGTCGCGTCAGATGATGACGTGCGATCCGAGCTCGACCACACGGTTGGCCGGCAGGCGGAAATAGTCCGACGGGTTCGCGGCCGCATTGGCGAGCGCGATATAGAGACGGTCCTGCCAGTAAGGCATGCCCGACTTCGCATCGGGAACCAGCTTGCGGCGGCCGAGATAGAAGGAGGTCGACATGATGTCGAACTTCAGCCCGGTCTTGCGCAGAGTGGCGAGCGCCTGCGAGACGTTCTGGGTTTCCATGAAGCCGAACTGCAGTTCGACGCGCGAGAAGCGCTCGGAAATCGGCTCGACCTTGTAGCGGTCGATGCTCGGAACGCGCGGCTTGTTGACGGTGCGGATCGTCAGGATGACGTTCTTGTCGTGCAGAACGTGATTATGCTTCAGATTGTGAAGCAGTGCAGCGGGCGCGGATTCCGGATCGCTGGTCAGGAAGATCGCGGTGCCCGGAACATGGGCCGGTGAGTGATCGCTCTTGCGCTCGATCGAGCTGACGAAGGAGGCGAGCGGAATATCGGTGTGGCGGGTCTTCTCGGTGAGAATGCCGGTGCCGCGGCGCCAGGTCCACATGATGACGATGAAGGCGCTGGCGATCAGGATCGGGATGTAACCGCCGTCGTGAATCTTGAGCAGGTTGGCGCCGAGGAAGATCAGTTCAAGCGCCAGCAGCGGCAAAAGCACGATCGAGGCAACCAGGATCGACCAGTTCCAGCGGGTGCGGACGAACTCGAAGGCCATGATGGTGGTGACGACCATCGCGCCGGTGACCGAGATGCCATAGGCCGTTGCCAGCGCATCCGAGGTCTTGAAGGTGATCACCAGGAACATGACGCCGAGGAAGAGGATGGCGTTGACCGACGGCAGGAAGATCTGCCCGGTATTGGTTTCCGAGGTGAAGAGGATTTCCATGCGCGGCAGGAAGCCAAGGTTGATCGCCTGGCGCACCAGCGAGAAGGCGCCGGTGATGACGGCCTGGCTGGCAATGATGGTGGCGCAGGTGGCGAGCACGACGCCGAAGGGCAGCGCCCATTTCGGGAACATCAGATAGAACGGATCGGACATCGCCTCCGGATTGCCGAGCACGAGCGCGCCCTGGCCGAGATAGTTCAGCGTCAGCGCCGGGAAGACGAGCGCGAACCAGGCCCACTGGATCGGACGGCGGCCGAAATGGCCGAGGTCGGCGTAGAGCGCTTCGGCACCGGTGATCGTCAGGAACACGGCGCCGAGCACGACGATGCCGTAGAAGCCTTCGTTCAGCAGGAAGCTGACGGCATAGTAGGGATTGAAGGCGGCGAGAATGCCGTAGTCGTCGGAGATATGCGACAGGCCGACGACCGCCATGACGATGAACCACAGCGCGGTAATCGGACCGAAGAAGCGGGCCATGGTGCCCGTTCCGCGTGACTGGAAGGCAAAAAGGCCAACCAGGATCGCCACCGAGATCGGCACGATATAGGGCGAGGCATTCGGCGCCACGAGCTTGATACCTTCGACTGCCGACAGAACCGACAGTGCCGGGGTGATCATCGCGTCGCCGAGGAAGAGTGCCGCACCCGTCAGGCCGAGGGCGACGAGGATCGCCGTGTGGCCGTTGGCGGTCTTCATCAGCAAGGCGAGCAGCGACAGCGTGCCGCCTTCGCCTTCGTTGTCGGCGCGCAGCAGCAGCAGCACGTATTTGATGGTGACGATGATGGTCAGCGCCCAGATCATCAGCGAAATGAGGCTGATGACTTCAAAGCGCGTGAGACCGTCCTGGGCCACCGGCTTCAGCGCTTCGCGGAAGGCGTAAAGCGGGCTGGTACCGATATCTCCATAGACGACGCCAACGGAGCCGAGCGCAAGATAGAAGAGCTTGCGCGGCGTCATGTTGCTGTCGTGCGAATGACTTTCGTCGGACATGAAGTAACAAACAGGCTCCTCAGAGCCAGCCTTTCCAGCGGAAAAAGAAAAACGGAATGACGGCGGAGATGACCATCAGGGCCAGCGAATAGGGGTAGCCCGCCGCGAAATGCAATTCCGGCATGAATTCAAAATTCATACCATAGATGGATGCGACAAGCGTCGGCGGCAAGAACACCACCGATGCGATCGAGAAGATCTTGATGATCGAGTTCTGTTCGATGTTGATCAGGCCGAGCGAAGCATCGAGCAGGAAGGTGATATTGCCGGCGATGAAGGATGCGTGCTCGTTCAGCGACTGGATATCGCGCGACACGGTGCGGCAGAGTTCCTTGGTGGCCTGGTCCTGCTGCACCGCCGGCAGCGCATAGAAGAAGCTCGACAGACGCGACAGCGACGCGAGGCTGTCGCGCACCTTGCTGACCAGCCGGTGATGGGCGGCGATGTCGCGGAGCTTCTCTTCCAGATAGTTCGACGGCTTGCGGACCTTCTTGGCGCGATCGCCGAAGACATGGGTCGAGAGGATATCGATGCGGGAGACCGAAAGCTCGAGGATCTCGGCGGTGCGGTCGACGATGGTCTCGAGCAGCTTGGCAAGCAGGGAAGCGCCGTTGCGCCACTGTTCGGGCACGCGATGCAGGGCGGCGATGAACAGCTTGAAGGATTTCGGGTGGGCGTAGCGGATGGTGATCAGCTTGTTGCCGGCCAGGATGAAGGCGACATCGGTCAGCGTCGGAGAGGATGTATCGGCCTGCCAGACGAGCGAGGCGGTCATGAACACGGCGTCGTCCTCGGTATAGAGACGGGCCGACGGTTCGATGTCCTTGAGGTCGTCGCGGGTCGGCACTTCGATGCCGATCACTTTTTCGACGTAGAGCTCCTCCTCGCGCGTCGGCTCGACCATGTCGATCCAGACGACGTCATCCGGAAATGCGGCGGTCTGCGACAGATCGCCAATCTCGACGGATTTGCAATTGGAGCAATAGGCGGTGATCAACGGGCCGGTCTCCAGCCGCGTTCGCGCCTTGCCATGATCGCCATCATCGCACGCCCTTCCATTACGCGGCCGCCGATAGGGCAGCGCCTGCCCTGTAGCCTAACGGAAACGGATAAAAAAAGTTCATACCACTCCGGCTGCGTCCGGCCATTTGCCGGATGCGCATTGTGCTCAACCGCATCGCAGTCACCAATCCTTCAACCGACAAGTCAACTCCGAACATGCAGGCTGGCCGGGAACCCTGGGGCAAAAGGCGGCCGTCATCGAGCATCTGCAGAAGCCGCCCTCATGGCGACGGCGGGGCATATGACGGAAAGCGGTGAAATAATCAAGACGTGTTACGTGAACTGCGCGGTTTCACCACATTTCCCCCGCAATTTGGGGTATGCGGCGCGCGCTCACGAAACCGCGTTTGTGCTATTCGAAGACAATTGCCGGGGCAGCGCGCTGCGGCTGGCCGCCGACTTCCGCCCAGACCTTCGCAGCGATCTCCTTATAGATACCGGCGACGATGCCGTTCGGCTCGGAGGCGACGAGCGGGGTGCCGGCATCCGAGGTTTCGCGGATGTTCATGGTCAGCGGCACTTCGCCGAGGAAGGGCACGCCGATGCGCTCGGCTTCCTTGCGAGCGCCGCCATGACCGAAGATGTCGTAGCGGGTGCCGGTATCGGGAGCGATGAAGTAGCTCATGTTCTCGACGATGCCGAGAACCGGGACTTCCACCTTGCGGAACATGTTGAGGCCCTTGCGGGCGTCGATCAGCGCCAGATCCTGCGGCGTCGAGACGATCACGGCGCCGGCGAGCGGTACCTGCTGGGCCATGGTCAGCTGCGCGTCGCCGGTGCCGGGCGGCATGTCGACGACGAGAACATCAAGATCGCCCCAGGCGACTTCGCGCAGCATCTGCATCAGTGCCGACTGGACCATCGGGCCACGCCAGATCATCGCGGTCTCCTCATCGACGAGGAAGCCCATCGACATGACCTTCAGGCCGTAATTTTCCATCGGGTTGATGATGCGGCCGTCGATCTGCGTCGGGCGGCCGGAGATCTTCAGGAGCCGCGGCATGGACGGGCCGTAGATATCGGCGTCGAGGATGCCGACCTTCAGGCCGTTGGCGAGAAGGCCGAGCGCCAGATTGACGGCGGTGGTCGACTTGCCGACGCCGCCCTTGCCCGAAGCGACGGCGATGATGGCGCCGATGCCGGGGACGCCGATCTTGCCGGAGCGCGGCTGCTGGGTCTGCGGGGCGTGCGAATGGGAATGGCCGTGGTGATCGTGGCCGGCATGCGATGCGGCGGCTGGACGGGCGGCGGGAGCAGATGCCGAGGCAGCCTTCTTGTCCGCCGTCAGCGCCACCAGCGCGCCCTTGACGCCCGGCATTTCCTTGATGACGCGCTCGGCGGCCTGGCGCAGCGGCTCAAGCTCCTTTGCCCGTTCGGCAGGCACTGTGATCGAGAAATAGACCTTGCCGTCGGAGATGAAGACATCCGACACCATGCCGAGCTCGACAATATTATGTTCGAGATCGGGACCGCGCACGGTCTTCAGCGTTTCGAGAACCTGTTCCTTGGTGACCTCAGTCATGCATTCCTCACGCGTATCTTTGTGACACGTAGATAGTCGAGGGCTGCGCCTTCGCCAAACGAAATCAGCATTGAGGGAAACGGAAATCGCGCAATCGAATTCCGTTGCGGCCATCTGGTCCGCCAGGCTTTCGCCTAGATGGCCGCAACGGTCTCCCCGAAAACCAAAGCGATCAGACCCACCTAGCGCAATGGCCCAAAATGACCAGAGCCTAAAGCACACTAATAATTGGGGGGCGGCGATGATCCCGAACCTGCCGTCACAAAAAAGCAACAGCCGCCGCCAGCGACCGGATGCATGAGGAAACGCATCGACAATGCTGGACGGCGGCTGGCCGAAACGGCGCCATTTTTAGCGCTCTTTTCAAAGTCCCCTCTGGACCTCTGCCAAATAAGAAGCAAGGTGCATGCCAAGTGCCGCGCTTGGCTTTGCCGGTACGCGGCTGTATGGCCAGCGGAACCGAAACGGACGACGACGATGGAACTGCCGAGACAATTGCGCGAACGGGTGGAAGCGATGCTGGAGGGCCAGCCGCTGGATGCGCTGAAGCGCGCCTCGGCGCGGCTTTCGAGCCGCTACCGGCAGGAGCTTCGCGACGGCAGCTTCCATATCAGCGACCAGCTGGCGGCGCAGGCCTATCTCGCCGCACGGCTGCCCGCCACCTATGCGGCGATCCGCGCGGCGATGGAGATGATCGCCGAGGTGCGGCCCGGCTTCGAACCCCGCCAGCTCATCGATGTCGGCGCCGGTCCGGGCTCGGCACTGTGGGCGGCCGCCGACTGCTGGCCCGATATCGAGCAGGCGACGATGGTCGAAGCAAGCGAGGCGATCCGGCAGACCGGGAAAAGCCTTTCCGAAGGTCTGGAAGTTGCCTCCACCTGGCTGGATGGCAATCTTATCAAGGCCTTGCCTGACATCGCGCCGGCCGATCTCGTCACCCTCGCCTATGTACTGGACGAGATCGAGCCGCATCAGATCGCCGCATCGATCGGCAAGCTGTGGGCGCTGACATCAGATACGCTGCTGATCATCGAGCCGGGGACGCCGGCGGGATGGGAGCGGATTCTGGCGGCGCGCGACGTGCTGCTGTCGAAGGGCGCGCATATTGTGGCGCCCTGCCAGCATGCCAAGGACTGTCCGATCGTGGCGCCCGACTGGTGCCACTTCTCGCGGCGCGTCGCCCGCTCGAAAATCCACCGGCTGGTGAAGGATGCGGACGTGCCTTGGGAAGACGAGAAGTATATTTTCATCGCCGCCAGCCGCGTCCCCTCGCCTCTGCCGGAGGCACGCGTCATTGCGCCGCCGCAGGGTTCGGGCAGCGTCATCCGGCTGAAGCTCTGCCGCGAGGATGGCAGCGCGGCCGAGCAGATTTATTCGAAGAGAGACGGCGCCGCCTTCAAATGGGCCCGCCGTGCGGATTGGGGCGATGCCCGGGAAAAGGACAGCGGCTGATCCGGCTGCCCATCTTTGAGACGCGCTGCCGATTTTTTCGGCAGCTTACTTGATCAGGCCGATGCGCAGCGCCTTGGCAACCGCCTGGGTGCGGTTGACCGTATCGAGCTTCTTCGTCGCCCGGTTCAGATAGTGGTTCACCGTATGCTCGGAGAGGCCGAGAATATCGGCGATCTCGGCGCTGGTCTTGCCGGCGGCCGTCCAGTTCAGGCAATCGACTTCGCGATCGGTGAGCGTATCGGTCAGCCGGTTGTCGAGATTGCGGATCTCGGCCAGCCGGTCGAAGACGTGGATGGCGATATAGGAGAGATTGCGCATCTCTTCCGGCGTGTAGGGCTCGCGATCTCCGGCAAAGGAGACGGCGCCGCGCAGGCCTGACGGCTCGTGCGTCGGGAAATAGGCGCAGCGCACCATGCGGAAACGCTCGAAAAGCCCGGCGACCATCGCCGACTTGCCGTCGTCGCGGACCCAGCCCTTCGACGTGTCATGGAAGAAGGGCAGAGACGAGGTGCGCAGGCGGCGCAGAACCGGGCTGTTCATCATCAGCCCTTCCTGATCGTAGAGCGACAGCAGTTCGGCCGGCCAGCTGGTAATGACGGTCGTGCTCTGCAGTTCGAAGGAGGTAATCGGCGGCAGGTTGAGAACCATGAAGGCGCGGCTGCCGAAAGCATCCGTCACGCGCTTCATGAAACGGAAGATATCGAACTGGGTCTTCAGACCCGCTATCTCCTGGACGTATTCATCCGTCTGATCGGATGCTTGAGACAAGGCCATCTATTCTTCATCTTCCCGAGCTTGCGGTTCAGATCAACTGCGCTGCTAAATTGCTAAACCTATTGAAAAAATATGGTCTCCCGGCCTTAAAATGCACGGCCGGTCGAAGCTTGTATCTCTTTTGCGAGTTATCGCAGTTGGTGTGATTCGCCACCAAATCTCAATATGGTCCTCATCATAAGCATGCTCTTCTTTTGCGTCCACCCGATGAAGCCATCACGCCCGCGTTACCGGCGCGGGCCGAGCCGGATGCGCATGCCTTCCATGATGCTTTCGGCCGCCGCTCGGACGGGGCCGGCCCACTCGGCAAGCCGCTCCATCGTCAGCCGGTAGGCGGGGCCGGTGATCGAGACGCCGCCGACCAGACTGTGATCGGCCGTCCAGATCGGCGCGGCGACGCAGCGGATGCCCTGCTCGTGCTCCTCCCGGTCGAAGGCGCAGCCCTCCCTGCGAATATCGGAAAGCTCGGCGAGCAGGCTTTCGGGTGAAGCCAGCGTGTGTTCGGTGAAGCGCTGGAACGGGATGGCGGCCGCAAGCGCGGCAACGGTGGCGTCCGGGAGCACGGAAAGAGCCGCCTTGCCGACGCCGGTGCAATAGACCGGCGAGGCATTGCCGATCTGCGAATACATACGGACGGATTGCTGGCCTTCCACCTTGTCGAGATAGATGATCGAGGTACCGCGCAGCACGCCGAGATGGACGGTCTCGCCGCTCATCGCCTGCAAGGCGCGCAGATGCGGCTCGGCGATCAGGCGGAATTCGTTCTTCGCCCAGCTGCGGGCGGCGAGATCGAGCAGGCGCAGTCCCGGCGAATAGCGGCCGTCGGCATCGAGCTCCAGCAGCCCCTCCTCCACCAGATGACCGAGCTGGCGGTGCAGCGTGCCGCGCGGCTGGTTGGCCTGCGCCAAAATGTCCGTGAAGCGCAGCGGCCTTTCGGCATGGGTCACCAGATCGAGCAGAACCATCAGCTTGCCGAGGGTTCCGGTGTCGTTTTCGCCTTCCGTGCCTTTTCGCGGAGCCATCGATCGCCTACCGTTGTGACCGCCTGCGGTCTTGACAGAGAGGCCAGCGTAAATCGATAATTCCACATAGTCAAATTAAGTTCCAAATAATGGAACTTCGGGAGGAATGCGGTGACGGGCGTATCGGCACAGTTTCCGGAATTCAGGGATCGCACGGTTCTGGTGACCGGCGGCGGATCGGGCATCGGCGCGGCGATCGTCGAGGGCTTCGCGCGACAGGGTGCAAAAGTATCCTTCATCGATGTCGCCGAAGACGAGAGCCGCGCGCTTTCCCTGCGGCTTTCGCGCGACAGCGAGCATCCCGTGCATTTCTTCAAGGCCGATCTTCGCGACATCGAAGCGATCCGCCAGACCGTCGATGCGGTGGTGGCGCAGTCCGGGCCGATCACGGTTCTCGTCAACAATGCAGCGCGCGACGACCGGCATGATTTCGATACGGTGACGCCCGAATACTGGGACAACAACCAGGCGACCAATCTGCGCCATGTGTTCTTCACCGCCCAGGCCGTGGCGCCCTCGATGCGCGAAGCGGGCGGCGGGGCGATCGTCAACATGTCGTCGATCGCCTTTCTGCTGAACATGCCCGATTTCCCGGCCTATTCCACCGCCAAGGCCGCCGTGATCGGCCTGACGAAGAGCATGGCGGGCAAGCTCGGGCCGGACAATATCCGCGTCAACTGCATCCTGCCCGGCATGATCGTCACCGAGCGGCAGATGAAGCTCTGGCTCACCGAGGAAGGGATCGCCAAGACCGTCGAGCGACAGTGCCTGAAAAGGGTGCTGAACGCCGATGCGATCGTCGGTCCCGGTCTATTTCTTGCATCCGATTGCGCGGCGGCAGTGACCGCGCAGTCCATGATTGTCGATGGAGGCATTTTCTGATGGCAAAACCCGCATATGTCGCGGTTGACTGGGGTACGAGCAGTTTCCGGCTCTGGCTGATCGCCGACGATGGCAGCGTGCTCGGCGAAAGCCGCGGCAGCGAGGGCATGACGGTGGCGGCGAAGACAGGCTTTGCCGAAGTGCTTGCCGCGCATCTCGACAAGGTTTCGGCACCGGCCGATCTGCCGGTCATCGCCTGCGGCATGGTCGGCGCCAAGCAGGGATGGGTGGAAGCCGGTTACACCGATATGCCGGCGTCGCTCTCGTCGATCCTGACGGGCGCTGTCTCCGTTCCCGGCCAGAGCCGCGATATCCGCATTCTTCCGGGCCTTGCCCAGCGCGACAAGGCATCTCCCGATGTCATCCGCGGCGAGGAAACCCAGCTGCTCGGCGCACTCGGCCCTGAAAGCACAGGCGCGCAGGCGGTCTGCATGCCCGGCACGCATTCCAAGTGGGTGCATGTGCAGGACGGCGAGGTCATCGGTTTCTCGACCTTCATGACCGGCGAGCTTTTCGACGCGATCACCAAGCATACGATCCTGTCGCATGCCGTTGCCGGCGCCGACCAGTCGCCCGCCGACAACTCCGCCTTCAAGGCTTCCGTCACCGCCGCCTTCCGCCAGCCGGCGATGGCGACGAACCTGCTCTTCACCGCCCGCTCCGGCCAGTTGCTTCATGGCGTGACGCCGGCTGCGGCACAGGCAAAGATTTCGGGCACTCTGATCGGCCTCGAAATCGCCGGGGCGCTGTCCGATGCCGCCAACGATACGCCGATCGCGCTCGTCGCTTCCGGCCGCCTGCAGACGCTTTACGAAACCGCCTTCAAGTCCCTGTCTCTTAAATTCACGACGATAGATGCCGATACGGCCGTTCTTCGCGGCCTCTCGGCCGCTGCTGCCGCTATCTGGTCAAAGTAAGAAAGTTAAAGCCATGAACCGTATTCCTTTCCCCTCCATGAAGCGCCCGCTGATCGCCATCCTGCGCGGTATCAAGCCGGAAGAAACCGCTGGCGTCGTCGGCGCGCTGATCGAAAACGGCCTGCAGGCGATCGAGATACCGCTGAACTCGCCGGAGCCCTTCAAGTCTATCGAAATCGCTGCGAAGATGGCGCCTGCCGACGTGCTGATCGGTGGCGGCACCGTGCTGACGGTCGAAGCGGTCGACAACATGCACAATGCCGGCGGCAAGCTGCTGGTGACGCCGAATGTCGAGCCCGACGTCATCATCCGCGCCCGCGGCTATGACATGGTATCGATGCCCGGCGTCTTCACGCCGACGGAAGCGCTTGCCGCAGCGCGCGCCGGCGCCACCGGCCTGAAGTTTTTCCCGGCAAGCGTGCTCGGCCCGTCGGGCATCAATGCGATCCGCGCCATCCTGCCGCCGGAGCTCGTCATTGCCGCCGTCGGCGGCGTTTCCGACAAGAACTTCTCCGAATACACCGATGCCGGCATCAAGGCCTTCGGCCTCGGCACCAGCATCTACAAGCCGGGAATGACTGCCGCAGAGGTTGCCGAGCGCGCCAAGGCGACCATTTTAGCCTATGACGCAGCCGTAGGAGCATAGGCATTATGACCGCTATTTATGAGTTTGAAGGCAAAACACTTTGCGACACCAATTCCGTACTTGGCGAAGGCCCGACCTATGATCCGGCGACCGATACCGTCTGGTGGTTCAATATCCTCGGCAAGGAACTGCATGAACTGACGCTGTCGAGCGGCGCGAAGAAAGTGCACGCGCTGCCGATGATGGCGAGCGTTCTGGCGCGGATCGACAGCAAGCGGCAGCTGCTCGCCACCGAAGAAGGACTGTTCGTGCGCGATGTCGCCGACGGCAAGCTCACTTTCTATGCGGCGCTCGAAAACGACATGCCGGAGAACCGCTCCAACGACGGGCGCACGCATCCCTCGGGCGCGCTGTGGATCGGCACGATGAGCAAGCGCGCCGAGAACCAGGCGGGCTCGATCTATCACGTCGCCTCCGGCGGCAAGGTCACCAAGATTTTTGCCGGGATCAGCATTCCGAACTCGATCTGCTTCTCGCCCGACGGCACGATCGGCTACTACACCGATACGCGGATCAGCCGCCTGATGCGGGTGATGGTCGATCCGCAGACCGGCCTGCCCTCCGGCGAGCCGATCGTCATGGTCGACAGCATGGAAGATCCGGGTGGCATCGACGGCTCGGTCTGCGATGCCGACGGCTATATCTGGAACGCCCGCTGGGGCGCCGGTGTCGTCGACCGCTACAGCCCGGACGGATTGCGGATCGCCCGCTACAAGGTGCCGGCCGCCCAGCCCTCCTGCCCCGCCTTCATCGGCAAGGACGCGGACCGGCTGGCAGTGACGACCGCTTGGGAAGGTCTCGACGAGACGGCCCGCTCCACGCAACCGCAGGCCGGTGCACTTCTGGAACTCGGCGTTGCCGTCAAGGGCGTGTTCGACCCTGCTTTTGTGATCTGAAACGGGTCAGAAACGTTGACGAAGGGCATTCCCGGCGCGAGTGCCCTTTTTCTATTCCGGCGGCAGAATTCTGCAGCCGATGCGATAAATGTTCCCGAAAAATCGCGAAATTTTAGAGATTTTTGAGAGGAACCAATAGCCTACCCACCCATTTTCCCTTTCGAACCGGCACGGCAGAGACGCCCGAACAGAAGCGGCAGCCGCGCTAGAGATCACACTAGGGAACACAAAGGTAGGTTCGAAATGACACGCAAACTCCTGACGACCGTTGCTGCTGGCGCCCTGTTTGCCACGGCTTTCGCACCGGTGGCATTCTCGCAGAGTGCTCCGCAGCCCGCGGCCCGGGCGCTACCCAGTCGGCTCCGGCCGATGCGACGGCACCGAAGATGCCTGATGCGACGGCTCCGGCCGGTGACGCAGCCCAGGCTCCGGCGCCTGCAGCGTCCACTGACACTGCACAGGCCGGTGGCGGCACCTATCTCACCGAACAGGGTGCAGATCAGGTCAGCGCCAACACCTATATCGGCCAGTCGGTCTATACCGGTCAGAACGAAAGCATCGGTAACGTCACCGACCTGATCATGAAAAAGGATGGTGGCCTCGTTGCTGCCGTGGTCGGTGTCGGCGGCTTCCTTGGTATCGGCCAGAAGAACGTCGCCGTGCCGATGGAAAAGATCACCGTCGCCCAGAACACCCAGGACGGCAGCGTCAAGCTGACGACCACGGAAACGGCCGACAGCCTGAAGGCTGCACCGGAGTTCAAGACCCTGCAGATGCAGGCAGCCGAAAAGGCTCCGGCCGCAACGGGTGGCACGATGCCGACCGACTCGACGGCAACCGGCTCGACCACCACCAAGTAATACCGGGCGGGAAACCGCACGGGAGTATAGCGTAGATGGCGGCGCCCTTCGGGGCGCCGCCATTCCTGTTTCTAGAGCAGCGAACAGAAGCGCAGCGCGTCGTAGATCGCCGCGTGAACATTGCGGCTGGAGACGGCGTCGCCGATGCGGATCAGGTCGAAGGCGGCCTCGGCGTTCTTGACCGGGATAGGCTGCTTGCGGGCGATGAGCGATGCGTAGTCGACCGCCCCCAGGTTTCGCGACAGCGGCTTCAGCTCCAGATAGAGATCGGCATTGGCCATGGTGCCGTGCTCGACGACGACCTGGGCCACACGCCGCTCGCGCGTTACCGCACCGGCATAATCCGAGCCGAGAACGGCGACCAGGCCGTTGCCGTCGCGGCGGACCGATTTCAGCCGGGTGTTGATGGTGACGCGAACATCCTTCTCGGCGAAGGTCTTGGCATAGGGCACATGGTTCATGCCGCCCATTTCGGGGGCGAAGAAGCGTTCGGGCGAGACGAGCTCCAGATCGGCGCCGCCATTGGCGATGACCTCGGCGGCCGACATGCCCTGATGGCCGCCATTGTCGTCGAAGAGCAGGACCGAACTCTCGGGCTTTACGGCGCCGGCAAGAATATCCCAGGACGAGGTGACCAGCTCCTCGCCTGCCTCCAGCTCCGGCGACTGGGCAATGCCGCCCGTGGCGACGACGACGAGATCGGGAGAGAATTCCAGGACTTCATCGGCACCGGCATAGACATCGTAATGGATGGCGACGCCGAGGCGCTCGAGCTCTTCCAGCCGCCAGTCGATGATGCCGATCATTTCCTTGCGGCGCGGATTGCGGGTGAGCAGGTTGATCTGGCCGCCGGCCTTGCCGGTTGCCTCCAGCACATCGACGCTGTGGCCGCGCTCGGCGAGCACGCGGGCCGCCTCCAGGCCCGCGGGACCGGCGCCGATGACGACGGCCTTCCTTTTGGCCGCTGCCTTCTCGATCTCATGCGGCATCTCGGCCTCGCGGCCGGTTGCGGCATTGTGGATGCACAGTGCCTCGCCGCCTTCATATATGCGGTCGAGACAGTAGGTGGCGCCGACACAGGGGCGGATGCGCGCCTCCTCGCCCGCCATCACCTTGCGCACGATATGCGGATCGGCGATGTGGGCGCGGGTCATGCCGACCATGTCGAGCTTGCCTTCGGCAATCGCATGGCGGGCGGTGGCGATATCGGCGATACGGGCGGCGTGGAACACCGGGAAGCGGGTCGCGGCCCTGACCTCGCCGGCGAAATCCAGATGCGGCGACGCGGCCATGCCCTGGATCGGGATGACGTTGTTGAGATCGGCATCGTGATCGATATGGCCGCGGATGATGTTCAGGAAATCGACGCCGCCGGATGCCACGAGGCGGCGAGCGATCTCGATCCCCTCTTCGCGTGAAAAACCCTTCTCCCAATCTTCGTCCGCCACCATGCGGATGCCGACGATGAAATCGGGGCCGACGGTCTTTCGCACCGCATCGGTGACCATCAGCGAGAAGCGCATGCGGTTTTCGAGCGAGCCGCCGAATTCGTCGTCGCGGCGGTTGGTGGCCGGAGACCAGAAGCCATCCATCAGGTGGCCGTAGGCTTCGAACTCGATGCCATCGAGCCCGGCTTCCTTCATGCGCTGCGAGGCGGAGACGTAATCGGCGATGATGCGCTCGATATCCCACGCCTCGGCTTCCTTCGGAAATGCGCGGTGGGCGGGCTCGCGGATCGGCGACGGCGCCAGCACCGGCAGCCAGTCGCCCTTGTTCCAGCCGGTGCGGCGGCCGAGATGGGTGAGCTGGATCATCACGGCGGTGCCGTATTCATGACAGTCGTCGGCGAGCTTCTTCAGCCACGGCACGATCTCGTCGCGATAGGCGTGGAGATTGCCGAAGGCGGGCGGAGAGTCGGCCGAGACGACGGCAGAGCCTGCGGTCATCGTCAGCGCGATGCCGCCCTTCGCTTTCTCCCTGTGATAGAGCCGGTAGCGGTCGGTCGGCATGCCGTCTTCTGAATAGGCGGGCTCATGCGCCGTCGACATGACGCGGTTTTTCAGCGTCAGATGCTTGAGCTGAAAGGGCTGTAACAAGGGGTCTTTGGATGACGTCATGAGACACTCGCTTTTCGCGCCGAAGCAAGCGGGGATCATGGCGCAGCGGCGCTAAAATAGAAATGTCTGATGACGCCGTGGACTAGCCTCGATGCGGCTTATGCAGGGATGCGGTCGGCGCCTGCCGAGTCGTAATTCTCGTGCAGGAAGCGCAGCGTGGCGATGCTGTCTGCCGGTTTGCCGAAATGGTAGCCCTGGCCCATGCCGCAGCCGAGCGCGCGAAGCTTCACGGCCTCGGAATAATCCTCGATGCCTTCGGCGACCACCTCGAGATCGAGGCCCTCGCACATCGTCAGGATCGCCTTGATGATATGTTCGGAGGCACGGTCATTGTTGATGCGCGAGACGAAGGCGCGGTCGATCTTCACCTTGTCGAAGATGAAGTCGCGCAGGCGCCCGAGGCTCGACTGGCCGGTGCCGAAATCATCGAGCGAGACGCGAACGCCGGCCTGGCGCAGATCGGAGATGATGCGGTGTGCCGTGTCGGCGGAGCTCATCACTGCGGTTTCGGTGATCTCCAGCTCCAGGCGGTGCGGATCGAAACCGACGCGGCCGAGGATGGAGAGGACGTTGGCGCTGGTGCCGGGGTCCATCAGCTGCGCCGAGGACAGGTTGAAGGAGAGGAAAAGCTCGCGCGGCCAGGAAAGTGCGGCCTCCGCAGCCTTGCGCAGCAACGTTTCAGATAGTGCGTCAATAAAGCCGCGCTCTTCGGCGAGCGGCACGAAGACGCCCGGCGAGACGAAGCCGAGATCCGGATCATTCCAGCGGGCGAGCGCCTCGAAACCGACGACCTGATTGTTGGCAAGCGAAACGATCGGCTGGAAGTGCACGTCGATCGCATCCGAGATGATGGCGTTTCTGAGCGCCTGCTCCAGCTGCGTCGCCCGCTTCATCTCCTGCGCGATCTCGCGCGAATAGACGGTGATCTGGCTGCGGCCGCGGCGCTTGGAACGGTAGAGCGCGGTCTCGGCGCTCTTCAGGAGCTCGTCGAACTCCTCGCCGGCAAACGGATAGATTGCAAAACCGAAGGATGCAGAGAGGCGCACGTTCCGGTCGCCGAGATCATAGGGTGCCGACAGCACTTCGCGGATCATCTGGCCGAATTTTTCGGCACTCGCACGCTCGAAGATCAGCGGCAGGACGAAGGCGAACTCATCGCCATCGTGGCGCGTCACAAGCGCGCCGTCGGGGATGCAGGCCTTCAGGCGGTGAGCGACCTGGCAGAGGATCTCGTCGCCGGCGGCGGATCCGAACAGGTCATTGATAGGCTTGAAGGAATCGAGATTGGCGATGCCGATGGTGAACGGCGCCGGATCGTTGGCGCGCTCGGCCGAAATCTGGGTGACCCGGTCGCGCATACGATGGCGATTACCGAGTCCGGTCAACGGATCGGTATAGGCCATGGCCTGGAGCTCATTCTGGCTCACGGGCATAAAAGGTACGTCCACCGGTTTCATATTTTGACCTGAGATTTCACTCCCTCCGGGGAGAATGGCGGCCAAGTCTTAATAAACCGATAGTGGAAAAGCGATGTTTGGGATTGTTGGCGCCCCAAAATCTGGGGAGTTGACCAGAGTTTCGATCAGCAGACCGCGCGCATCTCTTCGCGCTTCAGATGCTTCTGGAAGATTGTCTCCAGTATATCCGGGCTGACGGGCTTCATGATGACGTCATCCATGCCGGCTTTTGCGCATTCGGCATGGTCGCGCTCGAAGGCCTGGGTGAGCACGCCGATGATCGGCGTCCTGACGCTGCCGCCTTCTTCGATGCCGCGGATCATGCGGGCGGCCTCGAAACCGTTGAGACCGGGAAGCGAGATATCCATCAGCACGATCTGCGGCTTGTGTTCGGTCCACAGACGCACCGCCTCGTCGCCGCTGGAGGCGATCATGTAGCGATAGCCGAGGCCTTCGAGGATCTGCGAAAAGACGATCTGGTTGATGTCGTTGTCTTCGGCGACCAGAACCTGCAGCGTGTCGCTATCGGCCGATGTCGAGATCTCCCAGTCGGCTTCCGGCTCGTTGCTCGTGCGGTTGTTGCGGTTGAAGTGGCGGGCGACCTGGAAGGTCAGCTCATTGGCCAGCTGGAAACCGTCCATGACGAGCGCCGGAATGCCGTGCTGGCCGGAAAGCTCGAGGCAGCGCATGCCCATCTGGTTGTCGATGATGATCAGGTCGAGATCGATGCCGGCCGAGGAGGCGATTTCGAGGAAATGCTCCTGCTCGTCCTCACCGCGCACGGCACAGGCTTCGAAGCCGTATTTGGCGAGCGTGCGCAGCGCCGCGGTCTCGGCGGCGAGATCGCCGGTGACGACGAGGATCTTGCGGCCCGAGAAATTCTCCGGGACGATCGCTTCCATCGCCGCCGGTTCGCGGCGCTGTGCATCGCCGTTCAGCGGCACATAGGCGCGGCGATAGGACTGGTGGCTGGAGGCGGTGACCGAGGTGGCGCGGTCGAACTCGTCGAGATCGGCGCCATCGCGCGGCAGGTCCTGCATGGTGGAAACCAGGAAATAGCGGCCCGGCTTGCCGATGCGGTGCTTGCGGCTGACGATGTCGCGCTCGGCACCGTCACGCGAGACCTGGCGCTGGCGCGAGATCGACATTTCGCCGGTTTCCAGAACGTGGCGGTCGCTTTCCTCGAAGCGCTTGGCGATATCGGCGGAGAACAAGTCGCCGCTCTTGCGGCCGAGCACTTCGTCCGGCGTCGTCTGATATTTCTCGCAGAAGGCAATGTTGACCGCGACGTAATTGAGATTGCGGTCCTTGACGAAGAGCGGGAACGGCAGGTTGTCGAGAATATCCTCGGTCAGCTGCACGCGCTCGAGATCGGCGCGCCACTGCTCCTCGCGCTTGCGCTCCTCGGAAATGTTGCAGATCATCGACACGCAATAGCCGCTCGGCAGGCGGCGCTTGACGAGGCGGATCCAGCGATCCGGGCCATGCCGCTCGACGATCTCGAAGCGCTCGCGCCAATGCGAGGCGATCTTCTGCGACAGCCAGTCCTCGCGGCCGAGCACGCCACCCGGCTGCTTGGCGGCATATTGCTGGCGCACGCCGGTATCGAAAACGGCGCCCAGGAAGTCGCGCAGGCGCGTGCCGGGCTTCAGCATGGACGGCGAAATCGGGAAGAAATCGAGAACCTGACGGCTCGCGAAGATCATCTGGTCGTTCTTGTTATAGACGATGAGGGCGGCGGCGAGGCCATCGGAGACGGCATCGAAAAGCGACGACTGGAGATCGGGCTCGGCCGGCAGCTCCCCGCTCACGGATGATGCGTCCGTCTCTTCAAAGCCGGCACTCATTCCTCAAAATCCCACATCTATCCGATTTAACAGCACTATTTGGTGGTATGCGTCCAAAATGCCAGCTTTCTCCTAACGGTCGCTTAACATTAATCTACCCAAATCTTGGGGTCTGAGACGCGGCTTTGGAGACCGGCTTTTTCACCCTTCCATCGCGCCTGCGAATCCACGAAAATGGCGCATGGCCATCAGACAGCTCTCAGAAACGCTCATCAACCAGATCGCCGCCGGCGAAGTCATCGAACGCCCGGCGAGTGCGGCGAAAGAGCTGATCGAAAACGCTCTGGACGCAGGCGCGACGCGCATCGAGATCGCCACATCGGGCGGCGGCAAGGGACTACTGCGCGTCAGCGACAATGGCTCGGGCATGGATGCCGCCGATCTCGAGCTTGCGGTAAAACGTCACTGCACCTCGAAAATTTCAGAAACGCTCGACGATATCCGCACGCTCGGCTTTCGCGGCGAGGCCCTGCCCTCGATCGGCTCGGTCGCCAAGCTAAGCATATCGAGCCGCCGCAAGGATAGCACCGGCGGCAGCGAGATCGCCGTCTCCGGCGGCAAGTTCCTGCATTTGAGGCCTTCGGCCCTGAACCCCGGCACGATCGTCGAGGTGCGCGACCTGTTCTTCGCGACACCGGCGCGGCTGAAATTCCTGAAGACCGAAAAGGCGGAAGCGGCAGCGATCACCGAAATCGTCAAGCGGATGGCGATCGCCTTTCCGGGCGTGCGCTTCGTGCTCTCCGGCACCGACCGCAGCACGCTGGAATTTCCGGCGACCGGCGACGACCATCTGGCGCGCATGGCGCAGATCCTCGGCAAGGATTTCCGCGACAATGCGATCGAGATCGATGCCGAGCGCGAGGACGTCAGCCTGACGGGCTATGCCGGGGTGCCGACCTTCAACCGTGGCAATTCCGGCCACCAGTATGCCTTCGTCAACGGCCGCCCGGTGCAGGACAAGCTGATCCTTTCGGCGATCCGCGGCGCCTATGCCGAGACGATCCCGGCCGGGCGCTACCCTGTCGCGGTGCTCTCCTTCAAACTCGATCCGGCGCTTGTCGACGTCAACGTGCATCCGGCGAAATCCGATGTGCGCTTCCGCGATCCCGGGCTGATCCGCGGGCTGATCATCGGCGCGGTGCGCGAAGCGCTCGCCCGCGACGGCAGCCGTGCCGCCACGACGGGTGCCGACGGCATGCTGCGCTCCTTCCGCCCCGGTTTCCAGCCGAATGCCTATCAGCGCCCGGCGCAGGCGCCATGGTCGCCGGAGACCTCGCCGTCCCGCCCCTATCAGGCCGCCAATACGGGCTTTGCCGAGCGGCCGCAGGCATCGTTCGACGGGCTGGTGACGCCGACGGCGCGTTCCGAACCGCAGCCGCAGAGCTGGCAGCAGCCGGTGGCCGCGCCACGCGAAGAGGCACCGCAGCGCTTTCCGCTGGGGGCCGCGCGCGCCCAGCTGCACGAGAACTATATCGTGGCGCAGACCGAGGACGGTCTTGTCATCGTCGACCAGCATGCGGCGCATGAGCGGCTGGTCTTCGAAGAAATGCGCAAGGCGCTGCATTCCAAGCGCCTTCCCTCGCAGGTGCTTCTGATCCCGGAGATCGTCGACCTGCCGGAAGAGGATTGCGACCGGCTGATGGTGCATGCCGAAGGGCTCGGCGAGCTCGGGCTGGCGATCGAGCGCTTCGGGCCGGGCGCCATTGCCGTGCGCGAAACGCCGGCGATGCTCGGCGAGGTCGATGCCAACGGCCTGATCCGCCAGCTCGCCGACGAGATCGCCGAATGGGACACGGCGTCGGGCCTATCGCAGAAACTCGAATATGTGGCGGCGACCATGGCCTGCCACGGCTCGGTGCGCTCCGGCCGGCGCATGCGGCCGGAGGAGATGAACGCGCTTTTGAGACGGATGGAAGTGACGCCGGGTTCGGGCCAGTGCAATCACGGCCGGCCGACCTATATCGAGCTCAAGCTTTCCGACATCGAGCGGCTGTTCGGCCGGAGCTGACGGCAGCAAGCCGAAAAATACTGGCAATCGCCCGTGCCGCGCGCTATGGCAGGACGATCAGAGCCGCAGGAATGGAGCAGGATGAACTTGTTTGAAGGTCACGGAAACCGCGAGGCGAAAATCCGCTATCTCGACGCCGATTTCCAGATCCTGTCGCCGGGCTCCTACGTCGTCTGCGCCATGACCGGCAAGCATATCCCGCTCGACGAGCTGCGCTACTGGAGCGTCGCCCGTCAGGAACCCTATGCCGACGTCATCGCCTCCTTCGAGGCCGACAAGCGCGCAGGCGTGCTGCCGGTGCAGAAGCGCTGACTTTCCCTGATGCGTGACTTCGGCCGGCCGATCGTCCATTCGCCACGCCCCTTTCCCGAGCGGATCGTCCATAGCGGACGCTCGGTCAGGCTTGATCCGCTGACACCGGCGCATGCCGAGCCGCTCTGGCCGCTTGCCGCCGCCTCGCCGGAGAGCTTCGGCTATCTGCGCTATGGTCCATTCGAGAGCCTCGGCCCGTTCACCGCCTTCGTCGCGGACCTCGCAGGGCGGGCCGACCAGCCGTTCTGGGCCGTCGAACCTCTCGGCGCCGGAAAGCCTGCGGGATGGCTGTCGCTCTGCGATGTCTCTCCGGCGGATTCCTCGATCGAGATCGGCAGCATCTGGTTTTCACCGGAGCTGCAGCGCACGCGCGCCGCGACCGAGGCGATCTTCCTCCTGATGCGCCACGCCTTCGACGATCTCGGCTATGAGCGGCTCGTCTGGCGCTGCGCCGCGCTCAACGAAGCGTCGCGCAAAGCGGCGCTGCGCTATGGCTTCGTGTTCGAGGGCATCTGGCGCAATGCTGCGATCGCCAAGGGCTATCAGCGCGACGTCGCCTGGCACAGTATCCTGAAAGACGAATGGCCGGCGCACCGGGCCGCTCTGGAAGCCTGGCTCGACGACGGCAATTTCGACGCCGATGGCCGCGCGGCATCCGGGCTTGCCGATATCCGCAAACGGCTGGCGCTATAGGCCGGATTGCTCTTTCAGCCTGCGGGCACGGCAGGCCTCGATCGCCCGGTCGATGATCAGGCCGGGCGCCTGCGGGTCCTCGAAGGCCATTTCCACCTCGATCACCTTCGACTTTTCGGCAAGCTCCTGCGCCCGTCCGTGATGGCCGGCAAGGCGGACGAAATCTTTCGAGGTGGTGACGATCTGCAGCTGTTCGCGTTCGGCAACGGCAATGAGATCGGCGATCTCGTCGTCGCTCAGGTGCTCGTGGTCGCCGAAGGAGCGGGTGGCGGCGATCTCGGCACCGAGCGATTCCACCGTGCGGAAAAACTTCGTGGGATCGGCGATACCGGCAAAGGCGAGCACGCGGCGGCCGGAAAGCTCGTTCATGCCGACCGTCTTCAGCGACGCCGTGAAATAGGGTTTTGCGGCGCGGGCGGCCATGCGGACGATGGCGTCCGCGGCATTGCCGTTGCCGACCTTCAGGAGTGCCGTCGCATAACGCATCTGCACCGCGATCGGCGCGCGCACCGGGCCGCCCGGTACCGTATGGCCATTGCCGAGGCCGCGCGTCGTATCGATGACCAGCAGCGCATAATCGAGCGCCAGTCTGGCGCTCTGGAAGCCGTCATCCATGATGATCAGGTCGGCGCCTTCCTTGACGAGACGCTCGGCGCCCTCGACCCGGCGGCGGGAAATGACGGTCAGTGCCTCGCGGGCGAGCAGCAGCGGCTCGTCACCGACGGCCATGGCGCGGTGATGGGCGGGATCGACGACCGTCGTGACATCGAGCGAACCGCCGTAACCGCGGCTCAGAAATCCGGGCTTCAGCCCCTTCGCCTTGGCCGCCTGAGCGATCGCCAGCGCTGTCGGCGTCTTGCCGGCACCACCGACGGTGAAATTGCCGATGCAGATGACGGGAATGGGCACCGAGGCACGGCGCGCATGCTTCATGCGATAGCCGGCGACCTGCCCGTAAATCAGCGAAAAGGGCGACAGCGTCCAGGCCCGCCAATCGGCTTTCGTCCACCAGAACGGCGGCGCTTCGGATACCATGATCTGCCTGTCCTGCGCTCATCCGGCGCATCCCGCCCGGAAATCCCCTTCAATTGGCGGCAAAGAGAGGGCAAAACCGAAGAAAAAGCAAGCCTTTGCCGGATTTTGATGGGTGGGGCGGGTGGACGGTGGCGGTGGTTCGTCGCATTGGCGATTGGGGCGCGGGACGTCGCGAGTATGGGCGCTTGCAGAGAACACGGCGGCACGTGACGCTTACCCAGCCCGTTCAAAGGAGTCATTCACGGCACGGACGCGCGGTGGCTGGATCCCTGTGACGAGCACAGGGATGAGGGAGTTTGGGGTTGGTCTCAGCGAACAACGGCGATGTCGAGCGTGCTGAGGGACAAGGAGTCGTTCAACACTCTCCACCGGACAGCTTGCCCCTAAGGCACATCCCCAATCCTCCCTCATTCCTGTGCTTGTCACAGGAATCCACCCGGCGTGCGTCTGCGCGGCGAGAGACTCCCGCGTCAACCTCCACCGCGAAAACGTTGCTCACCATTCCACCCCGCCAGAATCAGTGCTAACCCTTTCACCTGATTTGATCTCAAGGGCATCCAGTGTTTCGATTTCCGCTATTTATCGCGATCACGCTGATCGTCGCTTTCGGCGGCGGGATCATGGTTTCGCGGTATGCGCTGGATGTGACGCAGGGTTTCGGGGCCATCAAGCTCGGCGCCTGGGAGGCGTTTCCGGAGCTGCAGACGGCCGATGCCGATCCTTATGCGAAATCGCACCGGGCGCGGGCGGGCAAGCTGCTTTACGGCAGTGCCGAGGGACTAACCTTTACGGCGAGCGTCGACGATGGCGGGGAGCGGCTCAATGCGGGCTGCAGCTATAGGATCAGCGGGCAAACGCCGGCGGCGCGGTTGTGGACGCTCTATACATCCGACAATGGCGGCAATCCGGCTTCCGTGCGTCCCGGTCTGCCGGGCGCGCTGAATTCCTGGACTGTGCTGCGCCAGCCCGACAGCAGCTTCGTGATCGACGTCTCGGCCAATGCCCGGCCGGGCAACTGGCTGGCGCTGCCGGCCGCCGGCACGTTCCGGCTGGTGCTGACGCTGTTCGATACGCCGACGGCGGGCAGTTCCGGGGTTATCGATCTTTCCATGCCGAAGCTCGAGAAGACCGGGTGCGGCAATGCTTAGGATCGTCTTTGCCATCATCACCGGCCTGTTCGGCGCCGCCCTGCTGCACCTGATCATCATTCTGGCGCTGCCGCATTTCACCGGCAAGGATGCCGAGACGCGGGTGATCGCCGAGGGCGATCCGAACAATTTCTATCTGCTGTCGTCGAACTACGACGATGCCGGGCTTTCCAACAGCGATCCCTTCGTGCGCACCGCCGTCTGCTCCTTCGATCTCGAGGATGGCCCTGTGCGCTTCACCGCCAAGGGCAGCGTGCCCTTCTGGTCGATCGCCGTTTATGACGGCGCCTCGAACGAGGTGTTCAGCATGAATGACAGGACGTCTGTGGGGGGCGCGCTCGATGTGCTGGCGGCAAGCCCGATCAAGCTGACGGAGCTGCGCAAGTCGCTGCCGCAGGATCTGCAGCAGACCATCCTGGTGGAGATGACGCATAATGAGGGCTATGCGGTGCTGCGCACTCTTGCGCCGCAGGCGAGCTTCGATGACGCAGCCAAGAATTTTCTCACCGAGGCAGGCTGCGAGACCTACGGTTCGGACAACTGACGCCTACTTGGTCTTTACACGCGATGCGCGCGACGGGGCGCGACGCTTCGGGCTCTCCACGAGACGCTCATAGCGAACGCCGGTGAACAGCAATATCTGAGCCTCGACGGGCTCCCGGTCTTTTCGGCGCGGCTGTTGCGAGCGCCTGTCAGCCAATGCGACTATAGTGGCCATTCTCGTCTCCATGCACTGCCCGAGACGGATGAAGCAAAGCGGATTTCACCCTGCCCGCCTGTGCGGGCCAGCGCGTCCTGCAATGCCGGAAACCGGAACCGAGGTCATTCGCGCCTTTCTCACGGCACCTGTTTGAATACCGTGATGTGGAATCTTTACGGCCGAAGCATCGAACCGCGCCGTTCCTGTCCGAATTGAGACATACGATAGTTAACAGTCTCCTAATATTTCAGCCCTGTTGTAGGGCTGTTCAATAAACGCTGCGAGCTGGCTTTTAGTTTCAATCGGCAATAAGTCAGATTTAATTAGGAAAAACTTATGAATTCATAGGCTTGACCAAGTACAGCCGATCACCTTTACGTCATAAGGATGTGTTGCCGATTTGCGTCACCGAAATATCAATTGCAGTTCAGGTGAATAGGCGTATGGTCGGCGCATCGGTCAAAAGTTTTATGGCGATGACCGCTTGAGAGACAACCCATGCTCTTGCCGTAGATACGGAGGGCAGAAAATGTCTTTATTCATGAACCCGACATTCTCTCCTGAAGACCTGGATGTGCTGCGCGGCGCGCTCGATGCGTGGTGCTCGGAAAAGCGTCTGGATATCAAAAGCCCCGAGGCCCAGTTTGCAGCTTCGGCTGCGCTCGACCTCTATCAGGCCGGCCATAACGACGGCGAAAAGCTGCTTTTGGCTCTGCGTGCCCACAAGGGACTCTGACATTCATCTCCAGGCCGGAGCGATCCGGAAAGACGGTGGCGCCTCGTATCTGCGGGGCGCTTTCTTTTTGTGCGCCATCCACAGCTGAACACGTTCTGCGTGTGCCATTGCTGCGCATTTGATTAAAATCTTCAGCAAGCATTAACCCTGCCGGTGTAGGATTTGTTCATATTCGTCTGAGCCCGGCCTCCGTCCAGCCGGCACATTCGATCCCTCAGTATCGGCGTTTCCGGGGTATTCTTTGTGCGTGACCGGTTTAGAGACCTAGAAGGGCCTATGGCCAGCCGCAAGAAGGACGTGGTGTTGATGGCAACCGTGAGCAGCTTCGAGGGATTGGCGCATCCGACGCGATCCGAGCTGCGCCAGTTCGCCGAGCTCTTTACCCCGCTGTTCCAAGCCTCTTCCGACGAAGCCCGCCGCCAGGCCGTCGCCGCCCTCTCGCAATGCCCGGTCATTCCGCAGGCCGTGGCTCTCTTCATCGGCAACCTGCCGATCGCCGTTGCCGCACCGTTTCTGACGGCCTCGCAGGCGGTCAGTGACGATACGCTGATCATGATCGCCCGCACGCAGGGCACCGCCCATATCCGCGCCATCGTCAGCCGCGACAATCTTTCGCCGAAAGTGATCGATGCGCTGGTGGCGCTGCGCCAGGCGACCGCCCGCCCCTCGCCCGCCGACCTGACGCTTCCCGCCATCGAGGAACAGCTGGCCGCAGCACCGGCGCCGGTCTTTGCGCCCGTCGCAACCGAACCGCCGGCCGTCGATCCTGACTTTGCCGAGCGCCTCGCCAATGAAGAGGCGATGCGCCAGAAGATCCGCGGTCTCGCCAACCATCTCGGCCGCGATGACGACGACCGGCTGGGCCTGAGGACGATCTCCGACATCCAGGAAGCGCTGCTGGTGCGCTTTGCCCGCTCGCGCGAGGCGAGCCACTTTGCCAGCACGCTTGCCGATGCACTGTCCGCCAGCCGCTGGCTGGCCGAGCGCATCATGCTCGATCTCTCCGGCCAGCAGCTGGCCACCACGCTCGTCAGCCTCGGCATGGGCTTTCTCGATGCCGTCTTCGTCTTGGAGAAGCTCTATCCGCATCTCGCCGAACCGCAGCACAGCGTGACCCGCGCCTGGATGGTGCTCGATGCGCTCGATCCGGAAGAATGCCATGAGCGGGTGGAAGCCTGGCGGCGCGCCGACAGCTATACCTACAAGCCGGAAGAAGGCGAAAACCCCGCCGCGCCTGCCGCCGCCGGCACGATCTCCCGCACAGCACGCCTGATACCGCCGGCCCGCGACCTGAAGACCGTCGGCCGCCGCTGATCTCTTTCAGAGCGGGTTCTTCTTTTCTACCGCCAGCGGCAGCAGCGATGCCGCATCTGCCGTTTCGAGCTCGACGATCCACAGATCGGGATCGAACCTGCGCTCGCGCTCCAGCAATTCGCGCACGGCATCCGGCTCCTGCCGGTCGAGGCGGATCTCGAACAGCCGTCCGGCACTCTCCTCCTCATCGAAGAAGCTCTGCGGCGCTGGGCCGTACAGCGTCTCCAGCCCGTCGCGGAAATGCTGGCGGATGAAGACCGCGCCCGCCTCTTCCGCGCCCTTCTTCTCCACGGCGGCGAAATCGCCCATGGCGAAGACCCGGCGCAGCAGGGCGGAAACGAAGATGTCGGTGCGAAGTCTCATGCGTGACGTATAGGATGAATGGCGGCGGTTACGCTAGACCTTGACCGCCAGCCGCAACCCGCCCCAATGCCGTCCGCGGACGGTGATCGGGGCGGAGATGTCCTTCATCATCACGAAATTGCCGCCGCCCATGTCGCGCCGTAGGTCTGCACCAGGAAGGGTGCGGTGCTTCTGCCTGCCGAGAGGCCGACGCGATCGTTGAAGATGCGGCGGTTGCGGCAGTTGGCGGTGTTCCAGGCGGTGTCGCCGGGGCGCTGCGGCTCGGAGAACTTGCGGTTATGGGTCGGCAGATAGCCATTCTCGTCGATCGCGGCGCGGAAGGCGATGCGCTCGTCGGATGTGGCGACCGGCTCCTGGATCGGCGGCAGAAGACGGTCTGTAAGTTCGGTAAACCCTGCCATCAACTGCACCGGATCGGTGCCGGGGATCGGCCGATAGTTTCGATCGAAGAGCGCTTCCAGGCGGATCTGGCCGGATGACAGCGCCCGCTCGAAGGCAGTGGAGATGTCGGCGGCGACCGATTGGGCGCGGGCGATCCAGCGGCTGTCGGCGGTTTCGACACCGGCGCTCGCCGTCAGCTGCACCAGCTTTTCCGACAGGCCGACGACGCTATCGACGCGCTTGGCGGCGTGCTGCAGCTTGCCGTTCGATTCCAGCACCTCGGCCGACATTTCGCCGAGCGCGGCGACGAAGCCGGCGCATTGGCGATCGACCGCTTCGGTGGTGTTGGCCATGACCGAGGAGCTGTCGAGGATCTGGGTGATCACCTGCTCCATGCTGTGGAAGGCGCCGTGCATGGCCTGCGACTTCTCCTTGACGCTGGCGGCACTATCGCGCGCGCCGCTGCCGGCGGCCGAGAGCCTGCCGATCTTGGCGCGCAGCTGATCGAGCGTTTCCTGGATCAGGCCGGTCGCCTTGGAGGTCTGCAGCGAGAGGGCCCGGATCTCGGAGGCGACGACGGCAAAGCCCTTGCCTGCCTCACCGGCCCGCGCCGCCTCGATCGCGGCATTTAGGGCAAGCAGGTTGGTCTGGCGGGCGATGGTGCCGATCTCGCCGGCGACGGTGTCGACATCGGAGAGCGAGCGGGCAAACGTGCTGATCTCGGCGCTGATCTCCTCGGAGGAGCGCAGCATATGGCCGATCTCCTCGACCGACCCCGAGAGCCGCCCGGCCGATTCCTTCAGCATGTGGCGGGCATCGGCGGCGGTCTGGTCGGTCTCGCGCAGCGACACGGCAACCGCCCGGTTGGTTTCGGCAATCGAGAGCGCCGTGCGCGTCACGTCGTCGAAGGCATTGGCATGGCGGGCGGACATCGCCGCCATGTCCTGGATGGCACCGGCGATATCGACAAGGTCTATGCCGAGCGTCGACGCCTCCTCGGCCAGCTTCGACAGGATATGCCGCAACGCCGGGTCCTCCGGCTGCGCATTCCCCTCTTCAGATACATCGACCGCCCTCATTGCCTGCATGACAAAGCTCCCCCGGTACATTAGCGGAGCGTCAGGCATTATGGTTAACAAGTTGCAAAAATTACGGGGGCTTAGACTTAGGTTGTAGGCGGCGGTATCAGACATTCAGGCCTGCGATATTTTTCCGCCAGCATGTCGTGAGGCTGTAACATGTTCGCGACATTGAGGCGCTGTACCCGCCGGGCCTCTTCATGTATCAGTGCCGCAGGGATAAAAATAACAGATGTGCGCGCAGGGGAATTGTGAGCTCGAACACCGAAGAAAAACCGAAGCGCCCGCGCGGACGCCCGAAGAGCATAGACCTGGATCAGCGCCAGGCTGATATCATCGAGTCCGGTACCGACGTCTTTATCGAACTCGGCTATGCCAATACGACGGTCGATATCATCGCCGCCCGCTGCGGTATCTCGAAGCGCACCTTCTATGATTTCTACGAGGCCAAGGGCGACCTGCTGTCTGCGGCGATCAAGGCGCGCAGCGGTTCGATCTTCCACTTCCCTGAGGCCGACGCCGCTCTCGATGTGCTCCTCGGTCAGGTCTTCTATGTCGACGCCGACGATGCGCCGAGCCCGGCCAACATGCGCCAGTATTTCCTGATCGAAGTTGCCTGGGAAGCGACCGAATATGTGCCGCAGCTGCGGCAGGATTTCGATGCGGCGCGCGCCGAGCTTGCAAGCTGGCTGCGGACGCTGAGCGAAAGCGGCAAGATCATCGCCATTGATGCGGATGCGGCGGCCACGATGCTGATCGGCATCGTCTTCGGCAGCCTCAGCATCGACCGGACGGGCGCCGATCTCGACGTGCGCGCCAAGCGCACCAAGGCCTATCTGCGCTCCAGCCTGAAGATCTTCGCCAACGGGCTGCTGCCTTAAGGCAGCCGCTGCGGCCCCTGCCCTCAACGGCAACTCATCCAGTAAAAACAAGAAGAGCCCGGTTGGGAACCCGGGCTCTCCTTTCGAAACCGATTTGGAGGTCAATCTAATCGGTTGTCAGCGTATGATTAGAAGTCACGCTGCAGACGGAAGAAGCCTTCCGTGTAGCTTGCATCCGGACGGCCGTCGTCGAACTTGTCGTTGACGTAGGTTGCCGTCAGCTCGGTCGAGAGGTTCTCAACGATCTTGTAGTTGAGCGTCAGACCAGCGCGCCATTCATGGCCACCGTCGAAGCTGTCGCCGAGAGCGCCACCCGTCTGGATGTCGTCGATGTACTGAGCGCCGGGGGTGATGGTCAGCTTGTCAGTTGCCTTGAGGGCGTACTGAGCAGCAACAGACCACTTACCAGCGTCGTAGTAGTTGTTGTAGCCGCTGGAGTAGATGCCAGCGATTTCAAACGTGCCCGGACCAACGTCGGCGCCGAGCTTGACGCGAACTGCGCCTTCCTGGGCCTGCGTGTCGTAAGAACCGAGAACTTCCCAGGTGAAGGCGTCGAACTTGCCGCCAACTGCACCGTCGATACCAGCGTCGCTGCCGCCGTTACCGGACGGAGGAGCGTCGGTCTGAACCAGTTCTTCAGCTGCGATACCAGCGTAGAAGCTGCCGCCGTCATACTGATAACGGATTGCGTTCGGCTTGGTCGTGCCATGGAGGGTAGCGAGGACGTCCGTCTCGCCGGAGAAGTCGTTATCCCACCAGTTAGCGAACTTACCAACCGTTACACCAGCAATGCTGATGAACGCTTCGTCGATTGCCGTGCCGTTGCCAGCGCCGCCGAGGGTCGTGGAGTTGCCAACCGTCGGGCTGACTGCATCGCTGCCGCCGGTGCTGGTGCCGCGGTAGTTGGTTTCGAGAACGATACCGCTGGTCAGCGTGCCGTATTCGGTGTCGCTCTTAGCGGTGAAGGTTACGTGCGAACGGGTGTGGGCAGCCCAGTCGTCCTGATTGTTGCCGTCGTAAGGATCGCCAGCGCCGAAGCCGACATCGAAGCGGAGGTAGCCGCCGATCTTGAGGCAGGTTTCCGTGCCCGGGATGTAGAAGTAGCCAGTGCCGTAGGCGTCGCAAACCTTGACGTATTCTACTGCTTCCGGTTCGGCGGCGACGATAGCGTCGGCAGCCTGTGCACCGGATACTACTGCGAGGGCAGCAGCGGAGCCGAGAAGGAGGCTCTTGATGTTCATTTTCTGTCTCCGTTCCAGAGGCCAACCCCAAGGTTGGCTCTTTGCTTAGCGCGATGGATGCGGTCCCCTGAAATTTCAGTCCGCCATGCGTTTCCGAACATTTGCTTCGGTCACGGGCTGGATATGAACAGGAGGCCCCGGAGTCGTCAATTATTTAATAAACGTATTCGTACCAAAATTATCCCGGAAGTTTTTCTCGTTGTATTTTTACCACATTGTGGCCATCCGGGGCGGCTCTTCTGTGTATAACCTCGCGAGCACGTTAAGAAATAATTAAGGAAAGCAAAGCGCTAGCGGCACGGCTTTACGGAGTGGAGTAGGAATTCCGGCGTATCGCAATGCGGGCCGGATGATGGCAGCGAGCCGGCCGCACGATGGCGGCCGGATCCGGCATATCAGGCATCGTGGCGGCGGCAGCCGCGCACGAAGAGCTGGATGCAGCTCTTCATATATCCAATGAGAGAAGCGCGATCCGGCAGGCCTTCACCGGCGCTCATGCGCGATGCGAAGCCGCCGAACATCATCGAGATCAGCATGGTCGCCGCATGGCCGGCATCGTCCACCTGGAGGATCTGGCGGACGTCCTGGAAGGAGAGCCAGTCGGCGAGGTTCGACATCGTCGCCTGTGCATCATTGCTCTGCTGGCCGCCACCGAGCCGCGGGCCGGACGGATAGAGCGCTGCAATGCAGGTCGTGATTCGACGCTCGGTCTCGGCCGAATCGTTGAGATCGAGATGGAAGATCGACATCAGCACGTCTTCCGGCGCCCGCGGCTCGTCGAGCGGCCGAGGGAGTGCCAGCAGCTGACGGGGTGATGCGACGCGCGACGTGCTCCACTGCAGACCGTCCTTCGCATATTTCTTCGTCCGCGAGTTGAGCGAACGGGTGACCGCCGCAAAACGCGAAATATCCGAGTAGGTGATCTCGAAGCTCAAGTCGTTCAGCCCGCGGTGCAGGCGGAACGTCTGGCCGCCGCCGAGATGAAACTCGGATGCGCCTGTTTTGGCAGATACCGGATAGACCGCCGCAAAATGATCGTGCAGGGCCTTGTAGAGCCGGGGATTATTGAGATCGGTCAACGAAGCGATCGAGCGGTACATGGCGCGCTCAGCGCCATCCTGCTCGGCCAGGCCACCGTAAGAAGGTTCACGCAACATTTGATTGATCCTGGCGGGCAATGGCTTCGTTCCGTTCGAGGAACTCGGCTGATGGCCCGCTGCGTGGCGACGAGAGAAAGAAACCATCCGCGTGGCGTCTTTCAGGTGCGGGAAAGTGACATATAGGTCACAGTGTTATGCTCCTCACTGGCCCCCCGGTCGCACTTGGATGAATAGCACCAAGCTCACCCAGTACTTATATCATATTTTTGTGAGCGTAATACACGGATCCCTAATAGAGGGCGCGTTCTGAAACGGCTGATTGCAAAGCTTTCTCAGCTTTTCCCGCGTTTACAGCGCTTTAGACAGTCATATCATCCATTTGCGAAGTATTGCCGCCGCCTGCCCGCGCAAGTCATCTGCGACAATCTGTCATTATTTGCGGAACGCATATGTACCAAAACGCGAGCACGAACACCGCCAAAGGCGTGCCATGCAGCCGTTCATGCAATTTTCGAGTGAATTCCGACTCAGCGCTAAATCGCGCCGATTTCCTTGAGCTTCCTCAGCACCGCCTCGTTCGGCTCGCCATTCTCGGGCAGATTATAGTGCTTCTGGAAGTGGCGGATGGCGGCGCGGGTCTGTTCGCCGGCGACGCCGTCGACGCCGACATTGGCGTATGCCATGTTGGCGAGGCCCTTCTGGATCTTCAGGACCAGGTCGACGCTGGTGAGCTCGCCCGAGGTGACCTGCTTGGGGGCGGCGGGTGCGGTCTTCACCTGCTTTTCGGCGCTGCGGATTGCGGCAGCGACCGGGTCTTCCGCCGAGGCCTGGGAGGTGACGTCCTCGCGCGGCTTTTCGGCGGGGATGGTCGAGGGGCCGACTGAATCGGTCTTCAGAGCGGCCAGCACATCCGGCGTGGCGTCGCCGCTCTGCGGCATGCCGACGGTTTCCTCGAAGAACAGGATGGCGGCGCTGGTGCGCGGGCCGATGACGCCGTCTGCGGTGCCGTTATAGAGGCCGCGACGGATCAGCTCCTTCTGGATATCCATGACCAGCTGATTCGGCTGCTGCCCGCTTACCGCATTGGCGGGCGGCGTGGCGTTGGTGGTCGAGGCATCGCCCTCTTCGCCGGGGCGCTCGATCTTGAAGGTGGTGACGTCGCCCGGATGCGGCTCCTCTATCGACGGACGGCCGATCGAGAAGGGCGAGGTCAGATCGCGGGTGCGGAAGAAGGGATGCGGGTGGTTGCCCGGCTGATACCAGAGCGCATTGGCGGCAACGAAGGAGAAGATAACGACGAAGGCGACGGTGCCGCCCGCGACCGATGGATTGCGCGCAACGACGCCGCCGAGCATCGAAGCGCCCGTCATGCCTACGCCGCCCAAGGCGGCTGCCCCCGTGAGAAGCAGACCCGGCTGCTGCCGGCCCCTCTTCCCCTTAGGCGATTTTCGCTTGCGCGCGGCCATCGAACAGCCCCTCTTCCAAACCGGCAGCCGGTGCTGCCGCAGTCTTCAGGCGCGGCGGAAACTCGACGGCCGTCTCCCGTGCCGCATCCGCGGCAGAGGCGCCGGAACCATCCGCCGCGATCGATATGGTGATAATGGTGCCCTCGCCCGGTGCACTGGCCAGCGCAAAGTGGCCGCCATGCAGCGCCACCAGCCCCTTGACCAGCGACAGGCCGAGGCCCGTGCCTTCATATTGGCGGGTATAATCGTTCTGGATCTGCATGAATGGCTGGCCGAGCATGGCGAGCTTGTCCGTCGGAATGCCGATGCCGGTATCGCTGACGCTGAGCTGCAGGATGCCGCCGCGCATCGACGCATCGACGGTGACCGCCCCGCCCTGTTCCGTGAACTTGACGGCATTGCCGACGAGATTGATGAGGATCTGCTGGATGGCGCGCTGATCGGCAACGACCTCGTCGAGATCGCGCTGGATGCGGCTCGTCAGCGTCACGCCCTTGCTCTTCGCCTGCAGTGCCAGCATCGCCTCGCAGGAGCGGATCGAGGCGCCGATATCGAAGGGCTCGAGCATCAGCTCGTAGCGCCCGGCCTCGATCTTGCTCATGTCGAGCATGGTGTTGACGACCGACAGCAGATGGGCGCCGGAATCACGCACCAGGCCGACATATTCGCGCTGGCGCTCGTTCTCGAACTTGCCGAAATACTCGCCGAGCAGGATATCCGAGAAGCCGAGGATGGCGTTCAGCGGCGTACGCAGCTCGTGGCTGACGGCGGCAAGGAAGCGGGACTTGGCATCGTTGGCCGATTCGGCATCGGCGGCGCGGCTCTGCGCATCGAGGCGCAGCTGCTGCTCGACCGAGACATCGCGCAGCTGGGCGACGACGGCGGCAAGCTGACCCTCGCCATCGCGGCGCGCAGTCATATCCATGCGCAGATAGGCGAACTGGCGCAGATCCCGCGAGACGCCGGGACGGTCGAGCCTGAGATCGACGCTAACGGATTCATCGCCCTGGCGCAGCTGGTCGAGCGCCTGCAGGAAGAGGATGCGGTCGGAGACATGCACCTGCTCGATGAAGCCGCGGCCCTTGGGCTCGCGCATCCAGGCGAGATAGTCGCTTATATCGCGGCCGCCGGACGCGGTGACGTTGCCCTGCGCATCGAGGAAGAGAACGAGGCCGGCGCTGTTTTCCAGAAAGAAGTCTTCGGCCGGCTGCGAGGCAACCGAAACCGTCGCCTGCGTCTGGCGCGACAGCGCGATGCTGCCGACGGCCGAGAACAGGAAGGCGGCGCAGACGGTGGCGACACCGGCAGGCAGCGCCACAGCGGGGCTGGTTATAAAGGAGAGACCGGCGGGCGCCGCAATCAGCGCACCCGAAGACAGGAGAGCGAGGCGGCGCAGGATGGCAAGTTCGCGTTCGGCCACGGCCTCGCCGCTTCCCGTGCGGGAAAGCCAGCTGGCCGCCGCCCGGTCCACGAGGGCTGCTGCCCGGTTGCCGATGTCACTCAATACTCGCACGCAATACCCGCCCGAAAAGGCTCTTTAACAAGACCGGACAATAGGCCCTGGCCGCTTAAAGAAAGGATAAGGCAAAGGCCGCCTCCACAGCCGGAAGGCGGCAAAAGTCCCATTTTGGACCATCCGGAAGCTCCTTTGTTTTTTGTGGTTAATAGGGGGTAAGCGATGGATTTCGCTCGCATTTCAGCTTCGCGTTAACTTTTGCGGCGAGCCCCCCATTGAGATTCCCTGCAATTACAGGCGGCAGGTCCCGCCATGCTTAACGCCGATGGCTACAATTTGACTGAAATACGGTCCAACGGCCTTTATTTAAAATTCGAATTAAATTTGCCGCAAATGCCGCGGAGTTTCGAAAAGTGGCATTCGCACTTCCGCGCTAGGGTGAAAGCACACCGGAAACGGACCCTGATTCGGCAACAAGACCGGACGGGAAAACAGGATGGGCAACGACAATGAGACTACTGATCAAAGGAAGCTTCTGGTTCGGACTTGTGCTGGTGCTGCTGCCGCTTTTCAGCTCGGAAAGCTCGACGCGCCTCGCCAACGACCCCCAGGTTCAATTTTCCGACGCCTTCACCGCCGTCAGCGGCGCCTATGACTATATAACCGGCATGTGCGGCGAGAAGCCGGAAGTCTGCAGCAAGGGCGGCGAAACGCTGACTGCGCTCGGCTACCGGGCCCGCGAAGGCGCCCGCGTCGCCTACCAGCTGATCGACAGCCAGCTTTCCGGCGACGAGAAGGACAAGCCGTCCGCCAAGATCGCCGCAGGCGCCGTCGCCGCACCGCTCGCCAACCTCAGCTCGGTTGCAGCGCCCACTCCTTCCGCAAAGGAAGAGAAGACCGCCGCGCTGAACCAGCCGATGCCTTACCGCCCGCCGGTCGATGATGCGAGCGCCTCCGACACCGTCGTCACCGGAACCGTTCCGTCCGTCATCCCGACGCCGAAGCCGCGCCCGGTCTCCTGAATTTTCGCGGGAGGCCTCCCGCCCCAAAGCTTGCACCGGTGGTCCGCATGATGCGGAGGTACCCCGTGCCTGACGTGCCTGCCCTGTTTATTTCAGCAGTTTGCTGTACGCCGTGAGGATGCCCATCCTTCACGGCGTTTTCTTTTTAATGGTTCAAAACGGCGGCCACTTCACCTATATGCAGGGCATCACGGAAAGGCCCGCGCTCCCATGGCATCGCTCAACGAAATCATCGACGACTTCTCCTTCCTCGACGACTGGGAAGACCGCTACCGCTATGTGATCGAACTCGGAAAGGCGCTGCCTGACCTTGCGGACGACAAGAAGACCTCGGAGAACAAGGTGATGGGCTGCGCCAGCCAGGTGTGGCTGGTGACCCACACGGACGGCAATGCCGACAATCCGGTGATGACCTTCGAAGGCGATTCCGACGCCCATATCGTGCGCGGCCTCGTCGCCATCGTGCTCGCCACCTATTCCGGCAAGACCGCCTCGGAAATCGCATCGCTCGACGCCTTCGAAACCTTCTCGAAGATCGGCCTGGTCGAAAACCTTTCGGCGCAACGCTCCAACGGCCTGCGCTCGATGGTCAACAGGATCAGGGAAGAGGCACGCGTGCGGGCTGCTGCTTGAAGCGTCAGCCTTCGAGCAGTTCGCTCGCTTCCTGCCGGCGCCCCCTCAGCCGCCCCGCGTCGCGGGCCGGTGACTGGCCGAACTGGCGGGTGTATTCGCGGCTGAACTGGGTGGCGCTTTCGTAGCCCACCGAGAATGCCACGCGGGCCGTATCGCCGGGATCGGCGAGCAGGCGGCGGCGGGCTTCGTGGAGCCTCAGCTTCTTCTGGTACTGGATCGGGCTCATTGCCGTCACGTCCTTGAAGTGCTTGTGGAAGACCGACGGGCTCATGCCGGCGATGCAGGCGAGCATTTCGACGGTGATTGTCTTGTCGAAATTCTCGCGGATATGGCCGATGGCACGGCGGATCTGGCAGAGCCGGCTGTCGCTGACGACGAGCTGGCGCAGCGCCGGGCCATGCGGCCCCTGCAAGAGCCGGTAGATGATCTCGCGCTCCAGCATCGGCGCCATGACTGGAATGTCGGCCGGCTTGTCAAACAGTTTCACCAGCCGCAGCCAGGCATCGGCAAGCTCCGGCGTCACCGGGCTGATGCCGAAGCCCGGGCCATCGGCAGGCGGCGGCAGATCGGGCATCGTCAGGATGATGTCGCTGACCACGGCGATATCCAGCGTCAGCGCCAGCGCCAGATAGGGATGATCGGGTGCGGCCTCGACGATCTGGCAGGCGCCGGGCACCTCGATGCTGGCGACGAAATAGCTGGCGCGGTCGTAATGCAGCGCCCTGTCGCCGATGATGGCGCATTTCGAGCCCTGCAGCACGAGGCAGAGCATCGGCTCGTAGATGCCTGCAATCATCGGCGTACGCGCCGAATCCCGGGTGATCGTCACCCGCGGCACCGGCGTCTGCGTCAGGCGGCCGTCTGCGTGTTTCAGCGCACGATCGCGCAATTCGTCCATCACATCCATCATGGACATATGGTGACATGGCGGCCGGACGCAAGACAAGGCGCGCAGCGGGCGCGCATCACACGTCAGGAGGAATAGGCAAGAAGCCGGGACTTTAGGGCTCACGCAGGAGGTGCGATCGACACGATCTCTGTTGCTCCACAAACGGAGTGCGAACATGACACATACGAAGACTGCAGTGGTAACCGGCGCCAACAAGGGCATCGGTTTCGAAATCGCCCGGCGGCTGGCGGCGGAAGGATACCGCGTCTTTCTCGGCGCCCGCGACCGGGACCGCGGCGAAGCGGCCGCCGCCAAGCTCAGGGCGCAGGGCCTCGACGCCCACTGGCTGGAGCTCGACGTCACCGACGACAGAAGCGCCGCCTCCGCCGCCGAGACGCTGGCCAAAGAGACCGGCGCGCTCGACGTACTCGTCAACAATGCCGGGATTGCCGAGGGCTTCGGCATCTCGCCGCTGGAAGAGCCGATCGAGACCACCAAGAAGGTCTACGAGGTCAATGTCTTCGGCCCGATCCGCGTGACTCAGGCCTTCATGCCGCTCCTCAAGGCCTCGAAGGCCGGGCGGATCGTGATGATGAGCAGCGAGCTCGGCTCCATTCAATCACTGCTGGATCCCGGCAACGAATTCTACGCCGTCAACGCGCTCGGCTATAACAGCTCGAAATCGGCGCTGAACGCCGCCACCGTCTCGATCGCCAAGGCCGCCGAACCCTTCGGCATCAAGGTCAACGCCGCCGACCCCGGCTATACCGCGACCGAGATGAACGGCAATAGCGGCTACCGCACGGTGGAACAGGCCGCCGAAGTGGCGGTCAAGCTCGCCATCCTCGGCGAGGACGGGCCGACGGCGGGGTATTTCAACCATAATGGGGTGTTGCCGTGGTAGGCTTTGAGGCTGGCTTCCCCGCCGGTCTATGATGCGTCACTCCGCGCTATTGCCAGATAGCGCGGGACAAACCCTAATCGAGAAGACGCATTGTGGGGTATAAGTATTGGATCACAGCGGCGACGGGCGGCCATTGCTTTGGATAGCGTTGATCTTCTTGAGCAGCTTCAGCGGTTGGTCTTGGTACTGGTTTATCCGGTCGATCATCTTCTACATGAGAAACGACTTCGATTTCAGCATCGATTTCGGTCCGAAGATCTATATGTCTGAAATCGACGATGAACGATATGTCGTAACACCGAGGCAAAAGCTGGTGATCGCTTGGCCGATGATCGTCATCATAAGCTTGGGCATGGTGGCCGGCGTCGTGCTGGCGTTGACGGGCGTCCTAAACGTCTGCCGCGACTGCGTCTCGCTTTGAGGCCTTAGCGGCAGATGCCTTCCGCCTGAGCCACCGCCCCCGGGCGACCGGCGGCCAGAGGCATCGGAAGGCCTCTGGCTTACCGGTCCGGTTGATCACAGAACGGAAACGTCGAGCGGCGGCGGGGGCGGTGGTGGCGGTGGAGCAACGGCCGCCGGAGCCGTGCGAAGCGACGGGCCGCCCTTCCTGTCGCTTCCCTGGTCCGTTCTGGAATCGCTGAAGAAGCCGCCTGCCTGGCAACCTTGAGTGCGATGATTGCGATGCTGTTCCGATGTGACGAAGCGATTGCCGTCACACCCACGGTGCCTGTTCTGATCCGTCGCCACGCAACCGCTTGCGATGACGACGAAAGGCAGGATGCAGAGCGTGTAACGCATTGTCATGATCTCTTCCTTTCGAGGTTGTTACCCCTCTGAGGACAAAATCCACAACCTGGCGTACGTTCCGAATTGCAGCGGCATCAGGCGCTACATCCTGTGATTTGGATAATCTTGGATAAGGATGGGTTTAAGCTGTTGATGGCATTGGGGAAAACTGTTTGATTTTGGGGCTGCGGCGCGTGTTCCGGTGGCTGCGATGAAGCGCGTTCCCGACAACTCACTTCATCTTCAGATCATGCCAACAGCGTTTGCAGATAAAGTTGCGAGGCCAGACGAGCTTGATGCCCGCGGGTTCCCCACAATAAGGGCATGACTGGGCTTTTGCCTTAAAATCAAGACCCCAGCCGAACAGCAACCAAGCGATGAAAGATGCCATAACAAAATACGTCTCAATCTGCTTGTCATACACACCTAGAAGATGGGTGAGGATGTGAAACGATAGAACAACTGCCAAAACTACAGCGGCCGATAGGTTATACACCTTCTCCAAAATTCTTCTCTTGGCGCGAAAAGCCACAAGTTCTTCTCCGATATTGCGTCCCCTCATCCGGCGCCCCCTATGCAAGAACACAATGCCATGGTCGATCACATACGAAAATCGGAACCTATCAGCGAGCGGCGCCGAGCCTTAACGGCAGCGGATACCTGACGGTAGAGTGAGCTGCCGAAGTGGCGGTGAGGCTCGCAACCTCCGGCGAAGACGGGCCGACAAAGCACGTGGCTGCTTTGCGCCAAGCGGGCTTGGGCAGCATGAGATGTTGAAAAAGCTACTCGCTCTTTCTACCAAACCGTGGCTTCTTGATGGGCTTATTCAAGGACGAGATTGGCTTGCCCTCATTGTCACATGGCAGCGGCTTTCTCTGGCGAAGTGACCATATGACGCGACCTACCACCACACCGGTTAAGCTCGCAGCTAGGATTGGGAGAAGCGCGTAGCCAGCAGCAACAAGCCAAGCGTAGACCATCATCATGCCGATACCAACGATGATCACCAGAAACTCGACCCAGCCGTTGTCTATCGAGGAAGAATTTGGCCAAACTCCTTGCAGAGAACACTTGTGGGCCCAGAAACACTCAACGAGCATTCTCATACCGACCAGTAAGAGAACGAGCAAAATGAAAGCCGCGACGGCCCGTTTGTTGTACGTTCCACGCGAGCTAGCTCGATAGCCGGTCAGTACAAAAATGCAAAACGCTATAAGCGACGCTATCAAAACCAGCGTGGCAAGTGACTCTTGCATCTGAGACGCTCCCAAACTGAATTCCACGTACGGCGACCAGGGTTGAGTTTACTCTAGTACATAATTCTTAAGGTTGTAGAAAGCCCGCTCTGGGTTGGCAGCCTACGTGGACGGACGACCGGTTCGCCCATGAGCGATCATTGCCACCCCCAGCCGATTTGTTATGTTCCCTCAGCCGGACGTCAGGTCGATAGGTTCAAGAATGCTCTATATTGGCTTGCCGGACGCGGGCGAGATCGAAAAGGTGCTGCGCGCCATCGAAATGCGTGGCCTGTCGTCTCACATGAACGACAGCAAATGGCGGACCCTGTGCACAGCGATCGCTGAGCTTCCGTTCCCGCCAGCTTATCAGGTCAAACTCGTCCTTTCAGACACTCCCGATCCCGAGAAATTCGCCGAATCCCCGTCCTATTATGGTGATTGGGCGACGACGCCTGAAGCTTCCATGGGAATTTTTGTCGAATGGCTCAAAGTAGCACCACGGCACAGCGTTCGGCTTGGACAACTCTCGGCGCCAGGCGTGGGTGATTGCTCGGAGGAGCTTCGCAAGCTATTGAAGCGTTTGCATATTCCATTCAACAGAAAAGACGGCTTTTTCTACATCTATGGGCATACTTCCAGCCCGGAAATTTTCGAATAACCACGGCGGAGGACGGCAGTTTCGTTGGATCGCGTCAATTGGATATCGTCGATCCATTCGGGCCAAGACGCTGAAGCCAGATGCCACGCCCCCCTCACGCGCTCCTCGCCATGTCCCCCGCAAACCCCTCCCCCACAGCCACCCCCACGCACCCGCCACGCGTGCGATTCCGCCCGGCGCTCTTGGCTTCATACAGCAGCTTGTCCGCCCGCTCGTAGATCGCCGCGAAGTCCTCGCTGCCGGCGAGGTCAGTGAGGCCCATGCTGGCGGTGACCGGGCGGCCGAGGCCGGGGACGGTGTGGGCGACGATGGCGGGGATGGCCTGGCGGCGCAGTTCGGCTTGCGTTTCGGCATCCTCGCCGCGCAGCAGGAGGACGAATTCCTCGCCGCCGAGGCGGTAGGCGCGGGCGTGCGGGCCGGGCTGGAGGGCGCGGGCCACGGCTTTGAGCACCTCGTCGCCGGTGCTGTGGCCGTTGACGTCGTTGATCGCCTTGAAATGATCGATGTCGATGACGGCGAGTGCGCAAAAGCCTTCGGCGCGCAGCTCTTCGAACTGGCGCTCGATGGCGCGGCGGTTCAGGAGGGCGGTGAGCGCATCGGTCTCGGAGAGGCGTTCGAGCAGCTCGGCTTCGTTGCGGGCGCGGTCGCGCTCGCGCTTCATAGTGACGAAGCGTTCGGCAACGCCGAGCGTGGTGAAGACGACTTCGCAGACGCAGCCGGCATAGAAGAGCAGCGTCGCATCGGTGCTGTGCAGCCAGGGCACGAGGCCGGTTACAAGCCGGATCAGGCCGACCGCGACCATCGGCGCGTAGCCGATCGCCTGGTAGCGCGCGGCGCGGCTTCCGCGGCGCCAGGCATCGATCATCGACAGCATGAAGATGGCAAGGACCGGGGCGAAGGCGGCCGTATAGGCGCTCGACTGGATGGGGCGGGCGACGAAGGGGAAGGCCGCGTGAAAGACGCTCAGGAAGATCGCCCAGGCGGCGCACCAGGGCAGCACGCGCCTCAGCAGCGGATGCATGAGGCCGGGTTCGACGAAGCTGTAGGTGAACATTGCGCCTGAGGCGACCGTCATGCCGAAGATCACCGTCGTCATCCAGCTCAGCGTCATCGCCGGCGGATCGAAGAGCAGGACCGACAGGCCGGAGGTGACCAGAATGGTGGCCAGCAGCGAGAAGGTGAGCGCCGTGTGCCAGAGAACGAAGGTTTCGCGCAGCGCCCGGTAAAAGGCGGCGTTGAAGATCAGCGGCATGACCAGCATGCCGGCGAGCCCCGCCAGAAGCAGCGCGAAGCGCATGTCGCTGACATCGCCGGCGGCATCGACCGGGGCGAGATAGGCGCGCTCCAGCGTCATCTTGTGGCTCGGCAGGTCGATGGCGGCGACGATCCGGCGGGTTTCGGCCGTGACCTCAGGCAGATGCGCCTTGAAATAGCCGCCGGCCATGGAACTCCGGAGTGCGGCGGCGGGGATGGTATCCTGACGGATCGCGCCATCGCGGTCGATCGCAAGGAGATGGACGGCGTCGAGCGCTGCGCGGCGCGAGAGGAAATAGCGGGGAAGCGGCTCGCCGGGGGTGATCTCGAAGCGCAGCAAGACACGCTCGGCATCGATCGAGAATTCGCGGGTATCGCAGGACCATCGCTTCTCGTCGCCGGCCACAGTGGCGATGTCTTCCGAGAGGCTGGCGGGGGCCCAGCAGGAGCTTGGAATCCCTGATGGCTCCGCTTCGCCAGCCGATGCGGCGGCGAAGGGCAGCAGCATCATCAGAAGCAGAAGGGCCAGCGAAAGCAGGTTTCGAAGTCCACTCGTAGTCATGACTTTCCCTTACGGCAAAAAGCTTTTGATGCCGTTAATCGCGGCCCCAAGAAGCTGCTATCACCGGTGTCATGCGGCAGCGCCGCAGGGGCGGCAAATGGCCTCGCAGGGATCGCCGGATAGTGTCACAATCCTGTTCGATTTGATGTTTAGAGCGCAGAAAAACGGCACAGAGGATCGTCGGATGGCAGAAGAAAAGCCCCTTGAATTCGCAGGCGGCATCGTGGATTTCGATGCCGGGCACGGCGAGGCCGCCACCGTCGAGATGAAGGACTACAGCGACAGCCTGGCGCAGGCCAAGGCGAAGTCGGTGCGCCTCGTCGATGCGATCACGGGTGCTGCGCTGAAGAAGAAGGACGCCATCCACTTCGACGACCTGCGCCCTGCCCTTGCCGACTTCATGCGCCAGAAGCATCCGGGCCTGCGCTCGGACGACTATATCAACCGCAAGGTCGTGGACGACTATCGCGGCCAGTATATCGCCGAGCTGCTGCGCGACGAGCGCGGCGAACTGTCCAACCTCGAGGACGAGGTCGTCGAAAGCCTCAGAAGCCACGATACGCTGGCCGAAAACATCGAAGAGGATTACGAGGAGCGCCGCTCGATCGGCGACCGCGTCGCCGATGTCGTCGCCACCTTCGGCGGCAGCTGGACCTTCATCATCTCCTTCTGCCTGTTCCTCGCCGTGTGGATGGGCATCAACTTCCTGATGGGCGAGCAGCGGGCCTTCGACGCCTATCCCTTCATCCTGCTGAACCTCATCCTCTCGACCATCGCCGCGCTGCAGGCGCCGATCATCATGATGAGCCAGCGCCGCCAGGAATCGAAGGACCGGCTGCGGGCGCTCAACGACTACAAGGTCAACCTCAAGGCCGAACTGGAAATCCGCCACCTGCACGAAAAGGTCGACCACCTCCTGAACCGGCAATGGGAGCGGCTGACCGAGATCCAGCAGATCCAGATCGAGATGATGCTGGAACAGGCCAAGGCCGCCAACCGCGCCCTGAAGCTCAGCAAAGCGCAGAAGACCAAGACCAGCGCGCTGAAGAACCTGTTCAACGCCTCGAAGGCGGACGAGACGGATAGCTAATTGCAGGGCACTCAGGCGGCGACGCGGATGACCTCGGCGGCGCGGCCGTATCGTGCCACTGATGCCGCGTGAAACTTGATGAAATCGGCCGCCGTCAGCGGCTTCGAAAACAGCCATCCCTGTCCGAAGGTCACGCCGTGTTCGCGCAGGTAGCTCGCCTGCTCCTCGGTTTCCACGCCCTCGGCGACGGTGAACAGCCCAAGCTCCTTTGCCATCTCGATGATATGGGAGGTGACGGCGCTCGTTGCGGTGCCCTTGCCGATCGTGTCGACAAAGGACTTGTCGATCTTCAAGGCGTCCATCGGCAGCCCCTGGAGATATTGCAGGCTGGAATAGCCGGTGCCGAAATCGTCGATCGCGACGGAATGCCCGGCTGTCCTGGCGCGATCGAGGCTGATGCGGGCCGCATCGATATCGATGAAGCCCCGCTCGGTGGCCTCGAACCAGATCTGCTCGTTGCGGATGCCGGTCTTCTTGAGTTTCAGCGACACCATGTCGAGGAAGCGGCCGGTCTTGATGTCATCGGCGGAGATGTTGATCGCGACGTGCAGCGAGCGGTCCTGCTCCAGCGTGCGCCCGAGATCGCTGATGACGCCATCGACGACCTGATCGGTGATCGCGGTGATCAGGCCGGTTTCCTCGGCGAGCGGGATGAAGAGGTCCGGGCGCACCATCGTGCCGCTCGGCCATTTCCAACGCACCAGCGCCTCGGCGCCGACGCAGACCCCGGTCGAAAGCTCGACGATCGGCTGGTAATGCACGAGGAATTCGCGCTTGTGGATGCCGATCTCGAGCTCGCCGCGCGGCGAGAGCCTGCGGCGCGAAAAGTAGACGACGATGCCGACGATGAAGGCGGCGATGAACAGGCCGGCCGGGAGCAGCAGAAGCAGCTCGCCGCGCAGCCGCGAATAGACCTTGGTGACGGGCTCGGTGACCACGGCGGCAAGGCCGCCATCGGCAACGGTGGCGAACATGTCGCTGCCGTCGATGCCATCGGCCTTTTGTTCGAGGTGGCGGCGCGCGAAGGCGACATCGGGGCTGTTCTTACCATCGATCAACAGCCCGGTGGAATTCGTGAGCGCGAGCGAGACATCCGGCGGCAGGCCGACATCGACGAAGCGAGACGGCGTCACCAGCACATTGTGGCTTCCCAGATGCAGGGCGACCATCGGCTTTGCATGGGTCACGGCCGGCTGGATGCGAAGCGTCACTTCCACCCCATCAGGGGTGACGTAATCGACGCGAGCCTTGCCGATATCGCCTTCGGTCAGGCCCCAGGATGTGCATTTGAGCTTGCCGTTGTCGAAATAACCGATCTCCTCGACGGAGGGCGTATTGATCGTCAGCGTGCGCATCAGCGCGAGATGGGCGGGAGAGCAGCGGGCGGCGCCGGAGGCTTCCATATCGACCAGCGCCTTGCGGGCATCGGCAAAGGTGAAGTGCGCGCGGGCTATCGCGTCATTGCCGGCTGCGTCGAGAACCCGGAGTTCCTTGTTGATCGCCAGCTTCCAGGAGGCATAGCCCATGACCGCGAGAGGGATGAGCGCGCCGACGGTTGCCAGCAAGACGCTTAGTACGATGACCCTTGAACGCCTTGCCTGCATGCGGACGACCCTCCACAGAGCCCCATTCAGCCACAAATCGCTTAACGCAGGTCTTAGACCGGGATTGCAATTTTAAGTATTTTATCGGGTCGAATTCGCGCGCACTGCGGTTTGCCTCAGCGCTCCGCCTTCTGGAAGATGTGGGCGGCCGATATGCGGGTCGTGAGGATGACCGGGCCGAGAAGCGCGTGAAGGTTTCCGGTCAGCGCCTCGGCGACACGTTCCTGCCGTTCCGGGGCGAGCGCCAGGAAGGGTGAGAGGCTGCGATGCAGGGCGACGAAGCGCTCGATGCCGTAGTCTTCGCCAAGCTCGACATGGCAAAAGAGCCTCTCTTCGAAAGCCTCTGTCTGCAAGGGCCCGGCAAGCCCGCGGAACACCGCGGCGACATCATCCCGCGATTGTCTCGCAATCGGCTGCTTATAGCCGGAGCGCCGGAAGGCCTCCTCCACCGCCTCCGCCTGCCCGGCCACCGGCTGGGGCTCCTTGTTCCACAGCAGCACGGCAAATCCAGCCGGCGCCAGCACTTCGCCGATGCGCCGGACGCCTCTTTGCTGATCGATCCAGTGGAAGGAGGATGCGGCAAGAACGATATCGAACGGGACCGGGAGATCGGCCTGCTCCAGCGTGCTCGTCTGGAAGGAGACATCCGGAAAAGGGGCGAGGATTTCACGCGCAAGCGCCACGAAATCGGCATTCGGCTCGACGCAGGTAAAGCGGCCGCCGAGCGCGGCGAAATCCTGCGTGGCGGTGCCCGGGCCGCTGCCGATCTCCAGAATACGGCTGTCCGGCCGCCACCCCGCGACGGCTGCGGCTGCGGCTATCAGCGCAGCCGGATAACGCGACCGTCCCTCCACGTAAAACCGTGCACCGCTGGAATACCAGCGCGCCTTTTCATCATCGGTTTTTTCGTCGTAGACCGGCAAGCGTGATCCTCCGTGATGCCGCTTCCTACTAACGGCGACATGTGCCGCGAAACTGCGAAAGCAAGGTCCACCTTGATTTGGCTTTCCGGCTGCGCATCTCTGCGGTTAGGCTAGCCCGGAATAGCCCCGCTTATGGAGATGAAACATGTTCACCCACGTTATGATCGGCAGCAACGACCTGGAGCGGTCGCGCCGCTTCTATGACGCCACCTTCACGGCCCTGGGCGGCAAGCCCGGCGAGATGGATGCGCGAGGCAGGCTGATCTATGACCATGAGGGCGGCCGGCTGATGATCACCACGCCGATCGACGGCAAGCCGGCGACCGCCGCCAATGGCGGAACGATCGGCATGGGTGCCGCAAGCGAGGCCCATGTTCTCGCCTGGCATTCCGCCGGTGCCGCGCATGGCGGCACGGCAATCGAGACCCCGCCCACGGAACGCCCGAACGGCGCCTTCGTCGCCTATCTCCGCGATCCCGACGGCAACAAGCTGACGGCGCGCACCAAGGCGGTGAGGTGACGGTTGGCGGGGCGCGATACGCGCCCGCACTATCTCTTTTGGGTGAGCCATGCGTTTCGAGCCAGCTGAAGCAATGCCAGAACCGAAAGAGTGAGACACATGCTTGTCAGCGCGCCGCCGAGATAGAACGCGAAAAACAGCGAATTTTCGGAGCCGAAGAGCGCGTGGCTGTCGACGCATTTCATCGTGCTGTAGCTGCCGTACCCGTCAGAACAGGTCGGCTTCGGGCCGATGAAATAGTTCATCACATTCAAAAAAACCAACACCAGAAGGCTGCCCCTGGCGCTGCCGCGCAGCCTTTCCAGGTCTTTGGGGTCGAGGCGAACGGGAGACCAAATCGGAGCCCAAGTCTGTCGCTTCCTGAGAACGAAGAGGACGACGGTCAGGACGGACGCGATCAATTGTACAGCAACAAACGATGCGACGTAGGAATACCCGTCGAAATATCTCGCCCCTATCGCGGCAGTCGTGAAAATGCCGAGCTGAAATGAACTTGCTCCAAGTGCTATCGGCCTATCTCGACGTGTGAACAGGCAGAAAAGATAGACCGGAGCAGAAACGACTGTCAGAGCGATTGGGACCGGGCCTATTTCCCAAGGTGTTGACATCAGGAGCCTTCGTTATTTCTGCAAGGAAGTAGTGGTGTTCGGTGGTGTTCCCGAATTCTTGTTGGTCTAGCTCTTCGCGATGCTGACGGGAACAAGCTGACACTGCGGACGCAGGCGGCGAAGTGAAGCAGGGCAACTGCGAGCGCAGATATCATCGCGGATGAGCGCTAGGCCAACGCCTTACAACGCATTGATCCGGCTTCTCCGGATTGACCAGGAGAATGATTTTCCGCCCCACGACGAAATCGTTAGTGACGCCAAAAGTGTTGAGACCGATCTTTTGCTGCGTTCCGCGAAATTCATAGGAGAGGTGAAGCAAGACCTGATCCTCCCCGCGAGAGCGGCATAGTAGCACTTCAGCAGGCGTCTCGACCCAAGTCCGGGCCTTCCGCGCATAGAGAGTATTATCAAGGACAAAGAGGAATATGATCCCCGCCACAAACAGATCTGGCCAAAGTGTATTCTGTCCCATCTGTCCAGCGTGATACGGGCTTTCCGCCCGGTCAACGGCCCTGCGAGCGACATCTAGCCACACGCCGCATGCAGGGGCGACACGGCACGGCGATCGAGCCCCTCCCTCGGAGTGCCCGAACGGCGCCTTCGTCGCCTATCTGCGGGATCCCGACGGCAACAAGCTGACGGCGCGCACCAAGGCGACGAAGTGAGATGGAGTGCGGCCCCACCTGGCCGCCTTCCCTCATGCGCGATAGCCGAGGCCCTCCCGGTCGCGGCGCGCGTCCTCGCGGGGGCGCCCCAGCAGGAGGCGACCGCTATTCTGTTTTTGCTCACGAAATCTCGGAATCAAGGAAGCGCATCATATAGACCGACGATCTGAGTTCACCCCACGGATCGACAAAATGTCTCGGCACCACGCCGATCGCCTGCCAGCCGAGGCGGCCATAAAGACGCTCGGCCGGGCCACCTTGAACGGTATCGAGAAGAAGTAGCGTTCGCGCACGGTTCCGCGCCTCAACCTCAACCGCTTTCATCAGCGCCTCGCCAATGCCTCGATTCCTAAATGTCGGGTGGACCAGAAGCTTGTAGACCTCGCCCCGATGCGGAGCATTTGGCTCCGGTGAAAGGTAAAGCTGTACCGTTCCCACGATCTCGCCGTCTACCGTCGCGCAAATCAGCAGACGTTCTCCAACGCCAACGGAGGCAAAAACGCCCTCCCAATAGGAAGCTACGGCGGCGGCATTCACCGGGATTACGTGGCCAACAAGAGCGCCGCCTTCAACGCTGTCGATCAGGATGTCCGAAAATCGAGGAAGGTGCCGGGCGGCCGTGTCAGCATCAAAGATGTCGATCGATGTTGTGGGCATTCAAAGCCGCCTCCGGCACGGCGGCCAGATTAATCGCACAAACATACCACAAAATGAACAGTTCGGAGATCGAGCAATCTTCGCGATTGGTTATAGTTGCGCACGCCGGAACCGCGTAGATCATGCCGACACGACGTTCGAAGGCCACTCTTGCCCTTCGCCTTCGCTACGAGCAGAAGACGCCCACGGAATAGGCGGCAGCGAGCGAACCGCCCGGCCCCTCTTCCGTCCCGACCGTGTCACGATGGACCGCCAAGCCATGTATCGCCATGGAGGAGTTATGCCACAATTCCCCTGCGCTGCACAGATGAGGGCGGCGGCGCGCTCAGCCGCCCTGATCGCGATCCATCTTGATCTGCCGCAGCATGCTGTGGCCGGAGACGAGGAGCTCGAGCAGGAAGGCGGCCAGCGAGGCCATCAGCGAAACGATGGCGCCGCCGAAGAACCACACCAGATTTTCTGGCCTGAGACGCACGGCAAGCGCGCCCGAGAGAAGATTGAGGATTGCGCAACAAGTACAGATACCGGCGAAGACACCAAGGATGACGGCGGCCTCAAGGATGAGGGTCCGGCTGCGGAGATAGACGAGCTGGCGCGAGCGGTTTTCGCGCGGCAGGTGGGTGTCCGTCACCTCGTTCAGCCTGTCCGAGACGCGCCCCAGGCGGGTGACGTAGATCCCGACAAAGGCCGGTGCCGGCGAGCAGGAAAACCGGGGCAAGCGAGGTCTGGATGACCTCTGCATAGTCGACAATGATCGGAGGGGTGTCCATCCGGATTCCCTGACGGTTCGATGCAGCAAGAGCATATCAGGATATGACGGGGGCTTCCACGGAGGCAATGTGAAAGGTGGAGGCTCAGCCAGAGGGGACGTTGGCGCAGCTTGGCTCGCCGGCTAGAAGGACAGGAACAAACGAGGGAGGATTGCGATGACGGACGTGCTCGACGAGGGACCTTTCTTTCATGGCACAGTCGCAGCGCTGCGCGCGGGTGATCTGCTGACCGCGGGGTACAGGTCGAATTACCATCCTGATGTCGTCATGAACCACATCTATTTCACAAGCCTTGTGGACGGCGCCGGGCTTGCCGCCGAAATTGCGGCCGAACTCATCAAAGGCGGCAGCATTCCGCATGTCTACGCTGTGGAACCGACAGGGCCATTCGAGAACGACCCGAATGTGACAGACAAGAAATTCCCCGGAAACCCGACCCGGTCCTACCGCAGCCGCGCACCGCTCAAGGTCATCGGCGAAATCACGCAGTGGACCAGATTGACGCCTGAAGCGCTGCAGGCGTGGAGAGAACGGCTCGCCGTGCTGCTTTCAGATGAACGGGCCGAGATTATCAATTGATGCGGGGTGACGCGGAGGTGTGGGGCGTCAACGGCTGTCGCCAGAGCGCTACGTCGTGCTGTGCGGCCGCCTTCGCGTAAGCGGCAAAAGAGTCGTTTCAGCCCAAGGACTTGGGCTGACTGGATTCCTGTGACGTCCCGTGGGCGCAGCCCTAAGGCAACAGGAATGAGGGAGGTGGGTTGCTCTCCAGGCACAGGGCGGTGGGTAAGCGTCGGGCCCCGCATCTTGGCTCCCGTTTCAACCTTCAGGTGCCCGTCAGGTTCGATCACTAGGTGCCAGCTGCTGGGCTCAACCGAGGAGATTCGTTCGTATGTTCCGATACAAAAGCATTTTTGTCGCGCTTGGTGTGCTGTGCTTGGCAACTCCAACGCTCGCCGCCACAACGATCAAGGTGACTGAAGATGGTGAGGGCGGCGGCCCTATGACCCTGACTGTTGATCAGCCGACAGTGAAGGCAGGCGACGTCGTATTCATGGTCCACAATGACGCAATGACCGAAGAACACGAGATGGTTCTGGTCAAACTCAAGGCATCGAACCAACAGGTTTCCGTTGCGGAAGGCAAACACCGAGTCGACGAGAAGCAACTCAAAAGCTTGGGAGAGGTTTCCGACCTCAAACCAGGTGCCGATGGTACGCTGAAGGCTAAGCTTGCACCGGGCTCCTATCTTCTCCTCTGCAACATCAAGGGTCATTTCGAAGCAGGGATGCATGCCGCGCTAACTGTGGTCAAATGATATCGGTCCGGCGGCGTCTTTGCCGCCGGAATTTCCAAGCCTCCGTGGGCGATCCCCCCACCGCCCCATCTTCCAATGGTCTTCAGGCATTTGCCGGCCCACAACCGCACCAACGCCCTCAATCCCGATACCCCGACCCCTCCCGATCCAGCACCCGGCGCACACTTTCCAGATGCATCCGCGCGCTTTCCGGGTCGCCCTCGCGCATCTGCCTCGCCGCAGCCGCCGCCACCTCGGGCGCAACCGGCAGCAGGCGGCGGCCGGTGCTCATGGCCTTGAGCTGCACTTCAGCGGCGCGTTCGAGGTAGTAGAGATCGTCCCAGGCCTCGGCGATATTGGGGGCGCAGACCATGACGCCGTGGTTCTTCATGAACAGGATGTCGTTGCCGCCGAGGACGGCGGCGATGCGGTCGCCTTCGCGTTCGTCGAGCGCCAGGCCGTTGTAATTCTCGTCGACGGCAACGCGACCATAGAATTTCAGGGCGGTCTGGCCGGCGAAGATCAGCGGCTCGCCCTCGACCATGCTGAGCGCCGTGGCATTCGGCATGTGGGTGTGGAAGGCGGCGCCGACGCGGGGCGACATCTTGTGCAGGCGGGCGTGGATATAGAAGGCGGTCGCCTCCGGCACGCCGTCACCGGCGACGACATTGCCGTCGAAATCGCAGATCAGCAGCGAGGAGGCCGTCGCCTCCTGGAAGGCCCAGCCGAGGCGGTTGACGATGAAGAGATCGGGATGGCCGGGGACGATGGCCGAGAAATGGTTGCAGATCCCCTCCTCCAGGCCGAGTTTCGCCGCCATCCTGAGGCAGGCGGCGAGATCGGCGCGCGCCTTCCAGATCTCCTCGGTATCGAGCGAGACATTGCGCAGGAGGGCAGGCCCGCCCTTGGTGATGTTCAGTTCGTGAGCCATGTTTGCCTCCGCAGCAGTGGTTACATCCAGCCGGCGGCAGCGAGCACGCCGGGTACCTTTTCGAGATCGGGGACGACCGCATCGGCGCTGTAATCGCTGAGCGGCTTGCGCCCCGTGCTGCGATCGACCCAGACCGTACGAAAGCCCAATCTGCGGGCGGCGGCAAGGTCAAGATGCGGGCTTGCGCATATATGGACGAGATCATTCATGCCGATGCCGAGTTGTTTCCAGGCATGATGGAAGATTTGGGTGGTGGGCTTGTAGGCGCCGGCCTGCTCGGCGGTGATGACGCGGTCGACATGGCCGCCGAGCTGGGCGACGTTGCCGGCAATGATCGCATCGTCGGTATTGGAGATGATGGCGAGGCGGAAGCCCGCCGCCTTCAGGCGCCCCAGCGTCTCCACCACTTCGGGGAATGGCGGCATCCTGCCGATCGAGGAGGTCAGGATTTCGGCATCGTCAGGGGTGAAGGCGAGGCCGAATTCACCCATCGCCCGCTCCAACGCGATGGCGCTGACCCCTTTGAACGAGCGGTGCGGACGCTCTTCCTCCAGCGCGTGCTCGTGGCGGTCATAGGTGGCGATGAAGGCGGGCTGGTCGATGTCGCCGCCCTTCGCCGACAGGATCCTGTCCATGGCGGCGAGCAGGCCCTCGTCCCATTGGATGAGGGTCCCGTAGCAATCGAAGGTCAGCCAGCTTGGGCGGTTTCCGGGAAGGGTCATATCCGTCGTCTCCTTGTGTGGGGGCAGATTGACAAAGGCCGGCGCCATTGAGAAATTAAATAAGAAAATTTCCCTCAGTGAAAAATCAAATGAGCTACGGTTTCGATCTCGATCTCCTCAAGACCTTCGCCGCCGTCGTCGATACCGGCGGCTTCACCCGGGCGGCCGAGCGGGTGCATCTGACGCAATCGACGGTGAGCCAGCAGGTGAAGAAGCTGGAGACCAATATCGGCCATGCGCTGCTGTTGCGCGACACGACGGGCGGGGTGCAGACGACGGAGGCGGGCGAGCTGCTGCTCAGCTATGCCCGGCGGCTGCTTTCGACCGCCGAGGAAGCGGCCGAGGCGATGCGCAGGCCGGCGGCGCCGCGCACGGTGCGGCTCGGCGTGCCCGAGGATTTCGCCGGGCGGCGGCTGATCGGGCTGCTCTCGGGCTTTTCGGCCGCCTCCCCGCATATAAGGCTCGATACGGTGAGCGGCTGGAGCACGGAGCTGCGCCGGCTGCTGGAAGCCGGCGAGATCGACCTGGCGCTGATCAAGCGGGAGCCGGGCGATGGCCCAGCACTCGCAAGCTGGAAGGAAGAGCTGATCTGGGTGGAGGGTGAAACGCGGGCGGCGGAGAGCGATCCGGTGCCGCTGGCGGTCTTCCCGGTCGGCTGCATCTACCGCGAGCGGGCAATCCGCGCCATCGAGCGCAGCGGACGGCGCTGGCGGATCGCCTATACCAGCCAGGGGCTGATGGGCGTGCAGGCGGCCGTCGCCTCCGGGCTCGGCATCAGCCTGCTGCCATCGGATGCGGTGCTGCCAGAGCACCGGCCGCTTTCGGCCGCCGATGGCTTCGAGCCGCAACCGGCATCGGAGCTGGCGCTGGTGAAAGGACGGCCGCGGCTTTCGGCGGAAGCGAAATCGCTCGGCGAATTCCTGACCGGCAATCTGGCGCCCTAGGGCCGATTGGCCCGGAAATGCGGCAGGGGCGAGCGTGGCGCCCGCCCCTCAGCCGGTGTCTCAGCCGAACTTTTCCGTCGTATCGGCCTTGCCCTTCACCCAATAGCCGGAGGCCTTGATCCAGGCGAGCGGATAACCGCGCTCCTCGGTGAGATAGGCGCGGATGGCGCGCACGACCGAGGCCTCGGCGGCGACCCAGACGAGGGTCTGCGGGGCGATGTCGATGCCGCTCAGCGCGGCGATCAGCGGCGCGGCATCGGTTGCGGCATCGAGCGGGCGGTGGACCCAGCGGGTGGTGAGCTCAGCCGTTGTCTCGAAGCTCTGCTGCTCCTGCGGCCCGGCGACGGCGCCGAGCACGGTGATGACGGTGCCCTCGCCACTTTCCTCGACGCGCCGGCCGATTGCCGGAAGCGCGGTCTCGTCGCCGACCAGCAGCCAGCGCCTGACCTTGTCGGAGATCACCGCCGAGCCGCGCGGGCCGCCGATTTCGAGCATGGTACCCGGTTTCGCATCGATCGCCCATTGGGTGACCGGGCCGGCCTCGTGCAGGGCGAAATCGATGGTCAGGCTGCGGGCGGCGTTGTCATAGCGGCGCGGGGTATAGTCGCGGCGCTCTTCCTCTCCATCGGCGCCTGAAACGATGACCTTGATATGGTCATCCGGCGCGAGGCTGACGAAATCGGCGAGGTCTTCGCCACGGAGCACGACGCGGCGCATGCCGGGCGTGATGTCGGTGACGCTTTCGGCGACCAGCGAGCGGCGGCGCAGCTCATGCCTGACACGTTCGATTTCGGGGGCGGAAATATCTTTGGCGTTGGTATCCATCTTGTCCTTCAGGGGCTCATAAAGCTCGATCCGCAGGACACAGTCGCGCAGATCGAAGCCGCAGAGCCGTTCGATCATACGCGTTGAGTGACGTTAACGCTTACGTGGCCGGGCAGACGCCCGGACAGTGACGAACCGGCTTAAACCGACAGTGCCCCCCGGCGCAAGAGGCCGCGCGGCGGATATATCCAATGTTGCTAAGATTTAACTTATGCAAGGCGGGTGGGTCCGATGGTCGTCTGAATGGCAATATAGGATGCGATGGCGGATCAAAAAAGATGATGGCTTCAGGTATTTGAGCCGCCCGCTTCCAGCCGATCGCGATAGGCGGCAATCAGCTTGGCGGCGACGAAGACTTCCGTTCCGGCAAGGCCGGCGGAGCAGAACAGGGTCGTTTCGTCCTCTCCCACAGGTCTTGCGGATGAATTTCCGGCAAGCGCGCTCAGATCGGCAAGCGGCACGGCAGCAGCAGCCTTGGAGAGAAAGAACGGTGCGTCATAGGCTGTCGTCTGCTCGATGGAATCGGTGGCGACCATCGCCGCCTTGAGGGCGATATCGAGGTCGAGCTCGTGGCCATCCACCGTCTTGGGGCCGACGGAATTGACATGCGCGCCGGGTTTCAGCCAGGCGGCCTCGATAACGGGAACCCTGCTGTCCGTGGCGCAAATGACGATGTCAGCATCGGCTACGGCCTCGCGCGCCGAACTCTCGGGCAAGACGGGCAGCTTCAACCGGGCTTCCATCCCGGCAGCGAAAGCGCGGCATCTTTCGCTGTTGCGGCTGAAGACGCGGACCTGCCGGAGAGGCCGGACGATCGATGCGGCTTCGAGCTGTGTCCGGGCCTGCAGACCGCTGCCGATCACGGCAACGTTCGCCGCGCTCCCGGAGGACATGCGACGGATGGCGATGCCGCCGATCGCACCGGTTCTGATCGCGCCGAGCTGTTCGCCCACGACGACGCCTTCCAGCCTGGCGGTCGCGATCGACCAGACGGCGACGACCTGATCCTGCCTGCTCCCGGCGAAGGTCTCGTAGGCGCGGAAACCGGCCAGAGCCCGCTCCCCATCGACCCTCCGACGGTGAAGACGAGGCTTCCCGCCCCCGCAAAGGGAACCGCATGCCGTGGGCGCGCGATGAGGAGACCGGCGGCCTTTGCCGCCAGGGCCTCCTCGACCACCTCTATCGCCAATGCCATTGCCGGCATCGCCGCCAGCTGCTCGTCACCAAGAACAATCATTTCCACCTCCGCGCCGATCGGCGCAAGCCTGGCATCTCAACCTAGGTTGAGGTCAAGCGGGCCAGGTCTCCATCCCCGGCCTGTATCCCTCCTCGCCCCAATGCTGCATCCGCGCGCTGCGGCGCGGCGGGTTGTAGTGGCGGGCGAGTGCCAGGAGGGCGGTGCGGAGCATCAGCTTGGCGGAGCGCACCGGCCATTGGCGTTCGCGCTCCACGGTTTCCAGGCCCTTCATGAAGCAGCAGATATCGAGGGCTGCGCCTGCAAGCTCCGGCCCCATCGCCTCGATGGCGCGGTTGACGGCGATGCGGGCGGCGATGGCGCTGTCGGCGAGATCGGCCATGCCGCCGCGCTCGCCTCTGGTGCGGCCGGAGAGGCGCGGCTGCCAGGAGGCGGTGACGCGGGGCTGCAGCTGGGCGCGGGTGAAATCGGCATGCAGGCGCTCGCCGGCGGCCAATGCTTCGGCGGGGAGGAAGGGCTCACCGCCCTTGTCCTTCAGACGGGCGAGCGCTGCGAGCGGCGATTCCGCCTCGTTGACGCGCAGGGTCTGCGGCGTGCCGTCGATCTCGCGGACCGCCGTGGCGATCTCGCCATGCTGTTCGAGGAAGGCCTCCTCGCGGGCGGCGAGCGCGCGCCGCAGATAGGTGCGGGCCGGGGGTGCGAGGCTGAGGCGGGACTGGGTCTCGGTGACGAGGCCGCGGGAGATCGCCTCGGCAAGCACTGCGGCCGGAAGCGCGTGGCGGCTGCCGGCACGGTGGATCACCGGTACCGGCGTCCCCTGCCCCTCCACCTTCGCCTCGCCCCCGGACAGGAAGCGCAGGAGCTTCAGCATCGCCTTGTTATTGGCAGCGTCACTCATGGGCCGAGACCTCCGGAAAGCGGAAGACCGAGACGACGGTGCGCTCGATCGCCGAGACGAAATCGTCGAAGGCGGCATCATCGCGGCGCTGCTCGACGACCATGCAGGCATGCGCCACCGTCGACCGGTGCCGCCCGAAGCCGCCGGCGATGTCCTGTTGCGTGAGCTGCAGCGCGGTGTGGCAGGCATACATGGCGATCTGGCGGACATGGCAGAGCATGCGCCGCCGGTCGCGCCGCTCCAGCATGCGGCTGCCTGTGATCATCACCATCTCGGCGGTGATCTTCTGGGCGATGCGGCAGACGGTGCGGATGGGGAGCGAGACCGATGGCGGGCGCGGCGGCGGAGGCGGCGCCGGCGGCTCGTCGTCGATCAGCGGACGAAGCGCGGTTTCGAGACGGTGGCGGGGTAAAGGGATTTGATTGAGCGGCATCTGAAAACTCCTGGGTAATAGGAATTAATTCATATACCGTAGCTGAAGAATGATGAGGCGGGAAGAGTGGGGTGGGAGAGGATTGGTGGATTTTGGGTTGATTGTGACATAACGTGTTGAAATAGATTGTGGATTATTTTCCTATATTATGGATCGACCGCAAAGCGCCGAGCGTGGAGCCCCCTCATCCGGCCCTACGGGCCACCTTCTCCCCGCTGGGGAGAAGGGGAGTTTCGGCGGTCTCCGGTTTTCCCTTCTCCCCCCCCCGGGGAGAAGGTGCCCGTAGGGCGGATGAGGGGGCGCGGGTGAGACGCTCAATCGGTCGACCTACAACCCCGCTTCAGCCATCCAGATCTCCGCATCCGCCCCACCGGGAATGCGCAGCGGTGCGGCGGGATCGGTGGCGGCGCGCCAGATGGCTTGCGCGACATCCGGCGCATGGGTCACCGGGCCGGTATCATCCTGCACGCTTTTCACGAATTGCTGGAGCAGCGGCGCGTAATCGGGATCGTCGGCGCCGCGCAGATGCGGGCGGGCGTTCTGGCCGAAGCGGGTTTCGGGCGAGCGGCCGGGCAGGACGATATGGACGCGCACACCGAAGGGCGCGACCTCGACGGCGAGGGATTCGCTCAGCGCGTTCACCGCCGCCTTGCTCGCACGGTAGACGCCGATGACCGGCAGCGTCTTGGCCGTCACCGTCGAGGTGACATTGACGATGACGCCCGCCCGGCGCTGGCGCATCTGCGGCAGCACCGCCTGGATCATAGCCAGCGTGCCGATCACATTGGTCTGGAACAGCGACTGCGCCGTTTCGGGGTCGGTCAGCTCGATCGGCGCCGGAGCGCCGAAGCCGGCATTGTTGACCAGCACGTCGACCGGCCCGGCGCTGGCGACCGCCGCCGCGATGCTTGCGGGACCGGTAACATCGAGCGCCAGGACGCGCAGGCGCTCGGACGCCGGGAGCAGGCTGGCCGCGGGCGTGCGCATCGTCGCGATGACGTCCCAGCCGCGTTCGAGAAAGAGTTTCGCGGTCTCCAGGCCGAAGCCGGACGAGCAACCGGTGATCAAAATCGTAGGCATAATCGTCTCCATGTGAAAAGGAATGCCGCAATGCTAGTGACCGTGATCAAGACTTACTATAGGCTGAAGTCTCCATTTCTTTAGCGTTAGTCCTGATCATGACCATCGATCCGCTTGCCGAAATCGTCACCCTGCTGCAGCCGGCGGCGCGCTTTTCCAAGCTGGTGGAATGCGCCGGCGCCTGGCGCATCCGGCGCGAGGCCACCGGCGAGCCGTTCTATTGCGCCATCCTGGAAGGCGCCTGCCGCGTCAGGTTCGGGGACGATCCGCCGTTCATCCTGGAGGCCGGCGACTTCGTGCTGGTGCCGGCGATGCGCGAGCTGGTGAACGAGAGCCTCGAGGGAACAGCCGATCTGCTGGATACGATCCCGGCGCAGCTGAGCGACGGCCGCTTTCGCGCCGGGCGCCCGGAAGGGCCGGCGGATCTGCGCATGCGGATCGGCCATTGCAGCTTCGGCGCGCCGGATGCGGCGCTGCTGGTGTCGCTGTTGCCTGACGTCGTGATCGTTCGCGGTGAGCCGCGGCTGGCGACGCTGATGCAGCTGGTCGGCGAGGAAACCCGGGAGCGGCGGCCGGCCCGCGAACTGGTGCTGGAGCGGCTGCTCGAAGTGTTGCTGATCGAGGCCCTGCGATCCGGCACGGAGACGGCGGATGCCCCCGGCCTCAGCCGCGGCCTTGCCGACGAGCGCCTGGCCGCCGCCCTCCACGCGCTGCATGCGCGCCCGGCCCATCCCTGGACGGTGGCCGATCTGGCGGCGGAAGCCGCGCTGTCGCGCTCCGCCTTCTTCGCCCGCTTCAACCGCGTCGTCGGACTGCCGCCGATGGAATATCTGCTCGCCTGGCGGATGGCGCTGGCCAAACAGCTGCTGCGCAGGCGGGAGATGGGGATGGACGAGGTGGCGGAGCGGGTCGGCTACGGCTCGGCGAGCACGTTCAGCGTTGCCTTCGCGCGCTATGCGGGGTGCCTCCGGCGCGGTATGCGCGGGGTGGGTGAGGTTGAGTGAGACGGGAAGGATACCGTCGTGAGACAGGTGTTGGGTGTGGCCCCCTCATCCGCCTGCCGGCACCTTCTCCCCGCTGGGGAGAAGGGACGTTTCCATCTACTGCCTCAACAGCTCAACAGGAGCATCCGTCGCGACGTCCCCTTCTCCCAGCGGGGAGAAGGTGCCCGAAGGTTTCAGGTGCAACTCGTTGCACCGGGGATGAGGGGGCTCCGGGTGATGGGCTACGGGCGAGGCGTCGCATAGGCTATCGACTCGATCAGGCACCGCCATCCGGACATCGCAACAAAGACCCGAGATAGAGATCTCTCATCTCTCATCTCTCATCTCTCATCTCTCATCTCTCATCTCTCACCCCCTCCCCCTCACCCACCCTCCCTGTCATCAAACCGATACACTTCACTTGCTAATGATTTGCAATTGCAGATCGGATAGCATTTATGACCGAAGACCATACCGAGACCAGTATTCTCCTTCCCCTCGCCGTTCTCTCCATCGCCCAGCTGATCGGCTGGGGCGCGGTCGGCTTTCCGGCTGTCGCAGCGCCGCAGATGGCGGCGGATCTTCAGATCGGGATGCCTGAAGTCTTTGCCGGGACGACGGTGTTTTACGTGGTGATGGGGGCGTGTTCGCCGTTGTTGTCGCGGGTGTTTGCGCGCCTTGGGGCGCGGGCCGTGATGATTGCCGGGACAGCCGGGTCGGCGGCCGGGCTTCTTCTCCTGTCGCTGGCGCATTCGCCGGCCGGCTATTTCCTGGGATGGCTGATCGTCGGCGCCGCAGGGAGCGCCAGCCTGACCATGCCGGCGCATATCCTGCTCAACGAGATTGCCGGGCGCAAGGCGGCGCGGGCGATCGGTACGCTGATGCTGGTGACCGGCCTGTCGAGCACGATCTTCTGGCCGCTCACCTCGTTTCTGCAGGCGGAGATCGGCTGGCGGGGCGCCTGCGCGGTCTATGCGCTTGTCACGGCTCTCGTCTGCCTGCCGCTCTATGTCTTCGGCCTGCCGCGCAGACGCATCGAGGCGGCCCCTTCAGGCGTGGCGGCGGCGCCCGTTGCGGCGCGCAGCCATGACCGGACTTTCGTGCTGATCGTGGCGGCGATCGTCTTCAATGCCTTCATCACCTATGGCTTCAGCTCGGTGCTGATCGAGCTCTTGAAAGGCGAAGGCCTCAGTGCCGCGCAGGCGCTGACCTTCGGTTCGGCGCTCGGCATCATCCAGATCGCCGCGCGCGGCGTGAATTTCGTCGCCGATAACAAATGGGATGGGGTGGCAATCGGCATCGGCTCGTCGGCGATGCTTTGCCTGTCGCTGTTGATCCTGCTTGCGGTGCAGGGTTCACCGGTCGCGGTCGGCATCTTCCTCGTGCTTTACGGCACGAGCAGCGGTGCGCTGGCAGTGGCACGCTCGACGATCCCGCTGGTGTTTTACGACAAGGGTGAATTTGCCAGGGCGTTGTCGCGGATCGCCCTGCCGCTCAACTGGATTTCGGCCGCCTCGCCGCCGGTTCTCATCTGGCTGATGAGCAATTACGGCAATGGCGCGGTGCTGTCACTCTGCCTGTTCTGCTCGCTCTCGGCCATCGTCATGCTCTGCCTGCTGCGCGGGCGGCGGCCGGCTGAAGCGGCGCTTGCGGCATAGCGGCATCCGGAAACGAAAAAAGCCGGGCGGGAGCCCGGCTCTTGGCATCGACAGCGCGCTGATATCAGCCGCGGCCGCGCTTGCGGCGCTGGCCGAGACCCATTTCCTTGGCGAGGCGCGAGCGCGCTTCGGCATAGGCGGGAGCGACCATCGGATAGTCGGCGGGAAGATCCCACTTTTCGCGGTATTCTTCCGGCGAAAGGCTGTGATGGGTCATCAGGTGGCGCTTCAGGGACTTGAAGTTGCCACCGCATTCCAGGCAGGTGATCTGCTCGTCCTGAACGGACTTGCGGACAGAAACAGCAGGCTTCTGCTTTTCTACGATCGCTGCGGCGGGTTGAGGCACGGACGTGTTGCTAAGGGCGGAATGCACGTCGGAAATCAGATTGGCCAAGTCGGTGACCGGGACTACATGATTGCTGACATAGGCCGCTACGATATCGGCCGTCAGCTCTACCAGCAATTCCGGCCCAGTGCCGGTCGCGGTATCCGTCATATTTTGTTTCTCCTGTTCGCATGCATGGATGATCTATGCTTCGAGAAGCAAAAAGATCGCCTTCGTAGAGGCTAACAGCAGAAGTCCAGCCTAAGGCAGCATGTCCTAAAACGCGAATCCACCCCTAGATTCTTGCCGCCGAATTCTGTCCCAATACTGCCTGAATCCGAATCATACCGTCGCACTCTTCGACCGCAGCCCTAATTAGACATTGGATATCAATGTTAAGGATGGAAAAGCGAAACGATTCTAATTCGAAATCAGAACTCTACTTACAATTCAATTATCATCGTTTTACCGAAAGTCCAATTCTTATTTGCGTGATTTCTACGTAAAAAATCGACGCACATTAAGATTTTGCAAGCAAGCACCCGACTTTAGTCCATAAGCGAAGGCAAAATTTGCGTAAAACTGCTTAACGCCCTGTATTTTATACTCTCATCGTTTGCGCATCTCATCACGTACGGAACCGTCCCACAATTTGTGCCCGGTCGCATGCGCGGCCTTCGCCAGGAGGTGCGCGGCAACCGGAGCGGTCAGTAGAAGGAAGACGATGCCGGCTAGCGCTCGCGCAAAGATTGCAAATTCCCCGGAATAGGTGCCGGCCGCCAGAAGCAGCAGTCCGGAACCGACTGTGCCAGCCTTGGACGCCGCGTGCATACGCGAATAGAGATCAGGCAGACGCAGCACGCCGATCGCCGCAGCGAGCGCGAAAAAGGCGCCGCCGAGCATCAGAAGCGAGACGAGGATCGCGATCGCATATTCCATCAGCTTGCCCTCCCCGGCTTGGCGGCCTTGCGCTTCGGCTTGCCCTTGGGCTTGGACTTTTTGACGGCGGGCGGCGCCTGCTGCTCGCCGCGCGACAGCACGAAGCGGGCGAAGGCGACGGTGGCCAGAAAGCCGACGAGGCCGAGCGAGATGGCGATGTCGATATAGAGCGTGAAGCCGGTCTTGACCGCGACGACGGCGATGAAGCCGATGGCGATGCCGGTCAGCATATCCAGGCCGACCACCCGGTCCGATATCGTCGGCCCGGCGATGATGCGCCAGGCGGTCAAGAGCAGCGCCAGGCCGAGGACGGCGAGCGCGATATTGGCGGCGAGCGCGACGATGGCTGACGGTTCCATCAACGGAAGGCCTCCATGATCTTGCGCTCGAAGCCCTCGGCGATCGCCTTGCGGGCGGCCTGCGGGTTGGAGCAGTCGAGCGCGTGGACATAGAGCGTGCGGCGGTCGTCGCTGACATCGACGGAGAGCGTGCCGGGCGTCAGCGTGATGAGATTGGCGAGCAGCGTGATCTCGAAATCGCGGTCGACGGTGAGCGGAAAGGCGAAGATGCCGGGCTTGATATCCATCCTCGGCTTGAGGACGGTGAGCGCCACCGTCCAGGCCGAGAGCGCCAGTTCCTTCAGGAAGAGCAGCGCCAGAGACAGGATGCGGCCGGCGCGGAAGACATAGGCGCCGCGGCCGATCGACTGGCGCACGATCGCGAGCGCGATGGCGCCAAGCACGAAGCCGAGCAGCAGATTGTGCGGCGAGGCGCTGCCGGAGACGGCGGCCCAGGCGATGGCGAGCAGCAGATTGAAGAGGAAGGCGATCATGGCACGCCTCCGGGGAAGACGGAGTGGATATAGGCGGAGGGATCGGCGAGGCTTTCGGCCGCTGACTGGGTGAGCGACAGGAGCTGTTCCGGCAGGATGCCGAAGGCAACGACGAGTGCGGTCAGGAGCAGCAGCGGCACGGTCATGGTCCAGCCGATTGCGGCGGGTGCGGCCGCCTCGCCGGCCGGGCGCCAATAGGCGAGCAGGAAGACGCGGCCGAAGCAGATGGTGGTGAGGAAGCCGCCCACCAGCAGCGATGCCGCCAGCCACCAGGCGCCGACATCGAGCGAGGCCTTGACCAGCATCAGCTTCGGCCAGAAGCCGGAAAACGGCGGCAGGCCGGAGGCGGCGAAGAACAGGATGAGCGAGACGGCGGCAAACCAGCCGCGCGCCCGGTAAAGGCCGCCGAGCGACGCCAGCGAGAAGCTGCCGCCGAGGCGACCGGCAATGCCGGCGGCGAAATAGAGCGCCACCATCAGCACGATCGAATGCAGCGCATAGAAGATCGCGCCGCTGACGCCGCCCGGCGTGCCGATCGATATGCCGACCAGCATGTTGCCGATGCCTGAAATCACGACATAGCCGAGCAGGCGGCGGATATCGGTCTGCGCCAGCGCGCCGAGCGCACCGGAGAGCGTCGTTGCTGCGCCGAGCACGGCGATTAGCAGGCTGAGTTCTTCCCGCTCGACCGGCATCAGCATGACCATGACGCGGATCAGCGCGTAGATGCCGACCTTGGTGAGCAGGCCGGCGAACAGCGCGGAAACGACGATGCGCGGCGTATGATAGGAGGCGGGCAGCCAGAAATTCACCGGGAAAGCGGCGGCCTTCATGGCGAAGGCGAAGAGGAAGAGTGCGGCGAGCGTCACCAGCGGCGCGCTGTCGCGAAGGCTTGCGGCCTTCTGCGCCACGTCCGCCATGTTGAGCGTGCCGAAGATGGCGTAGAGATAGCCGACGGCCGTCAGAAACAGCGTCGTGGCGATCAGATTCAGCACCGCATATTTCATCGCGCCGTCGATCTGCCGGCGCTCGGAGCCGAGGATCAGCAGGCCGAAGGACGAGATCAAGAGCACCTCGAACCAGACATAGAGATTGAAGACGTCTCCTGTCAAGAAGGCGCCGCTGACACCGGCCATCAGGAGAAGCAGCAGCGGGAAGAAGCCGAAACGGCGATGCCCGGCATCGGTATCGGCAAGCGCATAGAGGCTGCCTGCCAGTGCTGCGATCGCCGCCGCAAGCGCCATCAGCGCCCCAAAAAGATCGGCGGTGAAGGCAATGCCGAACGGCGGCAGCCAGCGGCCCATCACCATGGTGACCGGCCCTTCGGCGATGACCTTCTGCAGCAGGAGCGCGTCGATGACGACGAGGGCCGCGAGGCCGATCACGGCGATCGGGGCGTGGAGGCGGACATGGGCACGCAGCGTCAGCAGCAGGGCGCCGAGGACGATGCAGAGCGCGACGGGCAGAATGACGAGCCAATGGCCCGCCGGAACGGGGGCGGTGAGCATGGCGGTGGAGAGGTCGATTGCAGTGGTGGGGGTCGCCATCAGTGCGCCTCTCGCGGCGTTGTGGCCGGGAAAAAGGCCCTCTCTGCCCTGCCGGGCATCTCCCCCACAAGGGGGGAGAAACGCTGGACGCGTCCGCTCGCCCGGCAGTCATCCGGAAGCGTGAAGCCGCCGCCCTGCTTGATAAGGGAGTGGTGAGCCTGCCACGAGTCGTCTCCCCCCTTGTGGGGAGATGCCCGGCAGGGCAGAGAGGGCCTTCGATCCACACAACGCCCATCATCAATACCCCACCGGCGGAACCGGCTCGTCGCGCGGCTCGGCAAGCCGCATCTCGTCGGTATTGTCGGTGCCGATATCCTGATAGGCGCGGTAGGTCAGCACCAGCAGGAAGGCCAGGAAGGAGAAGGAGATGACGATCGCCGTCAGGATCAGGGCCTGCGGCAGCGGATTGGCAGCGCCCTGCGGCAGCGTGTCGAGACCGGCGGGGATGATCGGCGGCACTTCGCGGGTCAGGCGGCCAGCGGTGAACAGCAGCAGGTTGACGCCGTTTCCGAGGATGGCGATCCCTAGCATGATGCGGATCGAGAATTTCGACAGCATCAGATAGATGGCGGCGGTGAAGAACAGCCCGGAGAGAATGGCAAGCAACGGCTCCATCATTCCACCTCCCTTTCCTCGAGCGTCAGGGCAATGGCGGTGATGGCGCCGAGTACGACGAAATAGACGCCGAAATCGAACAGCATCACCGAAGAGAGCGGCACCTCGACGCCGAGGATCACAGGGTAGATCCAGAGCCCGGTCATGAAGGGCACGGCGGCGAAGATGGAAATCAGGCCGGCAACCGAGGACATTAAGAGCCCTGCTCCGGCGATGGCGAGCGGGTGGAACCGGATGGCGCGGCGCACCGCCGGGACACCATTGGCGATACCATAGATCGCGAGCGCCGAAGCTGCGATCAACCCGCCGATGAAGCCGCCGCCCGGCTCGTTATGCCCGCGCAGCAGGATGAAAACGGAGAAGAGCAGCATCAGGGCCGTGAGGAACGGGGCGATGGTGCGAAAGATCAGCGTGTTCATGGGCGAGCCTCCCTGTTGCCTTCCCTTCTCCCCTCGGGAGAAGGTGGCCCGCAGGGTCGGATGAGGGGGCCATGCGGTAAAACGGTTGTGGACGAGATGGTGCGCGCCGAGCCAGCGGCCCCCTCATCCGCCCTATCGGGCACCTTCTCCCCGCTGGGGAGAAGGGAGAAACTAGCCTCACCATCACGTACCCCTCCCCGGTTGTTTCGGATCCGGCGGCGCCAGTTTGCGTTCGGTGCCGGCGCGCATGCGGATGAGGGCGATGATGGCAAGGGCGGCGATGGCGACGACGGCGATTTCGCCCAGCGTATCGGTGCCGCGGAAGTCGACGATGATGACGTTCACGACATTGGTGCCGTGGGCGATGGTCTTCGAATAGGTATTGAAGAAATCCGAGAGCGCCGTGTCGAAGCGGCCGGAGGTGGCGCGGAGCAGGAGCAGCGTCAGGCCGAGGCCGCAGGCGAGCGCGATCGCGGCATCGAGGAGCCGCTGGCCGCGCGGGCGGCGGTCGGTGGGCGACAGGCGCAGCCGCGTCATCACGAGGGCGAGGATCACGACCGCGAGCGTCTCGACCATGAACTGGGTGAAGGCGAGATCGGGGGCGCCGAACATCAGGAAGATCAGCGCGACCGAGAGCCCCTGAATGCCGAGCGCGGCGATCGCCGTCAGCCGGTCGCGGGCGGTCAGCACGGCGGCAAGGCCGATCACCGCCAGCAGCAGCACCGCCCATTCATGCAGCCGGACATGATCCGGCCAGGCGATGCCGGTGGGCAGTTCGCCATAGAGATAGAGCGGCACGAGCAGGATGGCGGCAAGCAGGATGAAGGTCGCCGTCACATAGATTTCCAGGCGCCCAGGCTGCAGGATGCCGGTAATGCGGTGCGCCAGGCGCACGAGGCCGGAGATGAAGATGTCGAAACCCGTATCCGGGCCGGGACCGGCAGCGCGGAAGAAGGCATCGGCGAGACGGCGGCTGCGATCGAGCTGGAAGTAGATGACGATGCCGAGCGCGATGGTCAGCACCGACAGCAGCAGCGGCACGCCGACATGCGGCATCAGCGAAATGGTGATCTCCACCGGCCGGTGCTCGACGGCCGAGGCCATCGGCGTCGAAATATAGCGGTGGGCGGAGGCGGAGAAGATGGCGGCGACAAAGCCGAGCAGCGCCAGCAGAGCCGGGCCGATCCACAGGAGAACCGGCGCCTCATGCGGCGGCTTCGGGGTTTCCGAGCGTTTACCGATGAAAGGCTTCAGGCCGACGGCGAAGGCGATCGCGAACATCAGCGCGTTGCCGAAGACGGCGACCGATGTGAAGACGATCGAGCGCAGGTCGCCGATCGCCAGCGCCGCATAGATCTCCTCCTTGGCTAAGAAGCCGAAGAAGGGCGGCAGACCGGCCATCGAGAAGGCGGCGGCCAGGGCGGCGGCGCAGGTGAGCGGCATGGCGGAGGCGAGACCGCTCAGCCGGGTGATATCGCGCGTGCCGGTCTCGTGATCGAGAATGCCGGCGACCATGAAGAGCGCACCCTTGAAGAGCGAATGGGCGACGAGATAGAGCACCGCCGCCTCGATGGCATATTCCGAGCCGAAACCGGTGAGCAGCACCAGCAGGCCGAGCGAGGAGACGGTCGTATAGGCGAGCTTCAGTTTCAGGTCGGTCTGGCGGATGGCGAGCGCGGCACCGGTTGCCAGCGTCATGCCGCCGAAGAAGGGCAGCAGGATTTCCCAGGCCGGCGTTTCGCCGAGCAGCGGATGAAGGCGCAGGAGCAAGTAGACGCCTGCCTTCACCATGGTCGCCGAATGCAGATAGGCGGAGACCGGCGTCGGCGCTTCCATGGCGTTCGGCAGCCAGAAGTGAAACGGGAACTGCGCCGACTTGGTGAAGGCGCCGCCGAGGACGAGGAGCAGTGTGGCCAGATAGAACGGGCTCTCGCGCATCAGATCGCCCGCTTCCATGATCAGCGACAGCTGGGTGACGCCTGTTATGTTCCAGATGAACAGCAGGCCGGCGAGCAGGCAGAGCCCGCCGCCACCCGTGACGACGAGCGCCTGCAGCGCTGCCCTTCGCGCCGCCTCGCGCTCGTGATCGAAGCCGATCAGCAGGAAGGAGGTGATCGAGGTCAGCTCCCAGAAGATGAAGAGCATCAGGAAGCTGTCGGACACGACCAGCCCCAGCATCGAGCCCATGAACAGGAAGATGAAGGAGAAGAAGCGGCCGTGATCCCTGTGCCCCTTCAGGTATCCCCCGGCATAGAGCACGATCAGCGTGCCTATGCCCGTAATCAGCAACGCGAAGGTGAGCGACAGCCCATCGAGAAACCAGGAGAAGCTGAGATTGTAGCTGGGCACCCAGACATAGCCGCCGGTCGCGACTTCACCGGCAGCGATCTCCGGCAGGAAACCGAGGAAATGCAGAAAAGAGAGCAGCGGGAACAGCGCGAGAAGCCAGGCGGCATTGGCGCCGAACAGCCTGACGGCAAAGGGTGCGGCAAGGGCGCCGATGAACGGCAGGCACAGGGCAAGAAATGTCAGACCCGTGACACCGGCCATATGCTCTCCTTGATGGAAACCCCTCGGAAATCCGGAAAACCGGATGCGTTTCCAAGACCTAGGTCAATCGGCGCCGGGCCTCAAGCCTTTTCGGGATGGGTGCACAGGCAAAGCGCGGGCCGAGCGCGGCATGCACCAATGGCGCGAGGAGGATCAGCGGCCAGACGATGCAGGCGGCAAGGCCGGCGATCCGCGATGGCGTGTAGCGATCATGCTCCGCCCAGCCCTCCAGAAAGGTGATCAGAAAACAGGCGGCCGAGATGGCGGCGTAGATTGCGAAAGCGAGGATGGTCAGCACGTCGAAGTCCCCCCTGGTACTCCCCGTTGCAAGGAGAATACCGGAGAAGCGCCAACGCCCGCAAACCGGCAAAACGGACTAAAGCTTTCAGGCTATAGACGCATCACTCTTGATACCGCCCAATTTCCGCTCCACATTCGCGGCGTCGGAAAATCTGTCTTCTTTGGCGCCGAAGGAGCAAGCCCCCATGCCCGATATCGACATTGCGAAGTTTCACAGGACCGATGACGAGTGGAAAGCTCAGCTGACACCCGAGCAATACCGCATCACCCGCCATCACGGCACCGAGCGGGCCTTTACCGGGCCTTATTGGGATAGTTTCGAGACGGGGCTCTACAGCTGCGTCTGCTGCAACGAGCCGCTGTTCCGCTCCGATACCAAATTCGATGCCGGATGCGGCTGGCCGAGCTATTTCGAGGCCGTATCGCCCGAGGCGATCACCGAGCACCGCGACACCACCTATGGCATGGTGCGCACCGAGATCCGCTGTGCCAATTGCGATGCGCATCTCGGCCACGTCTTCCCCGACGGACCACCGCCGACAGGGCTGCGCTACTGCATCAACGGGCACGCGATGGTGTTCGAGGCGGGGCGGTAGAAGCTCAATCCGCGCGCAAGCGCTGGAGAACGATCGCCGCGGCCTCGGCGATCGGCAGGTTCGACGTATCGAGGATTTCGCAGCCCGCGCTTGTCGCCTCGCGGCGTAGGAAGGCGGCCCAGTTCATCATGTCGTCATTGGCGAGTTCGGGCTGGTCGCGATCCGAGGTCAGGCGCTTGCGCCGGGTCGCATCGTCGCAATCGACGAGGATGATATGGCAGGCAAGGCCCATGGCGGCGGCGGCATCGACGACGAAGCCGATGCGCATCTGGCCTTCGAACAGGACCGGGCGGCCGGGCTGCATCGTTCCGGCGAGCCGCGCCATCCATTCCGCCGTCATCGCCTGCTGCCAGCCGGCCGGCGAGCCGAACAGCGCGTTCATTTCCTCGACGGGCGGCACGCCGATCGAATCGAAGAAGCGGATGTCGATGTCCGCGCCATGCTCGGCGGCGATCAGATCGGAGATCGCGGTCTTGCCTGCGCCCGAGGCGCCTGTGAGGACGACGAGGGTCAATTCGGCACCCTCAGTTCCATGAAGGTCAGGTCCAGCCAGCGGCCGAACTTCTTGCCAACTTCGAAGAAGGTGCCGCCATTGCGGAAGCCGAGCTTTTCGTGGAGGGCGATCGATGCCGCATTGTTGGCCTCGATGCCGGCGATCATGACGTGGATGCCGTTTTCGCCGGCGCGCTTGATCAGCGCCTGCATCAGCAGCTTGCCGATGCCGGCACCCTGATTTTCCTTCTCGACATAGACGGAATGCTCGACCGTGTGGCGGAAGCCGTCGAAGGCGCGCCAGTCGCCATAGGAGGCGTAGCCGGCGATCGCGCCATTGCGCTCGGCGACCAGAACCGGAAAGCCCCTCGCCTGCCGCGCCCTGAACCACTCGACCCGGTTGTCGAGATCGACGACCGTCTCGTTCCAGATCGCCGTCGTGTGCTCGACGGCGTGGTTGTAGATATCGCGGATCGCGGCAAGGTCGGCTTCGGTGGCGTCGCGGATGGTGACGGCGTCGGTCATGTCTTCTTCCATTTCGGCAAAATACAGGGCAGCGATACGCTGGCGTCCAGGCGATGTAAACCCGATAGATTTGCCGCGACCGGCGGCGCGGTTTGCGCTAGTTTCCGACGCCTGACCGGAGGATCCGATGCGCCTGTCCCTTGCTCTGCTGCTGCTTCTTGCCGCCTCGCCTGCGCTTGCCGCCGACTGGAAGCCCTATGCCAATCCGCGCTTCGGCTATGTCATCGACCTGCCCAGCGATTTCGCCACCGTCAGCGCGGCCGACAATGGCGACGGCATGACGCTGCAATCGAAGGACGGCAAGGCGAAGCTTCTGGTCTTCGGCGCCAATCTCACCGAAGAGAATTTCGCTGCCGATACAGCCAAGCGCAAGCAATCCGACAAGGATGCCGGCTGGGCGATCTCCTATGACAAATCGGCCAAGGGCTGGGCCAGCTATTCCGGCACGCGCAAGGACCGCATCCTGTATGTGCGCGCGGTTTCGCTCTGCCAGGATGCCGGCGGCTATTTCGTTCTGGATTATCCGAAGGCCGATGCGAAGCTCTACGATCCCATCGTCGCGCATCTCGTCAAGACGCTCGCAGGGCCGCCGCACTGCCGCTGACTAGAGCGCGCTCATGCTGAAGCAGGTCAGCACCGCCGAATAATGGACGGCGGCGGCGGCAACGACGAAGCCGTGCCAGATGGCATTTTGGAAGCGCAGCTTTTCCCAGACATGGAAGATGACGCCGGCCGAATAGATGAGGCCGCCGATGACGATCAGCAGCATCGAGGCGAAGGGAATGCGCGAGGCGACGGGCTCGGCCACCAGGACGCCGCTCCAGCCCATGGCGAGATAGAGCAGGATCGCCAACTTGTCGTAACGCCCGGGAAAGACGCATTTCAGGAGAATGCCGACGATCGCCACGACCCAGATGCCGATCAGCATCGAAAACAGCAGCGGATCGTCGGAGCCCCTTTCGAGGAACGGCGTGTAGGTTGCGGCGATCAGGATGAAGATCGAGGAATGGTCGAGCCGCCGCAGGAACCATTTGGTGCGCGAAACCGGCCAGGCATTGTAGGTGAAGGAAATGCCAATCGTCATGACGAGCCCGATGCCATAGACCCAGGCCGCGGCCAGCTCGCCATGCGAACTCCAGACGGTGGCATAGAAGATCAGCACCGTGGCACCGACCAGCGCCAGCGCCAGCCCGACACCATGAACGATGCCGTCAGCGATCAACTCGTATTTGTCATAAGCCCAGCGGATCCCGTTGAACTCTGCCATTGCGCACACCCGTTTCTGTTGATGCCAATGCTGGCATCGAATGTGTATCGGCGCAACCGGTACCAAGGTGTTAGGTGGCTTGAACTCGGGCGGAGCGAATATGGCAGGACAGCGGCGATGGCAGCCGCTATACGAGCGGCATCAGGACGCATCGCGATCCCTCGCCGGCCGGAATAGAATTCCTTCATCGAAATTATAGAAACTCGTCTCCCATGATCCGTATTGTTCTTGCTTCCGCGCTGCTTGCAGCCTCGCTTTCCGCTGCTTCTGCGGCGGAGCCTCCCGCTCCGGCGCCTGCCGCTCCCGCTGCCGCGAAGCCGGCGCCGAAGGTGAAGGGGCCGAAGCTGGTGGAGCCGGAACTGCATGTGGTGCGCTCGGGTGTTCCCGGCCGTCCGCGCGTGGCACTGACCTTCGATGCCTGCATGGGCAAGGCCGACGAGCGGATCATTTCGACGCTGGTGTCCGAGCGCATTCCGGCGACGATCTTCGTCACGGCGCGCTGGCTGAAGCGCAATCCGGAGGCGCTGGCGGTGTTCCTGAAGAACCCCGATTTATTCGAGCTCGAGAACCACGGGCAGAACCATATTCCGGCGGTCGACAAGCCGGCGCTGATCTATGGCATTGCGGCGGCCGGTTCGCCCGAGGCGGTGCATCAGGAGGTCCAGGGCGGCGCCGATGCGATGCTGGCGGCGGGGATTGCCGCGCCCCACTGGTTCCGCGGCTCGACGGCGAAATACGACCTTCCGGCAATCGCCCAGATCCGCGCCATGGGCTACAAGATCGCCGGTTATTCGGTGAATGGTGATGGTGGATCCCTGCTCGGGGCTGCGGTGACCGAGAAGCGCATCGGCTCGGCCAGGGATGGCGATGTGGTGATCTCGCATATCAACCAGCCGACGCATGCTGCGGGTGCCGGGGTTGCCAAGGCGATTGTGGATCTGAAGGCTCGCGGGGTGGAGTTTGTCAGGTTGCAGGATGCTGAGGATCTGGGGGATGATCAGACGACGAATTGAGGGTTTTGGGGTCGGTTGTGCCGTGTAAGCCCCCCTCTGCCCTGCCGGGCTACCGGCCTCGAGCCACGTGTCTCTCCGCGCTCTTCGAGCCCCCACAGGTGGGGAGATTTGCTGGGCGCACCCGCTCGCTCCAACATTCTTTGATTGATGAGACGCCCACCCCAAGCCGATCTCCCCCTTGTGGGGGAGATGCCCGGCAGGGCAGAGGGGGGTGGCCCCGGGTGAAACGCCACGCGAAGAACTACCGCAACACCGTCTCCACCCCATATTCCCCAGCCCGAAAGCTCCTGAACCCCGGCCCGTCGCGGTCGAGCGCGTAGTCGTCGAACCAGTCGCGGTGGACGCCTGCCACCATCGCGCCGATCATCTGGGCGGCGAGGAAGGAGAAGGTGATGCCGTTGCCGCCGTAGCCGTAGGCGGCGTAGACGTTGGGCAGGTGCGGGACCGGGCCGATCTGGGGCAGGCCGTCGGCTGTTTCGCCGAAGGTGCCGCACCAGGCGGTGGCGATTTCGGTGTTGGCCTGCGGCCAGAGGCGCTGCAGCTTGTCGCGGATGATGCTTGCCTTGCCGGCGAGCTCGGCATCGCGCCGGTCGGGGTCGACTGTGGCGTCGTCCTCGCCGCCGGCGATGATCCGGTGGTCGGGGTAGTGCGCACGTAGAGATAGGGATGGGCGTCCTCCCAGATCAGCACCCGGTCGCGCCAGAGCGTTGCCGGATCCTGCGGCACGGTGGCGATCGCGAAGCTGGAGCTCACCTTGTGCAGCTTCGGCATGTCGATCTCCGGCATCGAATAGCCTGTGGCGAGCACGGCGGTATCGGCCTCGATGACGAAGGGACCGTCGAGCTCGGCGGTGACCTTGCCGCCCTCGCTGTGCAGCCGCTTCACGGTGGCGCGTACCGGCATGGCGCCGCGGGCGATGGCGATTTCGAGCAGGCCCCAGGCGAGCAGCAGCGGATCGGCCTCGGCCGAACCGGGCGACAGGATGCCGGCATCGCGGTCGAGCTCGAACTGGGTGAAGAGATCGCAATGTTCGAGATAGACGCCCGGCAGACCGGCGCGGCGGCGCAGCTGGCGCTCTTCGAACAGATCGCGGGCGCCCTCATGGTTCTGGGCGAGATAGAGTGTCTGCCGCGGTTGGAAAGCGCAGGGCAGCGCATGGGCGGCGATCAGCTTGGCAAGGCCGGAGACGGCGGCGGCGCTGCGCCTGTACATGCCTGCCGCCCGCTCGAAGCCGTAATAATGCTCGAGCTCGGTCAGCGTGCTGTCGATTTCCCATTGCAACATGGCGGTGCTGGCGGCGGTCGAGCCGAGGCCCGGCTCTTCCTTGTCGATGACGATCACCGAGAGGCCGCGGGCCGTCAGGTGTTCGGCGGCGAGCGCACCGGTGATCCCGCCGCCGATAACCAGTGCGTCGGTCTTGTAGCTTTGCGTCAGCGGCTCGTAGGCCGGGCCGCGGGCGCCGCGCCCCCAGGGACTGGCGCCGCTGCGCAACGCGTCCTGGCTTTCAGGGTTGAATTCGACGCCATCGGCCATGGTCACATCACTTCGGCAGCTGCGGCTGGACGCGCTCTTCGAGGAACAGCTCGTCGACGATGGTCATGACGATCAGCGACAGCGGCAGCGCCAGCATGGCGCCGACAGCACCCCACATCCAGGTCCAGAAGATGATGGCGAGGAAGACAACGAAGGGATTGATCTCCAGGCGGCGGCCCATGACGGCCGGGAAGATCAGGTTTTCCATCAAGAGGTGGACGACGAAGAAGCAGGCGGCCGGCAGCAGGCCGATGACGATGCCATCATGGGTGAGAATGCCAGCGACGGCGACGGCGAAAGTCATCATGGTGATGCCGAGATAGGGAATGAAGCTCGAGAGAAAGGCGAAGAAGCCCCAGAGCACGGGCGCCGAGAGCCCGCCGGCCCAGGCGATCAGCGTCATGATCACGCCGAGCCCGGCATAGATGATCGACGCCGTAGCGAAATAGAAGCCGAGCACCTGCTCGACCGAGCTGATGACGCGGATCGCGGCGAGGCGCTGCGGCCGCTCGCGGAAGGTCATGATGATCGTCTTGCGGAGATTGACCCGGCCGATCAGGAAGAGCAGCAGTGCGGCAAAGAAGATCAGCCCCTGCACCAGCGCCGGCGTCAGGTTGGCGGTGACGAGATGCAAGACGTTACCGGTGTTTTCGAGCAGCTTGTCGGCCGACATCGGCCCGCTCTGGAAGGTCTCGGGCGTAATGTGCAGCCAGCGGATCTTTTCGAGATAGGGCATCAGCCGGTCGGTGGTCTTCTCGATGAAGGCCGGCCCTTCATTGAGCAGCGTCGTCACCGGCCCGGCCAGCGCATTGGAAACCAGGAAGATGACCAGCGCCACGGAGCTCGACAGGATCACCGCATTGGTGATGCGCGGCACGCCCATGCGCGACAGCTTCTCGGCAAGCATGCCGAGGATCATGCCGACGACGATCGCCAGTGTCAGCGGTATCAGGATCAGCGACATCTGATAGACCGCGGCCAGCCCGAGAATCCCGAAAATGCCGATGATCGCCCAGGCCATCGAAATATCGAGCCCGTCCTTCTCGACCCGGCGAACCGGCGCCTGCGGCATCTGTTCGGTGGCTGCCGAAAGCGTCTCGGCCCAGGCGCTCTTGTGCGAGCCGCCGATCGCGATCTTCCTTGCCTGCTTGCGGATGCCGTTGGCTATGCCCATGTCGATCTGTCCCCGGAAACCCCATTGCTTCGCCACGGAAACGCAAAGCGGCGGATTCGGTTCCGCAGCGGTTTCAGGGCGATCGAAGGTGTGGCGCGGAGACCACGAAAGACGGTGGACAGCCTATGCGGCAGGACGTGGTCCGGCGCCTCAACGGCCCCGGTCATGGCGCACCGGCTCCTCCGGCATCAGCCTGCGCCGCGTGTGCTCCAGCGTTTCGATGCGCCGGCATTCGCGGGCAACGGTTGCGGCGGTGACGTCCGTCCAGGGGCCGCCGTCGCTTTCCGATGCGATCACCCGGCCGCCGGATTCGATGAATTCGCAGAAGAGGCGCCGCGATCTGATCTCGCCCGAGAGTTCGGCGATGCGTGCCAGCCTGTCCATCCGCGTCTCCTTCATCTAGGGGCAAAGGAGGGTTCGCCACGCGCGACGACGGCGAACCCTCGAACCTCGTCGTGCGATAGATTGGTCGCCAGCGCGCACAAGGTCTGCTGATGAGATAGGGCTTTCGAAACGCGCCGGTATCGGACCGAAGTCCTACCTCTGCCGCCTCTCCCGGCCGCCGCCGCGCGCTATCCGACCAAAGTCCGATATGCGGAACAAACTCGCCGCCGCGGCTTTTCCCACCCCACCAGACAGAAGGAGATTTGGTCATGAAAACAGTTCTTATCGCAGCAGCAATGACGTGTTTCGCAGCTTCCGCCTATGCCGACGGCGCCGTCACCGGCATGGTCGGCGGTGCAGCCACGGGTGCCATCGTCGGCGGCCCTGTCGGCGCCGGCGTCGGTGCTGTGGTCGGCGGCATTGCCGGCGGCGTCATTGATCCGCCGCCGCGCGAAGTCGTCACCTATGTCCAGCAGGCCCCGGTTCCGCAGCAGACCGTCGTGGTGCAGCAGCCGGTCCAGGTGGGCGCGGCCCTGCCCGCCGATGTCGTGGTGACGCCGGTGCCTGAGAACCCCAAATACGGCTATGTGGTGATGGGCCAGGAGCGGGTCATCGTCGAGCCGCAGACCCGCAAGGTGGTCCAGGTCATCCAGTAATATCCCAGTAGTGCATCCGCCCTGGTTCCAGAGTGAAAACTCCCTGCGGATGCGCGATGCAGGCGTTGGCTTCGGTCAACGCCTGTTTCGTTTTGCGCGCTATTTTGCGACGTTCGCGAACACCTTCCCCAGCCGCGCCGTCGCCACGTCCGCCTCGGCAGCCGTCAAACCGGAGAAGCCGAGCAGCAGGCGCGGCTCGCGTGAGGCCGAGACATGCATCGGCGAGACCGGGATGACGACCACGCCGCCTTTCAGCGCCGCTTCGGCGAACGCGCGGTCGTCCGTCCATGTGCCGGTGCTTTTGACGGTGTAGTGGATGCCCTGTTCGGGGACAGGGGCGATCAGGTGTTCGGAGAGCCGGTCTTTCAACTGGAGAGCGAGATTGTCGCGGGCCGCCCGGTGGCTTTCGCGCAGGCGCCGCAGATGGGCGGGGAAATAGCCCTCGTTGAGGAAATCGGCGACGATGAGCTGGTGGAGCGGTGCCGGGAAGCGGTCGATGATCGGGCGGACGGCGCGGAAGGCGGCGACGAGATCGTCTGGCACGATCAGATAGCCGACGCGGAAGCCCGGCAGCAGCGCCTTGCTGAAGGTGCCGGCATAGATGACGCGGCGCGTCGCATCGAGGCCCTGCAGCGAGGCGATCGGATGGCCCTCGTAGCGGAATTCGCTGTCGTAGTCGTCCTCGATGATCCAGCTGCCGCGGGCCTGCGCGAAGGCGAGAAGCTCCAGCCGCCGTGCCAGCGGCAGGGCCGAACCCGAGGGATATTGATGCGACGGGGTGACGTAGATCGCCGCCGGTGCGGGGCCGTCGTAGAGCGACAGATGCTCGGTGATCAGGCCTTCGCCATCGACAGGCAGGCCGGTGATCGCGGCACCGTTCAGTAGGAAGGCGAGCCGCGCCGGCGGGTAGCAGGGATCCTCGATCATCACGGTTTCGCCGGGCGAGACGAGCACGCGGATGGCGAAATCCAGCGCCTGCTGCGTGCCAGAAGTGATGAAGATCTGGCCGGGATCGCAGCGCACCCCGCGCGAGGCCGCAAGATGGGCGGCCACCGCCTGGCGCAGCGAAAGCTCGCCCTGCGGATCGCGGTAGCGGTCGCTGGCATAATCGATATGGCGGTGGGCAAGCCGCTTCAAGAGCCCGGCGGTGCGCTCGTCATGGATCACCCGGCCGGTGGCGAAGGCGACCTGGGCGGGCGGCGCAAGATCGGTGCGCATCGCCAGCCGTGCCGCCGTCGATATGCCGCGCCGCGCGCTGTTATCGGCCGCCTCGCGTGCGCCGGTGCTTCCTGATGGCATCGGCGGCAGGCCGGAGGCGACATAGGTGCCGGAGCCATGCCGCCCTTCCGCGTATCCCTCGGCGATCAGCATCTCATAAGCTTCGGCGATCAGCCCGCGCGACAGCGACCATTCCGATGATGCCGTGCGCGTCGAGGGCAGCCGGTGGTCCGGCTGCAGCACGCCCGCAACGATGCCGTCGCGCAGCTGCAGATAGAGCTGGCGCACGGCGGGAACGGAGGAGGATGCGTCGATATCCGGCAGGAAGCCGGCGGCGGCGCTTTCGCGGCGCAGGGTGCGGGCGCTGGTCTTCGGGGCACCGGTCTTGCGGGGTGAAGTGGCTTGCATGGCTGGCTCAAAGTGGCTCTGGATATATCATCGATTATTCACTTTTATCGAACCACTTTCAACCACTCCTCGGAAATGCCCATGCGCCCGTCTGCTGCACCCTTTCTCTTCACCGGCACCATGCTTGCTGCGGCAGGCTACGGCGCCACCTTCCTGTTTTCGGCCTATTACCGCGCCCATGGCGGCAGCGATGTCGATACCGGGCTGACGCTCGCCGCCGCCATGGCCGGGACTTTTACCGGCGTGCCGCTGGTCGGCTGGCTTTCGGGGCGGATCGATGCGGCGCGCATGAGCGCGATGGCGAGTGCTGCCGTGGCGCTCGGCTTCCTGCTGCTCGCTTTTGCCGCGGGCGGCGGTCTCGGCCTGCCGCTGGTCTCCGGCTTCCTGATCGGGCTCGGCTGGGGAATGTTTTATATCGGCGCGCCGATGGCGCTCTCGGAGCGCGTCACCGATGCCGATCGCGGCTTCTGGTTCACCCGCTTCGGCGCCTTCCAGATGGCCGGCATCGGCGGCGGTCCGGTCATTCTCAACCTGGTGCTGAGCGAGGCCGGGCTCTCGGTCGAGGCGACCTTCATGCTGGTCGGCGCCGCCTGCCTTGCGGCGTCGCTGCTGCTCTGGATCTTCGGCTCGATGGCGCCGGGCGGTGAGCGAACATCGGCGCTGCGTCCCTGGGTGCGGGATATCGGCGTCATTGCCCGCAGCGCCTCGATCCGGCCGATCCTGATGGTGGCGCTCGGCGCCTGCGTCTTCTCCGGCCTGCTGACCTTCCAGTCCTCGCTGGTCGCGGGCACGGGTGCGACCGCCGCAACCTTCTTCGCCGTCTATGCCGTCACCGTCGTTGCCGCCCGGCTGCTGCTTGCCCGCTTCCTGGCGACCCTGCCGCAGACGCAGCTTGCCTCGGCTCTCCTGACCTCGATGTGCCTCGGCGTCGCCGCCATGTTCGGCGTCGGCCTCCATCCGGCCTTCCAGATCGTCTCGGCGATCCTGACCGGCATCGGCTACGGTCTCGTCTATTCGGTGATCCAGACCTGGGCCGTCAACAATACCGAACCGCGCTATCGCCACGCGGCGCTGACCTGGTTCGTGATGTCCTATTTCGTCGGGATCTTCGGCTTCCCGGCCGTCGGCGGATGGGTGCTCGTCCATCTCGGCCGGGAAGTCTTTCTCTCGATCCTGCTTGCCGCAGCGCTGGCCGAGCTCGCCATTGCCGCCAGCATCGGCCTGCGCCGGGTGCAGGCCGCGTGAGCCCTATTCCGCAGGGCTGGCGCAGGCGGTCTCTGCCGTCTCCGCCGGCCGGCGACCGAGAAAGGCGATGACGATGACCGCGGTGAAGACCGTGACGCCTGCAAGCAGCATCAACAGCGAGCTGAAGGCCTGGGCATAGGTTGCGGCAAGCGCCTCGCCGGTCATGCCGGGGATCAATGCGCCAGCGGCCCGGAGATCGCCGGTCACCAGCCGCTGGGCTGCGGCTGCGGCACCATTGCCGCTGAGCCTCGTGCCCATCAGGGCCGAGAGCACGGCGCTGACAACAGCCAGCGCCACGCCTTCGCCGGCAACGCGCGTGGTGCTGAAGATACCGGTCGCCATGCCGGCCCGCTCCTTCGGCACAACGCTGACGGCGAGCCCGTCCATCAGGCCCCAGGGCAGGCTGATGCCGGTGCCGATCATCATCAGCGGCGCGATCAGCAGCGCCGGATCGGAGGATGGCGTCGCCGACAGCCAGAACAGACCGCCTGCCGAAATCAGCAAGCCGCCGCTGCAGATGACCGCCGCCGAGAACCAGCGGGTCAGCATGCCCGCGACGACGGGCAGCACCAGCAGCGGCCCTGAAAGCGCGACCATCATCTGGCCGGCCTGAACCTCGCTCATGCCGTCGATACCGACGAAGCGCACCGGCAGCAGGATCAGCAGCACCACGAAGGCATAGGCAGGCGCGGCCGCCAGCAGCTGGACGCCGACGAAGCGCGGGTAGCGGAACAGCGAGAGGTCGAGCATCGGGCGGGCGACGCTGCGCTCGATCCGCCAGAAGGCGACGAGAAGCGCTGCGGCACCTGCAAGCAGCGCTGCAACCGGCGCACTGGTCCAGCCCTGCTCCGGCGCCAGGAGCACGCCGTAGGTCAGGAGTGCCAGCGCCAGGGTGAAGCTTGCGGCGCCCGGCCAGTCGAGACCGGCGGCATCGGGATCGCGGGTTTCGTGCAGGAAGTTTGCGCCGAGCACGAAGGCGATCAAGCCGAGGGCCGCGACCAGCGCAAAGATCGACCGCCAGCCGAAACTCTCGGCCATCAGCCCGGAGGCGATCGGCCCGAAAGCGAGGCCGACGCCGAAGCTGGCGCCGACGATGCTGAAGGCCCGCATCCGCGCATTGCCCTCGAATTCCTGCGCCAATGCGGCCATGCCGCTCGAGAAGGTCGCGGCCGCCCCCAGCCCCTGCAACGCCCGCAGGACATCGAACCAGAGGATATCGGGGGCGAAGGCGAGCATGACGGAAAAGATGAGGAAGGCCGTGAGCCCGCTGAGGAACAGCCGCTTGCGGCCATAGGTGTCGGCCAGCGTTCCCGCCGCCATCAGGCTGCTGCCGAAGGTCAGCATGAAGGCATTGGTCACCCAGTTCAGCGCGATCGGGCTGCCGCCGAGCGAATGGGCGATCGCCGGAAGCGCCACTGCCGGGCCGGTGAAGGTGAGCGGCATTGCCGCCGCCGCAGAGCAGATGCCGGCGAGCGCCAGGATCCGCTTGGACATGTCAGGTTTGGTCATGAGCTTTCCGCCTGTTCGAAAGAGAGGGCGTGCCGCCTTGAGGTGGGAGGTCTATCGGCGGCAACACAAACAGGATAAATTCGCTTCAATTATGCGATAAGCGCGCTTTCTCTCCTGGCATAATGGAAAGATTCGCTCGAATGGATGAAATGAGATGGATCAGCTGAGCGGGCTTTCGGCCTTTGTCAGAACCGCCGATCTCGGCAGTTTCGTTGCCGCGGGCCGGGTGCTCGGCCTGTCGGCATCCGCAGTCGGCAAGGCGGTGACGACGCTGGAGAAGCAGCTTGGCGTGCGCCTCTTCCAGCGCTCGACGCGCAGTATCCGGCTGACGGAGGAAGGCCGGCTGTTCCACGAGCGCTGCCGCCGCGTGCTCGACGATCTCGAGGATGCGCAGGCCTCGCTTGCGGCAGCGGTGGCGACGCCGCGCGGCCGGTTGCGGCTCAGCGCGCCGCTGGTCAGCTACCATCTGCTGCTGCCGGTGCTGCCGGAATTCATCCGCCGCTATCCCGAAGTCGAGCTCGATCTCGATTTCAACGACCGGATCGTCGATCTGATCGACGAAGGCGTCGACGTGGCGATCCGTAGCGGCGATTTGCAGGATTCGAGGCTCATGTCGCGGGCGCTCAGGCCATTCCAGATGCTGCTCTGCGCCGCACCAAGCTATCTCGAAAAGCACGGCACGCCGGAGGTCCCGCAGGACCTGGCAGGTCATCTCGCTATCCGCTTCCGCTTTCCAAACAGCGGCAAGATCCAGGACTGGCCGCTGATGGAGGCAGGCGGCGCGGCCCTGGCGCCACCCGGCCTGATGACCTGCAACAATATGGAAGCGCTGCGCGGCGCCGTGCTTGCCGGTCTCGGCATCGGCTGCATGCCGGATTTTCTGGCCCGGCGGCCGCTGGCCGACGGAACGCTGCGCAGCGTGCTCGGCGAGCATATCGATGGCCCCGGCCAGTTCCATGTGATCTGGCCGTCGAACCGGCACCTGTCGCCCAAGGTTCGGGTGCTGGTCGACTACCTGATCGACACGCTGTTTGCCGAGCGCTGCGACGAACCCGCAGCGCCCGGCCTTTCCGTTAGCGGTCGACCGTCGGCATAATCCAGGAAGCGTAGCGGTCGCCGGAGACCTTTTCCGGGGCCAGCGCGGCGTCGAGGCTCTTCATGTCGGCGGCGGTAAGCGAGATGGCTGCGGCGCCGACATTTTCTTCCAGATAGCTCTGGCGCTTGGTGCCGGGGATCGGCACGACGTCGTCGCCCTTGTGCAGCAGCCAGGCGAGCGCGATCTGCGCCGGGGTCGCCTGCTTGTCGCGGGCGATCGCGTGAACCACTTCGGACGCCTTGACGTTTTCGTCGAAGTTTTCGCCCTGGTAGCGCGGGTCGTTATGGCGGTGATCGTTTTCCGGATATTCCTCGGCGCGCATCACCTTGCCGGTGAGGAAGCCGCGGCCGAGCGGCGAGAAGGGCACGAGGCCGATGCCGAGTTCGCGCAGGACCGGGATGATCTCCGGCTCGAGATTGCGCTCCCACAGCGAATATTCGCTCTGCAGCGCCGAGACGGGGAAGACCGCGTGGGCCTTGCGGATATTGGCGATACCGGCTTCCGAGAGGCCGAAATACTTGACCTTGCCTTCCTTGACGAGCTCGCTGACGGTGCCCGCCACGTCCTCGATCGGCACGGTGCGGTCGACGCGGTGCTGGTAGAGGAGATCGATATGATCGGTCTGCAGCCGCTTCAGCGAACCCTCGACCGCCCTGCGGATATTGTCGGGATGGCTGGTCACTTCGCCGGGCACCTGCTTGCCGTCGACGATCTTGAAGCCGAACTTGGTGGCGATCGTCACCTCGCCGCGGCGGCCCTTGAAGGCGCGGCCGAGCAGGTCTTCATTGGTGTGCGGTCCATAGACTTCGGCGGTGTCGAAGAAGGTGCAGCCGAGATCGATCGACCGGTGCAGCGCGCGGATCGCCTCGTCCTGATCGGCCGGGCCATAGGACTGGCTCATCGGCATGCAGCCGAGGCCGATTTCCGAGACTTCCAGACCCTGGCTGCCGAGTTTGCGCTTCTTGAGGCTCATGATGCATTCTCCATTCGTGATTGCGCCTGGAGACTGCGCCCAGGCGGCCGAATTTCAAATACTTGTAAATTCCGATTACATGCGCGAAAATTCGAGAATGTCGAACGATCCCTTTTCAGACCTGCTGACGCTCACCAATGCGCAATCCGTCATCTCCGGCGGCTTCAAGATCGGCGGTGCCTGGTCGCTGCAGTTCCGGCCGCAGCAGATCAAGTTCTATGCGCTGCTGAAGGGCAGCTGCTGGCTGGATGTCGAGGGCGGCGCCGGGCCGGTGCGGCTGGAGGCCGGCGATACGTTCCTGGTCACCACCCGCGACTTCGTGCTCTCGACCGATCTGTCGCTCACGCCAGTCGAGGCGAAGCCGCTGTTTGCCACCTTCGAAGGCCGCGTCAAGCAGATCACCGAAGAGACTGACGTCGAAATCATGGGCGGCCATGCCGGGCTCGATCCGGAGCGCGGCGCGCTGCTGACCGACGTCATGCCGCCCTTCATCCATGCGAAGGCCGGATCGCCGCAGGCAGCCGTGCTGCAATGGGTGGTGGCGCAGATCGTTTCGGAACAGACGGCGGACCTGCCGGGCGGGTCGGTCGCCTCGGCGCAGCTGGCGCAACTGCTGTTCGTGCAGCTGCTGCGCGCCCATCTCGATCACGCCGGTTCGCTCGCCGCCGGCCTGCTGCGCGCCGTCAGCGACCGACGTATTGCGCCGGCTTTGCGGCTGATGCATGCCGAGCCCGGCCGCGCCTGGCAGCTGGAAGAGCTCGCGGCCGCCGCCGCCATGTCGCGCACCACCTTCGCCGTCTATTTCAAGCAGGTCGCCGGCATCGCCCCGCTCGCCTATCTGACGGAATGGCGCATGCGGCTTGCCGAGCGCTCGCTGCGCGAAGACGACGTGCAGGTGGCGACGCTTGCCCGCACGCTCGGCTACACCTCCGAAAGCGCCTTCTCCAACGCCTTCAAGCGGGTGACCGGCCGCGCCCCGAAGTTTTACCGGAACGATACGCGCGCCATGGCGGTGGCGGCGGAATAGGCTGACGGTGCGATCCGCGCATGATAGGGCTGCGGCAGTCAAACATGGATGCCGCGATGCCTGCCGAAATCTCCTTCCGCCACCCCACCCCTGACGATGCCGCGCGATGCTTCGAGATCGAGACGTCGGCCTATGAGGGCGACGAGGCCGCGACGCTGGAGAAGATCGCGACGCGGATCGCGCTCTATCCCGAGGGCTTCGTCATTCTCGAAGCGGACGGCAAGATTGCCGGTTTCATCAATAGCGGCTGCGCCTTCGAGGTCGTCATGTCGGACGAGGCGTTCAAGGAGCTGGTCGGGCATGATCCCGCGGCGCCCAACGCCGTCATCATGTCCGTGGTCGTCGATCCCGCCGAACAGGGCAAAGGCTATTCGAAGCTCCTGATGCAGCATTTCATCGCGCGGATGAAGGCGATGGACAAGAAGACCATCCATCTGATGTGCAAGGAGGCGCATGTGCCGCTCTATGCCCGGATGGGCTATCGCTACACCCGGCCCTCAGCCTCCGATCACGGCGGCATGGCCTGGCATGAGATGGCCATGGAGCTCTGATCAGATTGCCGGGCCAAGCCTTGTCGGGCTGCCGTCGGAGAAGCGCGCGAAGCGGAAGCGGTCGAGCTTGTGGCCGGTGTCGTTGCCCTGGATCAGATCCGACATGACGCGGCCGATGCCCGGGCCGATACCGAAGCCGTGGCCGCTCATGCCGGTGGCGACGAAGAGGCCGCCGACGGCGCTGACGCGATCGACGACAGGCACGACGTCGGGCATGGCATCGATCATCCCCGCCCAGGCCGTCTTCAGGCGCAAGTCTTTGAATTGCGGGAAGAGCGTGGTGAAGCCGCGCCTGATCGAGGCGAGATCGGACGCTCCGGGCGCCGGATTGAGGACGCGCATGCGCTCGAAGGGGCTCTTGCTGTCAGGCGTCCAGTCGCGCGGCGTCGACCAGCTGTCGGGAAAGCCCGCGGGGGCGGCAGGGAGATAGCGCGTGCCGAAGGGATGGTCGAGCAGCGCCGGGAGATATTTGGTGGCGTTGCGGAAGGCATCGGGGCCGACGAAGAGCAGGTTGCTGCCGCCCGGTGCCAGCGTATAGCCGCCATCCTGCCTGCGCCGGAAGGCGATGTCGTCCTCGATCGCCGCGCCTGCATGAAATTCCGGCAGCGGTTCCGTCGCGGCCACCGTGGCGCGGACGCTGAGCTGCGGGATCGAGACGCCGTGTTTCCTCAGGAACAGCGACGACCAGGCGCCGCCTGCAACCAATACCGTCGATGTGGAAATTCTGCCGCTTTCGGTCCAGACGCCGGTGATGCGGCCGCCAGCGGTATCGAGCGCCCTGACGGCGCAGTTTTCGATGATCCTGACACCCTTGCGGGCGGCAAGCCGCGCCAGCGCCGGGACGGCGAGCCAGGGCTCGGCGCGCATATCCGACGGCGTCGTCATCGCACCGGCATAGCGGCGCGCCATGCCGCCGATCCCTGACGCGACGTCGGCGCCATTGAGAAGGCGGGTATCGAGATCATGGGCGGCGGCGATCTGCATGAACTTGGCGAACTTCGCCATGTCCTTGCCGGTGCGCGCCAGATAGGTGACGCCGGTCTGCCGGAGGCCGATATCCTCGCCGCATTCGTCCGCAAGCTGCTGCCAGAGACGGCAGGCTTCGATGACGATCGGCAATTCGTCGGGATCGCGCCCCTGCTTGCGGATCCAGCCCCAGTTGCGCGACGACTGCTCGGCGGCGATGCGGCCCTTTTCCAGAAGCGTCACCTGGACATTGCGCGCAGCAAGGAAGAGCGCGGTGCTGACGCCGATCACCCCGCCACCGACGATGACCACCTCCGAGCTTTCAGGGAGAGGGCTGGAGTGGCTAATAGGGTCGGCTTCGGAGAAGGGAAACATCAGGGAGGATCTTGCTGCATGAGGAGTATCAGCCGATCCCTAGCCTTCCGTTAGCATCCGTTCAAGCATGGTTATGCTGCGTTTTGGCAGTGCCCGGAATGATCTTTGCGGAGCATTGCTTTCCTCAGGCGAAACGCAGCGCCGAGCGCGCTTTTGCCTTGGCGGCTTCTTCCTCGCGGTCGCGCGGCGGCTGCGAGGTTTCCAGCGAGTCCAGCAATTCGGCGGCGCATCTGGCGATCGACTGCACGGCATGCTCGAAGGCGGCTTCGTTGCGCTTCGAGGGCTTGTTGCTGCCGCTCAGCTTGCGCACGAATTGCAGCGCCGCATCATGGATCTCCGCCTCCGTTGCCGGCGGATCGAAATTGAACAGCGGTTTGATATTCCGGCACATGGCCCGCATCCTCCTCGTCTCGGCGCCGCGAAAGACGCGCGGCACAAGGGGAAAGCTAGCGGTATCGGTGGCAATTGCAACGGATCGGGTGTGTTTCCGCCCTCACGCCGTCAGCGTCAGGCCGATCCCCCAGGGGTCCCTCAGGAACACGCCGCCATCGCGGGCTTCGGTCTTGATCTCGAGCTTGTCGAGTGCCGTCTTGGCGGTGTCGAGGGCGGTTTTGTCGTTGAAGTGCAGCGAGTAGTCGGCAAGGCCGGTCATCTTCTCGCTGCGGGTGCCGGCGCCGCGGCTGTTCCAGATGTTGGCGGCGACATGGTGGTGGTAGCCGCCGGTGGCGAAGAAGCTGGCGCCGGGATAGCGGGCCATGATCTTCAGGCCGAGGACGTCGCGATAGAAGGCGTCGGCTTCCGGGATATTGCCGACCTGCAGATGGATATGGCCGATCGCCGTGCCGTCGGCCATGCCGTTCCAGCGATCATCAGGGGCGCTCTCATAGAGCGCCTGGAGGTCGAGGCGGTTGGTGGCCATTTCGACCTGGCCGTCCTGATGGAATTTCCAGACGTCGTGCGGGCGGTCGGCATAGATCTCGATGCCGTTGCCTTCAGGGTCGGAGAGGTAGATCGCCTCGCTGACGAGATGGTCGGACGCGCCGTCGAGTACGACATTGTTGTGCGCGGCATGGCGCAGCCAGCGCGCAAGCTCGGTGCGGTCAGGCATCAGGAAGGCGGTGTGGAAGAGGCCGGCGGCGTTGCGCGGCGCGGTCTGCGCGTTGCTATCCGTCGTCAGCGTCAGAAGCGGCAGGCCGGCGACGCCGAGCACCTCGCCGCTCGCGGTCTTTTCGATCACCTTGAGGCCGAGCATCGACTGGTAGAAGCCGGAAACGGCGGCCAGGTCCTTCACGACCAGATGCGAATGGCCGACATGGGCAGGGCGCGTCAACGCGTAGGAAGTCTCAGATGTCATCGGTCTCTCTCCCGCCATCAGTTGCGAAGGTGTACCGGCGGTGGCGGCGAAGGCGCCGCCTGTGGCAAGCTCGAGGAATGTTCGCCGGTTCATGATCTCATGGTCCCCTCGGCCGCTGTACTTGCATCCTATATGGCGCATTCCGATTGTTCGCAGAAGACGGGTTTTTGCGGATAAATCGTTCAACATCTGTTGACGCAGTGGGCGCCGCCGCTTGATCCGTATCAAAGCGCCTTATCTATCCTCCGGTAGAGTGGATGCAGTTCATACCGGAGCAGATCATGTACAAGAAAATCCTCGTTCCCATCGAAATCGGCAGTATCGACCGCGGCGAGAAATCGCTGCGCAAGGCGGCGACGCTGCTCGACGAAGGCGGCGAGATCATTCTGCTGAATGTCGTCGAGGACGTGCCGACCTATGTGGCGATCGACCTTCCGGCCGAACTCGTCGAAAACGCCATGAAGGACGGCCGGGCGCGGCTGGAAACCCTGCGGCTGAAGACCGGCATCCCAGCCAGCATCGAGATCGGCCGCGGCCCGCCCGCCAACGGCATTCTGGTGGCCGCCGAAACCCACGGCGCCGACCTGATCATCGTCGCCTCGCATATCCCCGATTTCTCCAACTATTTCATCGGCGCCACCGCCGACCGCGTGGTGCGGCATGCGAAATGCTCGGTGCTGGTGGATAGGTAGGAACCCGTTCTTCCCGAACAGGAGAAAAGGGGCAGTCACCCCCTGCCCTTTTCTCCATCCTCCTGGAAATAGAGCCGCTGAATGATGGCCATGATCAGGGCTGTGGCCCAGCCGAAGATGATCCAGCCGTTGACCGCTTCGAAGACCGAGACCTGGCGCCAGTCCTGGCCGAGGACGATGTCGCCGTAGCCGACGGTGGTGAAGGTGGTGGTGGAGAAATAGACGGCATCCTCGAAGCTCGGCAGCGCGCCGATGAGATAATAGACCAGCGCCCAGAGGCAGATGTCGAGGATGATCGGCACCAGCAGGTAGCTGACCCAGACGACGGTCGCCAAAGTGGCGTGGCGGGTCAGATAATGGGGGTCGATGCGCCGGAAGACCCTGAGGCCGGCAGCCATGAAGATTGCCTGGATGGCGACCGTGGCGGCAATCAGCGCCGTCGCGAGGAGAAGCTTGGCGAACACTGTGCCTCCCGGGATGGATGCGGCCCGCATGAAGCGGCCTTCGCTTCACGATAACAGCTCTGCCGGAGGCTGCATTGAAGAGGATCAATCACCCCGCCCTGCAAAGACTGAAAATCCGCCACCGGCATCGCGAGGCTTGATCGCGGTCAATGCATGCAGGCCGCCTGCGCCGTAGCGTGGGACGTTTCGAAATATGGCGGAGGCGGCTGTGCAGAACGTTCAGCAGACGGGTGGACATTCGCGGCCCTCGGGCATCCTGGCTGCCGCGATCGCCGAGCTTCGCGCCATGCCGCTGCTCGCCCTCCTCGTCTTCGTGCCGGTGGTGATCCTGACGGAGATGGCTGCACCCGAGGCGCATACGCTGCTCTTCATACTCTCGGTGCTGGCGATCGTGCCGTTGGCCGCACTTCTGAGCCGGGCGACGGAAGCGGTTTCGGCGCGCACGGGTGACGCGGTCGGCGGGCTGCTGAACGCGACCCTCGGCAATCTCACCGAACTGGTGATCGCGCTCGCCGCATTGCAGGCGGGCGAATATCTGCTGGTCAAGGCGTCGATTGCCGGCGCGATCGTCACCAATACGCTGTTCATGCTCGGCGGTTCGTTCCTGCTCGGGGGATTGAAGCATCATGTGCAGGAGTTCAATCGCGTCAGCGCCCGGTTCCAGGCCTGCCTGTTGTTTCTGGCGACCGTCGCCGTGCTCGTGCCGTCGCTGATCGGCAATAACGGGCAAAAGCCGGAGACGCTGCATCAACTCAGCCTCGGCCTCGCGATCATCCTGATTGCCGTCTATGCGATGGGCATGCTGTTTTCGCTGAAGACCCATCGCGAGCTCTTCGCCAGTGTCGGCGAGGCGGCGGAGGAGCATGGCGGTTGGCGGCTTTCGACCAGCATCACCGTGCTTGTCGTCGTGACGCTGTTCGTGGCGCTGATCAGCGAGGTCTTCGTCGGCTCGGTGCAGGCGGCGGCCGAGAGCATGGGCATGAGCCCGGCCTTTGTCGGCTTCATCGTCGTGGCGCTGGTCGGCGCTGCCGCCGAGATGGCGGCGGCCTTTTCCGCGGCGCGCGCCAACCGACTCGATCTCAGCGTCGGCATCGCGCTCGGCAGCGCCTCGCAGATCGCCCTCTTCGTCGCCCCCGTCCTCGTCATCCTCAGCTATTTCATCGGTCCCGAGCCGATGTCGCTGGAATTCTGGCCGGGCGCCGTCGCCATGATCTTCATCTCGACGATGGCGGCGAGCCTGCTTTCGAATGGCGGACGCGGCGCCTGGTATGTGGGCGTGCTGGCGCTCGCCGTCTATTCGGTCTTCGGGCTGACGCTGTTCCTGCTGCCGCCCGCCTCTCCCTGAGATTCAGGCATCCAGCTGCTTGAGGAAGGCGATCATCCGCTCCGAGACCTCGGCAGCGCGTTCCTGCTGCAACCAGTGACCGGCGCCGGGGAGGATGTGGGAGGCGCTGAGCTGCGGCACCAGCGCCGGCATTGCGGCGATGATTTCGGCCATGCCGGGGATGGCGAGGCCGGGGTCTCGTTCGCCGGTCATGAACAGCGCGGGGATCGCGACGCGCTGGCCGGCATTGGCCTGCTGGAGCTCCCAGTTGCGGTCGAGATTGCGGTAATAGTTGAGGCCGCCGGTGAAGCCCGACGCCTTGAAATCCGCGACCAGTCTTTCGAAGTCGGCGGAGGGTAGCCAGGCGGGAAGCTCTGCGGGATCGGGCAGAGCGGCGAGCAGGCCGGCGTTGCGGCTGACCATCGAGAAGGGATTGGGCGTGGTATCGCCGGGCTTTCTCGGACCCGCCTCGCCGCTTGCAGCATGAAGGATCCTGCGCAGCGTCAGCGCGGGGTCGCGGTTGAACTCGGCTTCGGCGAGACCCGGCTCCTGGAAATAGAGCGTGTAGAACAGCGCCTCGTCATTCTGCGGAAAGATCTTCGAGGGCGGCACCGGCGGCAGGCCCATCATCGGCACGCTCAGCGCAATGACGGCCTTGAACCTGTCGGGCCGCAGGAGGGCGGCCTGCCAGGCGATCGTCGCGCCCCAATCGTGACCGGCGATCACCGCCTTCTCCTCGCCGAGCGCATCCATGAGCGCGATGAGATCGCCGACGGCGTGGAAGACGGTGTATTGATCGACGCGTTCGGGCGCCGCCGTCTTGCCGTAGCCGCGCATATCCGGCGCCACGGCGCGATAGCCGACCCTGGCAAGGGCGGCCACTTGATGGCGCCAGGCATGTCTGGTTTCCGGAAAGCCGTGGCAGAGCAGCACGAGCGGCCCGGAGCCCGCCTGCAGGATGCCCGTCCTGATCGTTCTGGTGTCGATGACTTTCTCGTTCATGATGGGCTCTTTCATGATGGGCTCCTGATTTGTTGCCTTGGCGCCGGAAACTGAGATAACCAAGGCCGGTGCGGCGAGTAGAAACTGGCGGCGCAGCATGGGTGCTCCTTTTATCCGTAACAATATCTGTTACAGATAGGCGGAGCCGTCAAGATAACGTAACAATAATTGTTGCGGAAAGGTTCGCGATGAAGACCGATGGCCGGCTTTCCCGGATGCTGCATGTGCTGGTGCATATGGGCCTACTCGGCGGCAGGGAGACGTCGGAACGGATCAGCCAGATGCTGAACACCAATCCCGTCGTCGTGCGCCGGACGCTGGGGGCGCTGCGCGAACATGGGATCGTGGAATCGGAAGGCGGGCGCGGCGGCGGCTGGAAGCTCGTGCGGACGCTGGACGAAGTGACGGTGCTGGATGTGCAGCGGGCGCTGAACGAGGGAGCGATCCTGCCGGCGCCGCTTTCACGCGATCACCCCTCCTGCCCTGTCGAGCGCGCCTCGAATTCCGTGCTGCAGATGGCGCATGCGGCGGCCGAGAAAGAGCTGCTGGCGCGCTACGCGGCGACGACGCTCAGGGAGATCGCCGACATGGCGATCGTCGATCAGGGCAAGGTGCCGCCGAAGCTTGCGTGATCCGTAAAATCAGGCCGATGGGCCGATTGCCTCAATCGTAGAGGTAATACTTGGTCCAGGTATCCTTCGGCACTTTTTCGCCGATCTGGTATTCGAGCTCGCGGACATTGATGTGTTGCGGGCCGGTGATGCAGGTGTAGGAGAGATGGTACCAATCGCCCTTGCTGCGGAAGACGGCGCCGGGGGCGACGAGGCGGTCGTCGCTGGGGACCGGGTCCTTGAAGGTGTAGGCGATCACCTTGTCCGGCTTGAAGCCGGTCTTGTCGCTGTTGATGCGGCTCATCGCTTCGGTATCGCAGCTCTGTTCGAGGCGGGTCGCGGGATCGAGCTTTTCAAGCTGCTTCTTGATGGCGGGATCGACGGCGAAGGCGGACGAGGCAAGGCTGAGAAGCGATACGGACAGGACCAGGCATTTCGGCATTTAGGAATAATCCCTCTATCTGCTCAATCCGGAACGAGTCTCCGCCAGACGCCCCCGTCATCTCCGTCTGGCCAAGCGCAGGTCCCGCGCGATGGTAGCGGACTTTCTTAAACAATGTGGTGACATCAAGGCAACGTGAGGAAGACTTCGATTTAGCAGGAGCTTATCCACCGATGCTTGCGCGGCGCTTGATTGCATCCCGCAGCACCTCTATCTCTTCCCCACCGCAATACCGATCCGGAGCTTTTCATTTGTCCGTTTTCAAGAACCTGCCGAACCCGCCCGCTGCCGCCAAGAAGCCGCTTTCCGATACGCGCCACGGCATCACCAGGACAGACGATTATGCCTGGCTGCGCGCCGATAACTGGCAGGCGATGTTCAAGGATCCTTCGATTCTCGACCCCGAGATCCGCAAGCATCTGGAAGCCGAAAACACCTATATGAACGCGGCGATGGAAGACACCAAGCCGCTGCAGAAGGTGCTGTTTTCCGAGATGCGCGGGCGCATCAAGGAAGACGACTCCTCGGTGCCGATGAAGGATGGCGCCTATGCCTATGGCACGTTCTTCGTTACCGGCGGCGAACAGCCGCACTATTTCCGCATCCCGCGCGACGGTGACACCAAGGACGAGACGATCCGCGCCGTGCTGCTCGACGGCGACAAGGAAGCGGCGGGCAAGAGCTATTTCCGCCTCGGCGGCCTCGACCATTCCACCGATCACAGCCGCGGCATCTGGGGCTATGACGACAAGGGCTCGGAATTCTTCACGCTGAAGGTGCGCGATCTCGCGACCGGCGAAGATCTCGCAGATGTGATCGAGAATACCGGCGGCGGCGGCATCTGGGCACCGGATGGCAAGAGCTTCTTCTACTCGGCGCTCGACGAGAACCACCGCCCCTCGAAGGTGTTCCACCATATTCTCGGCACGCCGCAAAGCGACGACCGGCTGGTCTACGAGGAAAAGGATCCGGGCTTCTTCATGGGCGTCGGCGGCTCGCTGCTCGACGATTTCATCTATATCGACATCCACGACCACGAGACCTCGGAATACCGGCTGCTCTCGACCAAGGATCTGACGGCCGAACCGAAGATCGTCGCCGAGCGCGAGGAAGGCATCGAATATACGCTGACCGAGGGCGGCGACGTCTTTTACATCCTCACCAATGACGGCGATGCCAAGGATTTCAAGATCGTGGAGGCGCCGGTCAATGCACCGGGCAAAGAAAACTGGCGCGAAATCGTGCCGCACAAGCCGGGCACGCTGATCATCAACCACATGGCCTTTGCCCGCCACCTGCTGTGGCTGGAGCGCAAGGACGGCCTGCCACAGATCATGATCCGCGATCGGGCGACCGGCGAGGAACATGCGATCGCCTTCGCCGAGGAGGCCTATTCGCTGGGTCTGTCAGGGGCCGCAGAATACGACACCGACGTCATCCGCTTCTCCTATTCATCGATGACGACGCCCTCCCAGCTCTACGACTACAACATGGTGACGCGCGAGCGGACGCTGCTGAAGACGCAGGAAGTGCCGTCCGGCCATAACCCGGACCACTACGTCACCCGCCGTGTCTTCGCGCCCGCCTGGGACGGCGAGACCGTGCCGGTCACCCTGCTCTACCGCAAGGACACCGCGCTCGACGGCTCGGCGCCCTGCCTACTCTACGGCTACGGCGCCTATGGCATCACCATTCCGGCCGGGTTCAACACCAACTGCCTGTCGCTCGCCGACCGCGGCTTCGTCTATGCCATCGCCCATATCCGCGGCGGCAAGGACAAGGGTTTTGCCTGGTACGAAAACGGCAAGATGGAATTCAAGACCAATACGTTCAAGGACTTCATCGCCGCGGCTGACTATTTGAATCAGCAGAAGTTCACCTCCTATGCTGGTATCATCGCCGAGGGCGGATCGGCCGGCGGCATGCTGATGGGGGCGATCGCCAACATGGCGCCGGAGAAATTCGCCGGCATCATCGCCGCCGTTCCCTTCGTCGATGTGCTGAACACCATGCTCGACGACACCCTGCCGCTGACTCCGCCGGAATGGCCCGAATGGGGCAACCCGATCGAGAGCCGGGAAGAATACGAACAGATCGCCGCCTACTCGCCCTACGACAATGTCGGCGCCAAGGCCTATCCGCCGCTGCTGGCGCTCGGCGGCCTGACCGACCCGCGCGTGACCTATTGGGAACCGGCGAAATGGGTGGCGAAGCTGCGTGAGAAGACGACCGGCGAGGCACCGATCCTGCTGAAGACGAATATGGATGCGGGGCATGGCGGAGCATCCGGGCGCTTCCAGCGGCTGGAGGAGATTGCGTTCGAGTATGCGTTTGCGATCAAGGTTGCGGGGAAGATGTAAGAATTAGCGTAAAATTCACGCTTAAAGTTTACAATCCAGGCATACCGCAATCATGAGGGGTGAGCCTTGCGGAATAGCTGGATTGCATTCTTTTTAGCTCTGCATATCGCCACTGGGTTTTTCTTTGGGGAATCCTAAGAGATTTCCATTTTGTTGATCCTTCTCTGTTGGCGGATGTCAACTCTGAAGAGAAAGCCAATGTTCTTAATCTAGCTGTCCAGATTGGCCGGCTAGATTTTGTTTCCGCAATACTCGCGATGTTTGGCATACTCGTAGGACTTGCGGCGATATTCGGCATTGTGGAAGTGCGCAACCGTGCCGAAGAGCGAGCCCGCCTCACCGCAAAGGAAATAGCGGAGAACGTCGCGATTATCGCCGCTCGCGAAGAAGTGCAGCGTTCGTTGCCTTCAATTGTGAGACGAGAAGCCTTATCTGTTAAGATGTTCTCGGAAGGCGAACCGAGTGATTCCGAGATCAACGACCTAATGTCAAAATTGGACAAGAATGGAGACAACAAGTGAGAGAGAGCGAACTTTCATTTGTTCAGGATCGGCTCAGAACTGCCCCGATAGATGTTGTCGGGATTATTGAAGATTTGGGTATTGAATACGAGGAAAAGCCCATGCCACCGGGCGTCGATGGGCGCATCGACTTCAATGGGGGAAGTTGCAAGATAACCGTAAACTCGGAGCAATCTCGGCAGCGTAAGAACTTTACTGCCGCCCATGAGCTTGCCCATTACTTGCTGCACCGTGATCTGCTTGAAGAGCGCGGCCACCTTGATCGTCTATTCGATGCGCCGACCGCAGCCAATCCATCTGAGCCATTCAGGCCTTCTCACGAAGTGCAAGCGAACAAGCTGGCAGCGCAGATACTTATGCCGCGTGAAGCAGTCTTGAGCGAGATGGTTTGGCAAGATTACGATCTACAAAAAATTTCGCGCATGTTTGCGGTATCGCCACAGGCGATGGAAATTAGACTCAAGACACTCGGCATCGACCTTGAAGGCGAGCGGCAGCGGGAGCTCCGTGGCGAATTTAACGTGAGAGTATAACAGGGGCACCCACCCATGCCCGTCTACATCGCCCTCATCCGCTCCATCAATGTCGGCGGCACCGGCGCCTTGCCGATGGCGGAACTGAAGGCGATCTGCGATGCGCTCGGGTTCGAGGATGCCAAAACCTATATCCAGAGCGGCAACGTCGTCTTCCGCTCCGCTGACGGCGAAAAGGCAGCAGGCGAGAAGCTCGACGCGGCGCTGGGGGAGAAGCTCGGCAAGAAGCCGGGCGTGATGATCCGCAGCCGCAAGGAAATGGAAACGATCGCCGGAAACGCCCCCTTCCCCGATGCCAAGCCGAGTTTCGTGCTGGTGCATTTCCTGCCGGACGCGGCACCCAAGGATGCGCTCGATAACATGAGCGCGCCGGATGGCGAGGAGGCGGTGGTCTCCGGCCGGGAGATCTATGTCCACTATCCCATAGGCTCCGGCAAATCGAAGCTGAAGCTCTCGGCGCTGAAGGCCGGAACGTCGCGTAATATCAACACGGTGCGCAAGCTTGTGGAGATGGCGGCGGCGCTGGAGAGCTAGCCGCCCACGCGCAAACGCGGGCGGCCATTTGCGTCAGGACGCGGCAGTCGCCGCCTGCCTGCCGCGCAGGAGGACGGCGATGACGAAGCCGCAGGCTGCGGTGAGGCTGCCGGTGAGGAAGACGGCGCTGTAGCCGGCGCGGTCGGCCAGGAGCCCGGCGAGCGGGCCGGTGAGCCCATAGGCGAGATCCTGGAAGGCCGAGAAGCCGCCGAGTGCGGTGCCGCGCAGATGCGGGGCGACGAGGTGGACGACCTCGCGGCCCATGGCCGGGAAGACCATCGAGCAGCCGAGGCCGGTCATGAAGGCGCCGAGAAGCGCCAGATCAGGACTGCCGGCACTCCAGATCAGCATCTGGCCAACCGCTTCCACAGCCATCGAGACGACGGCGACCGTCAGCCCGCCGAAGCGGTCCGGCAGGTGGCCGAAGAGGATGCGCACCAGCACGAAGCCGGTGCCGAAGGCCGTCAGCCCGAGACCGGCATAGGCCCAGTGCTGATCGCGGAAATAGAGCGTGAAGAACGAGCCGATCGCCGCAAAGCCGATGCCCTGCAGGCAGACGACGAGGCCATGCGGCCAGATGCGGCCGATGACGCTCCAGAGCGGCGGGCGGCTAACGGCCGCATGCACGGCGACGGCCGGGATCGGGCGGATCGCCAGAAGCCCGAGCAGCGGCAGGATGGCGCTTGCCGCCATGGTGCCGGTGAAGCCGAAGCGATCGAGCAGCAGCAGGCCGACCGGCCCGCCGACGGCGAGCGCACCGTAGATCGCCGCCCCCACCAGCGCCAGCACCCGGCCGGAATTCTGCGACCCGACGATGCCAATCCCCCAGGAGATGACGCCGACGGCGACCATGCTTTCGCCGAGGCCGATCAGCAGGCGCCCGGCGACCAGCACCGCAAATGAGAGGACGGGCGAACCGAGCGTCAGCCCGGAGGCGAGCGAGACCAGAGCGCCGATCACATAAAGCCCGAGGCCGCGCTGAACAGCGCGTTTGCCGCCCTCTTTATCGGCGAGCGCCCCGGCATAGCCGCGGCTGAGGATGGTGGCGAGAAAGGCGACGCCGACACCAAAACCGGCCCAGCCATTGCCGAGGCCAAGCGTCGCCGTGACATGAACGGGAACGACAGGCAGGGCGACTGCGACGCAGAGATAGGAAATGAACAGAATGGCGGCCAAAAGCAGCAGACGGCGCTGCTCGGGATCGCGGGTCATGCGGAAAGCCATGATATCCTCCTGGCTATTCCTTGGCGGCGGGCACAAAAAAACGCACTCCGACCGGCAAAGGATCGATAAGTGCGTTGCTTGACGTCAAACGCTTACGGCCAGCGAACCGGCATAAGCATGGCCTAATAAAGATTGCGGCCGGTGTCAATGCGGCTCAGGCGCCGAGGACATAGCCTAGCCTGGCGCGGACGGTTTCGAGCACGCCATCGGCAAGCGCGGGGTCGGATTTCAGGATGCCGCGGGAGATGACGATGGCGCCGAGTTCGGCAGCGATCGCGGTGATCGCCAGCGCACGGCGCTCGTCGTCGGTCATCTGCGGCGGCGCGGCGGCGGCGAGCGCCGCCACCATGTTTTCGAACCCCTCGGCGAAGGAGCGGCTGACCTCGGCGCTGCCGCGGGCGATCTCGCTGCCGGAAGCGGTCATCGGGCAGCCCTCCTCCATCGCGTCGCGCATGTGCCGCGACAGCAGGAAATCGAGATAGCCGCCAAGCGTCGGCTGTGCGTCGCCGGCCGACGCCTTCACATCGCTCAGGCTCTTCTGCATGCCGGATTTCAGCGCTTCGGCGGCCAGCATCTCCTTGGACGGGAAATGCGCGTAGAGCGCGCCGTGGGTGAGCCCCGCCTCCTTGGCGACTTCGGCAACGCCGACGCCATCGACACCCCTGATGCGGAACAGACGGCCGGCGGCATCCACCAGCGTTTCACGGTTTGCCGCTGCCTGTTCCCTGGACACCCTGACCATCTGCATTCCCCCGCCTATTGACAGGCCGGATTTTTAATTGCATTTGCAATCAAAGTCAAATGATTGCGATCGCAATCAATAATCACGAGGACTGTCATGCAGGAATTTCTACAGGCCATCATCGACGCCCATGGCGGACTGGAGCGCTGGAACCGGCTGAGCTCGGCCGAGCTCGATCTCAATTTTTCCGGCATCGTGCTGGAAATGAAGGGCTTTCCGCGGCACCTGCGGCCGCATTGCGCCATCGACCTGCGCAGCCAGCGCGTCGTCATCCAGGGGATCGGCGCGCCCGACGAGCTCTGCGTCTATACGCCGGACCGGGTCTGGAGCGAGCGGCCGGACGGCACCGTGACGGCAGCGCTCGATGCGCCGCGCGAGGCGCTGAAGCAGGTGCCGCGCGAGGAACCCTGGCATCCGCTGCACCTCACCTATTTCATCGGCTATGCGCTTCGGAACTACCTGACGATGCCCTTCACCTTTGCCGAACCGGGCATGCGCTTTCGCGATCTCGGCACGCATGCCGAAGCGGGCGAGACCTGGCGGAAGCTCGAGGTCAGCTATCCCGGCGACATCCCGGTTCATACCGCGACGCAGACGCTCTATTTCGGTCCCGACCACCTGCTGCGGCGGCTGGACTATTCGGTCGATGTTCTCGGCGGCGGGCCGGCCAATCATTATTGCTACGACTACCGCTCCTTCGACGGCATCATGGTGCCGATCGTCAGGCGCGTCGTCAGCCCGGTCGACATGGGACCGCTGCAGGCAGGGCGCACGACGATCTTCCTGCTCGACTATGTCGATCTCGTCTTCCACGGCACGAAGGGCTGAGGGCGGCGGCCTTCAGAGCCAATACTTGACCGCATAGACCACCGCCATCACCGCGCCGGTGACGATGACGAACCAGCGGACGATGGCGGCGGGGAGGATGCGGACGAGGTAACCGCCGAGATAGCCGCCGAACAGGGCGCCTGAGAGCATGACCAGCGTCTGCGGCCAGCTGACGGCGCCCTCGAGGATGAAGATCGTCACGGCGGCGATGCTGACGGCGGTTGCCAAGAGGTTCTTCAGCGCCTTGACGCGGCGGATGTCGTTGGGGTCGCCGATTGCCAGCACCGCCGTCAGGATGACGCCGAGACCGGCGCCGAAGAAGCCGCCATAGATAGAGGCGAGCGCCAGCACGGAGGAACCGGCAAGCTGCGACGGCTCGCTGCCGCCGCGGCGGCGCTCCGCCCAGGCGGCGATCTGCGGCGAGAACAGGAAGAGCAGCGTCGCGGCACCGATCAGCGCCGGTACCGGCAGCACGAACAGCCGCTCCGGCAGGGCCAGCAGCACAAGGGCGCCGAGAATGCCGCCGATCAGGCAGATCAGAACCGAGAGGCCGAGTTTGAGATCGAGCGGCTGCAGCTTGCGGTGATCGGCGAGCACCGCGAGCAGATGGCCGGGGACGATGGCGACGGCATTGGAGGCGTTGGCGGTCACCGGCGGCAGGCCGGCGGCCAGCATGGCGGGAAAGGTGAGCAGCGTCGCGCCGCCCGCCAGCGCATTGATGACGCCGCCGGCAATGCCCGCGGCAAACAGCAGAATTGCGATCTCCAGGCTCATCGGCGGCTCCCCATCCCCCTGCCCTAGCTAGCCGCCTCACGCCGCGCCGCCAAGCCGCCGCTGGCGGCGAACGGTTCTGCCTCATGACGATTTTGAGATTTGCCGCGGCAATGCGATAATCGCCTGAGGAGAGAGCGATGGGGCGTCACTGGCGGATCCTGACTGCGCTGCTTTCACTGGCGCTCGTCAGCGCCGGTCCGGCCGACGACGGCCGCTGGTATGCCGGCGACTTCTCCTTTTCCGACGAGCTCGGCGGCTTCCATATCCTGGCCATTTCAGGCAGCGGCACGCGGGACGATCCGATCGAGATCACCGAGGCAATGACCTCTTCCGATCCGGTGACGCTGATCATCCGCGCTGCGAACCCGGCCACGCTCGACACGCTGCGGCAGAACTCCATGCACCTGCGCATGGTGACGGTGAACGAGAGCAAGCTCGCCTGGATCGGCTTCGAATTCGAGCTGGAGGAAATCCGCGGCAAGCCCAGCGATTTCTATGACGGCCTGTCCTTCGGGCAGACCAATCCCAATCCGGATTTCATCTCCTCCGACCGGTTTGCGCATTTCCAGAATCAGTTCGAGAGCTTCGACCGGCTGCGCTTCGACCAGGGCCATGCCGACCCGAAGACCAAGGCGAGCTTCGGCTTCTTCGTCACCGACGTGACGCCGGTGCCGGAATTCTTTCTGGTGCAGGATCCGCTGATACCGGATTCATGAGCGGCTATCAGCCGAGGCTGACAAGCGCCGTTCCGGCGATTGCCATGGCCGCACCGGCCCAGGCATAGGGCTGCGGCATCTTTCCGCTTCTCAGCCACACCATTGGCAGGATGACGATCGGGGTCATGGAGGAGAGCGTCGAGACAATGCCGACGCTGCCGGTTTTCAGCGCGCCCATCAGCAGCGACATGCCGAGCGCCGTGCCGAAGAAGGCGGAGATGACGGCGAGCGGGAAATCCTGCCTTTGGACCTCGCCGGTCTGGCGGCGGATGGCGGGCAGCAAAAGCAGCGCCCAGAAGAAGATGACGGCAAGGCCGGAGCGGACGGCCATGGCGGCGAATGGCTCGACACCGGCGGCCATTGCCGGGCGGGCAAGAAGGCTGCCGACGGCCTGGCCGAAGGCGGTGACGACGCCGAGCGCGATGCCTTTCAGCGACGGGCTTTCCTGCGGCGCGGGCGCCTCGATCGGCTCGCCATCGGCAAGCGGGATCATCGGCGCCGGGCGGCGTCGGCGCACGCCGATGGCAATGACGATGCCGCAGAGAATGAGCGCGACACCGGCGCCCTGCATGGCGCTGATGGTTTCCCCGAAGACGACATAGCCCATGGCGAGCGCGAAGGGCGATGCCAGCGAGAAGAGCAGCGCCGTGACCCGCGGCCCGGCCGCATAGATCGCCGCGAAATAGGTGGTGCTGGCGAGCACGATGCCGAACAGGCCGGAGCCCGCGAGCGCCGAGAACTGCCAGGTGCCGAGCGTCGCCCAGCCGCCGAGCGCCGTCGCTGCAAGCGCCGTCATCAGGAAGGCGGCGGTGATCTGCCAGCGGGCAAGGCGCATCAGCGGCACCCGGCCGTTCAGCTCGTTGATGAACATCGAGCTCAGGGCCATGCAGATGGCGGAACCAAGGGCAAGCGCTTCGGAAATCAGCATAGGGGGCTCCAGGACGGGAGGCATCCATGGCCGTCGTTCCGCAGCCTGTCAATGCATTGCTTAGCAATTGCTTTTATTGCCGGAAGGTCGTCACCGCACCCGCCTTCGGCTGGAACAGCAGCTTGATCAGCGAGCGCAGCACGAGGATCTGCTCGGCGAGGCTGTTCGGCTCCTTCAGCGCCCGCGACAGCACGATGCCGCCTTCGAGAACGGTGGAAACCATATCGGCGAGCTGATCGACCTCAAGCGGTTCGCGCGGCCTGTAGACCGCCATGATCTCCTCGAACATCCGCCCGAAGCGCCGGCGCCAGGCGAGCACGGCGTTGCGGTTAGTCTCCTGGATCTCGCGGTCGAAGATGCGCTCGTAGTAACAGACGGTGGCGACGAGGCAGCCGGGGTGGCCGTTCGGCAGATCGGCGAGCAGTTCGGAGAGCAGCTTGAGGCCGAGTAAAAAAGCCTGGAGAGGATCGTCCGTCAGGTCGCGGGCGCGGCTGAAGATCTCGTCATAGATGCGCTCGTCATTTTCGATGTAGCGGTTGAGCAGCGCCTTGGCGAGTTCGTTCTTGTCGCGAAAATGGTAGAAGAAGCCGCTCTTGGTGATGCCGGTTTCGGCGATCAGTTCCTCGATCGACGTGCCGCCGAAACCTTTCTGCAGCACGGCGGCTTCGGCGACATCAAGGATGCGCGTCCTTGTTTCGGTGCCCTTTTTCATGCGCCCTCCTGTACCGCCGGTACAGTTTTCAGTTGCTGAAACGTTTCGCGAACCGCAACCCGGCAATCGGAAAACGCGAGCAAGCTCCTGATTTCCATAGGCAATAATCTCAAGAGGGGAGAGTATACCGCAAGTCGCCTAGTTTCGCATGCGTTTTAGCGCGAGAACTCTAGTCGCCGGTCTCCGGACGTGCGGCATGTTCAGGGCGGATTTTCAATGGCGAAGTACAGACGAAAACTACCGCAGCTCGGCGGCGGCACCTTCATTACCGATGGCGGCATGGAAACGGTGCTGATCTTTCACGACGGCATCGAGCTTCCGCATTTCGCGGCCTTCGTGCTGCTTGCGTCTGAAGACGGGCGCGACCGGATGCGGGCCTATTACCGGCGCTATCTCGACATCGCCCGGCGCCACGCCACCGGCTTCCTGCTCGACAGCCCCACATGGCGCGCCAATGCCGACTGGGGCCACAGGCTCGGCTATTCCCGCGCGGCGCTGAAGGCCGCCAACGAGGAGGCGATAGGGCTGCTATCGGAGCTGCGCGGCGACTTCGAGCGGCCGGGCATGCCTGCCGTCATCAGCGGCGCGATCGGCCCGCGCGGCGACGGCTACAAGGCCGGCCGGATGGCTGCCGACGAGGCGGAGGACTATCACAGTGAACAGATCTCGACCTTTGCCGGAACCGAGGCCGACATGGTGAGCGCCTATACGCTGACCGGCACCGGCGAGGCGATCGGCATTGCGCGCGCGGCCCGGGCGCACGGCATGCCCTGCGCGATCTCCTTCACCGTCGAGACCGACGGGCGGCTGGCCAGCGGGCGCAGCCTCGAGGAGGCGATCGAGACGACCGATGCGGCGACCGACGGGACGCCCGCCTATTACATGATCAACTGCGCCCATCCGGCGCATTTCGAGACTGCACTCGATCCCAGTCGCGGCTGGGCGAAGCGGATCGCCGGCATTCGCGCCAACGCCTCTCAGATGAGCCATGCGGCACTCGACGAGAGCGAAACGCTGGATGCCGGCGACCCCGCCGACCTTGGCCGCCGATACCGGCAGCTGATGACGCGGATGCCGCAACTGAACATCCTGGGCGGCTGCTGCGGCACCGATCACCGGCATGTGGCGGCGATCTGCGAAGCCTGCCTGCCGCAGGCGATGAGTGCGTGAGGAGGGTAACGCCATGACGAGCCTGAGAAAGAAGCTGAGCCCGCGACGGCTGATCCGGATGGTGACGCATCACCCGGTGTGGCCGAAGACCAAGAGCAAGGCCCGGCAATGCGCCGACGCCGGCATGATGCCCTTCGAAACCGTGGACAGCCACCTGCTGCGCGACATCGGCATCGGCCCGCATGGGCGGCGGTCGACGTGTGAGTGAGTGAAAAGCGAATAGCGAATAGCGAATAGTGAGTAGCGAATGGGGAAGTCCGGGTGCGTTGTGCCCGGGCTTTTTTGGCGTTTCAGACGGGTTTTTTGCCCTGCCTGCGGAATGGTTGACGGCGGGCCTCCTCAATAATAGACCGATATGGTCGAATGCCTACCGATTCGGTTTGTAACGCTCGAATGGCCGCTGAACGCGCCGTTCGGGTGATGGCGAGCCTTTGACCTTTCACATGTCTGGAACACATCACATGAGACTCCTCAGCGAACCCATCGCGATCATCCGGCGGCACAGGCGGGCCTATCTGCTGTTGAACGCCGCCTTTTACGGCCTGTTTGCCTGCGCCATGGCGCTGACGTTGCTTGCGCCCGGACTGCAGGGCTTCTTCAAACCCGATATCGACCAGGCCTATCTGAAACCCGGCATTCTGAAGTCTGTGGCGGACGCCTATGCCAGCGAGAACCTCCTGCTGGCCATCGGACTGACCTTTGCCGTCAACCTTGCGGTTGCGGTGTTCATGACCACGCTTCCGTCGTTGATCATTCCGTTCATCGGCATCCTTGCAGTGCTGCAGCGCGGCATTCTCTGGGGCATCATGTTCGCGCCCATCGGCCCGCATCCGGCGATGCTGATCCCCCATTCGCTCACGCTCTTCATCGAGGGGCAGGCCTATGTGCTGGCAGGCTTTGCCGCCTATGTGCACGGCCGGACCTTTCTGCGCTTCGATCACTATCGCCTGAGCTCTAGCTGGGAAGCCTACAAGGCGGGAACCGTCTCGACAGTCCGGCTCTATGCCGCCGTCATCCTCGCCCTGCTGATCGGTGCGATCTACGAGGTCCTGGAAGCAATCTACATCATCCCGCACCTCCTCTAACCAAACACCTCTCCCCACTTACCCCGACGCCATCATGCGCAGCTCGTGCAGCCGATGACGCATGCCCGAAAGGACCCGAAATGCAGATGAAAACGACCGTGATGCTGACGCTTGCCGCCACGCTCCTGATCTCAGGATGCCAATCGGCGCAGCAATCGATGGACAGCGCCTATGTGACCTGCGCCGATGCCGGCGCGCCCCCCGGATCGTGGCAGCACGAGCGCTGCACGCGAAACGTCTATGCCGAGAACCGGCGGAAATCGGATGAGGCGGCGGCGGCCGTGGCGGTCGGCGTTGCCGCCGGTGCGGTTGGCGCCTATGCGATCTCGCAGGCGGCCAAGGACGACCGCAAGGACTGGGACCACCGGCACCGGCCACGGCCGCGCTGGTAAGCGGTGCAACCCTGAAAGAAATCCGCCCGGGCCGTCATCGGCCCGGGTATTTTAATGGCCGAGCGCATCCATGGCGGCAGCGGCGATCAGGCCACGCCATTCCTTCGAGAGCTTGCTCTGTACAGCGATGCCGGCGGTGACACCGAGCCCGGCAAAGGCGCTGGTGACGCGCACCAGCCTATCCATCTCCAGGTTCGCCAGGTCGATGCCGAGCGCCTCGTACATGACGAAGCCGATTGCCGTCAGTTCCTCATTCTCAGGATCCGGGTTGACGGCGATGCGGTTGCTGAGCGCCGAAATACCGGGGCGTTCGAAGGCGAAATCGATGGAGGCCTCGACCACGGCCCGGTCGCGCTCGATGCCGACAGGCAGCGCTCTGACAGCGGCCGCCATGGCCTCGATATGCGCGCGCAGGGCGTCGATCACGGCGTCGTAGAGCGCCTTCTTGCTGGGAAAGTGGTGCAGCAGCCCCGCCTTGGAGTAACCGACCGCATCGGCGATCTGCTGCAGCGAGGTGTGCTCGAAATCATGCCTGGCAAACAGCGCGGCGGCGCGGTCGACGATCTCGGCGTCTATCTGGGTCCTGGTCGGTCTGAGCATGGGCGGATGTGCGTTGAGGTGATCTTGGATCACCCTATACGCAATAAGGCGGCACTTGTCTGTGTCGCATTTCCGGTGTCCCCGTCTAGTGCTCGGCGCTCGCCACGGCTTCCTTGCGGCGGTGGCCGCTGATTTCCGAGCCGGCGTTCGGGGCGAAGCGCAGGTTCCAGATGGTGGCGGCGAGCGAGATGATGGTGACGACGATGAAGGCGGTCGAGAAATCGTGGAGCTTCGGCTGCTCGCTGCCTGAAATCGTCATCGAACCGTGCAGCGCCAAGGCGCCGATGCAGATGCCGAGCGACAGCATCAGCTGCTGGAAGGTGGTGTAGAAGCTGGTGGCCGAGCTCATGCGCTCGTGGCTGATCTCGTCGTAGGCGATGGTGTTGTAGGCCATGAACTGGAACGACAGGAAGAAGGCGCTCAGCGTCAGCACCGCGAACATGACGCTGACGGGCCACTCCGGGCTGAAGGCGGCGCAGAGGCCGTAGCCGAGCGTGCCGAGCAGGCCGTTGATGATCAGGCTGTTGCGGAAGCCGAGGCGGCGGAAGACCGGGCCGGAGAGCGGCTTCATCGCCATCGAGCCGATGGCGGTGGCGATGACGATCTGGCCGGCGGTTGCCGCCGACATGCCGAAGCCGACCTGGAAGAGCAGCGGCAGCAGGAAGGGCTGCGCGCCCTGGGTGATGCGCGTCAGCGAACCGGCGATCACCGAGGTGCCGAAGGTCGGCACCTTCATCAGCGAGAAATCCATGATTGGCGCCGGATGCTTGCGGGCGTGGCGCAGATAACAGATGCCGAACAGCAGGCCGATGGCGATCAGGAAAACGGCGGCCGAGGCCTCGCCCTCGCGGCTCGACATTTCGAAGCCGAACAGCAGCGATCCCAGCGAAATGCCGGAGAAGATGAAGCCGACGGTATCGAAGGGGCCGATCGCCTTGCCCTTCACCTCGTCGATGAAGATCGACACGAGGATGAAACCGACGATGCCGATCGGCACGTTGATGTAGAATATCCAGCGCCAGTCGAGATAGGTGACGATGAAGCCGCCGAGCGGCGGGCCGATGATCGGGCCGATCAGCGCCGGAATCAACAGCCAGGACATGGCATTGACCATATCCTTGCGGGCGACGCTGCGCATCAGCACCAGACGGCCGACCGGCATCATCATGGCGCCGCCGACGCCCTGGATCAGCCGGGCGACGACGAGCAGGAAGAGGTTCGGCGCCAGCGCACAGGCGATCGACCCGGCGACGAAGACGGCGATCGCCGAACGGAACACGGTGCGCGAGCCGAAGCGATCCGCCATGCGGCCGCTTGCGGGGATGAAGATCGCCAGGCTCAGAAGATAGGAGGTGAGCGCGATACTCATCGACGGCGCATCGACGCCGAAATCGCGCGCCATCGTCGGCAACGCCGTCGCCAGCACCGTGGCATCGACGTTTTCCATCAGCATGGCGCTCGCAACGATCAGCGCGATCGTGCGAAAATTTGGGGCAGCCCGGTCGGTTCGAACGGGGTGGAATATCTGATCCGGCATCAGCAGGGATCACTCGCAATGACGCGGCGAAGCCATTGATGACGACAGGGCCGCAGATGTGAAATGGCATGATGCCACACGGGGGATAACGACGTGTATACGCCCGCAAATGTGGCAAAGGCATGCATTCTGGGAAATGCTGGCATGATGTAACCGAATGGCTACTTGGGTGGGCGCAGGAGGGTAACGTAATCGCTCCCGCATTCCCCCCACCCCACTTTCCCGCTACACTCCAACCCCTGGTGGAGGTTTTCTTGCATGGCGAAGCTTGTGTTTGAGATGAACCAGTCGATCGACGGCTATGTGGATCATGACCGGATGTCGCCGGAGCCCTTGTTCGGCCATTGGGTGAAGCGGACGCAGGAGCTGAGCGCTACCGTCTACGGGCGGACGATGTATGGGCTGATGCGTTATTGGGACGAGGATCAGGAGGGCTGGGGCGATGAGCACCGGGCCTTTGCCGAAGCCTGGCGGAAGCTGCCGAAATGGGTGGTGTCGCGGTCGCTGACGGAGGTCGGGCCGAATGCGGTGCTTGTCCGCGACAATGTGGAGGCGGTGATCGCCGGGCTGAAGGCGGAGCGTGAGGGGGAGATCACGGTTGCCGGGCCGGTGCTGGCGCATAGCCTGGCCGATAGCGGGCTGATCGACGAATACCGGCTCTATACACATCCGGTCGTGCTTGGGCAGGGGCGGCCGTTCTTTGCCGGACCGCGCCCGCCGCTCAGGCTCGCCGCCCATGAGCGGATCGTCGGGGATGTGGTGCGGCTGACTTATGTGCCGGCGTAGCGGCGTAAGCGGCTTGCGCCTCCTCCACCCCGGCCCTACCTATTGAGGCATGAGCTCAGCACCGTCACAGAATGCGCCTCGCGCCGCCGTATTTCCGTTCGACAACAGCTATGCCCGGCTGCCGGCGCATTTTTTCGCGCGCCAGACGCCGTCGCAGGTGGCGGAACCCTGGCTGATAAAGCTGAACGAGGAGCTCGCAGCCGAGCTCGGGCTCGATGTCGAGCGGCTGAAGCTTGATGGCGCGGCGATGTTTTCCGGCAATCTCGTGCCTGATGGCGCCGATCCTTTGGCGATGGCCTATTCCGGACATCAGTTCGGCCAGTTCAATCCGCAGCTCGGAGACGGGCGGGCGATCCTGCTTGGCGAGGTGATCGACCGGAAGGGCAAGCGCCGCGACATCCAGCTGAAGGGCGCGGGACAGACGCCGTTTTCCAGGCGGGGTGATGGGCGCGCCGCGCTCGGGCCGGTGCTGCGCGAATATATCGTCAGCGAGGCCATGTATGCGCTCGGCATTCCCGCGACACGGGCGCTCGCGGCCGTCTCGACCGGGGAACCCGTCTATCGCGAGCGGGTGCTTCCCGGCGCGGTCTTTACCCGCGTGGCGGCCAGCCATATCCGCGTCGGCACCTTCCAGTTCTTTGCGGCGCGCGGCGATACCGATGGCATCAGGGCGCTCGCCGATCATGTGATCGAGCGGCATTATCCGGAGATTTCGGGCGCCGAAAACCGCTATCTCACGCTCTACGAAGCCGTTGCCGAGCGGCAGGCGGCGCTGATCGCCCGCTGGCTGCATGTCGGCTTCATCCATGGGGTGATGAATACCGACAACATGACGATCTCCGGCGAGACGATCGATTTCGGCCCCTGCGCCTTCATGGATGCCTATGATCCCAGCACCGTGTTCTCCTCGATCGACCAGCAGGGGCGCTATGCCTATGCCAACCAGCCCGGCATCGGCCAGTGGAACCTGGCGCGGCTCGGCGAGACGCTGATCCCGCTGTTCGACGAGGATCAGGACAAGGCGGTCGATCTCGCCAATACGGTCATCAAGGGTTACGGCGAGCGCTTCCAGGCCCATTGGCTCGACGGCATGCGCAGGAAGATCGGGCTTGTGTCCGAAGAAGATGGCGATCTCGACCTGATCCAGGCGCTGCTGGCGGCCATGCAGGCCGGACAGGCGGATTTCACGCTGGCCTTCCGGCGGCTTTCCAAGCTCGCGGGCGACGATGCCGCCGAGGGCGAATTTCTCTCGACATTCGATGGCATCGGCGAGGCGATGGGCTGGCTGGTGCGCTGGCGCGAGCGGATCGCATGCGATCCACAATCGGCAGAGGCCCGGAGTGCGGCGATGCTTTCGGTCAACCCGGCCTTTATTCCGCGCAATCACCGGATCGAGCAGGCGATCAACGCCGCCATGGAAGACGGCGATTTCTCGCTGTTCGAGGCGCTGGTGAAGGTGCTGGCCAATCCCTATCAGGATCAGCCGGCATTTGCGGCCTATATGGATCCGCCGAAGCTGGAAGAGCGGGTGCTGCAGACGTTTTGCGGGACTTGAGGCGGACAAAACCGACAATCTGTTCGGTCTCGGCCAGAGCCCCTTTCACCCTACCCACCGGGGTCGAGCCGACGGTCTCGACCCGTCCTTCGGACCCCCGTGGGGGAGAAGGGAAGTCGCCCACCGACCAACGCTACTTGCCGTGGCCTTCGTGACCCGAATGTGCGGCTGAGGCGGTCGCAGCACCCAGCGTCACCGTGCCCTCGAAGCTGGCGAAGGCTTGCAGGGTTTTCGGATCGGCTGTGGCTTCGGCATCCTTGAGAGCAGCGGCCAGCGCGGTCGCGTCGGCGGCGGGGACACCGGCTTTCGCGAGCGCCTCGGCTTCCCTGATCGCATCGCCGCTGCAGAGCAGCGGACGCCAGCCGTGTTCCCCGTTCTGCAGCAGGATGCGGCCGCCGCGGCCGTCCTGTTGCCAGCCGGCGATGGCCCAGCCGCCCTGGACCGTGACCGGGCCGATGGCGAGCGGTTTGGCCGGGGTTTCGAACATCGTCTTCAGCACATTGGAAATCAGCTGCTGCGGATCGCCGGAGGGCGTTTGGTCCATCGGCATGTCCATCGTCGTGCCGTCGGGCATCTGCATCGTCTCGGCATGGGCAATGATAGGTGCTGCCAGCGAGAGGGCGGCGGCGATCAGGATCGGGACGGTTTTCATCATCGTCTCCCTCACGAAAACGCGCGCCGCAGCGGCGGCACGAAGCGGATGACGAGCTGGTCGAAGGCGATCATCGCAAGGATCGCGAGGCCGGTCAGCGGGAAAGCCAGCGAGAAGGCGAGCGCGATCACCCATAGTCCGATATAGACCGAGCGCTGCGGCGGCAGCGGCGGCACGCCGACGCGCCCGAGCGGGCGGCGCTTCCACCACATGACGACGGCGGTGACGCAGGAGAGAATGATCGCGAGGCAGGTCGCCAGCATCAGGAATTGGTTGAACCGCCCCCATTCCTGCCCCTGATGGACATTGATGCCCCATTCGATCGCCTTGCCGAGGAAGGGATAGGCGCCGAAGCTGATATCGACCAGCGGCTTGCCGGAATATTGATCGATATGCAGCGTGCGCTCGCGGGAGAGATCGTCGGGGAAGATCGCCGCGGTATAGACGCCTGATGCGGTTGACGGGATCGCCATGTCGAAGCCCGGGGTGACGCCCGCCGCCTTGGCGATCTCGACGGCCTTGTCGAGCCCGATCGGCTGTTTCGACTGGGCGGCGGCGATATCGGAGAGCGGCACCGGCGCCTTCTCGACGGTCCAGCCGACCTTCGGCAGGATATCCTCCGTCACCTTCGCCGATTTCGGCACGTCGTCCCAGAGCTGCGCCGGATAGCCCATGCCGTGGCTGCCGAGGAACGACTGCACATTGGCGCCCCAATAGCCCGACCAGGGCATGCCGGTGACCGCCAGGAACAGGATGAGAAGACCCGCAAAGGCGCCGGTGACGGCATGCAGGTCGCGCCAGAAGACGCGTCTGTCAGGCGTGCCGCGAACGCTGATGACGCCGCCGGTCTGGCGGCGCGGCCACCAGAGATAGATGCCGGTGACGACAAGCACCATGGCAAAGCCGCCGGCGATCTCCACCAGGCGGTTGGCGAAATCGCCGAAATAGGCAAGGCTGTGGATGTGCTTGACGACGGTGTTGAACTCGCCGGCCGAGGCGACCTTGTCCAGCACCTTGCCATCATAGGGATTGACGAAAACCAGCGTCGGGCCGCCCGCGCCTGAGACCGTGACGATCGCCGAGCGCTCCGGCGTCGCCGGGTCCCTGTAGGTGGTGGCGACGGAGCCGGGGACGGCCGAGGCGGCGATATCCGCGATGGCCTGAGGCGCCAGCGGCTGGCCCGACGCGGCGACGTCGTAGCGATAGGCGAACAGGCTGTTGTTGATCTCGTCCTTGAAGAGATAGAGCGAGCCGGTGATCGCCAGATTGAGCATGAAGGGCACGGCGAGCAGACCGGCGAAGAAGTGCCAGCGCCAGATGGCGCGGTAGAGCGAGACGCCCGAAGCGGCGCTCTCCACCGGCTCGGCGGAGGTGATTGAAGACATGAGAGAATTTCCAGATCCATGGCAGCGCCCGAGACGCAGCCGAAAGCGAAGCACGCCGCCGGGCCGGATGACCGGGGCGCGGGTTCAGGCAGTCAGCGGATCTGCAGGGGGCGCTCGCGGCCCTGTATTCGGCGGGAACGGATCGCGGTGGAAGACGGCGGCGCGCAACGGCACCGCTTCTGAAACGGCATAGCCGAGCGGCGCACCCGACACATCGGCCGGAGACGGCAGCATCGCGGTGGCGCTGATGCGGCAGGCTTCGCAGCCATGATTGTGATCGGCGCCATGCTGGGTCTTGCCGCTATCGTCGGTGACGGTAACGCAGAGCGTCGGCAGGGTTCCATCCGGCAGCGCATAGGCGGAATAATCGGCGGGGCCGGAAAGCTCGGCTGCCGAGACCGGCAGCTGATGAGCAAAGCCGACGGAGACGAGCGCGATGGCGCATAGAATGCGCACCGCCCACTGCTCGAATCTGCGACCAAGATATTTCATGTGACCCCTGCCCTGAAGGCGCGGAAGGGTTGATAGCGGCATCGCCTTCAAAGCTCAATGCGGCATTAGCGCCGATCGCCATTTCGGCCCGTATCCAGCGCATGGCTGCCCTGCGCAGGTTGCGGCAATTGTGGCGGTTGAAAGGCAGAAGTCTCGCTCTATGTGCTTGAGAATGCTTGCGGTGGCAGCCTCCAGCCCTTGCCGCGGGCCTTTTCGCAATTCGATCCCGGCACCCGGGAAACCCTGCCCGCGCTCCGCCCCCGGAGGCGGGTTTCAGCGGGAGATCCTTTCATGGCGATTGCCATAACCTCCATCCTCTTTCTTCTCATCGGACTGGCGCTTGGCGGCGGCGGGCTCTGGCTCGTGCTGCTCGGTGGCAGCATCTTCTACCTGTTCGCCGGGTTGATGTTCATCATCACCGGCGTGCTACTCTTCATGCGCAAGGCGGTGGCGCTCTGGGTCTATGCGGCGCTCGTCGTCGCGGCGCTGATCTGGGCCGTCTGGGAAGTCGGTTTCGACTGGTGGCAGCTCGGGCCGCGCGGCGGCCTGATCATCCTGCTCGGGCTCTGGCTGCTGACGCCCTGGATCCGCCGGCCGCTCGGTTTTGCGAGCCCGACCGGTGCCGTCTACAGCACCAATCCCTGGCCGCTCGGCGTGCCCGTGATCATCGCCATCCTGGTTGCCGGCTACTCGATGACCACGGATCCGCATGATCTTGCGGGCGACCTGCCGAAGGATGTGGTGGCGGCCGCCCCGCCCCTCGGCGGCGACGTGCCGGATGGCGAATGGCATCAATATGGGCGCACGCCTTTCGGCCAGCGCTATTCGCCGCTCGACCAGATCAATGCCACCAACGTCAAGGACCTGAAAGAGGTCTGGCGCTACCAGACCGGTGACGTCAAGCGGCCCGACGATGTCGGCGAGACCACCTATCAGGTGACGCCGCTGAAGGTGAACGACACGCTCTATCTCTGCACGCCGCATAACTGGGCGATCGCGCTCGATGCCAAGACCGGCAAGGAGAAATGGAAGTTCGACGCCAATTCCGGCATGAACCCGGACCGGCAGCACCAGACCTGCCGCGGCGTCACCTATTATCGCGACACGGCGACGGCGGCAGGCCAGCCCTGCGCCGACCGCGTCTACCTGCCGACCTCGGACGCGCGGCTGATCGCGCTCGATGCCGCCGATGGCAAGGTCTGCGAAAACTTTGCCGACAAGGGCACGCTGCATCTCGAGACCGGCATGAAATACAATCCGGCCGGTTACTACTATTCGACCTCGCCGCCGGTTGCCGTTGCCGGCAAGCTGATCATCGGCGGTGCCGTCAACGACAATTATTCGACGCAGGAACAGTCCGGCGTCATCCGCGCCTTCGACATCAATACCGGCGCGCTGCTCTGGAACTGGGATTCCGGCAATCCGGATGTGACGACGCCGCTGCCGCAGGGGCAGACCTACACGACCAACTCGCCGAACAGCTGGTCGGTGCTCTCGGTCGATGAGGGCCTCGGCATGGTCTATATCCCGCTCGGCAACCAGGTGCCCGACCAGCTCGGGATGAACCGCAGCGCCAATGTCGAGAAGTTCTCGTCGTCTGTCGCAGCGCTCGACATCAATGGCGGGCAGCTGAAATGGGTGCAGCAGTTCGTCCACCACGATCTCTGGGACATGGACGTTCCGGCCCAGCCGGTGCTCTTCGACATGACCAAGCCCGACGGCTCGGTCGTGCCGGCGCTGGTGGCGCCCACCAAGCAAGGCGATATCTATGTGCTCGACCGGCGCACCGGCGAGGCGATCATTCCCTTCAAGGAAATCCCCGCCCCCGGGGGCGATCCCGGAAGACAAGACGGCGCCGACGCAGCCGATCTCGGATCTGACTTTCTCGCCCGATCCGCTGCAGGAAAAGAACATGTGGGGCGTCTCGCTGTTCGATCAGCTCGCCTGCCGCATCGAGTTCCACCGCTACAAATACGAGGGCCGCTACACGCCGCCGTCGCTTCAGGGCACGATCGTCTATCCCGGCAATTTCGGCACCTTCAACTGGGGTTCCGTCGCTGTGGATCCGGAGCGGCAGATCATGTTCGGCATGCCGACTTATCTCGCCTTCACCTCGAGGCTCGTTCCGGCCGCCGATATCCCGCCGCGCGGCCAGGACGAGAAGGGCAGCGAACAGGGCCTCAACCGCAATGACGGCGCGCCCTACGGCGTGTTCATGGGCCCGTTCCTCGGACCGCTCGGCATCCCCTGCCAGGCGCCGCCATGGGGCTATGTCGCCGGCGTCGACCTGCGCACCGGCAAGATCGCCTATATGCACAAGAACGGCACGGTGCACGACATGACGCCGCTGCCCCTGCCCTTCAAGGTCGGCGTCCCCGGCATCGGCGGCCCGATGATGACCAAGGGCGGCGTGGCCTTCCTGGGTGCCGCGGTCGACAATTATCTGCGCGCCTATGACGTCACCAGCGGCGCGCAGCTCTGGCAGGCCCGCCTGCCGGCCGGTGGGCAGGCGACGCCGATGACGTACACGACCTCTGACAACAAGCAGTATGTGGTGATGGTTGCCGGCGGGCATGGGTCGGTTGGGACCAAGCCTGGGGATTATGTGATTGGGTATACGTTGCCTTGATGGAGGGTTCTCGTCAGTAGAAGGTCCGTCTCACCCGGAGCCCCCTCACCCTACCCTCTCCCCAAGGGGAGAGCGACTGTCTTCTGCGTCAAGCGTCTTGCCATGGTTTGTTGTCCCTGATGATGGCGTTGAGGATGGTGAGGAGCTTTCGCATGGTTGCGACGATAGCGACGATCTTCGGCTTGCCTTGTGCGACGAGGCGATCGCGGAAGGTTCTGAGGGCGGGATTGTAGCGGCTGGCGACCAGAGCCGCCATGAACAGCACCGCACGCACCTTGCCCCTGCCGCCGCCGATGAAGCTCTTGCCCTTCCACTTGCCCGATTGCCGCGTCCAGGGCGCAAGGCCTGCCAGCGACGCGATCTGGCGACGGTCGAGACTGCCGAGCTCTGGCATCTCGGCCAGCAGCGTGCGCGCGGTTGCCGGCCCGACGCCCGGCACCGATGTCAGCAGCGCTTCGCGCACCCGCCAGACAGGCGACTTGCGGATATGGCCGTCCATATCGGCGTCGATGCTGGCAAGCTCGCGCCTGAGTGCGGCGAGCAGGCGCTGGATACTCTTCTGCGCCTGCCTGTCGCGCACCATGCGCGCCCGGTTCTCTTCCGCCACGATCATCTGCACGATCTGCTGCCTGCGGCTGACGAGAGCCGACAGAGCTTGCGTCTCAGCATCACGTAGCGGCCGGATAGCGGGCTTGGTCGCCGCAACGAAGGCGGCAATGACGGCCGCATCGATCGGATCGGTCTTGGCCCGGCGGCCGATCGCCTGCGCGTAGGCACGCACTTGAGTAGGGTTGACGACAAGCACCGTCAATCCCGCCGCAGACAAGCCTGCTGTTGCCAGGGTCTCGAAACCGCCAGTCGCTTCGAGCGCGATTGCATCGGCGCCGATCGCCTTCAGGCGGCTGGTCAGTTCGCGGATGCCATCGTCGTCGTTGCCGACAGCAAAAGCCTCGCCCTGCGGCCAGACGGCAACGTCGAGCCGCTCCTTCGAAACGTCGATACCGATGATCCTATCCATCTGATCCCATCCTTGCCTAATCGGGCTTTGCTTTCGCAAGCGGCCCTGGCGACTGTTCGGGTTCAATGGAACGGCGGGCGAGGACCCGTGCTCTCCCGCGGGCTTGGTGTCCCAGAGGGGCCTCGGTCTCTCGCTCGCCACCGCTGAAGCCATCAAAGCCTCAAAGCCGGCGTTTGGGAAGTTACAAGGGGAAGTTGGCACAAGAGGCATCGACGGCATTCCCTTCTCCCCAGCGGGGAGAAGGTGCCCAACGGGCGGATGAGGGGGCTCCGGGCGCTGATTTCACCCAGTCAAAGCACAGCCTCAATATCCGTCTGCGCGAAGTCATCCCCCTTGTAGAGCAGCGGCACGCGCTGTTCACGGGCGCAGGCTTAGGCGAAGCAGTCGCCGAAGTTGAGGACGGCCGGGTGCCGTGATTTGCCGAAGCGGGCGTAGGCGGCGATGGCGGCGTGGCGGGTTTCTGCCGGAACGGCGATGACCTCGATCGAGGCGAGCTGCAGGAAGTCTTCGACTGCCTGGTGGGCGTCCGCCACATCGAGGCCGAGGATGCGGGCGACGGCGACCGCCGTTTCCCAGACGGCGAGCGGCGACGTGAGGCGGCGATCGCCTGATTGTAGGCGCGCCAGCAAGTCTGGGCCATCCGCCTCGGATGTCAGGATGGCGGTCAGGGCCGATGCGTCGACAAACATCATCAGTCCTCGTAGAGGCTATCGATGAAGGCCTTGCCGGCAGGCTGGCGGGCTGCGGGGTCGCCTTTCGCTCTGAGCTTGCGGGCGAACTCCATGCCCTTTTCGACAAGCGAAGGCTTGATGCCCTCTCGCTCGATTTCCTTCTGCAGGACCTGCCGCAACAGTTCGGTCTTGGTCTGCCGCCGGGCCTTCGCCAGCCGCTCGACCTCCTCATCCTTGACGTAGAGAGCCATGGGATATCCTTTCCGTAAAAGGGATATACCACACCCCTCACCCGCTGTCAGCAAACCTAGCCATCCACCTTTTCAGCACAACCTTAAATAAGCAAATCCAGCTTCGCGCATGTTTCCGCGCCGATGGTCTGCGCAATCTTTGAGGGAGTCCTTTTCATGGAAATCAACGGCAGTGTTCTAAGCCTTTTCAATCCCTACAATCTTTCCAGCGACCAGCGCGCCAAGCAACAGCAGCAGAACGCGCCGATGCAGACGGAGAGCAGTGCGCGTGAAGTCGGCGGCGGGATGGCGCCGAGCTATACGGCGCCTTCGATCTCCAGCGTGATGTGGTCGATGCAGACGGCATCGGATACGACGATCGCGCAAGAGACGGACGCCGATGTCGAGGCCAAGCAGAAGCACGATGCGCTGCTTCAGGAATTCCAGGACTACGCCAACATGACGCCGGCGGAGAAGATCCGCAAAAGCATCCTCGACCAGATGGGCCTCAGTGAAGAGAGCCTCAAGGCGATGGATCCGGACGCCCGGGCGGCGATCGAAAAGCAGATCGCCGATGCGATCAAGAAGCAGCTTACCGGCATCGACGACGACGGCAAGGGCAGCCAGGCGACGGCAGACGTGCCGCAGACAGCATCCGACAATCAGACCACTTCGGGCTGACCGGTCCCGGGCCGATCGGCACAGTCCGGCGCCCCTTCATAATCCGATTCAAGTCCATGCGGCGGAGATTCACATCTCCGCCGCATCGACTTGATGGAATTGATTATTGCAGCATGCCGGCGGCGATCTTGGCGACTTCGGCAAAGACTTCGTTGAGCTCGGAAACCGGCGCCGTCGCCTCGGCGATATAGGTGGCGACCAGGATCGGCGAGCCGCTTTCCTCCGGCCAGAGGACGGCGATATCGGCGGCCGAGCCGTTATTGCCCGTGCCGGTCTTGTCGCCGATCTTCCACTCCTCCGGCAGCCCAGCGCGCAGGCGGGCGGCGCCCGTGGTATTTGCCACCATCCAGTCGATCAGCTGCGTGCGCGAGGGCTCCGACAGAACCGAGCCGAGAGTGAGATTGCCGAGCGTATCCAGCATCGCATCCGGCGTCGTCGTGTCGCGCGGGTCGTCCTTCTTGCCTTCGTTGAGCGCGGTCTCGATGCGGTCGAGGCGGGTCGAGGTGTCGCCGATCGAGCGCAGCCATTTGGTCAGCTCTTCCGGGCCGCCGAGACTTTCGAGCAGCAGGTTGCCGGCGGTGTTGTCGCTGAGCGTAATCGCCGCCTTGCAGAGCTCGCCGACGGTCATGCCTTCGGCGCCGACATGCTTCTCGGTTTCCGGCGAATAGGTGACGATCTTGTCCTGATCGTAGGTGACGCGGCGTTCGAGATTTTCTTCGCCCTTATCAACCCGGGCGAGCACCATGCCGGAGGCCAGGACCTTGAAGGTGCTGAGCAGCGGGAAGCGCTCGGTCTCGCGATTGGAGAAGCTGACATTGGTGCCGGTGTCCATGACCGAGACGCCGAGGCGCCCGCCCGTGCGCTTTTCGAGTGCCGCCAGCTGCTGGTCGACATCATCGTCATCGGCCCGCGCTCCCGGCACCAGCATGACGGCAGGATAGAGAAGCGCAGAGCCAATCATCAGGCTCCGGCGGGTCAGGGCAATGGGCATGAAATCCTCCGGCAGAATCACCGGAGGACAGAATTAAGGAGCGATTGTGGCGCGATGTCGCCGCGCCAAAAAAGATATCAGGCTGCAGCCCTTGCGCGGCTGACCTCCACCGTCACATGCGACAATTCGCCGATCGCCTCAAGCTTCGCCTTATAGACCTCGGGCGCCTGTGGATCGGCGCTGACGAGGGCGACGATCGCCGCGTGGTGGCCGGGGCCGACCTGCCAGACATGCAGGTCGGTGATGCGGTCGCCGCCGGTTTCGATTGCCTGGCGGATTTCGCCGGGCAGATCCTCGTTCTCTTCCATCGCATCGAGCAGCACGCGGCCGGAGGATTTCATCAGGCCGTAGGACCACTGGGCGATGATGACGCCGCCGACGATGCCCATCAGCGGATCGAGCCACAGCCAGCCATAGACGCTGCCGAGCGCAAGCGCGGCAATAGCGAGCACCGAGGTCAACGCATCGGCGATGACGTGGATATAGGCGGCGCGCATGTTATTGTCGGCGCCGTGGCCGTGATTTCCGGGGGCGTGATGGGCGTGATCCCCGTGGTGGTGGTGGTGACCGTGATCGTGGCCGTGGCCACTAGCATGGCCGTGATGATGGCTCTCGCCGCGCAGCAGCCAGGCGCTGGCGAGATTGACGGCGAGACCGGCGACGGCAACGCCGATCGCCTGGGCAAAGCTGATCGGCACGGGATGGGTGATGCGCAGGAAGCTCTCCCAGGCCATCAGCAGCGCGATCAGCGCCAGGATGATGGCGCTGGCGAAACCGGCGAGATCGCCGAGCTTGCCGGTGCCGAAGGTGAAGCGTGGGTTATGGGCCTGCTTGCGGGCATAGAGATAGGCGCAGGCCGAGATCAGCAGCGCGCTTGCATGGGTGGACATGTGCCAGCCATCGGCGACCAGCGCCATGGAGCCGTAATAGGTCCCTGCCCCGATCTCGACGACCATCATCACCGCCGTCAGCGCGATCACCAGCCAGATGCGGCGTTCGTTGCGGTCGTGATCGGCGCCCAGGAAGACGTGATCATGTTCAAGCGTGTTCGCAGTCATTGCGCAGTCCTCAACTCGTCAGCGGATATAGGTCCGCAGCACTTCCGAAATCTCTTCCACGGCCTCCGCCCGCGCCTTCTCGTCGGCGGCGTGGAGGACGTGTTCATGCAGGTGATCGTCCAGCACCTCGCCGGTCAACCCGTTCAGCGCGCCGCGGATCGAGGCCAGCAGCTGCAGGATGTCGCCGCAGGGCCGCCCGGCATCCAGCGCGCGCTCGACGGCCTCGAGCTGGCCCTTGAGGCGGCTGATGCGGGCGATCAGCTTCTTTTTCTGGTGCTGGGTGTGGGACATGTCTGCTCTCGATTTAATATAGGGGGTACCCTATCATATGTATTCCCTTTCACGAAAGAGCCAAGCTGCCGCAGGTCCATCTTGAATTTATATAGGACTCCTATATATAGGCATCATGGAAACGCCATCTGACCCGACCCCGATCTCACACCGCATCAGCGAAGGCCTGGCGCGTCTGGCAGCCGCCATGCGCAGCGACGACTGGACGCGCGCCGAAGCGACCGGCCTGAAGCCGACGCAGCTTGCGATCCTCGATTACCTCGCCGGGCGCGACCGGCCGGTGCGCGTCAAGGAGATCGCCGTCCATCTCGGCGTCTCGCAGCCGACGGCGACGGATTCGATCGCAGCGCTGGAGCGCAAGGGCTATGCGGAAAAGGCAGCGGCAGCGGGCGACAAGCGCGCGGCGGCCGTGGTGGTGAGCGCTGCGGGACGCGCGATCCTGGCCGAGGCGAGTGCAGCCGAGGGATCGGCGGCAGCGGCGGCGCGGGCGCTTCCCGCCGGTGAACAGGAAGATTTGCTGATGTCGATCGTCAAGATGATCCGGCATCTCCAGGAGGCCGAGGCGATACCGGTGCAGCGCATGTGCGCCACCTGCCGCTATTTCCGCCCCTACCAGCACGATGACGCGGCAAAACCGCATCATTGCGACTTCGTGAATGCGGCCTTCGGCCAACGCGATTTCCGCGTCGATTGCCGCGAACATGAAACTGCCGATCCGGCAACCCGGGCTGCCACCTGGGACGCCTTTCAAAAGGGATAGGCAGGCTCTCCAGGCAAACAGGAACAGGAAAGGAACCGACCATGTTCAGGCCTATACTGACCGGCGCGCTGATCGCCGGCACGCTGGCGCTCGCGCCGAATTTCACTGCTGCCCATTCCGTCGAGGCCAAGCCGGACGACAAGGTGAAGGCGGCGTTCGACATCATCGAGACGCGGATCACCACGACCAGGGACAGCGCCACCTTCTCGACCCGCGTGCGCGGCGAGGCAGGTAGCGAAAAGCCCGCGGCGACAGGCAAATTCGAGGGATCCGGCGTCTATGCCTATGTCTGGCCGACCTCGCTCAACAGCGGCGATATCGGCTTCGAGAAGGACAAGGGGATCGTCGCGCTCGCCGTCACCTTCCATCCGGATTTCGACGATGCCGCCTATGGCAAGCAGAACCGCTCCGTCTGGCATCCGCATTGGGTGGTGCTGAACGAGGACAAGGCCTGCGCCGGCGGGCTGAAGGTCAGTGATATCCCCGAAGGCAGCAAGCCGAAGCTGCCTGCCACCTGGCCGGGCGTGCCGCTTCTGATCGACAGCCCGGAATATCCGACGGCGCTGAAGGGCGATACGGTCGACGTCACCATACCGCTGTCCTTGATCGGCGGCATCAAGGGCGCGTCCTATGATGGCGTGACGGCCGGGCTGAAGATCAACGGCAACCTGCACTCGCCGCTGCTTTGCGTCGACAATGTCTTCAAGGTGGCCTCGGGCAATCTCAGTCTTCCCGGCAAGGTCATGCCCGCCAAGTGAGGAAGGCGCCGGTCCGCCAACTGCCATCGGCGGACCGGCATGTTCCTCTCTCCAGGCAAATGGAAAAGAGAAAGCCGCCCAGACTTACTCCCCCGCATGCGCCGTTTGCAACTGCGCCGGGGCGGGCCGGCTCACGAAAGGATTTCAGCAATGCCGAACGAAACCGCTATTGCCGCGCCGGAACTCGCCGTCAGCCAATGGTTCAACACCAGGACGCCACTGACCCTCGAAGGCTTGCGCGGACGGGTGATCTATCTCCACAGCTTCCAGCTTCTCTGCCCGGGCTGCGTATCCGAAAGCCTGCCGCAGGTGCGCCGCATCGAGCGGCTCTTCGGCCATACCGACCTGCAGGTCATCGGCCTGCACACCGTCTTCGAGCATCACGAGGCGATGACGCCGGTGACGCTGAAGGCCTTCATCCACGAATACCGGCTGACCTCGCCCATCGGCGTCGATCAGGCCGACGGCCAGTCGGACATTCCCGTCACCATGCGCCGCTACGGCCTGCGCGGCACCCCCTCCTCCGTCCTCATCGGCCGCGACGGCACCATCCTCCACCACGCCTTCGGCGTCGAAGACGACATGGCCGTCGGCGCCAGGATCGCCATGGCGCTGGCGGCGCCGGTGAAGGATGCGGGCGAGAGCGCGGGCGGCGGCGATGGCTGCGCGGATGGGCGCTGCGAAGTATCCGAACGCTGACGCCGATTTCCGGCGCCGACATGTCAAATGCAAAAGCCAGACCGGCACCGGCAGTGTACCATCCCTGCCGGCGCGTTTTCATGGGGATGCAACGGCTGACACCGAGCGGCGATGCGAGGTCTCCCGATGGAGAATTCCGGGGATGAACAGCAGGAAGTAAAGGCCGAAGCGGTGGCATCCGCCGCTCCGGCACAAATCGAACCGGCGCTGCGGCGCCTGCCGCAATCCGTGCGCCGGGCGCTCGGCTGGTGCGCAATCACCCTCGCCGTCGCCCTGATCTTCAGCCTCTCCTCGCTTGCGGCATGGTGGCCGCGATGAGCGGCCGGATCGAACGCGGCACACTCGCCCTCATCTGCATCGCGGCGATCGCCGGGCTGATCTATGTGTTTTGTTAATTGCGCAGATACCTCCAAAAGCGCCCGAAAGTGCCATTGACAAAATCGGCGATCTGGAGAATCTATCGCTTCATGATCAAGAACGCGCACATCACCAGCACGTATTTTTGGCTGTACCTGTAAGGGGCGGCTCGACAGATCATATTGTCAACAAGCCGCCGTCAGGCGGCTTTGTTGTATCGGCAGCGTCCTGACGGCAGAAATAGAAAAGGACGCGAAGGCCATGATTGAAATCGAAGACAGCGAAATCTCATTGATACGGGCGCCCGTGGTGACGATCCGCACGGCAAAGCCGCGCGATCTGCCCGAACTCAACGAAATGATCAGCCTCTTGGCGCTGCATCACGGCGATGCCGCAGGATCAACGCCGGAGCAGTTGGAGCGCGATCTCTTCGGCCCGGTTCCGTGGATCACCGCGCTGGTGGCCGAGACCGACGAGGGCTTGATCGGCTACGCCATTCTCTGCCCGCTCTACCGCGCCCAGGAAGGCAAGCGGGGCATGGACCTGCACCATCTTTTCGTGCGCGACGGCCATCGCGGCCATGGCATCGGCCAGCATCTCGTCAACCGCGCCCGCGAGACGGCGAAGACCGCCGGCTGCGACTACCTTTCCGTCAGCGCCGCGACCGGCAATATCCAGGCGCACCGCTTCTACCAGTACATGGATTTCACGGCGCGCCCGGTCACCGGCATGCGCTACATGCAGGCGCTCGCCTGAGCGCCAGCAAGGCTTTTCAGCGGATCACCGGCTCGCCGTGGAAACGGCGCCGGGACGGCTTCGAGACGCCGAAGCCGACTTCCATCATCAGCCGCGGCGCTGTTTTCGGCACCGTGCCCATGTGGAAACCGAACGGATCTTCGACGAAGCCCTGTCCGGCCTTGCCGGTCAGCGTCACCGCGCTGTCACTGCCGTAATAATCGAGGATCTCATCGGCCGGGTGGCCGACGAGCAATGTCAGCTGGTGCTTCATCCGGCGCCGTTTGTGGCTGCCCCTGACATAGATATGCGGACCGGTGTCCTCGTCGACATCGACGAGATAGAAGAAGAATTTCAGCATCCGCCAGTCGTCGAGATCGAAGTGATACTTGTCGAGCGAGGCAAGGCTGCGGTCTGCTTCGCTGGCTTCGGTCGGGAAGCTCCACCAGATGCGGGTGGTGATGAGCTGCGCCTGCGCGCCGAGATAACGCCGGGCGACCGCAGATAGCAGCGGATCCTTCTGCACGGCGAGCACGGCATCGCAATCCAGCGCGCGCTCGAAATGATGGCCGCTCAGGAGCGCGCGGCCGAAGCGCTTCTCGGCATCGCGATGCTCCGATGCGCGAAATTCCAGGCGGCGGTCGAAATTGCCGAAGCACGGCGTCTCCGCGGCAAAACCGGCGATCTCGCGGTGGATATGGCCGGGCAGGACGAGCCCCGAAAACAGCCCCTCTCCCTTAAGGCTATCCACGACATCATCCACCTCGACGCCTGCAAACAGCGACGACAGCACCTGCGGTCCGTCGTTGACGCGCCTGGCCGTCAGCCAATGGGCGCGGCGGCCGGGAATGGTGCGCGCCAAAAGAAACATCGGCAGCCAGGCCGGGTTTTCCCTGATATCGGCGAGATAGGTGGGGATGCGCACCGCCATGCGGCGCAGCTTGCCACCCTTGCGGGCGACGGCTTCAAGATCATTCGACGAGGAGACAGACATGCCGTGCATTCAACTATCCTTTTCTTTCGGAAGACCAGAGTGTTCTTCAGTCAGTCGCGGACGAGAGCTTGCCAGGGCGGCAAGTATTGAGCAGCGCGAGCAAGATTGTGCTGCAATGCGGCATTTCTTTGTTGATAGGAAAATGGCTATACTTTTTGAAACCAAATATAACCATGACGGGACGGTGGATCGACTTGCAACCTTCTCTGCCGGCTGCATTCGCCAAGCTTTGCCGAAGAAGATGGGAACCTCGATACTTCTTTCGGATTAACCCCTGGAGATCGGCACAGTCCTGAGGAGAAAAGCGTGAGCGAGACGAAAGAACAGCTGGCGGCTCTCTACCGCGGCTATATCGATTGCCTGAACGCGCAGGACTGGGCGCAGCTCGGGCGCTTCGTCCATCCCGACGCGGAACGTAACGGCCGGCCGCTTGGGCTTTCCGGGTATCGCGCCATGCTGGAGAAGGATTACCGGGAAATCCCCGACCTGCGCTTCACCATCGACCTCCTGATCTCCGACCCGCCGCATATCGCGGCACGGCTCGCCTTCGATTGCGCCCCAGTGGGGGAGTTCATGGGACTGCCGGTGAATGGCAGGCGCATCGTCTTTGCGGAGAATGTCTTCTACCGCCTCGAGGACGGGAAGGTGCGCGCGGTCTGGTCGGTGATCGACAAGGCGGCGGTCGAGGCGCAGCTGGGCGCTTGAGGATATAAATGAAAAGCACCCCAAGCGGGCTTGGAGTGCTTTCTTATGTGGCCTGCCCTGCGCTTGCGGCGTTCGCCGCCGCCAACGCGACAGCAGTTGCTTACTGCCAGACGACGATCGGGGTCTTCTGCGGTACGCGGTCGTAGAGGTCGATTATGTCCTGGTTTAGCAGGCGGACGCAGCCGGATGAGACGGCCTTGCCGATCGAGCGCCATTCCGGATTGCCGTGCAGGCGGTAGAGCGTGTCTTCGCCATTGGAGAAGATGTAGAGCGCACGCGCGCCCAGCGGATTTTTCAGGCCCGGCTCCATGCCGCCATTGGCGATCGAATACTTGGTGAGCTCCGGCTGGCGGGCGACCATCTCATTCGGTGGCTTCCAGCGCGGCCATTTCTGCTTCCACTGGATCACGCCGTTGCCGGACCAGGCAAAGCCTTCGCGGCCGATGCCGACGCCGTAGCGCATCGCCGTGCCGCCCGGCTGGACGAGATAGAGGAAGCGCGAAGGCGTATCGACGACGATCGTCCCCGGCGCCTGGCCGGTGGGGTCGATGACCTGCCGGCGGTAGAAGCGCGGATCGATCTGCTGATAGGGAACGGCGGGGATCAGGAAGCCGCCGTCTTCGATCGGACCATACATGACTTCCAGTTCGGCATCGGTGGGGGCCGGCGTCGTCTGGAAGAGCCGCGGAACGCGGAAGGCTACGGGCTGGACGCCCGGGGCACTGGATGTGGAAGCGCAGCCGGCGAGCGCGGAGGCCGCGGTCAATGCCGAGAAAGACAGAAAGCTGCGGCGGGAAAGAGGTTTTTCGAAGCTCATGGCCTGGGAGGGACTTCCTTCTGACGCGGAACCGGCCCGTAACGGCAGGCCGGTCCCCGTTTGATTCATTCGACGCAATGAACGTCTCTTTGAAATCTATCGGCCCCAGCTAAATAAACCATAGCTTCACGAAGTCTTGTCCAGCAGTGAGCGCACGATATCGGTGGCGCTGTTGCGCTGCTACATCACCACGATCTCAGCCTTGGCGGAAACCCGGTCGTAGAGATCGACGACATCCTGGTTCAGCATGCGTACACAGCCGGACGAGGTCGCCTTGCCGATCGACTGCCATTCGGGCGTGCCGTGGATGCGGTAGAGCGTGTCCTTGCCGTCATGGAAAATATACATGGCGCGGGCGCCGAGCGGATTGCCGAGGCCGGGATTCATGCCGCCGTTCTCGGCGGAGAAGGAGCGCACGTCGGGCTGACGCTGGACCATTTCGTCGGGCGGCGTCCAGCGCGGCCATTTCTGCTTCCACTGGATCACGCCACGGCCCGACCAGGCATAGCCCTCGCGGCCGAGACCGACGCCGTAGCGCATCGCCTTGCCATTGGGCTCGATGAGATAGAGGTGTTTGGTTCGGGTATCCACAACGATCGTGCCGGGCTTTTCGTTGCTCGGATAATCGACTTCCTGGCGCAGGTACTCGGAACTGACGCGGCTGACGGGAATGGCCGGCAGCCGGAAATCGCCATCCTGCTTTTCGGCATACATGGCGACACTGACAGGATTACTGACCGGCAGGCCGTAAGTCCGGCTGGATGCAGCACTTGGGATGCCGTAAGTAACGCCCGGATCGGTGGCGCCCAAGGTGCGGCCGGGGATGCCGTAGCTCTGATTGTAGATCGTCGCCGGAACGCCGGGCCGCTGCGGCACCGGCGCATCGATCGGGCGCACGCGATTGGGATTGGTGCCCGGCTGATAGAAGACCGGCGCAGTCTCCTGCACGAAACGGGCGGGATCAGTGGCGCCGGTATCGGGGATCAGCACGTTGCAGCCGGCAAGAGACAAGGCAGCAACAGCAAGCCCGGCAAGAGGCAGCACCCGGCGCAAGAATTCCATAAATCCACCCTTATCGAAATCGGCAGAGAAACATATCTGCCGGAAGGATGGCATTTGCGGCTGGCGTGAAGCTGGTGTCGGGGGCGGTTTTTACGCCGCCACGCCCTGGAAGAAGTGGATGCTCTGGGCGATCTCGGCGGGGAGTGCCGAGGTGTGGTTGCCGGCGACCGTGTCGGTTTCGATGCGGATGTTGGCGCGCCGCGCGCGCCGCGCAAGCAGGTCGGCGCGGTCGTTGAAATGCTCCTCTTCCGTGCCGTGGACGACGCGGACCGGGCATTTGAAGCTTTCGGCGTAGCAGAGCGCGGTACGGACCTCGAATTCCCGCTCGTTGCTGTCGTCGAAGCGGATATCCTGCGGGTAGCGGTTGAAGAAGCGGAAGGCGTCCGGATTGCCGGAGATCGGGGCTGCGGCGCGGAACTTGTGGGTCGACATCGCCGCCAGCATGGTCAGCGTGCCGCCGATGCTGTGGCCGGCGATGAACAGGCGATTCTGGTCGACACCAGGCAGGTGCGCCATGCGGTCGGCGGCAGAGAGCACGTCGTCGACTTCGTCGTAGAAGCCGGAGAAATTGCCCATCTGGCCGTTTTCGCCGCGCAGCGACGGCATCATCACCACGAAACCGGCATCCATATAGGGCTTCATCAGCACCCAATGGCCCATGCCCATGGCATTGCCGCCATGCAGGAAGAGGACGGCGGGTTTGGGCTGGCGGGTGCGGGTATATTTGCTGACCCAGGCGCGCAGTTCCAGTTCACTGCCCGCCCCCGAGCGGTAGAAGATCTGGTCGCCATCGGCGGGTGCCACGAGGGTTTCGTACTTGTCCGGCGCCGGGCCTTTCTGCAGCAGCTTGGTGCGGAAATGGCTGCGGACCTTGGCGTAGTCGTGGGAGATCAGCTTGGGCTTTGCGGGAACGTCGAAAGCGCGGGCCATGCCCGGCAGCAGCAGGCTTCCGGCAATGCCCGCAAGAACCGAGCGGCGCTGACGGAAGAAGGCATTCTGGTCATCGGTCATTGTTCAGCACTCTATGTACCCGGCCGCTAAAATGTGCCTGCAAATGCAATGACAACCAATACACATTGTGTTGAAAATGTGACCCTGCGGCATTTTGCGCAGGCGCGTCATTCCGCCGCCCTGGCGTCGATCATGGCGACCAGCGTTTCCAGCCGGTCGGCCTCGTAGCTGGGCTTGTCGGGCCTGAGACGCGAGATGCGCGGGAAACGCATCGCCACGCCGGATTTATGCCGGGTCGAGCGGTTGATTCCCTCGAAGGCGACCTCGACGACGAAGCCGAACTCCTTGTCCGCCCTGACGGCGCGGACCGGGCCGAAACGCTCGGTGGTGTTGTTGCGCACGAACTTGTCGAGCACTTCGAGCTCCTGATCGGTGAAGCCGAAATAGGCCTTGCCGACGGGCACCAGCTGTTCTCCATCCGGCATCTCGGCCCAGACGCCGAAAGTGAAATCGGAATAATAGCTGGAGCGCTTGCCGTGGCCGCGCTGCGCATACATCAGCACGGCATCGACATTATAGGGATTGCGCTTCCACTTGAACCACGGCCCCTTCATGCGGCCCGCCTGGTAGACGCTGTCCCTGCGCTTGATCATCACGCCTTCGATAACCGGATCGGGGGGCGTGGAGCGCAGCCCGTCGAGCTCCTCCCAGGTGGAGAAATCGACGAGCGGCGAGAGGTCGAAGCGGTCGTGCGGCGCCTGTTCGATGATCTCCGAGAGGCGGTCGCGGCGTTCGGTGTAGACAGTGCCGCGCACATCCTCCTCGCCGTCGAAGAGCAGGTCGTAGGCGCGGATGAAGGCCGGGTATTCCTCGAGCATCTTGCCGGTCACCGTCTTGCGGTTCAGGCGCTGCTGCAGGTCGGAGAAGGTGCGCGTCGGGCTGTTGGAGCGCGCCGTGCCGCCGACCAGCAGCTCGCCGTCGACGACGCCGTTGAAGCTGATGGCATCGAGGACATCGGGGAAGGCGCCGGAGATGTCGTCACCGGAGCGGGAATAGATCTTTCGCGTGTCGCCGGAGCGGGAGAGTTGGACGCGAATGCCGTCCCATTTCCACTCGGCGGCATAGTCCTTTGGATCGAGATTGGTGAGGTCGCCCTCCTCGACGGGATTGGCGAGCATGACGGAGTGGAAGATCGCCGGCGTCGCCAGCACCGGCTTGCCGCCCTTGCCTTCCAGCCATGCGAACAGCGATTCATAGGGCGGTTCGAGGCCGTGCCAGAGCGTCTCGATCTCGGTGACATCCTTCGCCCCGAGATCGGCGAGCGCCTGCTTGGCGAGGCGGGCGGAGACGCCGATGCGCAGTGCCCCGGTGGCGAGCTTGATGAAGGCGAAGCGGCCGGAAGAATCCAGCCGGTCGAGCAGGTCACGGACATAGCTGCGCACTTCGGTGCGCCCGAGCGCGTTCATATGGCTGATCACCTCGCCAAGACGCGGCTGGGCAAGCGCCGAACGCTCGATATCCTTCTCATTGTCCCAGACCAGCGAAATGGTCTCGGCGAGATCACCGACATAGTCGTAGGAATAGCGGAACAGCACCTCGTCCATGCGCTCCAGCACGAGTTCGCGCAGCATGGCGGGCTTGACGTTGCGGACTTCGAGTGTGCCGGCGATGGCGGCAAGGCCGTAGCCGCGATCCGGGTCCGGCGTGTCGCGGAAATAGTCGGTGAGCAGCTTGAGCTTGCCGTTTCGCGAGGGGGTGAGGACGAGACGGTCGAGGAGGTCGGCGAAGGGTTTCATGGGTGGGGGCCGCCTGAACTCTGGGTGGGGTACCCCCTCTGTCCTGCCGGACATCTCCCCCACAAGGGGGGAGATTAGCTGGGCTCGCCCGCTCGCTCCAATCTCGATTGTTTGGGGAGATGCGCGCCGCGAGTCGATCTCCCCCCTTGTGGGGGAGATGCCCGGCAGGGCAGAGGGGGGTCGCTGCACACTCCACAATCAATCCCCCTCATCCTCATAACCCACCAGATGCAGAGGCTTCGCCTTCACACCCTGCAGCTCGCACCAGCGCACCAGCGCCTCCTCGCGGCCGTGCGTGACCCAGACTTCCGACGGGTGCAGTTCGGTGATCGTTTCGGTCAGTTCCGGCCAGTCGCAATGGTCGGAGATGACCAGCGGCAGTTCGACGCCGTTCTGTTTGGCGCGCTGGCGCACCATCATCCAGCCGGAGGCGAAGGCGGGGAGCGGTTCGTGGAAGCGGCGCGCCCAGCGGTCGGCGAAGGCGGATGACGGGCCGACGACGATGGCGCCCTTGAAGGCGGATTTGTCGCGGCCTTCGACAGTGGCGGGCAGCAACTCTCCGAGATCGATCCCCTGCCCCTGATAGTAATCGCAGAGCCGCTCCATGGCGCCGTGGATATAGATCGGCTGGTCGTAACCGGCATCGCGCAAAAGGCGGATGACGCGCTGGGCCTTGCCGAGCGCGTAGGCGCCGATCAGGTGGGTGCGCTCGGGAAATTGGCGCAGCGACGCGAAGACCTTGCCGATCTCGTCCATCGGGTCCGGGTGGTGGAAGACCGGCAGGCCGAAGGTCGCCTCGGTGATGAAGACGTCGCAGGGGACGGGTTCGTAGGCGGCGCAGGTCGGATCGGGGCGGCGCTTGTAGTCGCCGGAAGCGACGATGCGGGTGCCGTTCTTCTCGACCGCGATCTGTGCCGAGCCGAGGACGTGGCCGGCTGGATGGAAGCTCACCTTGACGCCGTTGACGGAGATTTCCTCGCCGAAGGCGGCGGCCTGTTCGCTGCCGGCAAAGTCCTCGCCGTAGCGCAGCCGCATGATATCGAGCGTCTGGCGCGTTGCCAGCACATGGCGATGGCCGGGGCGCGCGTGATCGGAATGTCCGTGGGTGACGAGCGCCCGGTCGACCGGCCTGACAGGATCGATATAGAACCCGCCCTCCGGGCAGAAGAGCCCTTCGGGGGCGGGATAAAGCAGGGCGTCGGGTCGCATCATCCGAGGGAAGATAGCGGCATCGCTGCGAAGCGCCAGTAGCGGGCGGAAATTGCGCCGCCCGCTACTTGAGCATGCGCACCACATCGCCCGGCGGCAGCGGCTTGGCAAAGCGGAAGCCCTGGGCCTCCTCGCATTTTGCCCAGCGCAGGAATTCCAGCTGGGCGTCGCTCTCGACGCCTTCGGCGACGACGGTCAGCTGCAGGGTCTGGGCGAGCGAGATGACGGCCGAGGCGATGGCGACGGCGGTCTTGTCGCCGGGGAGCGCCTCGACCAGCGAGCGGTCCATCTTCAGCCGGTCGAAGGGGAAGGTCTTCAGCGCCGCGAGGCTGGAATAGCCGGCGCCGAAATCGTCGATCGACAGGCGCACGCCGAGCCGGTGCAGGCGGCCCATGATGCCGATCGCCTTGTCGACGTCCTGCATGACGGTGCTTTCGGTGAGCTCCAGCTCCAGCCAGCGCGGATCGAGGCGGTGGCGCTCCAGCGCTTCGTGGACGTGGCCGGCGAAATCCGGATCGGCGAATTGCTTGGCGGACACGTTGACGGCGACGGTGACGGGCTTCAGGCCGCGATCCTGCCATTCGCGCGCCTGGCGGCAGGCTTCGTTCAGCACCCAGAGACCGAGCGGGATGATGAGGCCGCTCTCTTCGGCAAGCGGGATGAAATTGCCGGGCGGGATCATGCCGCGCTGCGGATGGTTCCAGCGCACCAGCGCCTCCAGGCCGGTCAGGCGGCCGGAGACGACGGCGACCTGCGGTTGGTAATGCAGGCAGAGATGATCGGCGACGATCGCCTGGCGCAGCTCCTCTTCCTCGGTCAGCGGGATATCGACGCAGTAGTCGCGCTGGCGATTGTGATATTGCAGCCTGTTGCGGCCGAGTTCCTTGGCCCGGTACATGGCCTGATCGGCATTGGCGATCAGCTCTTCCGGCGTGTTGCCGCCCGCGGGGAAGGCGGCAACGCCGATGCTGCTGGTGACGGGGAATTCCGTTCCATCGAGGATAACCGGCCGGGTCAGTGCCTTCTGCAGCTCGCGAAGGCGGCGCTGGATGCCGGCATCGTGGCTGGACTGATGGACGAGGACGACGAGGAACTCATCGCCGCCGAGACGGACGACCATGTCGGAAGCGCGCACGCAATTGACCATGCGTGCGGCAATCTCCTTCAGAACCTCGTCGCCCGCAGCATGGCCGTGGCTGTCGTTGATGTCCTTGAAATTATCGAGGTCGATATAGGCGACGGTGACCTTGCGGTTGTTGCGGCCTGCCTGGAACAGGGTTTTTGCCATGCGCTCCTTCAGGAAGGCGCGGTTCGGCAGGCCCGTCAGGTCATCGTGATGGGCCATGAAATAGATGCGGTCGTCGACGCGTTTGCGCTCGATGGCGATGCCAGCGATATGGGTGGCGACGGCCACCATTTCGCGCTCGTGCTCACTGGGTTCGCGCACCGTATCGGAATAGAGCGCGAAGGTGCCGAGCACGTTGTTCTGCGAGGTCAGGACCGGCGCCGACCAGCAGGAGCGGAAGCCGAATTCGGCGGCGACGCCGCGGAAATCTTCCCAGAGCGGATCGGAGAGCACATCGGAGACGATGACGGTCTTGCCGCGCCAGGCGGCGGTGCCGCAGGAGCCGACCTTCGGGCCGATCGGTATGCCGTCGATCATCCGGCTATAGGCGCTCGGCATGTTCGGGGCCGCACCATGATGAAGCCGGGTGCCGTCGCGGTCGAGCAGCAGGACGGAACCGGTGACGCCATCGAGCTCGGCCTCGATGAGCAGAACGAGCGCCTCGAGGATCATTTCCAACGGCTCGTTGCGGGCGATCATTTCGAGGAGGGCCGACTGGCCGCGGCGCAGGTCTTCCTGGCGCTTGCGCTCGGTAATGTCTCTGGAGACGCCGATGAGGCCGACCACCTCGCCGCGATCGTTGCGCAGCGGGATCTTCGAGGTCAGCCGGCACATCGGCTTGCGGCCGGGCATCGGGATGATCTCTTCCATGTCGAGCGCCGGAACGCCCGTCGACATGATCTCCTGCTCGATATCGAAATAGCGCCGCGCCATCTCGAATTCGAAGAGATCGAAATCGCGCTTGCCGGCAATATCGGCGGCATTCTCGAAATTGTGGCTGCGGGCGACGACGGCATTGGCGAAGACGAAGCGGCTGTCGCGATCCTTGACGTAGAGGAAATCGGGAAGCGCGTGGACGATCGCCTTGAGGCGGACATTCTCGATGCCGTCGGACTGATGGGCGTTGGCGGCCATCATCGCTTCGGTGGCGACAACGAGACGCTTGGTTTCTTCTGCAAGATCGCCGTCAGACTGCCATTGTTTGGCACTCATTTCGTTCATGACGACGCTCCCAACCGGCCCAGGCCGTACGCTGCAAAAGTGACAATAGAAATTGCGAATAGGCTAATGCGCATTCCCTTCGGCTTGCTTAAATGGAAAGGTGAAAGGGCGCCAAATAATCATCTACAAGAGTTTGCGTTTGCGCCCTGCGGTTACTGACAGGCAAGGTTTTCGTGCCAAAAACAAACATCCATTTGTTCCGAAATAGCTATATGTTCCATAGCAACCAGAGGATGCCGCATGGTTGAACGCCGGGCTATACTTGCACTGCTTGCTACGGCGGCGGCCCTCCCCTTTGCGCGCCCTGCCCTTTCGGCCAGCAAGCCGCCGGCGCTGCGCGGCGCGCTCGATGCCTCCAGCATGAAGAAGAGCGACCTGCAGGCGATGATCGACACGGCGACCGGCAGCGATACGCCGCTTTACCTGCCGCCCGGAACCTACAAGGCGACCAATCTCGTGCTGCCCGACCGCACAAGGATCACCGGCGTTCCCGGCGCGTCGCGCATCGTCCATACCGGGCCGCTGAACTCTGCCGAAGGGGCGCGGCGGATCGAGCTTTCTGGCATCACGATCGAAAGCGGCGGCGGCACGGCGGAGGATCTGAACGGCGGGCTTCTGCAGCTGACGGGGATCGGCGCACTCTCGATCGACAATTGCGAGATCCGCGGCGGCACCAAGCACGGCCTGAGGCTGGAGCGCTGTGCCGGGCGGGTGGAGCGCTCGCGCTTTTCCGGCGCCGGACAGGCGGGCATCTTCGCCGTCAATTCGGCGGGACTGACGATCGACGGCAACACCGTGGCCGACTGCGGCAATGGCGGCATCCTGGTGCACCGCTCGGAGAAGGGCGAGGACAACAGCGTCGTCACCGGAAACCGCATCACCCGCATTCGCGCCGATGACGGCGGAACCGGTGAAAACGGCAATGGCATCAACGTGTTCCGCGCCGGCGGCGTGATGGTTGCCAACAACCATATTTCCGACTGTGCCTTCACCGCCATCCGCGCGAATTCCGGCGACAACGTGCAGATCAGCGCCAATCAATGCCTGCGCTCCGGCGAAACGGCGATCTATGTCGAGTTTGCGTTTCAGGGCGCTGTGGTCTCCGGAAACCTCGTCGACGGTGCCGCGAACGGCATCTCGATTGCCAATTTCAACGAGGGCGGCCGTCTCGTCAGCATAACCGGCAACGTCGTGCGCAATCTGAAGCTCAACGGACCCTACAAGCCCGACGTCGCCTTCGGCACCGGCATTGCCGCGGAAGCCGATACGGTGATCTCCGGCAACGTCATCGAAGGCGCGCCTTACTGGGCGCTGCAGCTCGGCTGGGGTCCCTATCTGCGCAATCTTGTGGTCACCGGAAACGTCATCCGGCAATCGGCCGTCGGCTGCGCCGTTTCGGTTGCCGACGGGGCGGGAACCGCGATCATTGCAGACAATGTCTTCGAGGCGATGAAGGATGGCGCGGTCTTCGGCTATGCCTGGGAGAAGAGGCAGACCGGCGAGCTCGCGAAGGCGGGCGCGGAGGCCTTTCCGCATCTGCAGATCGAGCGAAACCGCATCATCTGACGACATATCAAAAGCTTTCATCGGTCCATCAGCCACAGCCACTTTTCCGCAGGCAGCGGCGTTTATAGGGTCCGCGCGAAACCAGAGGGGATACCGACATGCTGAAGATCTACGGCGTTTACCGCTCCCGCGCCTCGCGCGTCTACTGGATGGCCGAGGAGCTCGGCATTCCGTTCGAATATGTCCCGGTTCTGCAGGTCTTCCGGATCGCCGATCCGGCTGCGGCCGGCACGCCGCTCCACACGCGCTCGCCCGAGTTCCTCGACGTCAATCCGATGGCGATGATCCCGAGCATCGAAGACGACGGGTTCGTCATGCACGAGTCGCTGGCGATCACCCAGTATCTCGCCAAGAAGCATGGCGGGGCGCTGGCGCCGAGGACGCTGCAGGAAGAGGCGCTGATCAGCATGTGGTCGATCTGGGCAACATCGGAAGTCGAAGTGCAGACGATCCAGATCGTCAAGACCTATGACAATGGGCTTGAGAATACCGAAGGCGGCAAGTCGGTGATCGCCGTTGCCGCCCGCCAGCTGAAACGGCCGCTCGACGTGCTGGAGCAGCATCTGTCCAGGAATGAATGGATCGCCACCGACCGCTTCACCGCCGCCGACCTCAACATCGCGGAAGTGCTGCGTTACGCGCAGACGGAAGAAGCGCTGTTTACCGCACGGCCGCATATCGACGCCTGGATCAAGCGCTGCCAGTCGCGCCCGGCTTACCTGAAGATGCAGGCCGGCCGCGCCGCCGAGCCCAGCTGATCAGGCAAACAGCGCTTCCGTTTCCTTCATCTCGAAACGGATCCACTCCTTGAACGCGCGGACCTTCTTCGGCTCGCGCGTGCCTTCCGCAGTGATGAAATAATGGCCGAAGCCGGTTCTGGCGCGGATGCCGAAGGGCGCCACGAGCTGGCCGGCCTGCAGCGAATAACCCGCCAGCGTCTGCCAGGCGAGCATCACCCCCTGCCCGGCGATCGCCGCATCGAGACAGAGCGAGGCGTCGTTGAACACATGCCGCGTCGTCAGCGTCGAGCCCGACAGGCCGGCCTCGCGCATCCAGACTTCCCATGAAAACATCGCCTTGCCGTCGATGATGGCGGGGAGTTTCAGGATATCCCGCGGCTCCCGGAGCCCTTCGGCGACGCGCGGCGCGCAGACGGGAAAGACCTCCTGCTGCAACAGCAGCTCCGCCCTGACGCCCGGCCACTGGCCGCTGCCGACGCGGATGCCGAGATCGACATCGGAGGCCGCCGGATTGACGAGCCTGGTCGTGGCATCGATGCGCAGATTGATATCGGGGAAATGCTCGGCAAAACGATCGAGCCGATAGACCAGCCAGCGCGCCGCAAAGACCGGCGCCACCGAAATCGTCAGCGTCGTCTCATCCTTCTTCTGCGCCATCGACACGGCTTCCGAGAGACGCGCCATGCCCTCGCTCAGCGCCGCCAGAACCGCCGCCCCGGCTTCGGTGACCACCATGCCCTTCGGCATACGCTCGAAGATCGCCCGCTCCAGCTGCGCCTCGGCCTTGATGACCTGCTGGCTGACGGCGCCGACGGATACGCCGAGCTCATCGGCCGCCAACTGCAACGAGCCGAGACGGCCAACCGCTTCCAGCGCCCGCAGGCCGTTCAGATGGACGGAGTTCAGGTTTCGCATATAGGTTTTCTATAGTGGGCGCCGCGTAATCTCAATTGAAAACGAGTGTGGGGAGCGCGATATTTCAGGCATCAAGATCGACCGGAACCAACTTTATGCGGGGCTTTGAACGTTGCCGCGCTGCCGTTCCGTTTTGCGAGGAAAGCGAGGATTACCATGTCGCTTCTGAAGTTTTTCTGGAATAAACTGGTTTCGGCTCCAGTAGCGCCTGATGATCCGCTGGCGCATTGCGAGATTGCGGCGATGTCGCAACGGGAGATCGCCGATTTGCCGCTGGGTTTTCCGAAGCCGAAGCCGACGCGGTTTGAGGTGGCGCGGCTGGCGCGGTGCGCGTGAGCTGACACGGTGGCGCTCTCACCCGGAGCCCCCTCGAAGGGTCGGATGAGGGGGCCGCGGGCGCCAAGTTATCGGTCCGCGAGATGCGTTCACCGTGATAGACTCTCCCACGCCGAAATGAGGGAGAACAACGCCATGCCCGAAACAATGGACAGCATCTTCACCCGCCTGATCCGGCTTGCCGAGGAAGCCGGGCTGCCCGGCGTCGAGCAGAGCACGACCTATGGCAATCCGGCGCTGAAGGTTGGCGGCAAGGCGTTTGTTTCGGTGAAGAACGACGAGACGCTGGTGCTGTCGATCGCCATTCCGGACAAGGAACAGCTGATCGAGATGGCGCCGGGGATCTATTTCCAGACGGATCACTACAAGGGCTGGCCGTCGCTGCCGGTCAGGGCGGCGGCGATCGGCGATGACGAGCTGCGCGGGCGGCTCGTCAATGCCTGGCTGTTCCGGGCGCCGAAGAAGCTGGCGGCGACCTACCGGGCTTAGGCCTGGTCTTTCGCCAATGCCGCCTTGACGGCCGGGCGTTCCAGCATGCGGGCATAATGGGCCGCGACCTTAGGGAAGCGGGCCATGTCGACGCCATCGCCGGGGAGCCACTTGGTCATGGTGAAGAGATAGCCGTCGGCGACGGTATACTGCTCGCCCATGGCCCAGGGGCCGGCGAACATCTTGTTCTCGATCATCTCAAAACTCTCGCCCATGGTCTGCGGCACCTTGGCGCTCATGTCGGCGATCGCGGCGGGATCATTGGCCCAGCGGGCGCCGCGGCGGCTATGGGCGTGATTCACATGCACGGTGGAGGAGAGATAGCTGTTGAAGGCCTGCAGGCGGGCGAATTCGAAGGGGTCGTCGAGCGGCGCGAGCTTTGCCTGCGGCACGGTCTGGGCGATATAGGCGAGGATGGCGATGGTTTCCGTCAGCACACCGCGATCGGTGACCAGCGCGGGGACGCGGCCCTTCGGATTGATCGCCAGATAGTCGGCCGCACGCTGCTCGTTGTCCTTGATGCTGAGCTTCTTCGGCTCATAGGCGAGACCCGCCTCCTCCAGCGCGATCAGGCTCGCGAGCGCGCATGTTCCCTGGGCGAAATACAATGTCAGCATGATCGTCTCCCTGTTTTGGGGAGACGTATAGCGTGGCGGCGAAGCGGCTGCCATGAGGAAATCGGACGCAGCCCCGACGCTCCCTCATCTCTGCGACATCCCGTGGGCATAGCCCTAAGGGCACAGAGATGAGGGAGCTGTGCGAGCCCTTACGCCGCCACCGCACACCCCGGCACATCTTCCAGCCGGTGCCAGACCGGGATGCCGCGTTCGCGGGCGATGCGGACGTCGTTGTCGGCGCCCTTGGAGTCACCCGGCAGGCGCAGCACGCCCTCGCAGAGTTCCAGCAGGCGGTGGGCGACGGGGTAGAAAATTTCCTCGTGCAGGGCGTCGCCGATCGTCTGACCGCCCGCGGCATGCCAGACCGGCAGCGCCACCCATTCGCCGATCATCGGCACATGGCCTGCCCGGAACAGCGCGTAGGACGGCTCTTCCAGCCGCTTCAGGTTGGCAGCCATCTTTGCCGGGTCGTCGCCCGTGCCAGACCGGTAGGGACCGGCAATCAAAATCAACATGATCAAAACTCCACAACTCCCGGCCTCATGCACGGGATCTCACGATAATGCGCGAACTTACTTGCTTGTCGAGTCATTTCAGGCAATATCGTGAGGTATCGTAAATTTCCGTGCAGGACCATGCTGACCACACAACGTAAATCCCTGATCCTCGACATCCTGCGCCGCGACGGCCAGGTGGTGGCCAAGCGCGTTGCCGAAGACTTCTCGCTGTCGGAGGATACGATCCGCCGCGACCTCCGGGAGATGGCGGCCGAGGGCTTGCTGAAGCGTGTGCATGGCGGGGCGCTTCCGGTCTCGCCGGATTTGCCGGATTTTTCCGCGCGTCGCGCCGTCACATCAGATGCCAAGCAGCGGCTGGGTGCGCTGGCAGCGGGAATGGTGAAGGCGGGGCAGCTGATCTTTCTCGACGGTGGCACGACGACGGCGGAGATTGCCCGGCGGCTGCCGCGCGACATCGCCTTCATCGTCGCCACCCACAGCCCGACGATCGCGGCCGAACTGGAGCATCATCCGACCGCCGAGGTGATCCTGACCGGCGGGCGGCTCTACAAGCATTCGATGGTGGCGACGGGGGCGGCGGCGATGAGCGCGATTTCGCAACTCAGGCCAGACATCTTCTTTCTCGGCGTTACCGCCGCGCACCCGGTTCACGGGTTGTCGACCGGGGATTTCGAGGAGGCGGCGATCAAGCGGCATATCGCCCGCTGCGCCGTCGAGACCTATGTGCTGCTGACGGAGGAGAAGCTCGATCTCGCCTCGCCCTGTCCGGTTCTCGGTATTGGTGAGGTTTCCGGGCTGATCGTGCCGGAGGGGATTGCGGAGGCGCGGCTTTCTCCCTACCGGGTGCTCAACGGCGCGATCCTCGTGGCATGAAGGGTTCGAGCAGCCGTTCCCGCAGCAGCGCCAGGTCCTGTGGCAGCAGCGTTGCGGCCAGGCCGGCGGCGAAGAGGCCGAGCACCGCATAGGCGGGCACCATGCTGCCGGTTCCGAGATCGAGGGCATTTTCCAGCGGCGCCTGAAGGCCGGCGATCGAGGATACAATCCAGGGCATGCCGATCAGGCGGGCGGGCGCGGCGGCGAAGCCCGGTGTTTGCGCCAGTGCCGTCAGCGCGCCATAGGCGGCGCAGAACCAGAGCAGCCCCTTGAGCCAGAGCCATTCCCCGAAAGGCACGGTGCGCCCTTCCTCGAACGGGATTGCCAGATAGGCGCAGAGGACATTGATGAACAGGAACGCCCCAGGCAGACTTTCGGCGACCATTTCCGGCCGCAGCATGCCTGTCCAGCCGGCCGCGAGGATGCCCGGGAAACCCGCCGAGGCATAGAACCAGAGCAGCGCCGCGGCGGCCCATGCCCATCCGGCCTTGAGATAGCGCAGCCGCGCCACGGTGCAGACCACCATGATCAGGCTCGCAAGCCCCATGCCGGCCGGCTTCATCGCGCCCGACATGGTGAGCACGATCGGCCCGCAGGAACCGGCCACTTCGGCGCAGCCGGACATGGCGACGATCGCCCAGGTGACGTAATCGAAACACATGGAAAAGAACAGGAAGACCGCGACTGCGATCAGCATCCACCAGAGATAGCGGCCTGCAAACATATCCTGCCCTCATGGCATAGAAGGAGTGGAACCTCGCGCCAATGTAGGACAAATTCCGGCGGCCGCACGCGCAGCCGCCGGAATTGGTTTAATCCATATTAGTGTTTGCTGATTTTTGTAAAGCTTATGTGCCGCAACGGTACGAGTCGTTAGGAAAACGCAGCCGTGGCGCGCACCTCGCCCACCACTGCGCCATTGCGATTGTGAATCGGACGGGTGGCGAGCGCCATCAATGCCGCATGCGTTTCGCCGCCCTTTTCGAAAAAGCGGGCGAGTGTGGCGGCAACCATGGCTTCGGCGGCGCGCGTCGTGCCGTCTTCGCATTTCAGTGCGACAGCAATCCCCTGCTCCGGAAGCGTGGCGCAGAAGACGCCTTCGGCACCGGTCTTGGCGAAGATCTTGCCGGGGGCGATCTGCATCAGCGCCGTGCAGGTGCCGCCGGTGCCGGAGACATAGAAGGGCTCGGCCATACAGGCTTCCATCAGCCGCTTCGAGGCGCGGGCGCGCAGCGGCTCAAGGCCATTGCCGGTCGTCATCTTGGCAAAGCCATGCGCCAGGCGCCTCAGCGGTACGGCATAGGTCGGGATGGCGCAGCCGTCGACCCCGCAATTGTCATGGGCGAGCACGGCGCCCGTCAGGCTTTCCATCGTGCCGCGGATTTCCCGCTGCAGCGGATGGTCGTAGCCGACATAGCCCTTGGTATCGATGCCCTGATGGACGCAGGTGCAGACGAAGCCGGAATGCTTGCCGGAGCAATTGTTGTGAAGCGCATTCGGCTTGTCGATCGTCCGGGCTTGATGGATCAGGGTCGCCTGGTTGCCCGACCAGTGGGTGCCGCATTCGAGCGCGCTCTCGTCACGCCCGGCGCGCGCCAGCATCGAGGCGGCGAGCTCGACATGCGCATCCTCGCCGTAATGCGAGGAGCAGGCGAGCGACAATTCGCTGTTGCCGAAACCAAAGGCATCCGCCGCGCCGCTTTCGACCAGCGGCAGCGCCTGCATCGCCTTGCAGGCCGAGCGCGGAAACACCGCCGCATCGGCATCACCCAGCGAAAAGACCACCTTGCCGTCCCCATCGACAGCAACCACCATGCCGCGATGACGGCTTTCGACGAGCGAACCACGGGTGACTTCGACGGTAACGGGATTGGACATGGGGGATTCCTGCGGCTGGTGTTTCGAGAGCAATAGCCATTTGCCGGAGCCTTGCCAACCGCTCAGTCAAAACCATGCTGCAAGCGGCCCAGCGCTGTGGTAGCGTCCCTGCAACAAGGAATTTCCGATGCCGAAACCACAACACCGGATTGCCGTCGAACTGCCGGAAGAGCTGGAGAGCAAGGTCGCCTCGCTTGCAGCCAGCACCGGCCGTTCGCAGGCCGAACTCGTGACCGAGGCGGTGGAGAGCTATATCGCCAACACGGCACGCTGGCAGCAGGACATGCAGGAGGCTCTTGATGGCATCGGCGATGGCGGCCATGACGGAGACGACGTCCTGAAGTGGCTCGACAGCTGGGGCACGGAACGCGAGCTTCCGCGCCCGGCCCTTCGTCCCGTCCGCTGATTTCCCGGCATGGAGCTTCGCTTCAGCCGCCAAGCGCTCGCAGATCTCGACGACCTCAAGCAGTGGCTTGGCCCACGCAGCCCGCAAGGACACAGAAGCGTTGCGGCCGCCCTTTCCCGCTGCATCCGCAAGCTGACCGACCATCTGGATGCCGGCGCCCGACCGCCATGCCTGACATTCGCGAGCTGATCGAGCCCCGCTACGGCTTCATCATTCCCTATACACAGCGCGGCGGCATCATCTGGATCCTGCGGGTCTACAGCGCGCGGCGATATCCGCTGAACCTCACCGAAATCAAACGCCCGCCGGATGCCTCATGACGGGCGCAATTGCGCCATCATGATCGGGAATATCATCCTATCGGCGCTGGTTGAGGGGCTTTGGCGTTCATGCGGTTTTTCAAGAGGCTGTTTCTGGCAATCGCGGTCATCTATCTGCTGCCGGCGATCGCGGCTGCCGGGTGGTGGGCGCTGAAGGAGCGGCCGCAGAGCTGGCGCGAGGCGAAGTGGACGTCGGCGGGCGTGCTGCCAAAGCCGGATGCCGACAGCGAGGCGGCGATCTACATTCTCTCCGCCTCGACGGGCGGGATGAAGGGTGCCGTCGCCAGCCATTCCTGGATCGTTACCAAGGGTGCGGGAGACACTGCCTATAACCGCTATGACAAGGTCGGCTGGGGCTCGCCGATCCGCCGCAACAACTATCAGCCGGATGCCTACTGGTATTCGAATACGCCCCATATCGTGCGGGCGCTGAAGGGACCGGAGGCGCAGGCGCTGATCCCCAGGGTCGAAGCGGCGATCCAGTCCTATCCCTATGCGGCGACCGGTGACTACCGCATCTATCCGGGACCGAACTCCAACAGCTTCGTCGCCCATGTGCTGCGCACCGTGCCCGAACTCGGCACCGTCCTGCCGCCCGATGCCGTCGGGCGCGATTTCCTCACCGATGGCCGTTTCTTCGAGATCGACCCCGATGGTCGCGACATGCATGCGACGCTCTACGGCCTGATCGGCTTTGCCGCGGGGGCGCGCAGCGGCTTCGAGGTGCATTTCATGGGGCTGGTCGCCGGCATCGACATCGCCAATCCGGGCGTGAAGATCCCGGCATTCGGGCGGGTGGGGATTTGATCTCAGTGCAGCGTCACGGCGGGATTGAACACCTGCCCCAAGAAGGAGCGCAGGACATCTCGCGAATGATCCGACGGGATGTTGTGGCCGCAATCGAAGATGCGGAGCTCGACCGGAACACCCGCGTCTGACAGCGCCTCGGAGAACATTTCTGCCTGTGTGACGGAGGCGCGGTCGTCATGCCTTCCATGCAGCAGCAATGTTTCCGCCTGGAATTTGTGGGCGTGATGGAGCGCCGAGCGGGCGCGGAAGGCGTCTTCCGACAGGCCGGCTTCGCGCTCGATCGCCTGACGCAGACCCGGCCATGCGGTGTCAAAAGCGGCTTTCAAATCATAGACGCCGCCGGAGAGGATGATGGCCCGCAGATCATCGACTTGGGCTGCGGCCATGGCCGATGCGACGGCACCGCGGCTGTGGCCGTAGAGCACGATGCGATGTGGATCGACGGTGGGTTGCTGGCGGAGAAATGACAGGGCGGCAATGATTGCCTGCTGGGTCTTCGGGCCGCAGAAATCAGGCGGGCCGTCCGATGCGCCGAAGCCCGGCTGGGAGACGGCGGCCGCCGTGATATCCAGTCTCGACGAGAAGCGGGCGAGCATGCCGGAATCGGCAGCTTCGCTGGCGCCGATCAGGCTGCCGCCCTGATTGCCGTGGACGAAAAGCAGTGCGCCTTTCGGCACCGGATTTGCCGGTTGCGCCTGGATGAGCTCGACGGTTGCCCCGTCTCCCCGGTCGATCAGATGCCGCGTTATCCTGGGCATGAAGGCTCCGCTTGATGAGTGCGCGCAAAAGTAGCGTCGCTTTCGCGAGTCGGCAATCACGCGCCGTCGCACCCCATCACACGAATTGACATCCCCATCACAAACTATCGTTTTCCGATCGCGCCTCGCGGGACTACAGGTAGCGCATCGGGAATCACGTTCATGCCATCTGCCTTCTCCGTCATCATCCGCGAACCGAAAATCCGCATTCCGGCGATCACGCTGGTTGCGCTCGCCTTCACCTATGCCTCGACGCTGCCCTATCAGTCGATCATCGGCATCAACGAGCTCGGCATGAGCGACGGTGCCTATTCGGCGCTGGTGTTCTTCTCGGCGCTTGCGAATGTCGCGACCAGCCTGACGCTGGGGATCTGGTCGGACCGGATGGCCGACAGGCGGCCGCTGGTGCTGATGCTTTCGGTCTGCGGCATGGTGGGCTTCGGCTCGGTCTTCATCTTTCACACGGCGCCGGTCTTCGTTCTCTGCGTGCTCCTGCTGATCCCGATGAGCAACTCGACCTATTCGATCCTGTTTGCCAGCATCCGCGCCACGACCAACCGGATGGACCGGGGTTTGGCGGGGTCGATCTCGTCGACGGTGCGGGCGCTCTATTCGGGATCTTGGGCGCTGGCGCCGGGGGTGATCGGGCTTTATCTGGCGACCGCGCAGTCGATGACGCCGGCCTATGGGATTGCCGGGGCGGCGAGCCTCACCTGCTTCCTTCTTTATTTCTTCTTTGCCGGGAAGACGCCGAAATCTTCCGGGCCGCTCTCGGAGGCGCCGGGTTTCCTGCCGTCGCTGAAGCGCATCCTGCAGCCCTATATCCTGAAGCGGATCATCGCCATGTCGCTGCTGCTCGGATTGCAGCGGCTGAACACCATGCTGTCGCCGCTGATCATCACCCATCCGGCGGGAGGTACCGTCGTCGATGTCGGCTTCATGGCGGGGCTGACGGCTTTTCTGGAAATGCCGTTCATGATGATGTGGGGGACGCTGCAGAAGCGCTTCCGCAACGTGCATATCCTCGCTGCCGGCAGCCTGATCTACTGCCTCTACCTGACACTTGCGGGTTTTGCCTCGGCGCCCTGGCACATCTACGCGCTGGTGGGGATCAATGCCTGCGGCGCCGCGGCGATCCTCAGCGTTCCCATCACCTATCTGCAGGACCTGATCGCCGACCGGCCGGGGCTCGGCAGTTCGCTGATCTCGGTCAGCGTCTTCATCAGCAACGGCGTGGCGGCGACGATCTTCGCGATCGGCACGACGCTGACGGATTATTCGGGAACGGCGCAGATCGCAGCATTCGCCGGTCTGGGCGCAATCGGCTTCCTGCTGTTCCTCGAAAGCAGCAAGCGGCAGCTGAGCCCTGCCTAGGCGCTGATCCGGTAGGCGCAGCGGCGGGCGCCGAGCAGGATGTGTTCGGAGCGCTCGACATCAGCGCCGAGCACGCTGCGGAAGGTCTCGATCTCCGAGCGGCAGAAGCCGGCGCAGACACTGGCGGCGGCACAGATCGGGCAGTGGTTTTCGACGAGCATGAAGGAGCCGTCTTCCTCCCGCCAGCAATCGGCCATGTAGCCCTCGCGGCTTCTGACAGCGGCGAGCTGTCTGACGCGCTCGGACAGTGCTGCGGCCGAGACGTCCTGCCGGTAGCGGGCAAGGGTTTCCGTTTCGCGGGCGGCGATGACGGCGTCGAGGGCGGCTGGGCCGAGCTGCGCCGTGATGATCGAGAGCAGGCCGGCGGTGAGTTCGGCATGGCCGTCGGGAAAGGTCTGGTGGCCTGCGGCGGTCAGCTGCCAGAGCTGTTTCGGGCGGCCGCGGCCGGCGCCCTGCTCCGTCACCGGTTCGGCAAGGCCCTCTTCGGCGAGCTTCGTCAGCTGCTGGCGGGCCGCCTCGGCAGAGATGCCGAGATGGCCGCCGACATCGGCGCCCAATTGCGGGCCTTCGGTCTTCAGCAGAAGCAGGATACGGTTGGCAGGCGATTGGCGCATTTATTTTTCCAAGTTCAGACTTGTTTTAATAACACAAGCATGCAATTTTCCAACTTATAAATTGGAAAATAATATCCGTCAGGGAAAACATCAAGGCATACAGGCATGACCAGCATCGATCAGGGCGCCGCCCCGAAATCCTCCGTCTTCCAGCTCTTCACTCCAGCCCTGCTTCCGGCGACGCTGATGCTCGGCGGCGGCGTGACGCTCTACGCCGTCGAGAGCTACATCATGGCGACGATCGCGCCGTCGATCGTGCGCGATATCGGTGGATTGCCGCTGCTCTCCTGGGTGACGACGCTTTATGTGGCGGCTGCGGTTCTCGGTTCGATTTCGGTTGCGATGCGGCCGCGGGGCATGGGGCTCAGGATCGCCTATGTGTTCGGCGCCGTGCTCTTCGGCGGCGGCAGCCTGATCTGCGCGGCGGCGCCCGCCATGGAAGTGGTGCTTGCGGGACGCGCCGTGCAGGGTTTCGGCGCCGGCATTCTGGCGGCGCTGGCCTATGCCTTCGTGCGCTTTGCCTTTCCCGAACATCTCTGGCCGAAAGCCTCGACGCTCTATGCGGCGATCTGGGGGATTGCGACGCTGCTTGGCCCCAGCGCCGGCGGGTTGTTTGCCGATGGCAGCAACTGGCGCCATGCCTTCATCATTCTCGTGCCGCTCGGCGTGCTGATGGCCGTGCTTGCGCCCTGGCTGCTGCCGAAGGCCCGGGACGACCGGGCGGAGAGCCGGATTCCCTTCGTGCAGATCGCCCTTCTGATCGGGGCCGTGCTTCTCGTCAGCATTGCCGGAACGCTGGAGCATACGGGCGGCAAGGCGCTGCTCGTGGCGCTCTCGGTGATCGCGATCGCGTTGATGCTGGTGATCGAGCGGCGGGGCAGGACGCGGCTGCTGCCGACGGGGGCGGTGACGCTCGTCAAGCCGGTCGCCCGCGTCTATCTCACCATGTTCACGCTGCTCGTGGTGCTGACCAGCGATATCTACATTCCCTATTTCCTGCAGGTCCTGCATGGCGTCACGCCGCTGATCTCCGGCTACCTGACGGCGCTGGTGGCGCTCGGCTGGACATTTGCCGCCTTTTTCAGCGGCAATCTGCGCGGACCCGCGGCCATCAAGGCGATCATCGCCGGATGCGTGATCGAGGCTCTCTCGACGGCGGCACTCGCGCTGCTTCTGGCGCGGGAAAACCATGCGGCCGACATCCTGATCCTCGCACCGGCGGCCTTCGCCATGCTGATGATGGGCTTCGGCGTCGGGCTCGGATGGGCACATCTCGTCACCAAGGTGCTGCAGCTGGTGCAGAATTCCGAACAGGACAAGGCATCGGCGGCGATCTCCACCGTACAGTCGCTCGGCAGCGCCTTCGGCGCAGCAATCGCCGGGGTGATCGCCAACAGCACCGGACTGGTGCATCCGGGCGGGGTCGAGGGCAATATTTCGGCGGCGCACTGGCTCTATGCGGCCATGGCCCTGCCGGGGATCGTGACGGTGGTTGCGGCGCTGTCGCTGAGGGACAAGAGGGGTTGAAGTCCCAACGTCGACCGTTGCAGATGCTCGGGACAGGCCCGAGCATGACGGCGGTGGGGAGTGGATGAAGCCTAGAGCTTCAGCATGATCTTGCCGATATGGGCACTGGTTTCCATGCGGCGGTGGGCCTCGACGACGTCTTCGAGGGCATAGACCTTGTCGATGACGGGTGAGACGCTTCCCGCCTCGAGCAGCGGCCAGACCTGCGAGAGGAGATCGTCGCGGATGGCGCGTTTTTCTTCTGCGGTGCGCGGGCGCATGGTCGAGCCCGTCACCGTCAGCCGCTTGACCATGATCGGCGTCAGATTGACCTTTTCGGCCATCGAGCCGCCGAGGAAGGCGATGATCGACAGGCAGCCGTCCTTGGCGAGCGAGGCGATATTCTTCTCGAAATAGGCCGCACCGATCATGTCGAGCACGACGTCGACGCCCTGCCCCGCGGTTTCCGCCTTGATGACCTCGGCGAAATCCTCCGTCTTGTAATTGATCGCTTTCGTCGCGCCGAGCTTGACGCAAGCGTCGCATTTGTCGGCCGAACCGGCGGTGGCATAAACCGTGGCGCCAAAAGCCTTGGCGAGCTGGATCGCCGTGGTGCCGATGCCGCTGGAGCCGCCGTGGATCAGCACGCTTTCGCCTTCGGTCAATCCGGCCATCTGGAAGAGATTGGCCCAGACGGTGAAGAAGGTTTCCGGCAGCGCGGCAGCCTTGACGGCATCGTAGCCCTTCGGGAAGGGCAGCGCCTGACCTGATGGCAGCAGGCAATATTCGGCATAGGCGCCGCCATTGGCGAGGCCGCAGACCTTGTCACCTATCGCGTAGCCGGTGACGCCGGGGCCGATCGCTACGACTTCGCCGGAGAGTTCGAGGCCGAGAATGGGGCTGGCGTCCTTCGGCGGCGGATAGGCGCCCTGGCGCTGCGCGACGTCGGGGCGGTTGACGCCAACGGCTTCGGTCTTCACCAGGATCTGCCCCTCGCCCGGAACCGGCAGCGGTCCGTTTGCGATCTTCATCGCATCGGGCGCACCGAAGCTTGGCAGATCGACGAAACGCATGGTCGACGGCAGGGGCATATCCGGTCTCCTCATTCCGAAAGCACAGGAGATAATTCAGCGCCGGATGCTTGAAAAGGCGAGAAGTAGCAAAGGCGTCAATTCGCCTCGCCCAGGAGATGGAAGACGAGACCGTCGAGGCTTTCCTTGGCCGCCGCCTTGACGTGAGCGATCTCGGTGCCGACGCGGTTGATATCGTCGATGACGAGGCCATCCGGCAGCTCGAGAACGCCGATCGAGCAGCGCATCAGCGGGAACAGTGCTTCGGCGCCGGAGCGGTCGTGGCCGCGGATGCTGCCCTTGGCGCGGTCATGGTCGGAATAGAGCGCCAGCACATCCTCGTGGAAATCGCTGATCAGGCGGTCGAGAATCTCGCTGAGTTCGGCCTGCGTCCAGCCAACGACGCCGATGAAGAAATCGTCGCCGCCGACATGGCCGAGGAAATGGCGCTCGGCGAAGAAGTAGCGGCGCATCAGCGCGGCAAACAGCGAGATCGCGTGGTCGCCGAGATGGAAGCCGTAGGCATCGTTGAACGGCTTGAAATTGTCGAAGTCGCAGTAGCAGAAGTGGCGCACGCCATCGCCGTCGCGGCCGGACTGGCGCATGAAATCGCGGATAGCGTGATTACCCGGCAGGCCCGTCAGCGGGTTCTGGTCCTGGGCGATCTTCAGCTGCTTTTCGTTGATGACCTTGATGAGCGCTGCGGCGGAGACGACGCCGGCATAGCGCATGTTATCCGTCAGGATCAGGCAGTTGCTGCCTTCCATATTGGCGAAGATCGACATCAACCGCTCGGCATCGCTGTCGAGGCTGACGATCGGGGCGATCTCGACGAATTCGGAGATCGGCCGCTCGTAGATCTTGTTCTTCAGCAGATCGCGGCCGAAGGGGTGGTAGATGTATTGCTTCAGGTGATGTTCGTGGATGATGCCGCGCGGTTCGCCATTGGCATTCAGAACCGGGAAGAAGCCCTGGCGCGGATTGCGGCGGAAGAGCTCGAACACCGTATCGATGCTGTCGTTCTCGAACACCGTCGGCAGCAGTTCGATCTGCTTGCGGATCAGGATTTCGTCGAGCGACTGGGTGTTGCGCTTGTTCTGCCCGAGTTCCTGCAGATGCGGAAAGGCCGGGACGAGCTCCGAAATATGCGTGGTCGGGCGGGCGATGAACCAGCCCTGGACGAGATCGACGCCATATTCGCGGCAGGCCAGGAACTCGGCCTCGGTCTCGATGCCCTCGGCGATGACACGGGTGCCGAGAACATGGGCGATGTTGACGATGTTCTTCAGGAGATGGCGCTTGCGCGGCTTGGTGTCGATATCGGCGACGAAGTGGCGGTCGATCTTCAGGTAATCGACGGCATAGTCGCAGAGCAGCTTCATCTCGCCATGACCGACGCCGAAATCATCGATCGCCAGCTTGAAGCCGGTGCGGCGCAGCTTGGAGACCAGCGCCTCGAATTCCGGCACACTGGTATTGTCGAAGCGCTCGGAGAATTCGAAGCAGACGGACGACGGCGGCAGGTTGGCGGCCTTCAGCTGCTGCAGCAAGTTTTCGATCAGCCGGTCGCCATGCGGGATCAGGCGGACGTCGAGATTGAGGAAGAGCGTCGATGTCGCGTAGTTGCCGAGCGTCGCGAACTTCGCCAGCGCGCGGCTGGCAACCATCTGCTCGAGCGGCAGAAGCTGGTTGGAGCGATAGGCCTCGTCGAGGATTTCGACCGGGGAATCGAAGCCGATCCGCTCCTGCCCGCGCATGAGGGATTCATAGCCGAATACCGTTCCGGTTCCGGCCTCTACGATCGGCTGGAAGGCGTTTTCTACGACAAGCTTTGCAAGCGTCACGATCTGATCGCTGGCATAGCGACGAACGACGCCGGGCGCGACGGCGGCAGTCAGAGACATGCCATTCTCCACTGTGAAGTCTTCTATTTCGCAGCGAAGATGGAGGAGAAGGGTCAACGAACCCTTTCCCCAATGTGAAAGTTTTGTGAAAGCTGCGGACGCCTGTGACGCCCGCCCCACAATTCAGATTCTTCTTATTTTATCAATCGCTTGACTAAGCCGTGCGGCGGCGGACCGCTTCATGATCGGCGAACATGTCGGCCACGCAACGGCCACTGCCAGCATGGCTTTCTCCAGCGAGAACCTCGTCCTTGTATTCGCCGAGCTTGCGGGCGGCATCCCAGAGGCGGAGCGCCTCGCGAACCACTTCGCTGCTCGATGCATAGCCGCCGCTATCGACGGCATCACGGATGCCTGCTGCCTGTACCGGTGATATGGAAACTGTGACCATCGGCATGAAATTCCTCCCTTCGTTTTGCCGGGCAGAACCTGCCCAACGGGGGACGCATGACCATTCTTGGCGTTTTGTCCGGCGGTCCATCGCCGGTGCCTTGGTATGCGTTAATTTTAGACCTGCGTCATATGCTTGTCAAAAAAAGAAATAATCCGTGATCGGGCCTGTGGATTACGGTCATAAACTTCGCCGCAGCGCCAGGCCGAAGGCGAGCATGGTCGAACCCTGCAGCAGGAGATCTGCGGCGAGGAAGAGGCCGAGGATCCAGAGGCTGTTGACCGGCCATCCAAGGGCGATGACGAAGCCCGCGAGCGCGGTGACCACGCCGCTCGCAACAATCCAGCCCCAGCCCTTCACCGGCTTCATGCGTCGGCCGATGAAGGCGCGGAAGACCCCGGCAATGACGAGCGCCACCGCAAGGAACAGCGTCAGTGCTGCCGAAGCGAGGATCGGGTTGATGAAGGCGAAGAGCCCGGCCAACACATAGAGCAGGCCGCTCAGTACCCAGAAGAGGATGTGGTCCCAACCCCTCACCTGAAAGGCATGGGCGAGATAGACGATGCCGCCCGCCAGCATCAGCATGCCGACATAATAGACCGAAGCGACGGTGGCGACGAAGATGTTTGCGAAAGCGATGACGCCGCAGATCATCAGCAGCACACCGAGACCGGCGAACCAGATCCATTTCGAATGCAGGGACGAAGACGGCATTCCCAAGACGCTTGCCATGACACACCTCCTGTGAGCGGGAGATATGTTGCACGATCCCCATCCGGAAAGACTTGACCTTCATCAAGACTTCGCAAGATTTTTATTGATTGGTCAGTCAATCAAAAATAAGGTGACCTCAACTTCGAGAAAGTTGAACGTCATGCCGAAGGTCGGAATGGAGCCGGTGCGCCGCAAGGCGCTTGTAGATGCTGCGCTGCGGGTGATCGGCGATCACGGCTCGCTGACTGTCACCATGTCCGAAATTGCCCGCAAGGCCGGTGTCTCCCCCGCGCTCGCGCACCACTATTTCGGCAGCAAGGAACAGCTGCTGATCGAGACGGTGCGCTCGCTTCTACGCCAGTTGCGCGACGACGCGGTGACAGCGCTGAAGGCGGCGCCTACGCCGCGCGAAAAGCTTTCGGCCGTCATCCGCGTCAGCTTCCAGGCCGACCAGTTTGCGCCCGAGACGATCGCCGCCTGGCTCGCCTTCTATGCCGAGGCGCAGAGCTCGGAAGAGACCCGCCGCTTCCTCGTCATCTACGCGCGCCGCCTGCGCTCCAACCTGCTCGCCAACCTGAAGGCGCTCTGCCCCGCCGATGCCGCAGAACGCATTGCCGAAGGCGCTGCGGCGATGATCGACGGCCTCTATATCCGCCAAAGTCTGAAATCGGCGCCCATCAGCATCGAGGCTTCGATCGGGCTGACGGAGGATTATGTGAACGCGCTTCTGGCGACCGCCACCCGTGCCGCCCCCTCATCCGGCCCTACGGGCCACTTTCTCCCCGAGGGGAGAAGGGACGAACACCACGAGCCCAAGGACAAACGACCATGAAAGCCCAGCCGAAAGCATCGCATTTCATCGACGGCGAGTATGTCGAGGATGACGCGGGCAGCGTGATCGAGAGCATCTATCCCGCAACCGGCGAAGTGATCGCCCGGCTGCATGCGGCAACACCCGATATCGTCGAGAAGGCGATCGCCGCAGCCAAGCGCGCCCAGCCGGAATGGGCGGCGATGAGCCCGACGGCGCGCGGCCGCATCCTGAAGCGGGCGGCCGAGATCATGCGTGAGCGCAACCGCGAACTCTCCGAGCTCGAGACGCTGGATACCGGCAAGCCGATCCAGGAAACCATCGTCGCCGACCCGACCTCGGGCGCCGACAGCTTCGAATTCTTCGGCGGCATCGCGGCGACGGCGCTGAACGGCTCCTACATCCCGCTCGGCGGCGACTTTGCCTATACCAAGCGCGTGCCGCTCGGCGTCTGTGTCGGCATCGGCGCCTGGAACTATCCGCAGCAGATCGCCTGCTGGAAGGGCGCCCCGGCACTGATCGCGGGCAATGCCATGGTTTTCAAGCCTTCCGAGAATACGCCGCTCGGCGCGCTTGCCATCGCCGAAATCCTGCATGAGGCCGGCCTGCCGAAGGGGCTCTACAACGTCATCCAGGGCGATCGCGAGACCGGGCCGCTGCTCGTCAACCATCCAGATGTCGCCAAGGTTTCGCTGACGGGATCGGTGCCGACGGGCCGCCGCGTTGCGGCTGCGGCTGCCAGCCACCTGAAGCATGTGACGATGGAGCTCGGCGGCAAGTCGCCGCTGATCATCTTCGACGACGCCGATATCGACAGCGCCATCGGCGGCGCGATGCTCGGCAATTTCTATTCGACCGGACAGGTCTGCTCCAACGGCACGCGCGTCTTCGTGCAGAAGAAGATCAAGGGCGAATTCCTGAAGCGGCTGAAGAGCCGCACCGAGGCGATGGTGATCGGCGATCCGATGGACGAGGCAACGCAGATCGGCCCGATGGTTTCCTGGGCGCAGCGCCAGAAGGTTCTCGAGTATATCGAGAAGGGCAAGGCCGAGGGCGCAACGCTGCTGACCGGCGGCGGCATTCCGAACAATGTGGCGGGCGAAGGCTATTACGTGCAGCCGACCGTGTTTGCCGACGTTACCGACGAGATGACCATCGCCCGCGAGGAGATCTTCGGGCCGGTCATGTGCGTGCTCGATTTCGACGACGAGGCCGAGGTGATCGGCCGCGCCAATGCCACCGAATTCGGCCTCTCGGGCGGCGTCTTCACCGCCGACATGACCCGCGCCCACCGCGTCGTCGATCTGCTGGAAGCCGGCACATTGTGGATCAACACCTACAATCTCTGCCCGGTCGAAATCCCCTTCGGCGGCTCCAAGCAATCCGGCTTCGGCCGCGAAAACTCGGCAGCGGCGCTGGAGCACTATTCCGAACTGAAGACCGTCTATGTCGGCATGGGGCCGGTGCAGGCGCCTTATTGAGACGCTGAAATTAAAAGAGACCCCTCCCCAACCCCTCCCCACAAGGGGGAGGGGCTAGCTTGCAGCAACCGGTCTGCCCTGAAGCGGGCTGAAACAGCGCAGCGAATTAAGCCCCTCCCCCTTGTGGGGAGGGGTTTGGGGCGGGGTCTTGAAACCACACGCTGAAACCCATCGAGATCCACCATGCAGCAAGCAGATTTCGTCATCATCGGCTCCGGCTCGGCAGGCTCCGCCCTTGCCTATCGTCTCTCCGAAGACGGCAAGAATACCGTCATCGTCATCGAGGCCGGCGGTTCGGATTTCGGGCCGTTCATCCAGATGCCGGCAGCGCTTGCCTGGCCGATGAGCATGAAGCGCTATAACTGGGGCTATCTCTCCGAGCCCGAGCCCAATCTCAACAACCGGCAGATCACCGCGCCGCGCGGCAAGGTGATCGGCGGTTCGTCGTCGATCAACGGCATGGTCTATGTTCGCGGCCACGCCGAGGATTATAACCGCTGGGAAGAGCTCGGCGCGCAGGGCTGGGCCTATTCCGACGTGCTGCCCTATTTCAAGCGCATGGAACACAGCCATGGCGGCGAAGAGGGCTGGCGCGGCACCGACGGGCCGCTGCATGTGCAGCGCGGCGTCTTCCGCAACCCGCTGTTCCAGGCCTTCGTCGAGGCCGGCAAGCAGGCGGGTTTCGAGACGACGGAGGATTACAACGGCTCGAAGCAGGAAGGCTTCGGGCTGATGGAGCAGACGATCTTCGGCGGCCGCCGCTGGTCTGCGGCATCGGCCTATCTAAAGCCGGCGCTGAAGCGGCCGAACGTCTCGATCGTCTATGGTCTCGCCCGCAAGGTGGTCATCGAGAACGGCCGGGCCGTCGGCGTCGAGATCGAGCGCGGCAGCAGCGTCGAGGTGATCAAGGCGAACCGCGAGGTGATCGTCTCGGCCTCCTCCTTCAATTCGCCGAAGCTCTTGATGCTCTCGGGCATCGGCCCGGGCGCGCATCTGCAGGAGATGGGCATCGAGGTGAAGGCCGACCGGCCGGGCGTCGGCGCCAACCTGCAGGACCATATGGAATTCTATTTCCAGCAGGTCTCGACCAAGCCGGTATCGCTCTATTCCTGGCTGCCGTGGTTCTGGCAGGGGGTCGCCGGTGCGCAGTGGATGTTCACCAAGTCGGGCCTCGGCACCTCGAACCAGTTCGAGGCCTGCGCCTTCCTGCGCTCGGCGCCTGGGATCAAGCAGCCCGATATCCAGTATCACTTCCTGCCGGTCGCCATCAGCTATGACGGCAAGGCGGCGGCCAAGAGCCATGGCTTCCAGGTGCATGTCGGCTACAATCTCTCGAAGTCGCGCGGCAATGTCACGCTACGCTCGTCCGACCCGAAGGCCGATCCGGTCATCCGCTTCAACTATATGAGCCATCCGGAGGATTGGGAGAAGTTCCGCCACTGCGTGCGCCTCACCCGCGAGATCTTCGGCCAGCAGGCTTTCGACCAGTATCGCGGACCGGAGATCCAGCCGGGCGAAAAAGTGCAGAGCGACGACGAGATCGACGCCTTCCTGCGAGAGCACCTGGAAAGCGCCTACCACCCCTGCGGCACCTGCAAGATGGGCGCTAGCAACGACCCGATGGCCGTCGTCGACCCGGAAACCCGGGTCATCGGCGTCGACAACCTGCGCGTCGCCGATAGCTCGATCTTCCCGCATGTGACCTACGGCAACCTCAACGGCCCGTCGATCATGACCGGGGAGAAGGCTGCGGATCATATCCTCGGCAAGCAGCCGCTGCCGCGGTCGAACCAGGAACCATGGGTCAACCCGCGCTGGGCGGTGAGCGACCGGTAAAGGGGCTAGTGGTAGTCGTCTTCGCGTTGGTGGCGGATGGCGGCAATGGTGACGGCCTGGCTTCCGTCGATGTGAAAGAGAACCACATATCCCGAAGAGCCAAAGGGTACCAGCAATTCGCGCATCAGCGTATTCTCGGCGCTCGCCTTGCGGCACGAGAATGGGAATTCCTCAAGCACGACCAACGCCTTCATGATGGCATCATAGGCGCGGTCGGCGAGGTCGAGGTCGTAGGCGATAAGATAATCGTAGAGTCGGTCGAGGTCTTCCAGCGCCTCGTCGGTGAAGCGAAGCTGATAGCTCATTCCTGCCCGGCCGCACGCTTTGCCTTGGCGGCATCAAGCTTGGCCTTCAACATGGCCATCACGTCTTCAGCACTGTGATAGACACCCGTCCGCTCGGCTTCCGCCAGCGACGCCAGCCCCCGCGCGATAAATTCCGCCTGCGTCTTGCGATAGTGAACCTGACGCCGCAGCGAGTCTTCCATCAGCGCCGACAGGGTCTCCCCTTCCTTCAGCACACTTTCGGCGGCAGCGCGCAATTCGGGATCGACACGGAGGGACGGCAGGGTTGCGGTTTTCATGGGGCGCTCCATGCGTTGCAATTGCGATGCATGATGCTCTTAAAGTGATTTCCTGGCAAGTCCGGCGCTAGCGCCGATAGGGTATCCGTATGCCGGGATCCCCCGCCGGAAAATCCTTGGTGTTGCGGGTGACGAGCAGCATTGCGTGAACCTCGGCGGAAGCCCAGATGATCGCGTCGGGCAGCTTGATGCGATGTTCCTGCCTGAGACGTACGGCGCTTTCGGCGATACTGCCGTCGAGCGCGATGACATCGAAGCCGTTGAGGAAGCCGCGGGTGGCGGCGGCGTGCTCCGGTCTGGCGCCGATCAGCACTTCCATCCAGGTGATGATGCTGATCGAGCGCTGCTCGTAGCGCAGCAGTTCATCGCGCGCCTCAGGCACGGCGTTCAGATAGTCGATCAGGATATTGGTGTCGAAGAGCGCCTTCACCATTCGCTGCGGAGCTTTTCCTGATAGGCCAGGCCATCTACGGCCTGATCGCCCCAAAGGCCGAAGGCTTCCTCATCCTTCAGCCGGTCGCGGCGTTTCAGGAAATCATCGACGGCCTCGCGGATCAGCGATGCACGCGAGACTTTCTCTTCCCGGGCGATCTCATCCAGTGCCTTAAGCTCGGCCTCGCCGATATCGATCAATGCGCGCATACTCGGACCCTGATGATATCAGATATGTATATCATACTCCGCCGATACGGAAAATTCCATGCCGAACTTCAAGTTCAGAATCAACTAGAGGAAACCAATCCATCGTCCCGCCAAGAGACTCGCAATCCAGGCGCAGAGGGAGATACCGGCGGCGTATCGGATGCGGCGTGGTGCGATCTCGTCGGCGAGCGTGTGGCGCCAACCCTTCCCTGTATGGATGAGGATGGCGTTGAGGATGCCGAGGGCGATGATCGAAAGCTTGGCGAGGAAGGCGGGGTTCTCCGCATATTCGGCCGGGCGGACGCTGAAGAGGAGTGCGCCGGTGAGGATGGCGAGGGCGAGGCCGGTGGCGGCGGCGGTGGAGAGGAAGGGGCCGATGACGGCAAGCGGGACGGACTGGAACCAGCCCATGAGCCTGAGATCGAGCGGCAGGATGGCGCCGATCAGCAGGCCGATCGACAGGATGTGGGCGGCGTTGACGACGATATAGAGCAGCGCCGAGCGCCGGAGGGCGGCGGCCGGCGGTGCTGCGGCGATCCATTCGAAGAGGTCTGCGGTCATCCGTCAGTTCGTCTGGATGCGTTCGGGATAGATGTCGTAGCGCTTGCCTGAGACTGTGATGCGCACCGCCTTCAGGCGCTTCTCGCTGGCGTCCTGCGAGCGGTTGCCGAGGGCGACGATGGCGTCACCATTCTTCGCCGAGCCCTCGATGAAGCCCGAGCGTTCCGTCTGGCGCGGATTGCCGAGCTCGACCCGCCAGACGCCATCGGCCGCGGCAACGTCGAGCGACGGATGCGGGCCGCCCATCGAAATCTGCTGGATCGTGCCCGTCAGCTCCATCTGCTCGGCCTCCGCCCAAGACCAGCCGTGATGGGCTGCGGCGCCTGTTGCGAAGACTGCGGCGAGTGCTGCGGCGGCGATCGATTTCCTGATCATGGATATGCGCATGTCATGCCTCCCTACCCTGTTCCGGCAAGGGGCAAGTGGCGCGGTGGGCATGCTTGGGAAGGTATTTCACCAAATGTTGAAACAAGGGGTGATCTTTGCCGACGATTGGGACTAGAAGGGGATGCCCCCATCACGTGCCAGAGTTCGCCATGCCCTCCTCCCATCGCAATTCCAAGCTGCTCCGCCGTTCCCGCGTCATCTGGGGATCCTTTTCGCTCTGGCGGCCGCGGCTGGTCTTCTGGTGCGGGGCGCTGGCGATCGGGGTGATCAGCGTCGGCTTTGCCAAGCTCGCCGATCTGGCGCAGAAGGCCTTTACCGGACTGACATCCTCGGGCGAGTGGGCCTTCCTGCTGCCGCTGGTCCTGACGCCCTTCGTCTTCATGCTGTCGGCCTATCTGGCGGCGACGCTGTTTCCGAATTCGCAGGGCAGCGGCATTCCGCAGGCGATCGCCGCCCGGCATCTGCGCGACGAGGAAGACCGGACGCGGCTCTTGTCGCTCCGGATCGCCTTCGGCAAGATCGTGCTGACGGTGCTCGGGCTGTTCTCGGGCGCCTCGATCGGCCGCGAAGGACCGACGGTGCAGGTCGGCGCGTCGATCATGCTGGCGGTCGCCCGGTTCGGCGGCATGGCACAGGCGCGCGGGTTGATCCTGGCGGGGTCTGCAGCCGGTATCGCGGCGGCGTTCAACACGCCGCTCGCCGGTATCGTTTTCGCCATCGAGGAAATGAGCCGCACCTATGAGTCGCGGGCCAACGGGCTGGTCCTCACCGCGGTCATCCTCTCCGGCCTTGCGGCGCTGGGGCTTTCCGGCAGCTACAACTATTTCGGCGAAGCCTCCGTGGCGCCAACGCAATTGCGCGACTGGGGCCTCGTGCTGGTCTGCGGCATCGGCGGCGGGGCGCTGGGTGCTGCCTTCAGCGGCTTTGCCCTGCATTTCGGTCAGAAGATCCGCCGCTGGGCGCAGCCGCAGCCACTGAAGCGCATGCTTGTGCTGGCCGGCATCTGCGGGCTGGCGATTGCCGTGATCGGCATCCTCTCCGGCGGCACGACATTCGGCACCGGCTACGAGCAGGCGCGCGGCGCGGTCGAGGGCCATGCGCTGCCGCTGCTGTTCTTCGTCGAAAAACTGGCCGCCAGCTTCCTGTCGATGATTTCAGGCATTCCGGGCGGCATCTTCGCGCCATCGCTTGCCGTCGGCGCCGGTTTCGGCAGCACGGTCGGCTCGCTGCTCGGCACCAGTGTCGCACTCGCCGCCATCCTCGGCATGGCCGGATATTTCTCCGGCGTCGTGCAGGCGCCGATGACCGCCTTCGTCATCATTCTCGAAATGACCGGAGACCACCAGGCCGTCATCCCGATCATGGCCGTCTCGATGATCGGCTATGTGACGTCGCGCATCCTGTCGCGCGAGCCGCTCTATCACGGCCTGTCGCGCGTCTTCATCGCCGCGGCCATCCGGGCGCGGCGGGCGATCGAGAAGGAAGAGGTGGCAGGCTAGGCGAGCATCCGCGTCACGACGGCGCCCTTTGCGGGGGCGACGGCGTCGGCGATCGTCGTCGAGAACAGCACCTTGCGGGTGGCGTCGGCGACTTTGGCGAAGACGTGGCGGATTTCGCAGTTCTGTTCGCCGTCGCAATCATCGCATTTGCGGTAGGCGGTGATCGACAGGCAGGGAAGCGGCGCGATGGGGCCGTCGATGATGCGCAGGATTTCGCCGAAGGTGATCATGTCGGCTGGCTTCAGCAGCAGATAGCCGCCTGCCTTGCCGCGGCGGCTGACGACGATGCCCTGATGTTTCAAGTCGAGAAGGATCTGCTCGAGGAATTTCTTCGGAATCTTCTGCTGGGCGGCAATGTCGGAGATCATCACCGGTTCGTCGGCGTCGGCCTCGGCCAGCACCGTGAGCGCCCGGAGCGCATATTTTGCTTTCTGCGTAATCATTTCAGACCGTCACACACACCTGCGGCCCGTGAGCCCCGCCGCACTTCAAGCTTTGCTTTATCCCCTATGGCACAGCCAGCATGAACGGAATTTGAACGTGCCGGCAAAAGCCTTGAGATACAAGCATTTTGGCCCTGTTTTTCAAGCTTGGCCAATGGGCTTAATTCTACGTCAAAATTGCGTCTTCCGCATCTTTCGGCGCATCACTTCAGATTTCGAATTGACAGGCGGCGTGTAACTCTACTAAATCACTAGACATTAGCGCTGCCCGCCGGTTTTCATCGCCGGGGCGGCTGCTTTTCTGCATTGCGGCAGCTTCGGAGAGATATTTGCTCCTGCTTATGCTGCTTTCGAAATCCCTTTTTCTGTCCGATCCCTCCTCCAGCTGCGATACTCCGGCCAACATCGAGGACAGGATTGCCATGACTGTTATCCATACAATCGAAGAGGCCGAGGCGCTGAATGCCAAGCTCGCGTCTCTCGACCTTGCCGGAAGGCTGGCCTTTGTCGCCGGTCTCGGCGGCCGCGCCGTCTTCACGACGTCGCTCGGCATCGAAGACCAGGTGATCACCGCCGAGATCGGCAATCACCGTCTGCCCATCGACGTCGTGACGCTGCAGACCGGACGGCTCTTTCCCGAGACGCTGGCGCTGATCGACGAGACCGAGAGCCAGTACGACATCAAGATTTCTCGCTACGAGCCCGAACAGGCCGATATCGACGCCTATGCGGCGAAGTATGGCCTGAACGGTTTCTACGAAAGCGTCGAAGCCAGGCATGCCTGTTGTGGCGTGCGCAAGCTGAAGCCGCTTGCGCGCGCACTCAATGGGGCAACCATCTGGATCACTGGTCTGCGCCGCGGTCAGTCCAACAACCGCGCCGACACGCCCTTTGCCGAATATGACGCCGAGCGTCATCTCCTGAAGGTCAACCCGCTGGCCGACTGGGATATCGACGTGATCAAGGCCTATGTCGCCGACAACAGCGTGCCGGTGAACCCGCTGCATGCGCGCGGCTATCCCTCGATCGGCTGCGAGCCCTGCACCCGCGCCATCAAGCCCGGCGAGCCCGAGCGCGCCGGCCGCTGGTGGTGGGAGCAGGACGAAAAGCGCGAATGCGGGTTGCATGTTGCTGAAGAGGCGTCGGCGATCCCGGCTGCTCAGTAAGCGAGGGCAACGCCTGGAGCCCCCTCATCCGGCCCTTTCGGGCCGCGCGGCGCAACGCCGGTGAGGCCACGAAGCAAATCACGCAGAGACATCTCTGCACACGAATTGAGAAGTCTGGAGTAGGAAATGCCCGATACCCGCAAGGATACGGAACTCAGCAATCCCCAGAGCAGCAAGCCGCCGCTCGATCCGCACCTGAAGGCACTTGAGAACGAAGCGATTCACATTTTCCGTGAGGTCGCCGCCGAATTCGAACGCCCGGTCATGCTTTACTCGATCGGCAAGGACTCCTCCGTCCTGCTGCATCTGGCGCGCAAGGCCTTCTATCCGGGCCGCGTCCCCTTCCCGCTGCTGCACGTCAATACCGGCTGGAAGTTCGCCGAGATGATCACCTTCCGCGACAAAATCGTGAAGGAATATGATCTCGACCTGATCGAGCATATCAATCCGCGCGGTGCGGCCGAAAACATCACGCCGTTCACCTACGGCTCGGCCCGCTATACCGACATCATGAAGACCGAGGCGCTCCGTAATGCGCTCGACGCCGGCAAGTTCGACGCGGCCTTCGGCGGCGCGCGCCGCGACGAAGAGGCAAGCCGCGCCAAGGAGCGCATCTACTCGTTCCGCACGCCCGACCATCGCTGGGACCCGCGCAACCAGCGCCCCGAGCTCTGGAACGTCTATAACGGCCAGATCCGCCAGGGCGAAAGCGTTCGCGCCTTCCCGCTGTCGAACTGGACCGAGGTGGATATCTGGCGCTACATCCAGGCCGAGGACATTCCGATCGTGCCGCTCTATTTCGCCGCGAAACGCCCCTTCGTCGAGCGCGACGGCATGATGATCGATGCGACCGATCCGCGTCTGGAGCTGTTGCCCGGCGAAACGAAGCAGGAGGATTACATCCGCTTCCGCACGCTCGGCTGCTTCCCGCTGACGGGCGCCATCCGCTCGAACGCCACCAGTCTTGAAGAGATCATCGCGGAGTTGGAAATCGCCACGGTTTCCGAGCGCCAGGGCCGCGCCATCGACCGGGACCAGTCCGGCTCCATGGAAAAGAAGAAGCGTGAAGGATATTTCTGAGATGACCGCAGCAAACCTCGCCAACGCCGTTGCCCAGCCCGCAGCAGAGCCCGTTGCGGCCCTGCGCGACACGCGGCCGTTGCGCCTCATCACCTGCGGTTCCGTCGATGACGGCAAGTCGACGCTGATCGGCCGCCTGCTCTGGGATACCAAGGCAGTCAAGGAAGACCAGGCCGCGACCCTGCAGCGCGATTCCACCGGCAAGCAGAACGATCTCGGCCTGCCCGACTTCGCACTGCTGCTCGACGGCCTGCAGGCCGAGCGCGAACAGGGCATCACCATCGATGTCGCCTATCGCTATTTCTCGACCGACAAGCGCTCCTTCATCGTTGCCGATACGCCCGGCCACGAGCAGTACACCCGCAACATGGCGACCGGCGCCTCGACCGCCGATCTCGCCATTCTGCTGGTCGATGCCCGCGCCGGCATTCTCGAGCAGACGCGCCGCCACGCGACGATCGCTTCGCTGATGGGCATCAAGCAGTTCGTGCTGGCCGTCAACAAGATCGACCTGACGAATTACGATCGCGCCGGCTTCGACAAGATCACCCACGAATTCAAGGAATTCGCGCTGTCGCTCGGCGTCAAGCAGATCACCGCGATCCCGATGTCGGCGCTGAAGGGCGAAAACGTCGTCTATTCCGGCCAGGCAGCAATGCCCTGGTATAACGGCCCGACGCTGGTCGAGACGCTGGAGCTTGCAAGCGTGCGCTCGGGACAGTCGACCGGCTTCCGCCTTTCGGTCCAGCGCGTGTCGCGCCCGGGCGAGAGCTTCCGCGGCTATCAGGGCACGGTTGCCGGTGGCTCGGTCAAGCCGGGTGACAGCGTCATGATCCTGCCGTCGGGCATGGTCGCCAACGTCTCCAAGATCGTCACCTTCGACCTGGTGCGCAACGCCGCCGTTACCGGCGATGCGATCACGCTCGTTCTCGACCGCCAGGTCGATGTTGCCCGCGGCGACATGATCGTCTCGATCGACGCACAGCCGCAGACCGGCATCAACTTCGACGCCCAGATCGTGGCGCTGCAGCCTGAGGGCATCGAAGCCGGCAAGCGCTACTGGCTGAAGAGCGGCAGCCGCCGCCAGCGTGTCCAGGTGCAGCCGATCGCGCAGCTGGAACTGAAGTCCGGCGCCTGGGCTCCGGCCGACCGGCTCTACATGAACGCCATCGGCAAGGTTCGCCTGGTATTCGACGAAACGGCGATCTTCGACCCCTATGAGCAGAACCGCGCATCGGGCTCCTTCATCCTGATCGATCCGGAAACCAACAACACGGTTGCCGGCGGCATGGTGAGCGGCAAGCGCAGCGACGTCAGCGGCCTGCACGGCGGCGACGCCCGCGTCATTCTCTCGCTGCCGGCCGATCTCGCCGAGCAGATCATGGCAAGCGAACTCTTCGCCAGCCGCCGAGACGAAGCGCATGTGCAGCGGATGACCGCCGCAGAAGCCGCCGATCTCTGGAAGAACGCCGCCAGCGATATCTGAGCGGCATTCCGGAACGGATAAGACCTGCGATGACCGGCCATTATTTTGGCCGGTCATCGAGAGCGTCTCTCAGAGATGAGATTTCTGAAGCGCGGCCTATAGTTCGCCCGTGTCTTCCCGAACCTTCAGGATGCGGTCGATAAGACCCCATTCCAGCGCTTCCTCCGCCGTCATGAAGCGGTCGCGATCCATCGCGCGCTCGAAGTCTTCGTAGGAACGTCCGCAATGCTCGGCGTAGAGCCGTGTCATGCGGTGCTTGGTCTTCTGCATTTCCTCCGCATGGATCAGCATGTCCGACGCCTGCCCCTGGAATCCGCCCAGCGGCTGGTGAATGTGGATGCTGGCATTGGGAAGCGCCGTGCGTTCGCCCGGCTGGCCGGACATCAGCAGGAACGAGCCCATCGAGCGGGCGGTGCCCATGCACAGCGTATGCACGGGGGCGCGGATGTAATGCATGGTGTCGTACATGGCGAGGCCGCTGGTCACGACGCCACCCGGCGAATTGATATAGAGATGGATCGGCTTTCTGGGATTTTCCGCTTCCAGAAACAGCAGTTGCGCGCAGACGAGCGCCGAGACGGTATCGTTGACCTCGCCATTGAGGAAGATGATCCGCTCGCGCAGCAGCCGGGAATAGATATCAAAGGACCGCTCCCCTCGGCTGGACTGTTCGACGACCATAGGGACGAGTTGCATCGCTTCGCGCATCGGCGACCTCCAGGCTTTCAGATTTTGAGGGGGAAGGCTCGCCGTCAGGCGGCGAGCATGAGCAGCGGGCTGTTGCTGTTTGCCGGCGCTCTGGTCATTTCATCGAGCCTCGCGTCCGTGAGCTCGTGGACGATCCGCAGGCACGTGCCGCCATCGGCATTCGGGGTGAGCGTGAAGGTCACGATACTTTCAAAAAAAGGCGGCGTGTCGTCGCGCAGCCTGTAGCGAACCTGCTCACCGGGGGTGACCGATATCGCATCGGGATCGGCCAAGGATTCCTTCGGCAACCACCTTTCCCTAAGTTCGGGAATGGTGACGGCGCGCCAGACCTTTTGTGGCGGATCGCCGAGGTCGAACTCCAGCTCGATGCCGCTCTCCTGCTCGCTCACCTGCGCTTCGCTCATTGATCCATGTCCTTCAGCAAGACTTTGAGTGCTGCGATACGGTCCGGCCAGTAGGCGCGGTATTTCGCCAGCCACTGGGCGATGAGAGCCAGCCCATCGGGATCGACCTCGTAGATCACGAACCGCCCCTGCCGCTCCTCCCTGACGAGCCTTGCGCTGCGCAGAACCGCGAGGTGCTGCGACATCGCCGGCTGGCTGATCTCCATGCCCTCGCGCAAGGCGCTGGCGTTCATGCTGCCTGCCGCCAGCTTTTCAAAGATCGCGCGTCGGGTCGGGTCTGCCAAAGCCCGGAAGAAATCGTTCTCTATCATGTGAACACATAAGCACGCACTTATGCGATTCGCAAGCGATTTCGCGGCAGGTTTCTGGCGGCGTTATGGAAATTGCGTCTAGCGTGTGGAGCCGCGCTCGACGATCTTGAAGCCGAAATCGACATGGGCTTCGTACGGCTCTTCCTCGCGGACAGCCTTCAGCAGCATATCGGCGACGCGGTGGCCGATATCGTAGCGCGGGATGCTGACCGTCGTCAGCGCCGGTTCGCAATGGATCGCGTAGTCGAGATCGTTGAAGCCGCAGATGCCGATATCCTCGGGGACGCGCAGGCCGCGCGTCCAGCATTCGAGAAGCGCGCCGACGGCGAGGTCGTCGCTCTGGCAGAAGACCGCGTCCACATCCGGCGCAACCTCCACCAGCTTGCTGAAGAGCTCGCGTCCGGCGCCGATGCCGATTGCACCCACCTGGCTTGCGACCAGTGCCTCGTCGAAACAGCCGGCTTCGCGCATGACATCGGCATATCCATCGAAGCGGCGGCGCGGGCGGGTATCGCGGCGGCAGCCGACGAAAGCGATGCGGCGGTAGTTCTTCGACAGCAGCATGCGGGTGGCGGCAGCACCCGCCGCATAGTGATCGACGGCGGCGACCAGGCCCTCGGCCTTCTGGCTGGAATCGACGATATGGGCAACGGGGCAGGCAGCGGCGCTTAGCAATGGCGCCAGCGCATCGTAATATTCCGCGCCGGCAACGATGATGCCGGCCGGCTTCTGCGCCAGGAAGGATTTCAGCTGGTTCATTTCCTGGTCGGGATCATAGAGCGTATTGGCATATTGGACGCGCAGGTCCGTCGCCCGCAGGCGATCCTCGATGCCGCTCATGATATCGGTAAAGGAGTGCTGATGGAGGGCTGGCGTAATGACGCCGACGACGCCGCTATGGCGGCTGGCAAGGGCGCGGGCCGCGAGGTTGGGGACATAACCCATCTCATCGACGGTGCGCAGGATGAGCTGACGCAGATCTTCGGAAACGATCTCCGGATTGCGCAGTGCCCGGGAGATGGTGATGGGACTGACGCCCACCTTCTTAGCGACATCGCTCAATCTGACATGCGCTGAGCGCTTGCTTTCCCTACCCGGCACTTGATTCCCCATTCCGGCATTACACGCTGCGAACCCCTCCCCCTTCGACTCGCAGATGCCTTTGTGAAGAGAAATTAAATTAGAGTCCACTAACCCTTTTGCTTTTGCGACGAAAGGCTAAGCAAAGGGCTGCGTTTGCAGCGCTTTTAGATACGCTGGAGGCCGCCTGCTGGATCACAGCCCCGATAGAACTGTCCAGATTCCGGGAAAATAGACGATTTTGGAATGGTACGAGCCGCAGCGCAGCCTATTCCATGGCGACGAGGATCTCGCCGCTTTCGACCATTTCGAACATCGAGCTGTCGATCAGCCTGACGGCATCGCCTTCGGCAGTGCACCAGAAGCGGGCGCCGACATAACGGCGCGGCCCGGCGGCGGTCTGGCTGAGGATCACGTGGCGGCGCTCATAGAGCCTGACCGGCAGACCGTTACTGTCGATACAAGCCCGCTCGCTGATCGTCTCGACCGTCTTCTCGCCGTCCATGTCCATGAGGATGTACTCGCAAAGCCATAAAAGAAAAAACCCCGCCGAAGCAGGGTTTTCGGCTGGTCGGAGTGGCAAGATTCGAACTTGCGACCCCCACGTCCCGAACGTGGTGCGCTACCAGACTGCGCTACACTCCGTGACCAGCGGCGCCTCTATAGAACGGCCCATCTTATTGCGCAAGCGCCAAATTTCAAAAAACTGACGCATTTTTTCGAGGCCCGCGAATGGCCGCTTGGGACGCCCTGAACTGCAACAAAAAGCCACACCGGCCGCAAATTTCGCGAATGCGAATGAAGGGCAATTTTCTTTTGCCGGGTTCCGCGCTAAAGCCCTTTCCGGGACAAGCGGAAACCGCTCGGACATAGCGATTCCCGCCGTCGAATGCGCGACAATTCAGGGACGATACATATGAAACTCCGCACCTTTGCCGCGGCCGGGCTCGCTATTGCGCTTGCCGGCTGCACGACCATTCCTTCTGCCGGCGATCCCGTTTCCGCACGCTGGAACGGCCAGTCGGCCGGAAAGTTCTTTGCGGCCTACGGCCCGCCGCTGAGCGACGCCGAAAACGGCTCCTCCGTCGTCTACACCTGGAAGGGCGGCTACAAGACCGTGCGCGTTCCGGCGAAATATGCCGAAGGCGACAACGGCAAGCGCGGCAAGCAGACGGCACCGGCGCGCACCATGTACCTGCGCTGCCAGGCCGAAATCACCACCAATTCCGACTACACGATCCGCAGCATCCGCACGGTCAACGACATGCCCGGCGAAAGCGGCAAGTCCTACTGCGCCGAATTCCTGGCCCCGGCCCAGCCGGCAGGCTGATCGGGATCAACGATCGGGTTTGATGCAGGCGGCCGAGAGGCCGCCTGTTTTCGTTTGTGCCCCTCAAAACTGCTGGTGACCGAACACACGAAATCGACCGATAATCCCTTCGCTCGAAGCCCCGGCGAGCCATGCACGCATTATCGATATAAACTTGCGTTGCGCACAAAAATGTGCGCATTTAAGAGGGCGAATGAAACGCGAGCAGCTTCTGCGTGACCTTCGAAAGCTCGCCAAGGAAAGGGGCAAGCAGTTCGACGTCTATGAAGACCGGGGCAAGGGATCGCATTATCGCGTCACGTTCGGAGACCGTTTCACGACGATAAAGTCGGGCGAGCTTACGCCCGGCTATGTCCGGCTGATCAGAAAGCAGCTTGGCGTCGATTGAACGCTGAGGCACGGAGAGAGCACGATGCGATATGTCTACATGGCAAATCTCGAAACCGATCCCGACGGCGGAATGCTTGTGACCTTTGCCGACGTGCCGGAAGCGATCACCCATGGCGAAACGCTTTCCGAGGCGCTGAGCAATGCAAGGGAAGCGCTCGGCCTGGCACTGCGGGGTATCGTTCAGGAAGGGCGAGCGACGCCGGAACCTTTGGCCGTTGATGGTGTGGCAGTGGCCGTCGATGCGGAGGAGGCAATCAAGCTCGCGGTCATCGAGGCGTTCCGCGAGGCCGGAATTTCGAAACGGGAGCTGGCGCGGCGGCTGAACAAGAGCGAAAACGAAGCCCGCCGCATCCTCGACCCGGACCACCCTTCCAAGCTCAGCCAGCTGCAGGATGCAATGCAGGTACTGGGCAAGACGATTGTCATTTCCGTGCTGCAAGCGGCGTAGGGAAGACAAGTAGAACCCAAAACAATGGCTGGGGCGCCAGGAGCCCCACTGATTGATGGATAACATCCAGAAATTATTGTAATTATTGACTTATGCCGCTGCCGTGAGCTACCAACGTGTACTACTTGCGTGTACTACCGGGGAGCAAATGGCCGATACTCGATACCTGAAACAGCGGCGGCAGGGCTGGTACTTCGCGATGAAGGTTCCTGCCGATTTGGTCGACAAAATAGGCAAGTCAGACATCGTGCAATCGCTGCGCACCCGAGATCTGACGCAAGCGCAGAAAGATCGCTGGCCACTGGTTGCGGAGTGTACCGCACAGTTTGAAGTCCTCCGTGGCAAGCGCACGTGGACACCTACAGAAATCGAGGACAAGGCACAGGAGGAATACGAAGCCACGCTGAAGATGCTGGCAGAGCACAACGAAAGCGAGGAGAACGTCGATATCTTCGCCGAGCTTGAAGCCGAGAAGCTGGAGAGCGGGAAGCTCAACGATCTGGACCATGCCCTCGTTTCGGCACGCATTGCAGCGGCAGCGGGACGCAGAGCTGTCATGGACGGGAGAACCTTCACCCTGCCACGCGCCTTCGGACGCAACGGCATCGACATGGAAACCCTCCAGCCAGTCACTTTGAAGAAGCGAAAGACCGGGGAAGCCTTCGCCGACGCGGCCCGTCGCTACATCGAGGAAATCCAACGCGACAGCTCTGCGAAGCTCACAGAGCAAACACGCGGTCAGTACGAAGCCGTGTATCGTCTGTTCGACCAGTGGGCGGGCAAGCCAAGCCTGGATGAGGTTGACCGTAAACAGGCGGCGGAGTTTCTCGACAAGATTGCCACCCTTGACCCTCACTGGGGTCGAAGCCCGCAGACGAAGCAGCGGACATTCAGCGAGATTGTTAAGGATTTCGGCAACCACGAAATCGGACTTAGCAACAGGACGATCAACCGATACGCCACGGCCCTTTCCATGGTGTGGCAGTGGGCCAAGCGACGGGGTCTGTTGACTAGCGAAAACCCGTGGGAGGATCAGTACCGCAAGATCGGTGAGAAGCGGAAAACCAAAAAGCTCCCCTTCACCGTCGAAGAGATGAGGAAGCTTCTAGCCACACGACCGGAAGTTCGCCCAGCAACGCAGGACAACTCCAACACACTGGCGTGGCTATGCCTGATCTCCGCATACAGCGGGATGCGCTTGAACGAAATGTGCGATCGCAAGGTCGTCGATATAAAACAGGAGGACGGAGTGTGGTATTTCAACATTACCAACGCCAAGTCAGAGGCGGGTGACCGCAAAGTGCCTCTCCACTCTCGCCTCATTGCTGCTGGCCTGCTCGACTTCATGCGCCATCATAAGAGCGAGTGGCTGTTCCCCGCATTGAAGCCCGGTGGTCCCGACGGTAAGCGATCATGGTACATCTCGAAACGCTTCACGGAGCGCCGACGGGCACTGAAAATCACCCGACCTGACGAGCGAACTGGCAAAGATCGCGTTGACTTCCACTCATTTCGCCGTAGCGCCATTAAGGTGCTTGAACGGGCAAGACTTCCACAAACGGAAGTGGCGCAGGTTGTCGGCCATGATCGGGAGGGGATCACATTTGGCACCTACAATCCCGATGGTCTCGATATTCACGCTCTTCAGCACGTTGTCGAGGCGATCAGATACCCTGAGATTGAACAGGCCTCTGCGGCGGCTGCATGAAAGAACATGCGCAAAGGTCGCTTCTTAAGGCTCTTCGATAGGCCTTCACGGCCGCATCGACACAAGGGGCCATTTCCCGTTAAGAGGTGTCGGCCATTTTAGGCCTCTGCATGTCTGAACGATATAGGACGCCTGACAGCGTCTCCACTGCGAAGATTGGCAGGTTTCTGGCCCCGAGATTTCCGTACCATAGTTCCCGCCTTCGTGCTGTTTTCGGTCCATTGAGATCGAGGCCTTGCAGCTGGAATTTCGGCAGCAGGGGGAACCGTCGCGGTTTTTTCATCGGTACCTTACTGCATGCAATAGCAGCAAGGGGAAGCGTCTCCGACTTCTTCGTCCAGACCAAGGCTGTGTTGCCGTTCATGCTGTCACTGACACCTCAGACCACCCCTTCGGAAATACCTCCACTGTGATGACCAGAAAATCGTACTCTCGAATTACCACGTAATTAGGGAGAAAGAATACGGTTGTATTATATGGGATTGGAGCAACCCCTGATTACCCCTCACTTAAGAAGAAGGGAGAAGACCAATATCGAGAATGAACTGGAATAGAGGATGACTGATGAAATCAGGATCATCTCTATTTGTTCTTCATGGGTGTGATATTCATGAAACAAACCCTAGTGCACTTATGGTTTCCCTCGCGTCTCCCTGAGGTATCCTTTCCGGGAACGCCGAGAAGACCATCCAATCCCGCACAGTCCTTTCGACGGACGCTCGACACTTGAGAGTGCGGTGGTCGGCCATCATCGTCATGGCTGGCCCGTTCTCATGGGTGTGGTGACCCTCGGTCCTCTTATCGCAACTGCTTGGCTTAGCCTCGTGGTCCTGCTGACGAGAGGGCCGGTCTAAGTTGCCACCCCGCCAAGATCGTCACCAGCACAGCCATTAGAGAAATCCATGCACCACGAAACTTCCCCCGGTCGGGCGGATGGCGAAGCTATGCCTTCAGCTACATCGACCACGAAAATCGTCATCAAGCCCGTCCACCTCGACAAGCGCGGGCAAAATTACTCGGTCTCCCTCGAAGCAAAGACCCTCATCGCCAAGACCCGCAACCCTACCGCCGATGCTTGCCGCCGTCTGATCGCTCTCGGTCTCTCGGGCCGGCTTGAGGTCTGGGACGATGAGCGGGCATTTCCCCGCATGATCATCCCGGACATCAGCAAGGCGGCGAAACTGACAGTCGCTGAGAGTGCCACGCAAAGCCCCCGTATTGTGCCTTATCAGCCGTTCCATTCTTCCGTCTTTGCGACAGAAGCAGCGATATGAACTACGTCGAGGAGATATTAGACAGGAAGACCGGCGAACTGGTCTCGGTCGACAAAGGCGATTGGATCACCATCGCCGAACTCGCAAGGTTCCTCGGTTTCGGTCGAAGACGGGCGACGACAGTTCTCCGTCATCTGGACTTCCTGCAAATCGAGGGAGTTGGCCGTGACAGTCGCCACCGCATTGCTGATTGGGTCGTTCAACGCGGCTGGGGCAAACGCCTCCACCGCAAGACGGACAAGTTCCCCTTCGATGTGATTGGGCCTGATGCGGTCCAATGGATCAAGGAACGCTGGCAAGGCGCTGTCACCGCCATTGAGCGAGAGACGTTCAGCGGACCAGTGGCCGAGGCCAAGGCTGCTCTCGATGGCTTCCAAGCTGCTTATGGTCGCAAGGAAATGACTGTCCAGATGGAGGTATCCTGGTTGGCTGATATCTTCCCCGACCTCACGCAGGAGCAGATGAGCAGCATTCTTGATGTCTCTCAGCAGTTGGTGAGCCGGTTCCTGTCGGTCCGGTCTGAGCAGTTGCAGAGGGCCAAGGCCCTGAAAGCGTCGTTTCGATGATCCGGTCTTGGAGACAGGGTGTAGTACTTGTCTCGCCTGGGCCTATACGGAAGGGTACAACACCACGAAAAATGACCATTGAACCTGATCGCCACCGGTCTCCCCGACCCCGGCATTGACCACCACCCGATAGCCATTCCCGCTAATGGCATGTCGGCGTAAATGGACATCGGGCGTTTGGCCGGTGTCTCAGCCTTCGTGATCGCTGACGCCTCTAAACGGCCACCGCCGCGTAAACGCAAATAGCGGTCCCGCCTTACCCCTTGTGGGCAACCTTCCAATGCGTTCCATGCGGAACCGTCAGTTATCCAGAGGTTGCCTGTGAGGGGGCGGGGTCATTATCGACCATCCCGAAATGGTGAGCGTGAAATTTCGAAACCCCAATCAGATACAAAGAACCCGCCAGTTCCCCCCGTGCCCCTCTCCGGGCCGCAGGCAGAGCCTAACGGTCATACCTGCATTGTGTATCGGTCACCTTTACTCGTAGAAGCGGCTCCAATGAGAACCCGGGCCTTAACGTCACATCCACCGTGGTGCTGCCGTATCCAGAGCTGACGTACAGCGTTGAATATCCCTGAAAACTCCTGCGGCTGGGCAATAGGTCGTCTCTGTGCTCCATTCGAGCTTCGACATCGCAGCTAACACTGAACGTCCCTTCGACATCTCTGTCTCCGTTATACTCAACCGTGACCGTATAATCACAACTACTATAGCCGCCACTGATGTAATCCTCTTTGCAGTCGAGATCTGAGTTGCTTATCGAGAAAGGCGAGGTGTAACGAGGCGCTTTAGGCCCTGCCTCTGGGGGTGAGTTGGGCGGGGTACGAGACACCTCCGCAATGAACTTCTCCCGCACCCAACCCGTCTTCGTTGCATTATCGATGACGGCACCGATCTCTCTCCAATCGCCAACGTGTCCACTGAGGATCGCAATCTTCATGCCCAGCGGTAGCTCTGCGACCACGGCGCCCTGTGTGTTCGGCTGTGCACGCATGTTAAGCTTTTGCGTCACCACTACACCGAGCTTCATCTCCTCAGCCCGCATATCACACGGAATGAAAACCACCATGCAGGTAAGCATAGCGCAACATCTATGTATCATCGTATCCCCACGCGCCGTAAATGCGGGTGCAGTCTGCACCTGTCGCCCGCCTTAACGTATTCATATGATTGCATTGAGCGCCATGTTGCACATTGCTTATCCCCAGCGCATCCAGTGGTGTGATTTAAGTACACCTCACGAGAACCATTGCCGAACTGGTTCGATAAATACCGATTGACAAATCATATCGAACCAAAGATATGAGAACCACCCATAACGAACTGAGGTGGTTTTCCATGCATGTCCGCGCGTATCTCCGAGCCAGCACCAAGGACCAAGACGCCAGCCGCGCAAGGGACGACCTGTTCCGCTTCGCCTCCGAGCGTGACCTGAAGATCGCCGCCTCCTATGTGGAGAACGAGAGTGGCGCGACCTTGGCCCGTCCTGAACTGTTCCGGCTGCTCTCAGACTGCCATCCCGGTGATATTCTCCTGGTGGAGCAGGTCGACCGCTTAAGTCGGTTGAACGCTGCCGACTGGGAGAGACTGAAGGCTCAGATACAACAGCGAAGGGTGAAGGTGGTGGCCTTGGACCTTCCTACATCGTGGATGATGGCCACGGCCGACAAGGACGATATCCAGAGCCGCATGCTGGACGCCATCAACGGGATGATGTTGGACATGCTCGCAGCGATCGCCCGCAAGGACTATGAGGATCGTAGAAGACGACAGGCGCAAGGTATCGCCAAGGCGAAGACTGAAGGTATCTACAAGGGACGGCCTGAGGACGCCGAACGAAACGAAGCCATCATGAAGATGCTCGCAAACAAGCAGAGCTGGAACAGCATTGTGAAAGCCACCGGATGCTCCCGTTCGACGCTATCAAGATTGTCGAAACGCGTTGCTGCGTCGACCTTGCCGTAATTGCATCGACGGTGCTCCGTGGCCCCGATTATGTGTTTTCGTGCCTAGCGAAGGCCGGCGGCCTCGAACTGGTCGACCATGTTGATCAGGGTGTGAGTAGCGCTACTGAAGTTAGCCATTTGATCCTTGAGGCCATATGCCCATTTTTCTCCATGAAAAAGGTTGTTGCGAAGTCGATACGTTATGAAAAGTAACGCTTCGAGTTGGTCACTCGGCGAGGTGGCCTTGCCTGTCAGCACTTCAGAGGCCTTTTCCTTCGCAGCAACCTCGCCTCCCTTGCGCCATTTTAGACCATCAAATCGCCCATCTTGGTGGCCATTTGGAAAGTATCGCTCGCTGAAATGTTTTAGCGCCGTTTGAAAGGCCTTTACATCGATGCCGTTCTTGCTCTCCCTCAACTTCTCTACTGCCGCTCTAATAGAGGCGACGTTTGCATCTTTCCCGCAAACTACGTTTTCGAAGTAAGTCCATACGACCGAAAACTCCTCGATCGCTCGAACCTCACTTGCTTCCAGGTCGCCGTAGCCATGCGCACGCGTGAGAAGCCATTGGCTCACATTCATCTTCCCCTCCTCGAGCTTCAACCGTTACACTGCGCATCGATTAATGTGCGCTAGCAACCTCTCGTAACAACAACTCCGCCTGGGCCAACACGGTTTGAACGGCATCCTGCTCCAGATCAGGCGGATATCCGAACTTCTTGAGGATGCGTTTCACCAGCACCCGCATCTTCGCCCGAGCGGCTGCCCTATGCTGCCAGTCGACGGTTACAGACTTGCGCATTTGCTCAACAAGCTCATGGGCGATCACTCGAAGCTGGTCGCTGCCCATAGCCTGAACAGCGCTGTCATTGGCCGCGAGGGCATCGTAGAAGGCAATCTCCTCCTGCGAGAGGCCCAACTCTTCTCCCCGTGCGGCTGCGGCCTGCATCTCCTTGGCGAGCGCTATCAGCTCTTGGATCATCTCGACGGTGGAGATCGCGTTGGCATGGTAGCGGGTAACCGCCTCCTCCAGCCGCTTGGAGAATGCCTTGGACTGGACCACGTTGGTTTGTGAGCGGCTCTTAATCTCGCCATTCAGTAGCTTCCTCAACGCCTCCAGCGCGAGGTTCTTCTTCGCCATACGCTGCACGTCGGCAAGGAACTCATCTGACAAAACGGAGATGTCCGGTGACTGCAGCCCGGCAGCTTTGAGGATGTCGATGATCTCGGCATTGGCGACAGCCTGATTAAGCAACTGCTCGACAGCGAGCGACTTGGCCTTGTCCGACATCTTGCCGGTTGCGGTCGTCTTCACGAGCGCAGCGCGTACGGCCTGGAAGAAGCCTACCTCGTCGCGGATTTCTGCTGCGGCATCGCTTGCCGAGGCGAGCGCATAGGCCTTGCTCAATTCCAACACTGCATCCTGATAGCGACGATGTGCCTTCTTCTTGGCCTCGATGCCCTCGACCTTGGTGGCTTCCTTGTGCTGCCACTTCAGTATCCAGTCGATGCCATCAGCCAAAGCCTTCAAGCGCTGCTGCGGGGCGCCAGATATGCCGAGGCTGTAGTCGTGACCATTGAACATCGCGCGCACGATCTCGTACTTCTCCAGAAGGACGGCAACGGCTTCCTCCTCATCGATGCCGGTCTTATCTCGGTCGGACTGGGAGTACTGTGCCAAAGCCTTCTTCAGGTTCTGGGCAATGCCGATATAGTCTACGATCAGCCCACCCGGCTTGTCCTTAAAGACGCGGTTGACGCGGGCGATCGCCTGCATCAGACCGTGGCCGTGCATGGGCTTGTCGACATACATGGTGTGCATACAGGGCGCGTCGAAGCCGGTCAGCCACATGTCGCGCACGATCACAAGCTTCAACGGATCGTCGAGCTTGCGCGCTCGCTTGGCGAGATCGTCGCGCCGCTTTTTGTTGCCGATGTGCGGCTGCCACTCCAGCGGGTCGGAAGCCGAGCCGGTCATCACGATCTTGATCGCGCCTTTGTCGTCATCGTCCGAATGCCAATCGGGCCGAAGCGCAACGATCTCATTGTAGAGGTCGACACAAATGCGGCGGCTCATGCAAACCGCCATTGCTTTGCCCGGCAAGCCTTCAACGCGTTTCTCAAGGTGCGAGACGAGATCGGCCGCAACCTGGGAGAGGCGCTTCTTCGAGCCCACCAGCCGCTCTACGGTCGTCCACTTGGCCTTCTGCTTCTCCTGCTCGCTCAAAGCGTCGTCTTCGAGCATCGCCTCGATCTCGGCATCGATCTTCGGCTTCTCGTCTTCGTTCAGCTCGATGCGGGCCAGCCGGCTCTCGTAGTAGATCGGGACCGTCGCCTTGTCCTCGACTGCCCGGCTGATGTCGTAGATGTCGATGTACTCTCCGAAGATAGCCGGCGTGTTAACGTCGTCTGCCTCGATCGGCGTTCCCGTGAAGCCGATGAAGGAGGCATTTGGGAGAGCCTCGCGGATGTAGTGGGCGTAGCCATAACGGCGCTTGCCAGTTTCCTTGTCCAGCTTTGCGTCGAACCCGTACTGGCTACGGTGAGCCTCGTCCGCCATGACGATTACGTTGCGCCGGTCCGTCAGCATCGGGAAGCGTTCCTCACCCGCCTCGGGCGTGAACTTCTGAACGGTGGTGAAGATCACCCCACCTGATGCCCGGTTCAACAGTCGCCGTAGATCGTCCCGGCTATTGGCCTGCTCGGGCGTCTGGCGGATCAAATCCTTGCAAAGGCTGAAGGTGCCGAAGAGCTGATCGTCAAGGTCGTTGCGGTCAGTCAACACGATCAGCGTGGGGTTCTCCAGTTCCCGCGAGCGGACGATCAAGCCTCCGAGAAACGCCATCAGGAAGCTCTTGCCAGAGCCTTGGGTATGCCAGATCACGCCGATCTTGCGGTTGCCGTCCGGCTTTGCCGCCTCGATGGCGCTGGCAATCGCTTTACGGGCACCGTGGAACTGGTGATACCCGCCGATGATCTTAAAGGCGCCTGCTCCCTGGTCACCGAATACGATGAAGTCGCGGATGAGCGCAAGGAACCGTTCCTTGTCGAACACGCCCCGCAGCAGCGTATCCATCTCGTAGGGACCATGCGGCGTGAAGTCGCCAGCCGCGCCCGTCACAGAGCGCCAGGGCATGAAGCGCTCCTCGTCTGCTGTTAGCGAGCCGATACGAGCCAGCATGCCGTCGGAGGCGACCAGCACGGCATTGGTGCGGAAGAGCGAAGGCACCTGGGCCTTGTAGGTCTGAAGTTGCTGGAAAGCGTGGTCGATGGTCGCAGCCTCGCTGCCAGCGTTCTTCAACTCGATGATGCCGAGTGGCAGACCATTTACGAAGACCAGCACGTCCGGACGACGGGTGTACTTGCCCTCGACGACGGTGAACTGGTTGGTCACAAGCCAGTCGTTGTCGCCAGGGTTGTCGAAGTCGATCAGCCAGACCTTGTCGCCTTTTACCTCCCCATCGCCGATGCCAAATTCGACATCGACGCCCTCGGCAATCAGCTTGTGAATGCGGCGATTTTCCTCCACCAGCGAGGGCGTCTCGGTCACCAGTAATTGCCTGATCGCCTGCTCGCGAGCTTCAGCTGGGATTGTCGAGTTCAGCCGCGCAACGGCCGACCGCAGGCGTTCGATCAGCAGAACATCGCCGTAGGCCTCACGGGCGGGTGCGATGCCATCGGGAGAGACCACCGCTGCGTTCTCGTAGGAGTAGCCCAGATCGCGGAAGGTGCCGATCACCGCCTCTTCGACAAGGCCTTCGTTGAAGCCACTCTTGCTGTGTTCGGAAGCTGACTGCGTGTAGAGGACGTCGCCCATCACCAGACCTCGAAACGTTCAAGATTGCGCTCACCGGCTCGCTGCAGTAGCGCGGATCGAAACTCTTCTTTGATCACACCGGCATCGCGGAAGGCGGTGGCCAAGTCGTCCACATCAGGGATTGCGGCGAGCCAAAGGACCTCAAACTCTGCTGCTGTCAGTCGCTCGACTTCTTTCTGAAGAAGCGGTGCCAGAATGCTGTCCCAAGGCTCGTCGTCTTCAAAGTGCGGACCATTTTGGGCATCGTGGCAAAGCTCATCCCAAAGGCTTTTGTGATCGTAGTCGCCACCAAATACGCCAGAAGCATGCTGACGCTGGAGGGCATGGACGATCCTCCCTGCCGCGCGCTGATTGTATTCTGCCGCGAGGCGAACCAGGGCAGACAGCGCCGCATTCTCCAGACCATAGCGAGCGCTGGAGGCGGCCATCATCTTGCGCCCTTCACTGCGTCCAGGATGGCATCCAGATCTCCAACTGTCTTTGGCACGAAACGCCACGCGTCCCCGCGATGCAGTCGGTCCATGGTCTTTAGGGCGGAGTGTCGGCCATACTGCATTCCACCCTTGGGACTGGGCACCGAGTATGTCTCAGTTCCTGGCCGTCCTTCCCCACACAAAGCCCTTGCCGCCGAACCATCGATTGCTCTCGCCTCGCACCAGAACTGCAGGCTGTTGCCTTTCACGATGACCACGACCTCGACGCCGCCGAGCGCCGCATTCGGCACAATGTATCGGCGGGCGTGGACGTTCTGGTGCTTGGACCGGTGAACCGCCGCCTCCTTGTCCAATCTCGCAACGGCTTGCTTCTTGATTAATTCCGCCTGTGGTGTCACTGCGCCGCCTCCAATACTTCATCCGCTTCCTGAAGCCGGATTTCGCCAGACATCAACTTAGGAAGGAGGATGTCGCGGGTCGCTGCAAGCGTGCCAGATTGGTCGGAATTGCATGTAACCAGGTCTCGTAGAGGCCCTACAACCTCGTCAAACGCAGACTGCAGGCTCTTTGGAGCGACTGTCACCACCAGACCTCCAAGCGAGGCAGCGTTTAATTCGGTCTGGCCGGTCGAGCCATGCCCCAAGGTTTCAATCAGGCTCTGCTTGTCCTCCATGAACAGGGACAGGATGAGCTTGGAGATTTTGGACGCGTCAGCCCGGCAAATCGTGACGTGACTATCAACTGTGGCAGCCTCCTTCAGTCCACGAACGGTCGCCACTCGGCCAAGGGTGCCGACACCCGTGGAGTTCACAAGCACGTCGTCTTTCTCAAGCGCTCGCTCTTTGGGCGCCCTCTTCGCCACATCGTGCCGTCGGGCAAGCGTGAAGTTCACCGCTTTGCCACGAATGCATTTTTGGTTGATTACGAGTACCCCGTCATCGCAGTAGGACGGCGCGATGCCACGCTTTAGCAAGGTGACGACCGAGGCGACCTCTGCCTCTCTCCATCCCTCCGGCAGCCCGTTGTCCCCGAGCCTTATCGGGAAGAGATCGGCGAGCGCTTGCGCCCGCTCGACATCGGTGACGAGGCCTCCCATGATCTCGAAGGGGTCGGATGCGCCCTCAAGCTTGCGGCGGGTGGGGCCGAAATCGACGAACCAATCGCGGAAGATCGCCTGCGCCATCGCCTCCAGCGTTTCGTTCATCCGCCGGTTCAGTTCGATCTTGTCATCGAGGGAGCCAATCACTTCCACGATCCTCCGCTGCTCCTCTATGGGCGGCAGCGGCAAATGCAGCTTTCGCATGTCGCGAATGGGGAGTTGTGGCTGCGCGCTTCCGGATGTCAGCGACTTAATCTGCTTATCAAACGATGGAGATCGAACTGCGAAATAGAAGAAGCGTGGCAGTAGTTTGTTTAGGTCAGGCCGGAGGATCACCATCCCTGAGTTTATGCGCACGTTGGCATATTGAACTGTTGGACCATAAAAGGCGAAATTGCCTACGGTTCCTCTCGTTGTGACTACGGTGTCGTTGCGGAGGAGCCTACCTTTTCGAAGCTTGCGGTCACGCTCTTCGGATATGAAAGCGCATTGATCGAAGGCGAAACCATCGGCTGTGACGTTTCCGGCATTCAGAAAAAGGCAGTAGCCGGCGGGAGTGAAATCGGCTTTCTTCGGGTATTCCGCGCCACGGTCACCATCTATAATCTCGACTGGATAGTCCTCCAGTTTCAAGATTGGCCACTCACTCATTTGCAAGCACCCCGTTAAGGGCGGTCTCGATCCGCTCCTCCAACGCTCGCCCCTCAGCAAACTGAGCCAGCAGCGTCTCCCTCAATCCCTCGAACTTCTCGGCAAACGAAACGCCATCGTCCTCTGCATCCGCTGCTCCGACGTAGCGCCCCGGGGTCAAAACATGTCCGTGCGAGCGCACCTCCTCCAAGCTGACCGCCTTGCTGAAGCCGGGCTCGTCCGTATATTCCGCCCAGCCGTTCTTCGCCAGTATTTCTGGCTTCGAACGCCAGCGGTGAAAGGCGCCCGCGACCTTCTCAATGTCCTCCCCAGTGAACTCGCGGCGAACACGGTCCACCATAAAGCCAAGCTTGCGGGCATCGATGAACAGGATTTCACGGCGCCGGTCGCGGTGGCCATTCGCGCTCTTGTCGCGGGCCAATATCCACAAGCAGGCGGGTATCTGCGTCGAGAAGAACAGTTGGCCCGGTAGCGCCACCATGCAGTCCACCTGATCAGCCTCGATCATTGCCTTGCGGATGTCGCCTTCGCCGGACTGCTGCGAGGACATCGAGCCGTTGGCCAGCACCACACCAGCCGTGCCGCGAGGGGCGAGATGGTGGATGATGTGCTGTAGCCAGCCGAAGTTGGCATTGCCTTTGGGTGGCACGCCGAATTTCCAGCGGGCATCCTCCGCCAGCCGCTCGCCGCCCCAATCGGAGATGTTGAAGGGCGGGTTCGCGAGGATGAAATCGGCTTTCAGGTCCGGTAGCTCGTCGCGATGGAAGCTGCCCTCGTTGTTCCATCGGATATCGGCATCGATACCCTGCACGGCGAGGTTCATCTTTGCGAGGCGCCACGTGGTGTGATTGATCTCTTGCCCATAAATGGCGATGTCGTTTCGCCGTCCGCCGTGCTCCTCGATGAACTTCTCTGACTGCACGAACATACCGCCCGAGCCGCAGCAAGGATCATAGACGCGTCCCTTATAGGGCTCCAGCAGCTCGACCAGCGTCCGCACCACAGAACGGGGAGTGAAGAACTCGCCACCACGCTTGCCCTCGGAGCTGGCAAAGCCCGATAGGAAGTACTCGTAAACGCGGCCAAGCAGGTCCTTGGCCTTGTCCGAACTGTCATGCATGCCAATGTTGGAGAACAGGTCGATCAGCTCGCCGAGCATTGTCTTGTTCAGCGTCGGGCGGGCGTAGTTCTTCGGCAGTACGCCCTTCAGGCCCTCATTGGAGGGAGCCTTCTCGATCGCCTCCATCGCCTCGTCGATCAGCTTGCCGATCTCCAGGCGCTTGGCGTTCGCCTGCAGGAACGTCCAGCGCGCCTCCTTAGGCACCCAGAAGACGTTTTCGGCAAGATACTCCTCCGGGTCTTCGGCGTCCGCATACTCGTCTGCGTCAAGCTTCGCATGGAGCCCGTCGAATGCATCGGAGATGTATTTCAGGAAGATCAAACCAAGAGCGACGTGCTTGTACTCCGACGGCTCCAGATTGCCCCGGAGTTTATCCGCCGCCTTAAAAAGCTCAGCCGTGAAGCTGAGGTCACCATTCACTTCTTTCGCCACGTTTGCGCCCCCAAATCAGTGGGGATGACGATAGGATGTGGGCATGGCGGGTGTAAAGGACAAAGCGCAAGCCTCAGTTGTCCACCCAGCGTGTACCACTGACGTGTACCGCCGGCGACACACGCAGGCACCTAAGTCGTTGAATTTATTGCATAAATTCAGTGTGGCTGGGGCGCCAGGATTCGAACCTGGGAATGCCGGTACCAAAAACCGGTGCCTTACCGCTTGGCGACGCCCCACCAGAGCTTTTGCGGAAGCGAGGCCTGATTAGCAAAGGTGGTGGCGCGTCACAATCACTAAGTTCGGCGGGCCAGCATATTTCTGTGCGCGCGGGCGGCAGGCGTGGTAGGTCTTCGGGCGAGATATGAATGCCTGCCGGAGTTGCCATGAGCCAGTACCGTGCCCGCCCGCCTGCCCTTGCGACGCTGCTGCTTGACGATGCCGTGGTGCGCATCACCCGCTGGGATTTCGAACCGGGGGCAGATACCGGGGTGCATACGCATGGCTATGGCTATGTCGTGGTGCCGATGACGGATTGCGCCTTTCTGATCGAGGAAGGGGCGGAAAGCCGCCGGGTGGATATCGCCAAGGGTGCCGCCTACCGGCGCGAGGCGGGTACCGAGCATAATGTCGTCAATGCCGGCGATCAGCCGATGTCCTTCATCGAGATCGAATACAAGTAGATCATGCCGAGCCCGCGATTCGACCTGAGTTTCGACCCGGCCTACGGCACGCCCGTTGCCGTTGCGCCCGGCATCCAGCGGCTGACGGCCAACAATCCGAGCCCGTTCACCTTTCACGGTACCAACAGCTATATCGTCGGTGCCGGCGATACGGTTGCCGTGGTCGATCCGGGGCCGGAAAGCGATGCGCATTTCGAGGCGCTGATGGCTACGCTCGGCCAACGGCGCGTCTCGCATATCCTGATCACCCATACGCATCGCGACCACTCGCCGCTTGCGGCGCGGCTGAAGGCTGCGACCGGTGCGCCGACGGCCGGCGAAGGGCCGCATCGGGCCTCGCGGCCGCTTCATGCGGGAGAGGTCAATCCCTTCGCGGAGAGTTCCGACATGGGTTTCGTGCCGGATATCCCGCTTGCCGATGGCGACGTGATCGAAGGTGACGGCTTTGCGCTCAGGGCGATCGCGACGCCCGGGCATGCGGCCAATCATCTGGCCTTTGCTCTCGAGGGTAGCGACATCCTGTTGTCCGGCGATCACGTGATGGCCTGGGCGACCTCGATCGTCGCGCCGCCGGACGGTTCGATGGCCGATTACATGGCTTCGCTCGACACGCTGATTGCCCGGCGCGACCATCTGCTGTTGCCCGGCCACGGCGGCCCGGTGAAACACCCGCTGACCTTTCTAAGAGCGCTGAAGACGCACCGGCGTATGCGCGAGCGGGCGGTTCTGGAGCGGATCAAGACGGGAGACCGGAAGATCGCCGACATGGTGAAGGCGATCTACCGCGATACCGATCCGCGGCTCCATGGGGCGGCGGCGCTTTCGGTGCTGGCGCATATCGAGGATCTCGTCGAGCGCGGCAAGGTGGAGACCAACGGCCCGCCGTCGCTGACAGGCGATTACTGGGTGGTCAAATGAGCGGGCCGAGGGATGCCTACAGCTTTCGCAGTGATGCCGGCGTTCCCGCCTTTCCCGATGATCAGCCGCTGATCATCTTCGACGGCGAATGCATCTTCTGCTCCGGCTGGGTGAAATTTGCGCTGAAGCACGATAAATCCCGGCGCTACCGGTTTCTGACGGCGCAATCGCCGCTCGGCGAAGCGCTCTACCGGCATTATGGGCTCGACAGCCGCGACTACGAGACCAACATCTTCATCGACAGGGGCATCGCGCATTTCAAATCCGACGGCTCGATCCGGATGATTGCCGGGCTCGGCTTTCCCTGGTCGCTCGTCACCGTCTTCCGCCTGCTGCCGCGAGCGCTTGCCGACCGGCTCTACGAATTCGTCGCCCGCAACCGGCTGCGGATCGCCGGGCGCAGCAGCAGCTGTTTCGTGCCGACGCCCGAGGTGAGGAGCCGGTTCCTGGGATGACAAGCAGCGGGCTTCGCGTGCTCATAATCGGCGGTTACGGCACCTTCGGCAGCCGGTTGGCGCGGCTGCTGAAAGACGATCCACGCTTTCGCCCGATCATCGGCGGCCGGTCGCTGGAGAAGGCTCGTGGATTTGCGGCGGAGCTCGGCGGTCAGGCAGAGGGCACGCAGTTCGATCGCGATGCGGAGCTGATCCCACAGCTGACGGCGCTGATGCCATCGGTCATCGTCGATGCATCCGGCCCGTTTCAGGCGATGGGGGAGGATCGCTACCGGGTGGCGGAAGCGGCGATCGCGCTCGGCATCTCTTATCTTGATCTTGCCGACAGCCGGGCCTTCGTTGCCGGGATCGGCGCCCTTGATGCGGCGGCCAAGGAAAGCGGCGTCTTCGTGCTGTCGGGGCTCAGCAGCTTTCCGGCGCTCTCCTTTGCGGCGGCGGAGGTGCTTGCAGACGAGTTCAGCGAGGTGACCGATGTGAGTGCGGGCATTGCGCCCTCCCCGCGCGCCGGGATCGGGCTCAATGTCATCAAGGCGATTGCGAGCTATGCCGGGAAGCCGGTGCCGATGACGAAGCATGGGCGGGTGCAGGATGGCGTTGGCCTTGTCGATTTCAGGCGGATGGTGATCGCGCCGCCCGGGGCTGTGCCACTCCGGGCGCGGGATTTCCTGCTGGCGGATGCGCCGGATCTTGCGCTGCTGCCGATGCGCTTTCCGGGGCTGAAGACGGCGTTCACCGGCGCGGGAACGGAGCCGCGCTGGCTGCAATCGCTGCTGCGGCTGGCGGCGCGGATGGTGCGTTTCGGGCTGCTGCCGTCGCTTTCGCCGTTTGCCGGGCTCATCCATGCCGCGAGCCGCCGTCTTGCCTTTGGCGAGCATCGCGGCGGCATGTTCGTATCGGTCGAGGGCAAGGGGCTCGATGGTGGGGACTATCGAGCCGATTGGCATCTGATCGCCGAGGGCGATGACGGGCCTTTCATTCCGGCGACCGGCGCAGCGGCGCTGCTGCGGGCGCTTGCGGATGGCCAGCGGCCGGCCTCCGGGGCGCGGCCGGCGATCGGTGAAGTGCCGCTATCGGCATTCGAAGCGGCATTCCGGCCGCTGGCGATCCGGACCGGGATACGGCGGCATCGCGCTGGCGATCGCGATCTGCCGCTTTATCGGCGGGTGCTGGGCGATGCCTGGGCTGCATTGCCGCCGGCTGTCGCGGCGATGCATTCCGTCAGCGGCGGCGAATACCGCGTCTCCGGCCGGGCGCGGGTGGAGCGGGGCAAGGGTCTGCTTGCCTCGATCGTGGCCGCGGTGATCGGCTTTCCCAAGGCGGCGGAGGATATTCCGGTCAGCGTGACCTTCTCGGTCGAAGACGGACGGGAGACATGGCTGCGCGATTTCGGCGGGCGGCGGTTTTTCAGCCGCCAGCTTGAGGGCAACGGGCGGCATGCGCATCTGCTGGCAGAGCAGTTTGGGCCGGTCCGGGTGTTTATCGCGCTGGTGCCCGAAGGCGGACGGATGCGGCTGGTGATCCGCGGATGGCAGGTCTTCGGTCTGCCGCTGCCGCGCTTTCTGGCGCCGGATGGCGATACGTTCGAGGAGGAAGCGGACGGGCGCTTCCGCTTCCATGTGGAGATCGGCGGACCGCTGACCGGGCTGATCGTGCGCTATACCGGCTGGCTGATGCCCGATTAGCCAGCGATGCCGAGGAGCTCGGAATCCAGCGCTTCCAGGAACTGGTCGGCAAGGGCTGCGCTGAAGCCGAGATCGTGCGGGCCGTAGCGCGAGGCGACGCGGATATCGACGAAGGTGGTTTCGGCCTCTTCGCGCAGGCGGATGATGACATCGAAGCGCAGGCCGAGAATGAGGGTCTTGTCCTCGCCCTGCAGGGTGACGCCATTGGCGCCGCGGATCAGCTTGGCGACATCGTCGTCATAGGGGCGCGGGGTCGGCACCGGCACCTGATCGGGCGCTTCGGCCACGGCATCACCGGCGCCGGGTGCCGGCGGCTTGGCGGGCACGTCTTCGAGATCGCGGCCGGGATCACTGGCATCGCTGGTCTTGGTGATGACGATGCCATTCTGGCGGGCGACTTTCTTGACCGCTTCGAGAACACGGTCGATGGCGCCTTCGTAGCGGCGGCCCGTCAGTTCGGGATAGGCTTCCAGCTGCTTTTCGCGGTCGGTGCCTGTGACTTCCGGGCGCTTCATCCAGATCTGGTCGGCATGCGGCTGGGAAAGCCATTCCGGCGCCGAGACGAGATCGGTGGAGACATCGTAAATCTGAGGCAGGGTGAAGTAGCGCTCGACGGCGAGGCCGCCGAAAGCCAGAGGTGCTGCGGCAAAGATGATCGCCTTCAGTGCGTCGAGGCCGCCTTCGGCGCCTGTCAGCCAGAGGCTTCTCAGGCCGACGAGCGCCAGCAGCACGGCGAGCGCAGCACATCCGGTGGCGACGAGAACGAGCAGCACCATGTAGGGCGTGGCGAGGCCGCCGAAGCGGTGAGCGGCGAGCACGGCTACCCAGAGGACCAGCGCAAACGCTCCGAAGCGCCGCGCGAAGCGGGCCGAACTGGAAACGGGGCGGTCGAAACGGATGGCCATCAAACTTACCGGTTATACGCGGGCACACGCCCGTCGCGGACACGCGAAGCACCCACACCTTGTTTATGGCAAGATTCGCCTAGTTTTTGAAACTGTTGTCTCTCGTCAGCGCCGCCAATCCACCGAAAGGCGGAGATGGTCTTTATGAGCGACATCTGATATGCCGTAAAATGGCCATTCTGGCGGGCTTTCATGCTGCCGGGAGGTTTGAAGCATGCTTAAGGCAAAAGCATGCGCGTTTCAGGAGAAGAGCCATGCTTTCACCGGAAATGACCGAAAGACAGCAATCGCCGGCGCTCGGTGCCGTCGATTCATCCGAACCCTTCCTGCCGATGGAGCTTCTTGAACTGGAGCTCTCGCTGGAAGGCTATAATGGCGGCGAAGCGGGTTTCTGCGAAGCCGTGCGCACCGCTGCCGGAAAGGCTGGCGGAGAGTTCCTTTTCGACCTGCCTGCAGCCGGCCTGATCGAGGACTGCCGCCGCATCGCGGTGCTGCGGGTTCCGACATCGAGCGACGACATGCGGGTGGTGCTTGCCGTGCTCGACCGTGACGGCGTCGAGATCCGGATGCAGGCGCCCGACGAGGATACCGTCCATCTCGTGCGCTTTGCCGATGCCTTCATCGAAGTGCTGGAACGAATCTGACCGCAGCCGCGTTGTCTCAGGCTGTTGATGCGGTGTTGACGCGGGCTGGCAAATCGCCTCATGTCCGGACGACCGCTTCACGCACCGGAGACTGTACCATGCGTCTTTCCGCCCTCTCGCTCACGCTCGCTGCCCTGGCGATCGGCCTTTCGGCCTGCCAGACGATGACGCCTGAAGAGCGGCGCGCGGCCGATGAGCGGCAGTGCCTGAGCTACGGCTTCAAGCCGGGCACCAATGGTTTTGCCACCTGCCTGCAGCGCATCGATCTCGACCGCCGCGCCGATGCCCGCGCCTTCCGCATCCAGGCCGACGAGAACTTCGACGACTTCATGGCCGAGCCGCGTTACTACCCCCGCTATTATTACCGCCGCTAGAATTGACCTGCCTCAGTGGCCGCCGTTGATGGCGGCCTGCGCTGCCGCCAGCCGTGCGATCGGCACGCGGAAGGGCGAGCAGGAGACGTAGTCGAGGCCGATCCTTTCGCAGAAATGGATCGAGGCGGGATCACCGCCATGTTCACCGCAAATGCCGAGCTTCATGTCGTTGCGGGTGCGCCTGCCGCGCTCGGCGGCAATGCTGATCAGCTCGCCGACGCCATCGAAATCCAGCGAGATGAAGGGGTCATGCTCGATGATGCCCTTGCGCTGGTAGGTGGGGATGAAGGCCGAGGCGTCGTCGCGCGAGATGCCGAAGGTGGTCTGCGTCAGGTCGTTGGTGCCGAAGGAGAAGAATTCGGCAGCTTCGGCAATCGTGTGGGCGCGCAGGGCTGCGCGCGGCAGTTCGATCATCGTGCCGACGAGATAATCGATCTTCATGTCCGCTTCGGCCATGACCGCCTTGGCGATCGTATCGATGCGTTCCTTGACGTAATCGAGTTCGGAGCGCAGGCCGACCAGCGGCACCATGATTTCGGGCACGACTGCGGCACCGGTTTCGTGGGCGGCGGCGACCGCCGCCTCGAAGATGGCGCGGGCCTGCATTTCAACGATTTCGGGATAGGAGATCGCCAGGCGGCAGCCGCGATGGCCGAGCATCGGGTTGAACTCGTGCAGCGCATCGACGCGCTGGCGCAGGGCATGAGGCTCCATGCCCATAGCCGCCGCGACATCGGCGATTTCCTCGTCCGATTTCGGCAGGAATTCGTGAAGCGGCGGATCGAGCAGGCGGATGGTGACCGGCAGGCCGTGCATGACGTTGAACAGGCTGGTGAAATCCTGCCGCTGCATCGGCAGCAGCTTGTCGAGCGAGGCGCGGCGGCCCTTTTCGTCTTCCGCCAGGATCATCTCGCGCATCACATGAATGCGGTCGCCCTCGAAGAACATGTGCTCGGTGCGGCAAAGGCCGATGCCTTCGGCACCGAAGGAACGGGCGGCGCGGGCATCGGCCGGCGTATCGGCATTGGTGCGCACGGTCATGCGGCGCACGCGATCGGCCCAGCCCATGATGCGGCCGAAATCGCCGGAGAGTTCCGGCTGGATCATCGGCACTTCGCCCTTCAGCACCTGGCCGGCCGAGCCATCGATGGTGATGATATCGCCCTTCTTCAGCGTCACGCCGACGCCGATCAGGCGCTCGTTGCGCAGATCGATACGCATGGTGCCGGCGCCGACGACGCAGGGGATGCCCATGCCGCGGGCGACGACGGCGGCGTGGCTGGTCATGCCGCCGCGGGTGGTGAGAATGCCTTCGGCGGCGTGCATGCCGTGGATATCTTCCGGGCTGGTCTCGACGCGCAGCAGGATGACCTTGCGCCCCTCCTCCTCCGCCGCAACCGCCTCCTCAGCGGAGAAGACGATGGCGCCGGTCGCCGCCCCCGGGGAAGCCGGAAGGCCGCTGCCGATCACCTGGCGCTGAACGCGCGGATCGATGGTCGGGTGCAGAAGCTGGTCGAGCGTCGAGGGCTCGATGCGCAGCACCGCTTCCTCCTCGGTGATCAGCCGCTCATCGACCATGTCGACGGCGATCCGCATGGCGGCGCGGGTGGACCGCTTGCCGGAGCGGGTCTGCAGCATCCAGAGCTTGCCGCGCTCGATGGTGAACTCGATGTCCTGCATGTCGCGGTAATGTGCTTCGAGCTCCGAACAGATGCGGGTCAGCTCGGCGAAGGCTTCCGGCATCAGCTTTTCGAGCGACGGGCGCTCCGAACCGGAATTCAGCCGCCCCTCCTCGGTGATGCTCTGCGGCGTGCGGATGCCGGCGACGACATCCTCGCCCTGGGCATTGACCAGGAACTCGCCATAGAAGGACTTTTCGCCGGTCGAGGGATTGCGGGTGAAGGCGACGCCCGTTGCCGAGGCATTGCCGAGATTGCCGAAGACCATCGCCTGGATGTTGATCGCCGTGCCCCAGACTTCCGGAATATTGTGGAGCATGCGGTAGGTGACGGCGCGCGCGCTCATCCAGCTGGCGAAAACGGCGCCGACGGCGCCCCAGAGCTGGACTTCCGGCTCCTGCGGGAAGGCTTCGCCGAGCTCTTCTTCGATGATATCCTTGTAGAGCGTGACGATATGCTGCCATTCGGCGGCAGTCAGCTCGGTATCATATTCGTGGCCGAGCCTTGCCTTCTCGTCCTCGAGGATTTCCTCGAAGACCTCGTTATCGAGGCCCATGACGACATCGGCATACATCTGGATGAAGCGGCGGTAGCTATCCCAGGCAAAGCGCGCGTCGCCGGCATCGTGGCCGAGCGCCTGCACCGTCTCGTCGTTGAGGCCGAGATTGAGCACCGTATCCATCATGCCCGGCATCGAGACGCGGGCGCCGGAGCGGACGGAAAGCAAAAGCGGATGGGCGGTATCACCGAAGCGGCGGCCGGTCGCCTTCTCGATGCCTTCGAGGCCGCTGCGGATCTGCTCCTTCAGGGCATCTTCGAGCGTGCGGCCATTCTTGTAATAGGTGGTGCAGGCATCGGCGACGATCGTCAGCCCAGGTGGAACGGGAAGTCCCAGCGCGCACATTTCGGCAAGATTGGCGCCCTTGCCTCCCAGAACGTCCCGGTCGCGCGCACGGCCTTCCGCCTGCCCGTTTCCGAACGTATAGACCAGCTTGGACATCTTCCCCCCGTCTCATTCTCCGGGACCACCTTAATCCCTTGGTCCGGAAATGAAAATCGACAAATACGGCAAAATGTTGCACCGCACAATGAATGCGGGACATCAAACCGTTTTAATGAGGGAAGCGCATAAAAAAAGCTTTGCGGGACTGCAACAACGGTCCCGCAAAGCCTTATTTCCGTCCAGCCAGGAAAACTGGACGGGGGGTCCACCTATGCCATCAAGCCCGGTTTTTGCCCTCGTCCCGGACCGTCTAGCAGTATCCAACATGCGCGACGGAGCTCACTTTTCAGCAATCTCTTTGTTCGCTAGGACAACTTCTAATGCAAAAGCAAGCTGAAAGCATCACCCAATTGGGTTAAGGTTTCCGCCAGACCCGTACTTTTTTGGGGTTTTCTTGAAAAGCTATTGTTTTCAAGCGGTTTCGCGCAGTCGCTCGGCCGTCTGAAGGTCGACGGATACAAGCTGTGAGACGCCCTGCTCTGCCATCGTCACACCAAATAGGCGATTCATGCGGGCCATGGTGATCGGATTGTGAGTGATGATCACGAATCGCGTTTCCGTCGAGGCGGCCATCTCATCCATCAGGTTGCAATAGCGCTCGACATTGTGATCGTCGAGCGGCGCGTCCACTTCGTCCAGCACGCAGATCGGCGCCGGGTTGGTGAGAAATACCGCGAAGATCAGCGCCATGGCCGTCAGCGCCTGCTCGCCGCCGGAAAGCAGCGTCATGGTCTGCGGCTTCTTGCCGGGCGGGCGCGCAAGGATTTCGAGGCCGGCTTCGAGGGGATCGTCGGATTCGATCAGCTGCAGCTCGGCGGTGCCGCCGCCGAAAAGGTGGGTGAAGAGGCGCTGGAACTGGCCGTTGACCACGTCGAAAGCGGCGATCAGCCGCTCGCGGCCTTCGCGGTTCAGGCTCTGGATGGCGCCGCGCAGCTTGCGGATGGCGTCGATGACGTCGTCGCGCTCCTTGATCAGCGCTTCGAGCTTCTCGCTGAGCTCCTTCTGCTCTTCCTCGGCGCGCAGGTTGACGGCGCCGAGACGCTCACGCTCCATCTTCAGGCGCTCCAGATCACGCTCGACTTCGCGCGGATCGGGGATTGCCTGCATCGGTTGAAGGCCGGTGAGGCGGAAGGCTTCGTGCGGGGCGACGTTCAGCGCCTCGCGGATGCGGCCTTCGCTCTCCTGCCGCTTTTCGCGGGCTGAAACGAGACGCTCCTCGGCGCGGCCACGGCGTTCGCGGCTTTCGGCGAGTTCGGAGAGAGCGGTGGCGGCCTTGTGATCGGCATCGCGCTGCACGAGCTCGGCGGCGGCAAGCAGATCGGCGGCGTTGCGGCGGGATTCATCGGCCTTCTGCAGCTCGCTCAGCAGCGCCCGGCGCTTGTCGTCGAATTCATCCGGCGCCATTTCGAGCTCGGCGGCTTCGTCGCGGGCTTCTTCCTCGCGATCGCGCAGCGTGGCGATATGGTCTTCGGCGCTGGCGGCGCGCTGGCGCCAGGTTTCGCGCTCCTGGCCGATCGCCACGATGCGGCGCTGGCGAGCGTCGTTTTCGCGGTTCAGGCTCTCGTGGCGGGCGCGCGCTTCGGCAGCGAGGCCACGATCGGTCGCGACCTCGACCTGCTGCAGGCGCAGCCGCTCGTCGATCGCCGTCAGATCAGGCGCGTCTTCCAGCTCGATACGGGCGTTCTCTTCCTGAATCGAAAGGTCTTCCTGCTGCGACTGCAGCTGGCTGACGGCCTCGGCAACGACATCGCGGCGGCGCACGAGGTCGCCGGACGCGCGCTCGGCGGCGGCAAGCGCATCACGGGCTTCGGCGAGATGACGGGCCGACAGGCGGCTCATGTCGCGGGCATCGTTGAGACGGCGCTCCTCGCCGCGAATGCCTTCGGCGGCAGCGGCAAGGTGCTCCTCGGCTTCGGTGAGAACATCGCGGGCGAGCGAGACTTCGCTTTCCAGTTCCGCAAGGCGGTTCTTCTGGGCAAGGCGGAGGGCGGCGGCGCTCGGCGCATCGGCGCCGGTGACGTGGCCATCCCAGCGATAGACGGCGCCTTCCTTGGTGACCAGGCGCTGGCCGGGCTTCAGATCGCGCACGAGGCGGCGGGCATCGGCTTCGGCAACGAGGCCGATCTGCTGCAGGCGGCGCGTCAGGGCGGCGGGAGCGCGGACATGGTTGAGGAGCGGCGTCGCACCGGCGGGCAATGCGGGGTCAGCGGCGCCATCGCCATTTTCGGACCAGTGGGCCGGCGCCTTCGGATCAAGCGGCGATTCAAGATCGTCGCCGAGTGCTGCACCGAGCGCCGTCTCGAAGCCGCGATCGACGCGCAGCTCTTCGGCAACCGGCGGAAACTCGCCTGCGGCGGCACCGGCAGCGAGCATGCGCTGGATGGTGCGGGCTTCGGTTTCCAAGCCATTGAGCTTGGCGCGGGCTTCATCGACCGGGGCACGCGAAAGCGCCTCGGTGCGGCGGGCTTCGGCGAGCGCCTGTTCGACCGCCTGGATCGCGGCTTCGGCTTCGGCAACGGCGATCTCGCCTGCCTCGACCATCCCCCGCTTCTCCTCGGGATCGGGAAGCGCCGAGACCTTTTCCTCGATGGCGGAGAGTTCGCGGTTTGCCTCGTCCATCTGGCGCTCGAGGCGCATCTTGCGATCGGCGAGATCGCGGATGGCGCGTTCCAGCTGGTTGCGGCCGGCGGCGGCTTCGGCGCGCTCGGCGGTCAGCGAGGTGAAGATGCGCTCGCTGTCCGAGAGTTTGGCGGCGGCTTCCTCGAAGGCTTCGCGGAGCTCATCGGCGTGGCGGCCGGAATCCGCCAGAATCTCGGTGATATCGGCCTCTTCGGCATCGAGACGCGCGAGGATTTCGGCATTGTCGGAGACCAGCCGCTCTTCGCGGCGGATGTCCTCGGCAAGCTGCGTCAGGCGGCGGGTCAGCTCGTCGCGGCGGCGCAGGATGCGGTTGGCATCCTCTTCCAGCTGCGTCTTGGCGATCTGCAGGCGCTGCAGGGCGGCGGCGGCGCGCGCCTCGGCATCACGCAGCTCCGGCAGCTTGAGGCTGGCGATGCCCTGAGACTTCGCCGCCTCCATCTGGGTCTGCGCCTTCTCGGCGACGACGACGGTGGCCTGGTTCAGCGCGCTGTCGGCCTCGGCCTCGGCTTCCTTCGCCTGCACCCAGCGGATATGCAGCAGCATCGCCTCGCGGGCGCGGATATCGGCCGACAGCGTCTTGAAGCGGTTTGCCTGGCGGGCCTGGCGCTTCAGGCTCTCGATCTGGCTTTCCAGCTGCGAGGTGACATCGTCGAGGCGCTCGAGATTGCTCTCGGCGGCGCGCAGGCGAAGCTCGGCTTCGTGGCGGCGGGAATGGAGACCGGAAATGCCGGCCGCTTCTTCCAGCAGCTGGCGGCGGGCCTGCGGCTTGGCCGAAATCAGCTCGCCGATACGGCCCTGGCCGACCATCGACGGCGAGCGGGCGCCGGTCGAGGCATCGGCAAACAGCAGCTGCACATCCTTGGCGCGGCTTTCCTTGCCGTTGATACGGTAGATCGACCCCTGCTCGCGCTCGATGCGGCGGGTGACCTGGATTTCGTCGCTGTCGTTGAAGGCGGCAGGCGCGGTGCGCTCGCCGTTATCGAGATAGAGAGCGACTTCGGCGGTGTTGCGCGCCGGGCGGTTTCCGGAGCCCGAGAAGATGACGTCATCCATGCCGGATGCGCGCATGTTCTTGTAGGAATTCTCGCCCATCACCCAGCGGAGCGCCTCGACAAGATTGGACTTGCCGCAGCCATTCGGCCCGACGACGCCCGTCAGGCCGCGCTCGATGATGAATTCAGTCGGTTCTACGAAGGATTTGAAGCCGACAAGGCGGAGCTTGTTGAACTTCATGCGGTCGTCTCCAATCGACGGACCGTGTGAGGAGGCAGGAAGGATGCATTGAAGCTTTTGCTCCGTGGCCCACTCATCCGCCCTTCGGGCACCTTCTCCCCGCTGGGGAGAAGGGAAGGCACAGAATAAAAGACGGGCGCGCGGCTTTCGCCGCCCGTCAGATCAAAACGGTACGGTTCAGAGCAGGCTGTCGATAAGTGCCGACATGGAGTCAACCGTCATGTCCCCAGCGTAACGCTTGCCGTTGATCAGGAAAGTCGGCGTGGCGTTGACACCGAACTCCTTGGAGCCCCTTTCCCGGGTCGCGTTCACTTCATCCAGAAGCTTCTGGTTCGTCAAGCACTTCGTAAAGCTATCCTCACTAAATCCAGCGAGTTTGGACATCTGCAGAAGTGCGGCGCGGCGATCGTCGGCGGCAGCCCAGGTTTCCTGCTGCTTGAACAGCATCGAAACCATCGGGAAATACTGTTCCGGCGTGCTGAGCTTCGTCGGGTCGGAGGCGTTGCAGCGCGCCAGCATGAAAGCGGCGGCGGCGGCCGGATCGAAGGGGAACTCGCGGATGATGAAACGGACCTTGCCCGTTTCGACATACTTCTTCTTGATCTCGTCGAAGGTGGTGTTGTGGAAGTGGGCGCAATGCGGGCAGGTCATCGACATGTATTCGACGATCTTGACCTTGGCGTCCTCAGGACCGAGCGCCATTTCCGGCAGCTCGCCGGGCTTCAGCACCGCTTCCATATCGACATCGCCTTCCGGCTGCGGCATTTCAACCGCTGCATGGGCCGCGGTGGAGAGCGCGAGCGTCGCGGTCGCTGCGGCGACACCGCTCATGAGCTGGCGCTTCGTCAGTTGCATTTCAGAAAGCTGCATGGGTTCCCCATAAACAAAAGTGGCGGCTGCATGTGCGATATAACGGCCAATGGCCGCGAACAAGGCACGCTTGGCCAACTTTCTTCAAAGAATTGTGACCTTGCAAAGGCTATAGGATGAATTGTTCTTCATCTAGCGTGATTGGTCGAGAAAATCGACGTTGATATCATCACAATTAAAATGATATCATACGCATGATATGGAGGCCCAGATGTCCGCTATAGTGGTTCGTAACCTGCCCGGAGAAACGCACCGCGCATTGAAGCAGCGTGCGGCGAAGAATGGCCGAAGCACCGAGGCTGAAATCCGCAGTATTCTCGAAGAGGCGGTCAGGCCATCCGGGCGGCTGAAGATCGGTTCGGAATTGGCCGCCTTCGCCAAGGAGATCGGCGATGCGGATCTGATCTTCGAACGCGATCAGACACCTGTCGATGCCGCGGACTTCGAATGATCATTCTCGACACCAACGTGATTTCGGAGCCGATGAAGCCCGATGCTGATCCGAAGGTGCTCGCCTGGCTGGACGATCAAGCGGCGGAAACGCTTTATCTCACGTCGGTCAATCTTGCCGAATTGCTGTCCGGTATCGAGGTTCTTCCCGATGGCCGGCGAAAGGCAGGACTTCATCAGAAGCTTGTGGAGTTGATGGCGCGCTTGTTCGAGGATCGGATATTGCCCTTCGATGAACCGGCAGCAAGGGAATTTGCGCCGCTGATCGGAAGAGCACGCAGCGCAGGCCGCGTCATCTCCATGGCCGATGGCCAGATTGCGGCAATCGCCAGAACACGCGGCTTTACCGTCGCGACGCGGGACGTGGCGCCTTTCGAGGCGGCCGGGGTGCCGATCATCAATCCGTGGGAAAGCTAAGGCTTTACCGCCGCTTCCCCAGCACCGCCGTGCCCAGCCTTTTCACCGCCTCGCGCAGCTTGTCGCCCTCGATGCCTTCCATCATGCCTTCGAGCTTGCGGGCCGCTTCGCCTTTCAGCGGTGGCGGGGTGCGGGAGCGTTTGCTGGCCTGGGAGACCGGTTTCTGGACGATGCGGATCTGGTGGACGGCGGAGAAGCCGAAGAAGCTGTTGATGCGCTGGATGAGTTCGCCCTGGGCGTGGGTGAGAAACAGGGCGCGTGCGCCTTCGCAGGCGATCGTCAGAACGCCGGGCTTGTAGGTGCCGTCTTCGCTGCCGCGGGCCCAGGCGATCTTTTCCGGGCGGGTGCAATCGGCAAAGTCCTCGCCGGCGATTTCGTCCCATGAGCCGAGCAGCGCTGTGTTGATACCGGCGCGCTTGGCGAGCACGGGATCGATCAGCCCGTTCGCCAGCTCGGAGATCTGCTTTTCACCTTTGCGTGGATAACTCATCGAAACCTTCTGATGCCGCCGCCAATTGGCGTTGCTGCCTTGATCCGCGGCAATGCTTCGCCAATTATAGGCCACTCCCCTGCCTCCGGTAAATGATGACTTCCACGACACTCCTCGCGCCAAGCGCAAAAGACCTGCTCGACTGGTATGACCGGCACCACCGCGACCTGCCCTGGCGCGTCTCGCCGCCAATGGCTGCGCGCGGCATCAAGGCCGATCCCTATCGCGTCTGGCTCTCCGAAGTGATGCTGCAGCAGACGACGGTGCAGGCGGTCAAACCCTACTTCGCCAATTTCCTGGCGCACTGGCCGACGGTGAAGGATCTGGCGGCGGCGCCGAGCGAGGACGTGATGGCGGCCTGGGCGGGGCTCGGCTACTACGCCCGCGCCCGCAACCTGAAGAAATGCGCCGAGGCTGTCGCGGCCGATCATGCGGGCGTCTTTCCCGATACCGAGGAGGGCCTGAAATCGCTGCCTGGCATCGGCGACTATACGGCGGCTGCCGTCGCCGCCATCGCCTTCAACCGGCAGGCAGCGGTGATGGACGGCAATGTCGAGCGGGTGATCTCCCGGCTCTACGCGATCGCCACCCCCCTTCCCGCCGGCAAGCCGCTGATGAAGCAGAAGGTGGCACTGCTGACGCCTGCCGACCGGCCGGGCGATTTCGCGCAGGCGATGATGGATCTCGGCGCGACGATCTGTACGCCGAAGCGGCCGGCCTGTTCGCTCTGTCCGTTCAGGGATGCGTGCGAGGCGCTGCGCGTCCACGATCCCGAGAAGTTTCCGGTCAAGGCGGCGAAGAAGGACAAGCCGGTGCGCGTTGGCGCCGCGTTCATCGCCGTCACCGCCGATGGCGAAATCCTGTTGAAGAAGCGCGTCGAGAGCGGGTTGCTCGGCGGCATGACCGAGGTGCCGACGACAGGATGGACGGCGCGGATCGACGGGGCGACCGGGACGGATGCGGCACCTTTCGCCGCCGACTGGCAGGCGTCGGGAACGGTCACGCATGTCTTCACGCATTTCGAGCTGCGGCTGTCGATCTATCGCGTCGCCATTGCCGATCCCATTGAAATCAATGACGGATGGTGGGAGCCGGTTACAAATCTTGAAGCCCAGGCGCTGCCGACCATCATGAAAAAAGCGATCGCAGCGGCTATTCCTCTCGCGTTCAAATCAGCCAAGGAATGATAGATGCCCATCAATCATATTGTCTTCGATATCGGCAAGGTGCTCATCCACTATGATCCCAGCCTGCCCTACCAGCGGCTGATCCCCGATGCCGGAGAACGCAAGTGGTTTTTCGACAATGTCTGCACCCATGACTGGAACATCGAGCAGGACCGCGGCCGCACCTGGGAAGAGGCCGAAGCGCTGCTGATCGAGGCGCATCCCGAGCGTGAAGAGCAGATCCGCCATTTCCGCAAATACTGGCACGAGATGGTGCCGCATGCCTATGACGATAGCGTCGCCGTGATGGAAGAGCTGATCGCGGGCGGGCACGACGTGACGATGCTGACCAACTTCGCCTCCGACACGTTCCGCGAGGCGCAGGTGCGTTACCCCTTCCTGACGAAGACGCGCGGCGTGACCGTCTCGGGCGATGTGAAGCTGATCAAGCCGGATGTGGCGATCTACGAGATGCATGCCGGCAGCTTCGGCCTCGATCCGGCAACCACCGTGTTCATCGACGATACCGTCGCCAATGTCGACGGCGCCAAACAGGCCGGATGGCAGGCGGTGCATTTCACCGGCGCCGACAAGCTGCGCGCCGATCTGACCGCACTCGGCGTGAGGGTCTGATCATGGCGTTCGATCCTGTCGAGGAAATCAAGCTCTTCCACGGCGCCATCAACGCGCTGGATTTCGAAACCATCGAGAACTACTTCGCGGAGGATGCGACCTACGTCTCCAACGGCGTCGGCAGCCTTGCCGGGCGCGGCGAGATCATGGCGGCCTTCCGCAAGTATTTCGACGATTACCCGGACCAGACGGCAATCGATACGCTGGTCGAAAAAGTCTCGCCCCGCGCCGGCCGCGCGGTGTGGTCCGTCCGGGCCACGCATAGCGGCACCGGCAAGCCGCTGATCCGCGAGGGTGAGGAAACGATCACCTTCGACGAGGACGGCCATGTGACCCACGTGCAGGTCACCGACTACCAGGCCTTCTGACCGGCAGGGCGGCACCGCTGCCGCCCTTTCTGCAACAATCCCTGCAAATGTTGCAACCAACTCAAAGACTTCAGGAACATTCTCGGTTTCCCGCTGTTTTGATCCCAGCCGCACAGATTGCGGCATGCATCAATCAGCAGCCCGGCATGGCCGGCAGGAGGACTAGGATGGGTAGAGGTATATTGCTTTGGTTTCTCGGGGTTCCGATTCCGCTGATCCTGATCATCCTTCTGTTCTGGCACTAGGGGGATCACGATGTCGCAACCCCTATCGAGCGCCGTCACCGGCGCTCCGCAGGAATCGTCGTCCTCGGCTGTCAGCTGGGGACCGATCCTTGCGGGCACGCTCGCCGCCACGGCGATCACCCTGATCTTCATGCTGATCGGCTCCGGACTGGGGCTGACGATGATTTCCCCGTTTGCCGGTGGCAGCAGTTCGCTGGCGACCATCGGCGCGACGGCGGCCGTCTGGCTGATCGTCGTGCAATGGGCATCGTCGGCGCTTGGCGGCTACATTACCGGGCGGCTGAGATCAAAATGGGTGGGCGTTCACACCTATGAGGTGTTCTTCCGCGATACGGCGCATGGCTTCCTTGCCTGGGCGCTGGCGACGTTGATCGTCGTCGGCCTGCTCGGCTCTGCGATATCGTCTCTCGCCAGTGCCGGAGCCAGCGCGACGGCGACCGCGGTTGGCGCCACGGCCGCGGCAGGTGGTGCCGGAGCAGCGGCGGCGGTCTCGAACTCGGACAGTACCGGCGGCTTCTCGACCTCCTACTTCACGGATGCCCTGCTGCGCCCGGCCGATGGCCGCAGCGCGCCGCAGAACCAGAGCAATGAAGCCGTCAGCGCCGAGATCTCCCGCGTGCTGATCAATGGTGCGGCACAAGGCGAGATTTCCGCCGACGACCGCGCCTATCTCGACCAGGTGGTCGCTACGCGGACCGGGCTTTCGGAAGCCGATGCGAAAACCCGTGTCGATGGCGTGCTGAAGCGCATCGACGACGCCAAGGCAGCGGCGCAGAAGGCAGCCGATACGGCGCGGAAGACGGCGTCGAGCGTTGCCCTGATCGGCGCGATGTCGCTGCTCGTCGGCGCCTTCATCGCCAGCGTCTCGGCCGCAATCGGCGGCCGCCAGCGGGACGACGACGAGGAGCGTCAGGCGCTGCTGCAGCGGTAAGCCGAAAAAGAAGACGCCCGGGGTGTTGATCCCCGGGCGCCATGGGCCTTCTTCCGTAACTGGAGGTACAAAAACCGGAAGAAGGTAGTCTCGACCGGTAAAGGCTTACGTTATTCCGCCTTTGCCAGATCACTGCGGATGACGGACCGGAGATCGTCGATCGGGCGCAGGGTCTGCCCGTCTTCGTAATGCCAGAAGGTCCATCCGTTGCATGCATCAAGACCCTGGACCTTAGCCCCAAGGCGATGAATGGAGCCAGCGTCACCGCCGGAAGCCACGGTGCCGTCAGCGCGGACGATCGCGCTGTAGCGGCGGCGGGCGTCATGCAGCACTTGGCCGGGCTTGATCAGGCCGCTTTCGACGAGAACGTTGAAGGCAACGCGCACTTCCTGCTTCTTGCCGGTCATGACCGTCAGTTCCGCCTTGCCGAGCGGCTCGACGGCGGCGATGCGGGCGGATGCCGCATCGATATAATCCTGCTCGCGCTCGATGCCGACGAAGTGGCGGCCGAGGCGCTTGGCAACGGCACCCGTGGTGCCCGAGCCGAAGAACGGATCGAGGATCACGTCGCCGGGCTTCGACGAGGCCATGATGACGCGAGCCAGCAGCGCTTCCGGCTTCTGGGTCGGGTGGACCTTCTTGCCGTCGTCGCCCTTCAGGCGCTCGCCGCCGCTGCAGATCGGGAACAGCCAGTCCGAGCGCATCTGCACGTCGTCATTGGCAGCCTTCATCGCATCGTAATTGAAGGTGTAGCCCTTGGCCTTGGCATCCGGACTCGCCCAGATCATCGTTTCATGGGCGTTCTGGAAACGGCGGCCCTTGAAGTTCGGCATCGGGTTGGTCTTGCGCCAGACGATGTCGTTGAGAATCCAGAAATTGAGATCCTGCAGCGTGGCGCCGACGCGGAAGATGTTGTGATAGGAGCCGATGACCCAGATCGTGCCCGTCGGCTTGAGAACGCGGCGGCAGGCGAGCAGCCAGGCGCGCGTGAAGGCATCATAGGCTTCGAAGGAGGCGAACTGATCCCACTCGTCGTCGACGGCATCGACCAGCGACTGGTCGGGACGGTGCAGCGTGCCGCCGAGCTGGAGGTTATAGGGCGGGTCGGCGAAAATCACATCGACGGAATTGGTCGGCAGGGCCTCGAGGGCAGCGACACAATCACCCTTGATGATCGTGTCGATCCAGGAATCCGATTTTGCGGAGGCCTTCAGATCGGCAAGCGGAAAGACAGACGCCATTATGATACTCGCTCATACACTTACGCTTTTTACTGATCGTTATGGTTACCCAGTTTGGTTACCAAAGCCTGAAGCGGTGAACGATTTCGGGAAATTATTCAAAAGATACACGCATAAAACGAAGAAGGCGGGCCCCCTGCCCGCCTTCCCTCAATTCGTCAGCCTGAGGCCGCTCGTGGCACTCGCCGCCTTGCTGAACAAGGCCGACATCGAGGCGGCCATGTCATCGGTCGGCTTCACCTCGAAGAACAATCCCTCGGTGGCGCAGGCTTTCAGATTGGGGCCGATATTCTTGGCGAAGACGGGGTTGATCGCCTGGTTCCAGATCGGATCCGTGGGGATCGGCAGGTAGGTGGTGTAGAGCACCGCCACCTTGATGCCGCGGTCCTTCAGCGCCGAACAGAGTTTCGGGTCGATCGGCTGCAGGCAGCGGTCGGGATTGGACCACCAGGAGCCGCCGGTGCAGCTGTCCCTGCGGCTGTCGCCCATGCCGTCGGTGACGAAGAAGACGACTTCCTGGCGGTCGCCGGTGCTGGCGCCGGTGCCGCCATCCGTCTTGATCTCCTTGCCGATGCTGGTCAGCGCCGTATCGAAGCTCGTCAGCGCATCCTCGTTGAACTGGTGGTGCTGCGTCGTCATCAGGCTGATCTGGCCGATGGCGTTGCGCATCGTCGAGAGGTCGCCGGTCAGGCTGGCGATGCGCGAGATGCTGTAATAGGGCGCGGTTTCGGAGGCTGCCGCACCGAACGTATAGGCGGCGAAGCGGTACTGGTTCGGCTGCGTTTCCTCGGCGGCATCGTCCATCAGACCCTTGACCGCATCGGTGACCACGTCGATGCGCAGCGTGATGTCGTTGGCGCGGGCGATGATGTAATCGCTGTCGGTGTTTTCGACGCCGCTGCCCCAGACCATGTGGCAGGCGAAGGCACAGTTGCGGCCGGCGGCATCCGGGGAATTGGCGGTCGCCTTCACCAGTGCGTCGATATCGGCCTGTGTCGCGCCGATACCCATCGAGGGCGTGTTGTCGAGCAGCAGATAGAAATCCGTGTAGCTGGCGCTCGACATGCCGCCGCTCGTCGCCGTGGCCGTGCCTGCGACGGTCATCGTGTCGACGCCCAGAACCTTCATGAAGGTGGTCGGCGCATCGACACTGAAATTGACGGTCGAGGTGACGACGCCGCTTGCCTTCGCGACCTTGATCGTGATGTTGAGCGGCAGGTCGGAGAGCGACTGGCTGAGGCCGCTGGAGCGCTGCGCCATGAACATGTCCCTGGCGTCCGCCTCGGCCACGGTGATCTCGCCATCGCCGGTCATGGCCTGGACGGCCTTGTAACCGGCGGTATCGGGAGCGATCGCGCCGAGGGCGGCAGCGTCTGCGGCCTCCATCAGCTCGGTGTGCATTTCGCTTTCGTTGCTGTAGTCGACGGCGATGCCTGCGGCACCCAGGAGCGGCACCATGAGAATTGCTGTCATCACGCCGAAATTGCCGCGCCGGTCCTTGAGAAAGGGACGAAAAACACGCATTAGGAATATGCCTCGGATCTAAAATATAAATCCGTTATGCGGGAAATTCGATAATATACCGTAAGCATGGAAGCGCTTTCACGGCTTCGTGACAGTAAAATAATACCTTATATACTTTAGATGATAGTGATATCCAAGTTCTATTCTACCAGTAATGGAATGCCGGCAGAACTACCGGCACGCCCTCGTTGATATCCGCTTCAGGCGCCTGCTGCGTCATGAACCCTGCGGCTGTCCTCTGGCGCCTCGTCCCGCTCGAACATGCCGTAGTCGCGCACGATATGGCCGATGCGCAGGCGGTAGTCGGCGAAGACACCGTTGCGGCCGGCGGCCTGGGCGTTGCGGTGGGCCTCGCGGTTGCGCCAGTTCTTGACGGCCTCCTCATCGCGCCAGAAGGACAGCGAGAGGATCTTGCCGCGCATGGTCAGGCTCTCGAAGCGCTCGATGGAGATGAAGCCATCCATGCTCTCGAGTTCGCCGCGCAATCCCCCGGCGAGATCGAGATACTTGTGGCGCTCGCCCATGAAGGGCACGACTTCGAAGATGACGGCGATCATGGCAGCACCAGCTCGGCATGGGGAGCGGAGACATTCTTCAGGAAGATGCGGTCTTCCTTCAGGATGAAGCGCTCGCGTTTGGCAAATTCGTAGTTCTCGCGGCCGAGAGGATCGGCGGCGAGCCTGGCACGATAGGCCTCGTAGGCGGCCAGGCTCTCGATATTGTAGACGCCGTAAGCCGTCGTCAGCGAGCCCTCATGCGGGGCGAAATAGCCGATAAGATCGGCGCCGTTCCTCGGGATGGCCTGGCCCCAGTTGCGGGCATATTCGGCGAAGGCCTCCTTCTTGAACGGGTCGATCTCGTAGCGGATGAAGCAGGTGAGCATCTCTTTCTCCTGTCGTTGTGAGAAGAGTTTTGCCATGTTGCGGCACCGGCATGCTTCGGTTACGATCGAAGTATGAAAGAAGGACCAGACATCGCACAGATCGGCTCGCTCATCGGCGATCCCGCCCGCGCCAACATGCTGACGGCGCTGATGGGCGGCAAGGCGCTGACGGCGACGGAGCTTGCCGCGGCCGGCGGCATCACGCTGCAGACGGCGAGCACGCATCTTGCCAAGCTCGAAGCCGGTGGCCTGCTGGCGCAGCGCAAGCAGGGGCGGCATCGCTATTTCGCGCTGGCCGACGACGCGGTGGGCAAACTGCTGGAAAGCATCATGGGCTTTGCGGCCGGGCGCGGGCATCTTCGGCATCAGCCGGGACCGAAGGAACCGGCGCTGCGCAAGGCGCGCATCTGCTACGACCACCTTGCCGGCGACTATGGCGTGCGGATGCTGGACAGCCTGATCGCCTCAGGCGCGATCGATGCCATCGGAGACGGGCTGGTGGTGACCGAGAAGGGCGAAGACCGGTTCAAGTGCATCGGCATCGACCTGCACGGCCTGAAATCGTCGCGGCGGCCGCTCTGCCGCTCCTGCCTCGACTGGAGCGAGCGGCGCGCGCATCTGGCTGGCAGCCTCGGCAAGGCGCTGCTTTCAAATTTCTTCGACAAGGGCTGGGCGCGGCGAACGGCGGAAAGCCGGTCGGTGATCTTCTCCCCGGAAGGCGAGCGGCAGTTTCTGCAGCTGTTTCCGGCGGACTAAACACAGCCGCCCACAGCGCGCATCGCAGCCATGCCGCCCTGCCCGTTGAGATTTTCCGTTCCATCGTGTAAACGGCGGCGTCCCCAAACAAGGCTGGAAGAATATGCAAGGCTTCGACCTTATTATCTTCGACTGCGACGGCGTTCTGGTCGATTCCGAAATCATTGCGGCGCAAGTCGAGTCCGGGCTTCTGACCGAAGCCGGTTATCCGATCAGCCCCGAGGAAATGGCCGAGCGTTTTGCCGGTATGACCTGGAAGAACATCCTGCTGCAGGTCGAGAAGGAAGCGAGCATTCCGCTTTCGGCCTCGCTGCTCGACAAGTCCGAGAAGCTGCTCGACCTGAAGCTCGAAAGCGAAGTGCAGGCGATCGCCGGTGTCGAGGCTGCGGTTTCGAAGCTGCCGCTGAAGCGCTGCATCTGCTCCAATTCCAGCTCCCACCGTCTCGACATGATGCTCGGCAAGGTCGGCCTCAAGCCGCTGTTTGCGCCGCATATCTTCTCGGCCAAGGATCTTGGACCGGATCGCGTCAAGCCGAAGCCGGATATCTTCCTGCATGGCGCGGAGAAGCTCGGCGTTTCGCCGTCGCGCACCGTCGTCGTCGAGGATTCGATCCACGGCGTCCATGCGGCGCGCAGTGCCGGCATGCGGGTCATCGGCTTTACCGGCGCTTCGCACAGCTATCCCTCGCATGCCGACCATCTGACCGATGCCGGCGCCGAAACGGTGATTTCGCGTATGAGCGATCTGCCGGGCGTCGTTGCAGCACTTTCCGAATGGGAAGGCGTGCTCTGATCAGACGAGGAGGTTGACTGCCCCGGGCAGCACCTCGAAACGCGCCGGGATATGGCCCGGCGCCTCGCCATCGCTGTCGATGGATGCGGCCTCACCGGCCGGCCAGACCTCGACGAGCCGGGCCCGGTGGGTGCTGACCAGCGGGCTTTTCACGTGACGGCCGCTATAGATGCTGTTCATCAGCGTCAGCACCTTGAGCCGCGCTGCCCCCTTGATGATCACCACATCGAAGACGCCGTCGGCGACATCAGCCTCCGGCGCCACCTTCATTCCGCCGCCGAACCAGGCGCCGTTGGCGATCGCGACAGCGGTGACCGGACCATCATAGACATCCTCGCCATCGAGGCGCAGGCGGATGCTGAGCGGCTTGTAGCGCAGGATCTCCCGGAGGCTGTGATAGAAGAAAACCATCCGCCCCGGCAGCTTGCGGCCGCGGCGCGCCTCGTTGACGGCGCGCACAATCTCGCCGGAGACGCCGAAGCTCGCGATATTGATGAAGTGCCGGGTGCAGGTCAGGCCATCTTCGGTCTCGCAGGTGAGCAAACCGGCATCGACCGATCGCACCGGCGCGGTGACGAGATGCTCGGCGATCCTGGCGGGTTCACGGGGGATCTTGAAATTGCGGGCGAAATCGCAGCCGGTGCCTGTCGGGATGAAGGAGAAGACGGCGCCCGGGCGATGCGAGCGCAGGATGCCGCCGGCGACCTCGCCGACCGTGCCATCGCCGCCGACAGCGAGCACCAGGTCGCAACCGTCTTCGGCGAGCTCGCGTCCATGCCTTTCGGCATCGCCGAAACCCTTGGTCTCACGCAGGCTGATATCGGCCGAGCGTGCCTCGAGCGCACGCCGCAACGCGGACCAGAACAGCCGCCTGCCCCGCCTTCCGGACGCCGGATTGAGAACGATGCCGATTTTCACGATCTAATCTCTCCCGCCATGACAGAAGCATGACGGGAGGGCTGAAACAAGCGGCGCGTTACGAGCTCTTGGCTTTCTTCTTGGTCTTCGGGGCGTTGCCCTGATCGAAGCCGATATTGACGCGCACCAGCGCGCCCGAGCCGACCGGCAGCTTGAAGCCGTCGTGGCGGAAGAGAACCTGCGTCGAGGTCTGGCCAGGCGGGATCTGCGCGGTGAAGGGCACGGTTTCGCTGTTGATCGCACCCTGGCTATCGACGGCGCTGATGCGGATCGGCAGCGACACAGTGCCGGAACCGCCGGCCGGACCGGCGAGCACGCGAATCTGCGCGACGATGGTCATCGTCAGGTTCTGGTCGTTCAGCGTGCACTGGCGCGTGTAATCGGCGAAGGAGGCCTGATAGACGATCTGGTCGGTCGGCTGCGTATCCTGCTGGCCGGCGGCGCTGTTGACGACAGGCTTCTTGCCGCCCTTGGCATAGGTGCGGAAGATCGCGTCCTGATCGCGCATGTAAATCTGTGGGCAGGCGCCCTGAACGACGCGCTGGACATTGCCGGAAGCGTTGGTGGCGGTGCCGATCGACGGGTCGTTGGAAGACGGATTCTGCGGCGCCATCGGCATGATCTGGGCATTGCCGCTCGGCTGCGCCGGGGTCTCTGCCGGCTTGCTGTCGCCGCCCATTCCAAGGGAATTGCAGCTTGCGAGAAGAGCGGCCAACGATGCGGAAACGATGAGACGCGAGACTTTGCCGAACACGATTATTCCACCCTCTTACAAAGTTTTTTGGCAGGCCCGAAGTCGCGTTTGCAAGGCCTTTCGTCACAGTTTGCGATGGTCTATATCAGCGGCGCAAAGAAAAATCGATTGGGTAAGCACCGTTTTGATGCACATTTCAGCCCGCATCATTCCGGGGGCTTGCTTTCCTTCTCCGGATTTCCTCCGGCCATAACGTCAAGGATGAAGAACGTGGACTATATCTCGACCCGCGGCGAAGCCCCTTCCCTCGGCTTTTGCGATGCGCTTCTGACGGGTCTTGCCCGCGACGGCGGTCTCTATGTTCCGCGTGAATGGCCGCACTTCTCCAAGAAGGACATCCGGGCGCTGCGCGGCAAGAGCTATCAGGAGATCGCGTTCACGATTCTCTCGCCCTTCACCAATGGCGAAATCCCGGCCGATACGTTCCGCGCCATGATCGACGAGGCCTATGGCACCTTCCGCCACCCGGCAATCGCGCCGCTGGTGCAGACCGGCCCGAACAGCTTCGTGATGGAGCTCTTCCACGGCACGACGCTCGCCTTCAAGGACGTGGCGATGCAGCTGCTCGCACGGCTGATGGACTACGCGCTGGAGAAGCGCGGCGAGCGCGCCACCATCGTCGGCGCCACCTCGGGCGATACCGGCGGTGCCGCGATCGACGCCTTTGCCGGGCGCGAGCGCACCGACATCTTCATCCTCTTCCCGCATGGCAAGGTGTCGCCGGTGCAGCAGCGCCAGATGACGACCTCGACCTCGCCGAACGTTCACGCGCTCGCCGTCAACGGCAATTTCGACGACTGCCAGAACCTCGTGAAGGCGATGTTCAACGACGGCGCCTTCCGCGACAAGGTGAAGCTGTCCGGCGTCAACTCGATCAACTGGGCGCGCATCATGGCCCAGATCGTCTATTACTTCACGACCGCGGTTGCGCTCGGCGGTCCGGACCGAAAGATTTCGTTCACCGTACCGACGGGGAATTTCGGGGATATCTTCGCCGGTTACGCCGCCAAGAAGATGGGCCTGCCGATCGGCAAACTGGTCATCGCCACCAACGAGAACGACATCCTGGCTCGGACGATGAAGACCGGCCGCTACGACATGAAGGAGGTCAAGGCGACCACCTCTCCGTCGATGGATATCCAGATCTCGTCGAACTTCGAACGCCTGCTGTTCGAAGCCTATGACCGCGACGCCTCGAAGGTGCGCCATGCGATGGACAGCTTGAAGCAATCGAACGGTTTCGAGATCTCCTCGAAGGCGCTTGCCGCCATCAAGAAGGACTTCCGCGCCGGCCGCGCCAGCGAGAAGCAGGTGGCCCAGACGATCAAGCAGACGCATGCCGAAACCGGCTATCTGCTCGATCCGCATTCGGCGATCGGCGTCTTTGTTGCGGCCAAGCACGAGAAGCCGAACACGCCGATGGTGACGCTGGCGACAGCCCACCCGGCTAAGTTCCCGGCGGCCGTAAAATCCGCCTCCGGTATTGACCCGGCGCTCCCGACGTGGCTTGCTGATCTGATGCTTAAGGAGGAGCGCTTCCAAGTCATCGATCCGGAACTTAAGGCCGTTGAAAGCTTTATCGGCAAGCATGCCCGGACGTAATTCGGCAGGCGCAGAAAGATAGCCAATGACAGTTGAGTGCACCCGGCTCAAATCCGGGCTGACAGTAGTGACCCAGACCATGCCGCACCTTGAAAGTGCCGCGCTCGGGGTCTGGATCAAATCAGGTTCGCGCAACGAGACGGAAGACGAGCATGGCATCGCCCACCTGCTCGAACACATGGCTTTCAAGGGAACCGCGCGCCGCTCGGCGCGCGATATCGCCGAAGAAATCGAGGATGTCGGCGGCGAAGTGAACGCCGCGACATCGACCGAAACCACCTCCTATTACGCCCGTGTCCTCAAGGATCACGTGCCGCTCGCCATCGATATCCTCGCCGACATCCTGACGGAATCGGCTTTCGAGGAAGATGAGCTGGAGCGCGAAAAACAGGTCATCCTGCAGGAAATCAACGCCGCCAACGACACGCCCGACGACGTGGTCTTCGACAAGTTCTCGGAGACCGCCTATCGCGACCAGACGCTCGGCCGGCCGATCCTCGGCACGCCGGAGACCGTCGTCTCCTTCTCACCGCAGCAGATCCGCACCTATCTCAGCCGCAACTACACGACGGACCGCATGTTCGTCGTCGCGGCCGGTGCCGTAAAGCACGACGAGTTCGTGAAGATGGTGGAGCAGCGCTTCGCCAGCCTGCCGACCTCGCCGAGCGCCCCGCCCGTCATGGAGCCCGCCCGCTATATCGGCGGCAACGTGCGCGAGACGCGCGACCTGATGGACGCGCAGATCCTGCTCGGCTTCGAGGGCAAGGCCTATCACGCCCGCGACTTCTACTGTTCGCAGATCCTCGCCAATATCCTCGGCGGGGGCATGTCCTCCCGCCTGTTCCAGGAAGTGCGCGAAATCCGCGGCCTCTGCTACTCGATCTATGCCTTCCACTGGGGCTTTTCCGATACCGGCATCTTCGGCATCCATGCCGCGACCGGCGGCGAGAACCTGCCGGAGCTGGTGCCCGTCATCATCGACGAGCTGCACAAGTCGGCCTCGTCGATCGAGCAGAAGGAAATCGAGCGCGCCCGCGCCCAGATCCGCGCCCAGCTTTTGATGGGCCAGGAAAGCCCGGCCGCCCGCGCCGGTCAGATCGCCCGCCAGATGATGCTTTACGGCCGCCCGATCTCCAACCAGGAGATGATGGAACGCCTTGAAGGCATCACCGTCGAGCGCCTCACCGACCTCGCCGGCCGGCTGTTCTTCGATACCGTTCCGACGCTTTCGGCGATCGGCCCGCTGGAGCAGCTTGCCCCGATGGAAGACATCGCCGCATCGCTTTCCGCCACGGTGCCGCAGTCCAAGCAAGCAAGCCGCTAGACCGCTTTCAGCCCGCCGGGAGTGATCGATGCCCAAATCGGTTTTTCGGTTCCTGTCGCGGCAGCCGGAAGCAGTCGAGCTGGAAAACAGCCGCTATGCGCTGCGGCTGCCCCGCTATCAGGACTTCAACCAGTGGCACAGGCTGCGCTCGGACAGCCGCCGGTTCCTGGAGCCCTGGGAGCCGACCTGGCGGCGTGACGAACTGACGGAAGGCGCCTTCCGCGCCCGCGTCATTCGCGGCAAGCAGGAATATGCTTCCGGACAGGCGATCCCGCTCTTCCTGTTTTCCAAGCCCGAGATGGAACTGCTAGGCGGCATCACCATCGGCTATATCCGCCGAGGGGCGGCGCAGAGCTGCATGATCGGCTACTGGATGGGCGAGAGGCACGCCGGCCAGGGCCATATGTTCGCCGCACTTCAGTTGGTTATACCCTATATCTTCGCAGGGCTTGAGTTGCACCGTATCGAAGCAGCCTGTATTCCAGACAACGCACGGAGCATTCGCCTGCTTGAAAAAGCCGGGTTTCAGCGGGAAGGCTATCTGCGCGGATACTTGAAAATAAACGGTCAGTGGCATGACCATGTGATGTTTTCACTGCTCGCCACCGACGCGGATACAGGCAGGAAAACCGACAGCCGATGACCACGAACCGCATGCTGCACCTATCACCGTCCGGCCGATTGATCGCGGTGATCGCAGCCCTCTTCCTGTCGGTGCTTGCGCTGGCTGCAGGCACCGCGCATGCGGCTGAACCGGTCAAGATTTCGCGTGACGACACGGCGCTCGACCTGACCAAGACTACCGAAATCTATGCCAACCAGGGCGAGGCCTTCCAGGTTTCCACCGCGGCCGGTGCCGACGGTATCCGGCGCCGTATTGAGGTACGTGCCAGCTCGGACAACCACCAGGGCGACTGGGCGGTATTCGCGCTGGCCAACGTTTCGGAAGAGCAGCTGGAGCGCGTCATCGTCGCCCCGCATTTCCGCCTCGTCAATTCCAAGCTTTTCTGGCCGGATCTCGGCTCGCAGCGCATCATGGCAATCACGCCGAGCGAGGGCTTTGCGCTCGACCGGCAGCCGAGCGACGAGGCCGACGTCTTCCGCATCACGCTGAACCCGGGCGCCGTCATCACCTTCGTCGCCGAGCTCACCAGCCCCGATCTGCCGCAAATCTACCTCTGGGAACCCGACGCCTACAAGGACACGATCAACGCCTTCACGCTCTATCGCGGCATCGTGCTCGGCATTGCCGGTCTGCTGGCGGTGTTCCTGACGATCCTGTTCGTCGTCAAGGGAACCTCGATGCTGCCGGCGACGGCCGCACTCGCCTGGGCGGTACTCGGCTATATCTGCGTCGACTTCGGCTTCCTCGGCAAGCTGATCAGCATCGCCTCGGCGGACCAGCGAATATGGCGTGCCTGCGCCGAAGTGGCGCTCGCCTCGAGTTTCGTGATCTTCCTGTTCACCTATCTGAACCTCAACCGCTGGCACACGCATCTCGGCTATGCGACGCTCGCCTGGGTGCTCGGCCTTGCCCTGCTCTTCGGCGTGGCGATCTACGACCCGTCGATCGCCGCCGGTATCGCCCGCCTCTCCTTCGCGCTGACGGCGACGATGGGTCTGGTGCTGATCGTCTATCTCGGCCTCAACCGCTATGACCGCGCCATCCTCTTGGTGCCCGCCTGGGCGCTGATCCTCGTCTGGATCTTCGGGGCGTGGCTGACGATCACCGGACGGCTCGACAACGATATCATCCAGCCGGCGCTCGGCGGCGGCCTCGTCCTCATCGTGCTGCTGATCGGCTTCACCGTCATGCAGCACGCCTTTGCAGGCGGCGCGTTCCAGCAGGGTCTGTTCTCCGATCTGGAGCGGCAGTCTCTCGCACTCACCGGCTCCGGCGACATGGTCTGGGACTGGGACGTGGCGCGCGACCGCGTCGTCACCATCCCCGACGTTTCCGTCAAGCTCGGGCTCTCACCGGGAACCATGCATGGGGCAGCGCGCAACTGGCTGCCTCGCCTGCACCCTGACGACCGCGACCGTTTCCGCGCCACGCTCGACGTTCTGCTCGAACATCGTCGCGGGCGTCTGAACCACGAATTCCGCATCCGCGCCGAGGACGGCCATTTCCATTGGCTGCTGATCCGTGCCCGGCCGGTGCTCGGCTCCAACGGCGAGATCATCCGCTGCGTCGGCACGATCGTCGATGTCACCGAACAGAAGAACTCCGTCGAGCGGCTGCTCCATGACGCGCTGCACGACAACCTGACCGGCCTGCCGAACCGCCAGCTCTTCCTCGACCGCCTGCAATCCGTTCTGGCGCTGGCGCCTTCGGGCGAGACACTGCGGCCGACGGTAATGGTGATCGATATCGACCGCTACAAGCTGGTCAACGACGCGCTCGGCGTTGCTGCCGGCGACAACATCCTGATCGCGCTGACGCGCCGCCTTCGCCGCCTCTTGAAGCAGCAGGATACGCTGGCGCGCCTTGCCGGCGACCAGTTCGGCCTGATCCTGGTCTCCGAACGCGACCCGGCGAAGATCGCCGATTTTGCCGATGCGATCAGCAAGGCGATCATGGTGCCGATCAACTTCTCGAACCGCGAGATCATCCTGACCGCGTCGATCGGCCTCGCCTCCTGGGTGGACCAGCAGGAAAACGCATCGGGCATGCTGAGCGATGCCGAGCTTGCGATGTATCGCGCCAAACGCGCCGGCGGCAATCGCGTCGAGCCGTTCCGCCCCGCCTTCCGCGATTTCGGCGCCGACCGTCTGCAGCTGGAATCCGACCTCCGTCGCGCCATCGAGCGCAAGGAACTGTCGATGGTCTACCAGCCGATCGCCGGGCTGGAGAATGTCGAGATCGCCGGTTTCGAGGCACTGATGCGCTGGGAACATCCGAAGCGCGGCAATATCCCGCCGTCGGAATTCATCCCGATCGCCGAGGCTTCCGACATTATCGGCCCGCTCGGCCTCTTCGCGCTCGAGCAGGCGACCAACGACCTGATGGGCTGGCAGAACCAGACCGGCGAACTGCCGATCTTCGTTTCGATCAATCTATCCAGCGTCCAGCTGCTCAACAACGAACTCTATGACGACGTGCGCTCGGTGCTTGCCAAGACGCATTGCGAACCCTCGCGTCTGAAGCTGGAGCTAACGGAATCGATGGTGATGGAGAACCCGGAACAGGCGCGCCTGGTGCTGCAGAAGCTCAAGGAAGCGGGCCTCGGCCTGGCGCTCGACGATTTCGGCACCGGCTATTCGTCCCTCTCCTACCTCACCCGCTTCCCGTTCGACACGATCAAGCTCGACAAGGCGCTGGTGCGCGACGACAGCGACAAGAAGGCGACCATCCTGCGCTCGGTCATCAACATGGCCCGCGAACTCGACATGAAGGTGGTGGCCGAGGGGATCGAATCCAACGAGGATGCGATCGAGCTGGCGAAGATGGGCTGCAGCTACGGCCAGAGCTACCTCTTCGGCCCGCCGATGCCGTCGGAATCGGTTCTGCGGCTGCTGAAGGAACGCTTTCCGCTGACGAAGCGGGCTTGAGCCGAGAATATCTTTTCGCGGGAATTTTCCCGCGAAACACTTCCTTCTGATTGCAAATTGCGACAGAACGATGTGACAAAGGCGTCACGTTTGAGGCGCTTTGCCACTTTTTTATACATGTGCGTTTAGCATATAATTGACGAAACCGGCTCCCAGCGAGCTTACTGTTTCCGTTGCCAATCGGCGCGTTCCCTCTCCGGCGTCCCCCTCGCGGCACCGCACGCCTCGCGCCACATGCGAGCCAACCGCAAGGTGGGCTCTGAAACGGAGACAAGCATGAACATCAAGAGCCTTCTTCTCGGCTCCGCTGCTGCATTCGCAGCAGTATCCGGCGCCCAGGCTGCCGACGCCATCGTCGCTGCCGAGCCGGAACCCGTGGAATATGTCCGCGTCTGCGACGCGTACGGAACGGGCTACTTCTACATACCGGGCACCGAGACCTGCCTGAAGATCGGCGGCTATCTGCGCTTCGAAGTCGGCTATGGCTTTGGGGACGGCTATGAGAACAACGGGCCGGGTGGCGCCGGCGATCAGGACTGGGAAAGCCATACCCGCGCCCATGTGAGCTTCGACGCCAAGAGCGATACCGAATATGGCCCGCTGACGAGCCGCATCGTGCTCGAATCCAACTATTACGGCGGCGGTGGACCGGCCACGCACACGACCGAGTTTGTCGGCTGGTCGAACGCCGCGGCCTATGGCACCGATAACACGATCATCGACGAAGCCTATATGGAGCTCGCGGGCATCCGCGCCGGCCGCTTCGCCAGCTGGTGGGACAACGACTTTTCCGGTGAATCCGATCTGATGACCGGCAACGACACCAAATGGAATGCGATCCGCTACGAATATGACAGCGACAGCTTCAATGCCGGCCTGTCGCTCGATGAACTGCCTGCAGACTTCGACGGAGCCGAAAGCGGTCTCGGCATCGACGCGATGATCGGCGGCAAGGCAGGCGTCTTTACCTGGCAGGTCTATGGCGGCTACGACGCCGCCATGCAGGACGGTTCCGTGACGGCGCGCATGGGCGCGGAAATCGGCCCCGGCGTCTTCGAACTTGCCGGCATCTATTCGAGCGGACCCAATACTTACTACCAGGCCAGCGAATGGTCGGTGATCGCGCAATATGCGCTGAAGATCAACGACAAGTTCACCATCACGCCGGAAGCGCAATATAGCGGCCGGATCCGCGAAGCCGACGACGAATATCACGGCGGCAGCATGTGGCGCGGCGGCGTGACGCTCGACTACAAGATCGTCGACGACCTCACCCTGCATACGGCGGCAACCTACGTGGCCGAGAACCACGACTTCCCGGGCACCGACGACTCGCATTACGTCGAAGGCTTCGTGCGTCTGGAACGCGACTTCTGAGAGCGCTTGCTTCACAGTGAAAGAAAGACCCGGCGCAAGGCCGGGTCTTTTGCTTTTGTGCATTCAGGCCTGCGGCACCCGCGCGATCACCTTGATCTCGAAATCGAAGCCGGCCAGCCAGTTGACGCCGACGGCGGTCCAGGTGGGATAAGGCGCTTCGCCGAGAAAGGTCTCGCGGATCGCCATGAAGGTCTCGAACTGGTTTTGCGGATCGGTGTGGAAGCTGGTGACGTCGATGACGTCCTCGAACGTCGCGCCGGCAGCTTTCAGCACGGCATTGAGGTTTTCGAAGGCGAGCGTCACCTGCCGCTCATAATCCGGCTCCGGCGAACCGTCGGCGCGGCTGCCGACCTGGCCGGAGACGAACAGCAGGTCACCTGAACGCACCGCCGCGGAATAGCGGTGCGCGGTGTAGAGGGCGTGGCGGTCAGCCGGAAAGATTGCTTCGCGTTTGGTCATGTCTAACTCCTGATGACAAAGCGGACCCCGCGGGCAGACACGCGCCTGCCCGGCCTTGCACCGTGATCTGTGGTGAGGTCCGCACTTAACAAGTGGCAGCGATTTTGATATACGCTCCGTATGCGTATATGTTTGCATACGTCTCGTATGTCAATATGCATACGAGACGTATGTTCGATTTCAGGAGAGTGCCGTGGTTGGAAAACGCCGCGCGGAAATGATGGAAGAGACCCGGGCCAAGCTTATCCAGGCGGGCCGGAAGGCTTTTGCGACAAAGGGTTACGCCGCATCCTCGATGGATGATTTCACCGCCGAGGCCGGACTGACGCGCGGCGCGCTCTATCATAATTTCGGCGACAAAAAGGGTCTGCTGCAGGCGGTGATCGACCAGATCGATGCGGAAATGCTGGTGCGGATGTGCGCTGCGCAGAAACAGGCACCGACGCGCTGGGAGGGCTTTCTGGCCGAGGGGATCGCCTATATCGAGATGGCGCTCGAGCCGGAGATCCAGCGCATCATGCTGCTCGACGGTCCCGCCGTTCTCGGCGATCCCTCGCAATGGCCGAGCCAGAACGCCTGCCTGACGACGACGGCGGCGACGATCCAGGCGCTGATCAATGAAGGCACGGTCAAACCTGTCGATGCGGAAGCTGCCGCCCGCCTCTATAACGGCGCGGCGCTGAATGCGGCGCTGTGGATCGCCGCGGAAAAGGATTCCGCCGAGGTCTTCGCGAAGGCCGTCGAAGCGTTCAAGCAGCTCGCAAGCGGCCTACTGAAGACGCCCGCCTGATCAGGCCGCCGCGCGCTGCCACTCCATGTTGGCGCCCTGGATCAGGGCGTGCACATAGTCGAGCTTGGCGATGACGGGCGGCGAGAGCACGAAAGGATAGGAATCCGGCTGGCCCATGCTGCGCTGGATGGCATTGATGGCGACGCTGAGCGGGATCCAGGCGCTGGCGAGCTGTTCGGCATCCTTGGCCCTGTAAGGCTGAAAATCGACTTCCGCCGCCATCTCCTCGTGACCGCGCGGATCGATGGCGATGCCAAAGGCGCGCGCCGTCTCCAGCGTATCGACGATATGCAGGTAGTGGGCGAAGCACTCGGCGAAATCCTCCCAGGGATGGGAGGCGGCATAGGCGCTGATGAAGCTCTCCTGCCAGCCGAGCGGCGCGCCATTGGCATAGTGGTTCTGAAGGGCGACGCCATAATCCTGGCGCTCGTCGCCGAAGACCGCGCGGAAGGCATCGAAGCCATTGCGGTCACGCACCAACTTGTTCCAGATGAAATGCCCGGTCTCGTGGCGGAAGTGGCCGAGCAGCGTGCGGTAGGGCTCGTCCATGGCGTTGCGCGCCAGCTCGCGCGTCACGTCGTCGGCCTCGGCGGCGCGGATGGCGATCAGCCCCTCCTCGTGGCCGGTCATGGCGGGCACGACATTGCCGTCGTTCTGCACCACGTCCTCCAGGAAGTCGAAGACCAGCCCGCCCTGCGGATCTTCCTCGCGGTCGGGATGCGGCAAGTGCCAGCGCAGCAGCGAATAGAAGAGATGGCGCTGCGCCTGACTGATGCGGCGCCAGCGGTCGATGCCGTCCTGCGTATTTGTGTTGGGCACCAGCCGGTTATGCCGGCAGGCGATGCAGAAAGGATTGGGATCATCGGCCGAGGTCAGCCAGTTGCAGATATCGAGAGCGGCATTGGCGCAGAAGCGCACCGCCCTCTGCGGCCTCGCGACCAGCTGCCAGGCCACGTCATCGCGCGGCTCTAGCGCGTGCATTGCCACATCCTCGGGCAGGAAGCCCAGGCGATGATTGCAGCGCACGCATTGGCGATTGTCGAAATGGACGACCTGATCACAGTTGTCGCAGGCGAAAAGTCTCATGGAAGCACCCCGGCACGAACGGACGAAAAATGCCTGCCGCGCCGCTGCGCAACAGGCATGTGTCATGGAAATGGAAGGATGCTTACATCCGGTCGACGGCGTCCTTCAGCTTGTCCTTGGCCTTGCCTGCCGCGACCTGGGCCTTGCCCTTGCCTTCCTGGACTGCGCCCTTGGCCTGCATGCTGCGGTCGCCGGTCACCTTGCCGGCGGCCTGCTTTGCCTTGCCTGCAATCTCGTTGGTCTTGCCGGAAATCTTGTCGCTGGTGCTACCCATATCAGATGCCTCCTATCGCGCCGGGGCGACCTTGCCCTGGCTTGCGGAAGGACTAACGTCAGCTATCTGAATTCGTTCCGAAGAAAGTCAGGCGTGGCCAGCTTCAGCAGAGAGCATCGCCGCAGTGACGCCCATGCCCGCCAGAGCTCGCTCGTATTTGTCGTCGAGGCTGCGATCGAAGATCAGTGCTTCGTTGGCAGCGCAGGTCAGCCAGCCATTGTTGCCGACTTCGGTTTCCAGCTGGCCGGCACCCCAGGAGGAATAGCCGAGCAGCATGGTGGCGCGCTTGGGACCGCCGCCCTTGGAGATGGCGCGGACGATATCGAGCGTCGCCGTCAGGCAGATATCGTCGCTGACGGGGATGCTGGAATCGCTCAGATAATCATCGGAATGCAGCACGAAGCCGCGGCCGCTCTCGACCGGGCCGCCGGTCTGGATCGGGAAGTCGCGGGCGTGATCGGGAAGAACGATGGAATCGCTGTCCTTGATCATTTCGAGATGCAGCAGGACGTCGGTAAAGGTCAGGCTCTGCGGGCGGTTGATGACGAAGCCCATGGCCCCGGCATCCGAATGCGCGCAGATATAGACCACCGTGCGCGCAAAATTCCTGTCTTCCATGCCGGGCATGGCAATCAGGAACTGCCCGTCGAAAAAGCCGCGTTCCCGTCTGTTCTTCAGCGTCGATAAGGACATAATTCCTCCTGCTGCCAGACCGCGTGAAAAGGCCCCGACACAGGAAACATGGGGCAATGTCACAAATCAATCAACCGAAAATGAAGAATTAGAATCACTCCTCATATGGCAGCCTGTAGCACTTTTCGATAAACCTTTGTTCCATGAAGATTATTTCTTTTACGCGACGGATTATCCGCGGCCTCGGTCTTTCTGCCGCAGCCCTCCTCAGCCTGGCTGCCGCCGCGCAGGCGGAAATGAGCGACTGGGTCGATAACGAGGGCGGCCGGATGCGGCTGATCGCGCTGCCGCCGGAGCGCGACGGAACGATCCATGGCGGGCTGCAGATCGAGCCGAAACCCGGCTGGATCACCTATTGGCGCGAGCCCGGCAGCAGTGGTATTCCGCCGCAGATCACAGTGGCGCCCGAAAGCGGCGTGGCGCTGAAGGATATCCGCTATCCGGTGCCGAAGCATATCAACGACGGCAAGGTCGACGACATCGGCTACGACGCCCCGGTCGTATTGCCGCTGACCTTCAAGGCGGACGGCGACGGGGCGCCCGGCGCGATCAAGGCCACCGCCTTCATCGGCATCTGCAAGGAGCTCTGCGTGCCCTTCCAGGCGGCCTTCGAGTTGCCGCTTTCGAGCGCCCGGCAATCGCGCCCGGAGGAAGAGGCGTTGCTGGAACAGGCGGAGAAAGCCCTTCCCGAAGAGGCCTCGTCCGGCTTCCAGGTGGTGTCGCACAAGATGTCCGCCGACACGAAGGAGCTGTGGCTGGAGATCGCCCTACCCGGCGGCGGCGACACGGCGCCGCAGGTGATTGTCACCGGGCCGAACGGCTATGTCTTCACCAAGCAGCTGATGAGCAAGCGCGACGGCAAGACCTTCTCGACCTCGGTCGCGATCGGCAAATTGCCGCGCAACTATGCGCTCAAGGGCAAGACCTGGCATGCGCTCGTCATCGACGGCGGCCGCGCCATGGAGACACCGCTTGCCTTTGAGTGACCGGCTCCTATAGTCCCCACCGACCCTGCGGCATCTGCCGCTTCATCATCTCAACGAGGAGAGTTTCATGAGCATCGCAATCGGCGACAAGCTTCCGGCCGCCACCTTCAAGGAAAAGACCGCCGACGGCCCGGTCGAGATCTCGACCGAGCAGCTGTTCAAGGGCAAGCGCGTCGTGCTCTTCGCCGTCCCCGGCGCCTTCACGCCCACCTGCACGCTGAACCACCTGCCGGGCTATCTCGAAAACCGCGACACCATTCTCGGCAAGGGCGTCGATGACATCGCCGTCGTCGCCGTCAACGACTGGCACGTGATGAGCGCCTGGGCACAGCAGTCCGGCGGCGCCGGCAAGATCCACTTCCTGGCCGACTGGGACGCCGGCTTCACCAAGGCGCTCGGCCTCGAAGCCGACCTCTCCGCCGGCGGCCTCGGCGTCCGCTCCAAACGCTACTCGATGCTCGTCGAAGACGGCGTCGTGAAGTCGCTCAACGTCGAGGAAAGCCCGGGCCAGGCAACGGTTTCGGGTGCAGCTGCGATGATCGAGCAGCTTTGAGGATTGGGGCGGCGGACTGAGGTTCGCCGCTTTTGTTTTGGGAGGGTGTGTTTCGAAGACTGCGGCCGGGGCGCGCCTGAGCGGCGGGCGAAACCATACACCGCGCCCGGAGCCCCTCACCCTGCCCTCTCCCCGCTGGGGAGAGGGATGTTGGCGCGAGAGGCAGCCGCGGTGCTCCCTTCTCCCCCGCGGGGAGAAGGTGCCCGAAGGGCGGATGAGGGGGCCGCGAGTACAGGTCTTCCCCATCTCTGTGCTCTTCACAGAGCCGGCCCAACTCCTTGCGCCGAAAAGACTTCTCCCGCCGCGCAGACGCGCGGCGACTGAATTCCTGTGACAAGCACAGGAGTGAGGGAGGAGAGGACCGAGTATCCTAGCTAGCGTTGAGTTTTTAGGCCAGCTATCCGCGCTGCCAACGCAGCACCCAGCTCGTCGTCGCTGACGTCGCCACCGGTCGCGATGGAAGCATCAATGATATCGCGCAGCTTTTTCAGCCGCGCCTCCCGCTGCGCGACGAGGCTCAATCCTGTGGTGACGACCTCTTCAGGTGAGCGATAGCGCCCCCGCGCTACCAATTTCTCGACAAAATCCTCCCACTGCTTTTCGATCGAAACCTTCATGGCGACACTCCCTTGCCCACAGGTTACCGGAAAGTCGTAGGCACCGCATCCACCCCGCTTGCACCCGCCCCGCTTTTGCCATAAACGTTACAACATAACAGTAATGTTATTACATTTTAGAAAGCCTGCAATGCCTCGCCCCCTCCCCAATCTGCTCCGGCAATCCGCCTTTGCGCGCGCCGGTTTCGTGTTGTTGCTGATCTCCTCTCTCTGGCTGGCGATCTATTGGGCGGCGGTGTTGCCGTGAGTGTTCCCCTGATCGAGCTTGAGAATGTCACCGTTACCTATGACCGGCATCCGGCGGTGCATCATGTCTCCGGCAGCATCCGCGAGGGTAGCCTGACGGCGATTGCCGGGCCGAATGGGGCGGGGAAGTCGACGCTTTTGAAGGCGCTGGTGGGGGAGCTGAGACCGGCGGCCGGGATGATCCGGCATCGGCTGGCGCGGCTTGATTTCGGCTATCTGCCGCAGGCGGCCGATATAAACCGGCGGTTTCCGATCTCGGTTCTCGATACCGTGATGCTCGGCGCATGGCGGCAGGCGGGTGCGTTCGGGCGCGTTTCGGAGGCCGAACGGCTGAAGGCGCTGGAGGCGCTTTCGGCGGTCGGGCTCGATGGTTTCGACAATCGGCATATCGGCTCGCTGTCGGCCGGGCAGTTTCAGCGCGTGCTGTTCGCGCGGCTGCTGCTGCAGGATGCCCGGGTGATCCTGCTCGACGAGCCATTTACCGCAATCGATGCGCGCACCACGCGCGACCTTCTCGATATCGTCGCCCGCTGGCATGGCGACGGGCGCACGGTGATTGCCGTGCTGCACGATTTCGAACAGGTGCGGGCGCATTTTCCCGAGACGATGCTGATCGCCCGCGAGCTGATCGGCTGGGGGCCGACATCCGAAGTGATGTCGGCGGCGAACCTGATGACGGCGCGGGCGATGGCCGAGCGCTGGGACGAGGAAGCCGCCATCTGCGAGCCTGCCGCATGACCGCCTACGACATCTTTCTCGCACCCTTCGCCGATTATGGCTTCATGCGCCGGGCGCTCGTCGCCTGCCTCTGCCTCGGGCTCGGATCCGGTCCGATCGGCGTCTTCCTGATGCTGCGGCGGATGAGCCTGATGGGCGATGCGATGAGCCATGCGGTGCTGCCGGGGGCGGCGATCGGCTATCTGGTCGCGGGCTCGCTGTCGCTGACGGCGATGGGGATCGGCGGGCTGGTGGCCGGGCTGTCGGTGGCGTTGCTTTCGGGCGTCGTCAGCCGCATGACCGTGCTGCAGGAGGATGCGAGCTTTGCCAGTTTCTACCTTGCATCATTGGCGCTCGGGGTGCTGATCGTCTCGCTGCGGGGCTCGAATATCGATCTGCTGCATGTGCTGTTCGGCACCATCCTGGCGATCGATACGCCGGCGCTCACCCAGATCGGCACGATCGCCTCGATCACGCTGCTGGCGCTGGCGGTGATCTACCGGCCGCTGGTCACCGAATGTTTCGATCCCGGCTATCTGCGCGCCGTCGGCGGCCGTGGACCGCTTTATCACTTCCTGTTCCTGCTGCTCGTCGTGCTCAATCTGGTGGCCAGCTTCCAGGCGCTCGGCACGCTGATGGCCGTCGGCCTGATGATGCTGCCGGCGGCGATTGCCCAGCTCTGGTCGCGCAGCCTGCCGCAGATGATGGTGATCTCCGTCCTCAGCGCCACGGCGTCCGGCTATCTCGGCCTGATCGCCTCCTACCATCTCGAGCTCGCCTCCGGACCGACGATCATCATGACGGCGGCGAGCCTCTACACGCTTTCGATCCTCTTTGCGCCCTCCGGCATTGCCCGGCGCCTTTTCCCCCGCCCCCATCTCAAGGGCTGAACCCAAGGAGACTGACCATGCTTTCCCGCAGATTACTTCTTTCCGCCGCGCTGCCGGCGCTGCTTGCCGCCTCGGCGATGCCGGCTTCGGCCGAAACGCTGAAGGTCGTCGCCTCCTTCACCGTGCTTGCCGATGTCGTCAAGCAGGTCGGCGGCGATCATGTCAGCGTCACCAGCCTCGTCGGCCCGAACGGCGACCCCCATGAATTCGAGCCCTCGCCCGCCGATGCCAAGCACCTGAAGGCAGCCGAGGTCACCTTCGTCAGCGGCGAAGGCCTGGAAGGCTGGATGGACCGGCTGATCACCGCTTCCGGCTACAAGGGCACGCCGGTCACGGCTTCCGAAGGCATCAACACGCGGACGATGGAAGAGGACGGCAAGACCGTGACCGATCCGCATGTCTGGAACAGCCCGGTCAACGTCAAGGTCTGGGTGGTGAATATCGAGAAGGCGCTTTCGGCTGCCGATCCGGCCGATGCCGCCGCCTTCAAGACGAATGCCGACCGCTACACGAAGACGCTCGACGAACTCGATGCCTATGCGCATTCGAAATTTGACAAAGTCGCCGACGATCGCCGCAAGGTGCTGACCAGCCACGACGCCTTCGGCTATTTCGGCCGCGAGTATCAGGTGAGCTTCCTGGCGCCGCTCGGCGTTTCCACCGAGAGCGAAGCCTCGGCTGCCGACGTCGCCAAGCTGATCGAGCAGATCAAGGCCGAGAACGTGAAGACCTACTTCTTCGAAAACTCGAACGACCCGCGCCTCGTCAAGCAGGTGGCGAAGGCAACCGGCGCAAAGCCCGGCGGCGAGCTCTATGTGGAATCGCTCTCGGACGCCAAGGGACCGGCCCCGACCTATGAGAAGATGTTCCGCTACAATGTCGACCAGATCGCCGCGGCGATGGCAAAGTCGAGCTGAGTACGGATGGCCGCGGAGCGATCCGCGGCCTTTTCCTCAGACGTTGAGGTCGAAGACCAGGAGGCCGCCGAGGCCGCCATCGACGGATTCGACGATCTTCTCGCCGACCGCGACATGTTCAGGATGGATGAGATAGGCGTCACGCGCTTCCGGGCTCTCGAAGGTGACCACGAAGCCTTCGACGAAGCCGCCATGCAAGCCTTCCGGCGAGACGTTCGGGCCATGCTTGATGTCGATGATCCCCGGAATGACCTGCTGCAGCGCAACGACCGAGCCGAACAGTGCCTGCTTCTCTTCGCCGGTCATGGCGGCCTTCAGCCGCAGAAATACGCAATGCAGGATCATATGGTTCCTCCCAGTTTCTGCGCGGCAGCATAGTGGGAATGGCACCGAGGGCAAGCCCGCCAGAAATGGCGGGTCCGGTTTAAATCCCGCATCGCGGGCAAGGTGCCGCACGTTTTCCATCCCCGGATACATTTATTAGCAATAGCTTGTGGATGCGTTTGCGCAGGCGCAAAATGCCGCCCCGATGGGACGGGGGCTCCCATCGTAGGGAGGACCATCATGGATGATATGAACCTCACGACCCTGCAGAAGGGCCATAAAGTCATGCGCGCCGATGCGATCGAGGCCCTTGCGGCGGGATTGCGCGGACGGTTGATCACCAAGGCGGATAGCGACTACGACGAAGCCCGGACGATCTGGAATGCGATGATCGACCGCAAGCCGGGGATGATCGTGCGCTGCGCCGGCGCCAGCGACGTCATCAAGGCTGTCCGCTTCGCCCATGACAATCACCTGCTGCTCGCGGTGCGCGGCGGCGGCCATAACATTGCCGGCAATGCCGTCTGCGAGGGCGGCGTGATGATCGATCTCTCGGCGATGCGGTCCGTCTGGGTCGATCCGGCGACGCGGCGCATGCGGGTGGAGCCCGGTGCCACGCTTGCCGATGTCGATGCGGAAACGCAGGCTTTCGGCATGGTTCTGCCGACCGGCATCAACTCGACGACGGGTATTGCCGGCCTGACGCTCGGCGGCGGCTTCGGCTGGACGACGCGCAAATACGGGCTGACGCTCGACAACCTGATCTCGATGGATGTCGTCACCGCTGACGGCAAGCTGAGACGGGTCAGCGAAAAGGAGGATCCCGATCTCTTCTGGGCGCTGCGCGGTGGCGGCGGCAATTTCGGCGTCGTGACCTCCTTCGAATTCCGCCTGCACGATCTGCCCGGCAATGTGCTCGCGGGCCTCGTCGTTCATGCCTTTGCCGATGCCGAGATGGTGCTGAAGCAGTATCGCGCCGCACTCGAGAAGGCGCCGGACGAGCTGACCTGCTGGGCGGTGATGCGCCAGGCGCCGCCCCTGCCCTTCCTGCCCGCCGAATGGCACGGCAAGGAAGTCCTGGTGCTCGCCATGTGCTATTGCGGCGATCTCGCCGCTGGACAGGCAGCAACGGCGGAGCTTCGCGGGATCGGCAAGCCGATCGCCGATGTCGTGGGGCCGGTGCCCTTCGCCGCCTGGCAGCAGGCCTTCGATCCGCTGCTGACGCCTGGCGCCCGAAACTACTGGAAGAGCCAGGATTTCGCGGCGCTCTCCGATCAGGCGATTGCCGTGCTGCTCGATGCGGTGCGCAAGCTGCCGGGGCCGGAATGCGAAATCTTCGTCGGCCATGTCGGCGGTGCCGCCGGCCGGATCGCCGGCGAGGCGACGGCTTTCCCGCAGCGCAGCTCGCATTTCATCATGAACGTCCATGGGCGCTGGCGCGACAAAGCCATGGATCAGAAAGGGATCGCCTGGGCGCGAGGGCTTTTCGAAGCCACCAAGCCGCATGCGATCGGCACGGCCTATATCAACTTCATGCCCGAGGACGAGGCAGACCGGGTGGAGAAGGCCTATGGGAAGAACTACCGGCGGCTGGCCGAGATCAAGCGGCACTACGACCCGGAAAACCTGTTCCGCATGAACCAGAACGTCAAGCCACTGCCGGAGATGCGGGCGGCAAGCTGACGGCGCGCTGGCTCAGGCGGCTTGCCATGAACAGGCCGGCGGATGCGCTCCGCCGGCCGGCTAACGGGCTTGCGGGAACGGCCAGTCGATGATCCCGCCCGCATAGAGCGCCCACCAGACAAAAACCGGTTGAAAGGCCAGCCGCGGCACATGATAGAGCCAGGCATAGGTACTGGCGTCGACCGCCGACAATCCGTCGATCGCATGCTTGATATTGGCGGGATAGACGCAGACCGCATAGGCGGCGAGCCCAATCCCTGCGGCGGCGCGAAAGGGCGACGAAAGCAGCCCGGCCGCGGCCGCCACCTCGCATGCGCCGGTGATGAAGACAACAGCAGCCGGAAACGGCACCAGAGCCGGCATGATCCTGAGAAACGGACCCGGTAGCAGCATGTGAAGGATGCCGACGGTCAGGTAGATCGCCGACAACACAAGCCGCCACCAAAATCTCGATTCCAGGGATGGTTCAAACCACATCCCAATGTGCACGGCCATTCAATCCTCGCATCGCGCTTCACAGACTTTGATACGAAGGTGATCGGTTTGTGGATGTGTCCGATTGGAACGACGCTGGTGCAAACGCTCAAATCCGGCGCAGGATTTTCTTGCGCAATCTCCATTCAATTAAACCCGCTTAAAGGAAAAAGCCTTACAAATGCGGGGATTGGCGCGTCTGGGTTCATTAGTACTGCATGAATACAACCTGGCAAATACTGATCGGCAATCTTGCCATCGTTGCACTTGTGATCTCGATCTGGGCTCACATCTATTTCCGATTCCGGCTGATGACCGACCTGCAGACGAAGCTTGCCTTCGGCGCGGTGATGGGCGCCGGGACGATGGCTTCGATGATGATGTCGGTGCCGCTCAGCAATGGCGTCTTCATCGACCTGCGCTATTCGCTGGTCGCCATCTCCGCGCTGTTCGGCGGCGCGCCTTCCGCCACTCTGACGATCCCGCTGGCCGTCGCCTTCCGCCTGCAGATGGGTGGCGCCGGCGCGCTTGACGGAATGATCAGCATTGCCTGCGTCGGTGCGGTGTCGCTGACGCTGCGGGTGCTGCAGAAGCGCCGCAAGGCAAGGCTTGCCGATACGTTCATTCTCGGCGCGCTGGTTTCCGTCACGCTGCTGGCGACGATGCTGGTCCTGCCGGCGCAGATCAGCGCCATGGCGTTGCAGCTGGTGGGCGTGCCTGCTGTCGTGCTGAATTTCGGCGCGATCATCGTTGCCGGTGCGCTGCTCCTGCAGTTCGAGCATATGGCACTGGACCGCGATCTCTTGACCGCAGCGCTGACGCAGACGCCGGATTTCCAATATGTGAAGAACCGCGACAGCGTCTTCGTCGTCGTCAACCGCAATGTCGCCGAGCATCATCATTTCACCTCGCCGGAAGCGATGGTGGGCGCCACCGATTTCCACATCGCCACCCAGCGCCGCGCCGAAGTCCTGTTTGCCGAAGAGCAGGCGCTGATGCGCAGCGGCGAAGCGCTGATCAACAAGATCGAGCCGCTGCAGCAGGGCGACAAGGAGCACTGGTTCCGCACCTCGAAAGTGCCGCTGCGCGACCGCGACGGCATCGTCATCGGCCTTGCGGGCGTCACCCGCGACATTACCGAGGAGCGCAGCATCGAGCGCGAGCTGCGCGCGAACCGCAACATGCTCTCGCACGCGATGTCCGGCATGTCCGATGGCTTTGCGATGTACGATCCGAAGGGCGACCTCGTTTACGCCAACCCGCAATATGCGCATCTCTTCCCGCTTTCCGGCGTGGTGCGCGTTGCCGGTTTCAACATTCGCGACATCCTGCGCAAGGCGGTCGAGACGCAGGAGCGCCGCAGCTTCCCCGCCGAGATCGACGAAGAGTGGATCGAGACCGCAGCACGCGACCTGCATCGCGACAAGGACGAGGAAATCGACCTCTATGACGGCCGCTGGCTGAGCCTGCGCACCCGCATGACCGCCGATGGCATGGCGCTCGTCGTCGTCTCCGACGTGACCGCGATGAAGCAGGCCGAGCATTCGCTGCGCGCCGTTGCCGACCGGATGAAGAGCCTTGCCGAGACCGACGGCCTGACCGGCATCGTCAACCGCCGCGCCTTCGACGAGGCCCTCGCATTGGCGCTCGCCCGCAGTGTGCGCGAGCGCACGCCACTCAGCCTGCTGATGATCGATGTCGACCGCTTCAAGGCCTATAACGACACCTACGGGCACCTGGCCGGCGACGAATGCCTGAAGGCTGTCACCGACTGCCTGCGCAAGGCGGCCCGGCGCGATACCGATATCGTCGCCCGCTTCGGCGGCGAGGAATTCGTCGTGCTGATGCCCGAAGCCGACGAGGCGGATGCCTGCCGTGTTGCCGAACAGTTCCGCGATGCGCTGCATGCGCTGAACCTGCCGCATACGGGCAGCGAGTTCGGACGGGTAACGGCGAGTGCCGGCATTGCCGTCAAGCAGAGCCGTGCCCGCGCGACGACGCCTGCCGAGTTCATGCAGCATGCCGACGAGGCGCTTTACGACGCCAAGCGCAATGGCCGCGACCGGATCTCGATCTGGGAATCGCCCGCCAGTGCACGGACGGCAAACGGCTAGGCGATATCCAAGAGCAGAGCGCAGTGATCGGAAACTTCAGGCTCCCTGACGACCTCGAAGCGGGTGACGCTCACGCCCGGTGATACCAGCATGTAATCGGCAAAGCGGCCGTCCTTCGGATAGAGCGAGGTGCGCGTTCCCGCAAAGCCGCCTGATGTGACGAGCTCGGTGAGGCCGAGCTGGCCCAGGATCTCGAAGGTGGCGCTATCGGCAGCACGTTGAAATCGCCGCAGATGACAAGTGGCTCGTCCTGCTTGCGGATACGCCCGATCAACGAGACCAGCGCCTCGGCTTGCTCCAGTCTGGCCGGTGTATCGCCCTTGCCGGCCATGTCGCGCAGGCCATGCAGCTGGGCAACGACGAGCGGGCGGCCAGAGGCATAGTCGAAGAGGCGCAAAACCTGCGCGTTGCGCGGGCGCGGATGGGCGCCGTAACCATCGGGCGAGAAGGCGCCGTGGACGAAATCCATCGCCTGGCCGGAGATGGCGAGCGAGCGGTGGACGAAGGTGGCGAGGCCGAATTCGGAGGGGACGGCTGTCTCGCCATCCAGGAGTTCACCGCGCGAGGCAGGGGCGAAGATGCCATCATGTTCCGGCAGAACGGCCTTCACCTCGTCGAACAGATTGGCGCGCTGCGGCAGTATGTGGCTGCCGTCACGATATTCCAGCCAGCCGCTCGTGACGCCGACGGAACGGGTGACTTCCTGCAGGCAGATGATATCGGCTTTGGCGCCGGCGAGATAATCGATCAGCGGCTCATGGATCTTGCCGCCCCAGGCGTTCAGAGAAATGATCCGCAGTGCCGCCTCCCCCGCTTTGCCTGCCTACTTCTTCTTGTAGGGTGCCATGCCCATGCGCGCCAGTTCGTCGGCGCGCTCGTTTTCCGGATGGCCGGCATGGCCCTTGACCCAGTGCCACTTGACCTTGTGGCGCTGATTGGCGGCGTCGAGCGCCTGCCAGAGCTCGCCGTTCTTCACCGGCTTCTTGTCGGCGGTCTTCCAGCCGTTTTTCTTCCAGCCGAAGATCCACTTGGAGATGCCGTCCATGACATATTTGCTGTCGGTGTGGAGATCGACCTCGCAGGGCGTGTTCAGCGCCGAGAGAGCGGAGATTGCCGCCAGCAGTTCCATGCGGTTGTTGGTGGTCTCGGCTTCGCCGCCCGAGAGTTCCTTCTCGACCTCGCCATAGCGCAGGATCGCGCCCCAGCCGCCGGGGCCGGGATTGCCGGAGCAGGCACCATCGGTGAAAATCTCGACGTGCTTCATGCCGAAAGCCCGTATTCGGCCGCCGACTTGATCTGGCGGTGGAAGCGCAGCTTGCGCAGATATTCGAGCGGGTCCTTCTTGGTGACCATGGCGCCCTCAGGCGTCGTCAGCCAGTCATAGAGGCGGGTCAGGAAGAAGCGCAGCGCCGAGCCGCGCGCCAGGATCGGAAGAGCCGTGCGTTCGGCCTCGCTCAGCGGGCGCACACTCTGGTAGGCGTCGAGGAAGGCCGTGCCCTTGGTGATGTTGTAGGCGCCGTCCTTTTCGAAGCACCAGGCGTTCAGGCAGATCGAGACGTCGTAGGCGAGCAGGTCGTTGCAGGCGAAGTAGAAGTCGATCAGGCCGGAGAGCGTATCGCCGAGGAAGAAGACGTTATCAGGGAAGAGATCGGCATGAATGACGCCTGAAGGCAGGTCTTTCGGCCAGTGGGCCGAGAGGAAATCCATTTCGGCCCGAACCTCGTCCGACATGCCCTTCTCGACCTCGTCGGCGCGGGCTTCGGACTTTTCCCAAAGCGTCTTCCAGCCATCGATGGACAGCGCATTGGGACGCTTCAGCTCGAAGCCTTCACCGGCGATATGCATCTGCGCCAGCGCCTTGCCGACTTCGCGGCAGTGCTTCGCCTCGGGCTTGCGCAGCCACATGCCTTCGAGGAAGGAGATCAGCGCCGCCGGACGATCGGACAGGCGCCCGAGCAGCGCGCCATCCCTACGCGGCAGCGGCAGTGGGCAGGACAGGCCGCGGGCGGCCAGGTGATGCATCAGGCCGAGGAAGAACGGCAGATCGGATTTCTCGACGCGCTTTTCATAGAGCGTCAGGATCAGCGGATCCTTCGAGGTGTGCAGCAGGAAATTCGAGTTCTCGACGCCCTCGGCAATGCCCTTGTAGGAGAGCAGCTCGCCGGTCTCATATTCCGTCAGGAACCACTTCAGATCGTCTTCGGAGATATCGGTGTAAACGGCCAAGGTGCGGTCTCACGGTCGGTTCGATAGAGTGGAAGCCTTCAGGGCGCGGGATACCCGCTCTGCCCTGCCTGATATCTCCCCCACAAGGGGGGAGATCGGCCTCCGGTGGAGCTTTCCCCAAACAAATCATCTTGGAGCGAGCGGCAGAACAGAGGCAAGTGCCCCCGCAACGCCGCGCTAGCCGTTCACGAAAGCCATATCCGCCGCGGTCAGCTCGATGTTGCGGAGCTCGCGGTTGACGAGGAAGTGTTCGTTTTCCTGCACCGTCTCAGCAAGCTCCACCTGGGCTGCGAAACGGGCGCGAAAGGCTTCGATGATCTCGTTGACGATGACCTCGGGGGCCGACGCGCCGGCGGAGAGGCCGAGCGTCGAGATCTGGCCGATCTCGTCCCAGTTCAGTTCGGAGGCGCGCTGCACGAGGATCGACTTCGTCGCCCCGGCCCTCAGCGCCACTTCGACGAGGCGCTTGGAATTGGACGAGTTCGGGGCACCGACGATGATGAAGAGATCGCAGCCGGGTGCGGCCTGCTTGACGACTTCCTGGCGGTTGGTCGTGGCATAGCAGATGCTGTCTGCGGCCGGCGCCGTCAGGTTCGGGAAGCGCTGTTCAAGGCGGGCGATGACGCCGGCGGTATCGTCGACCGAGAGCGTCGTCTGCGTCACGTAGCCGAGATTGTCAGGGTCGACCGGCTGATAGGTATCGGCGTCCTCGACGGTCTCGATCAGCGAGACCGAGCCTTCCGGCAGCTGGCCCATCGTGCCGATGACTTCCGGGTGGCCGGCATGGCCGATCAGCACGACGTGGCGACCGAGGCGGTTGTGGCGCATCGCCTGCTTGTGGACCTTGGAGACCAGCGGGCATGTGGCGTCGAGATAGAAGAGGTTGCGGCTGTTGGCATCCTCGGGAACCGACTTCGGCACGCCATGCGCCGAGAAGACGACCGGCTGGGCGCGGTGTTCTTCCGGGATCTCGTTGAGCTCCTCGACGAAGACGGCACCCTTGGCTTCCAGGCCCTCGACGACATAGCGGTTATGCACGATCTCGTGGCGGACATAGACCGGGGCGCCGTAGGATTTCAGCGCCAGAACGACGATCTGAATGGCGCGGTCGACGCCGGCACAGAAGCCGCGCGGCCCGCAAAGCCTGATCGTCAGAGGAGGTTTCGCTGCGATATTCATGTTCAAGTCCGATGTCCGTCGTCCCGGGTGTCTAGCCCAATATGGGGACGAATTGAAGCAATACTATTGCGCGGGAGCGCCGCGGCGGCCGCGGAACCAGGAGACGCCGACGATGCCGACCAGCACGGCGGCCAGTCCGTACCAGGTGAAGGCGTATTCCAGGTGGTTGTTAGGCAGGTCGATCTCGGTGACGCCGCCGATCGGGAAGCCCTTCGGGTTCGGGGTCGAATCCGCATCAATGAAGAAGGGCACGACGTTCGAGGCATCGAAGCCGTCGCTCGATCCCATCGCGTCGATATCCTTCCAGTAGAAGATGTTCTTGGCGATGTCGTTGTCAGGCACCACCCAGGAGGGCTTCCCGGGGAGACGGTTGCGGGCGAGGCCGGTGACGCTCTGCTGGCCGGTCAGCTGGCCCTGCATGCGCATTTCCGGCTCCTTATTCTCATAGGGAACGAAGCCGCGATTGACGAAGAGGTAGCGGCCGTCGGCAAGCTCGAGCGGCGTATAGACGTAGAAGCCCGCCTCCCCGCGCCAGGTGGCGAGGAAGTGGCGCTCCTTGTTGTTGACGTAGCGGCCGGTGACGGTGACCGGGCGATATTCGATATCGGTGCCGGAAGAGAGCATCTGTTCGATATCGGCAAGCTGCACTGGAGCGGCATTGCGGCGCGCGGCGATATCGGCAAGCAGGCCCTCCTTCCAATAGAGGCGCTCGACCTGCCAGGTGCCGAGGGAAATGAGAATGGCGAGCGCGATCAGCACCGCGATGCCGGTGAAGACCGGCAGCTTGCGGCGCGCGGCCGGGATATTCATGTCAGTCACTCAGGCGTCCTTCACGGGCATTGTGGCGGTATTGCATGGCGATCAGGATGCCTTTGCACCAGCGCAGCGTCAGCAGCGACAGGATGATCGTCAGCGGGCCGAAGAGCAGAATGTGCAGCCAGATCGGCGGCGCGTAATTGACCTCGAGCCAGAGCACGCTGCCAATGACGACGAAGCCGACGAGCAGGATGACGAAGACGGCAGGACCATCGCCCGAATCGGCGAAGGCATAATCCAGGCCGCAGGCGGCGCAGCGCGGCTTCAGCGACAGCAGGCCGTCGAACAGCTTGCCATTGCCGCAGCGCGGGCAGCAGCCCTTGATGCCTGTCTTGACCGGATCGACCGGAGGAAAGAGAGCGGTGTCTTCTTGCATGTGGATTCCCGTGGCGTCACCTAAAGCCGCCTTAACTCTCCCATAAAGTATCCGCAGGACGAAGGGAAATACCTGCGCGATTTCGCCTCAGCGATTCGGGCCAATCAGAAAAGAAGAGACATGAGCACCGACAGCACCGCAGCCCAGATCGTCATTCTCAACGGGGCGCCGCGCAGCGGCAAGACGACGATCGCGCGCGCCATCCAGCAGCAATTCGACGGGCCGTGGCTCAATTTCGGCGTCGACAACTACAATGCGATGACGCCGTCGCAGTATCTGCCGGGCATCGGGCTGCGGCCGGGCGGCGAGCGGCCGGATCTCGAGGAGTTCGTGCCGTTCTTTTATGCCGCGCTCTACGAATCGATCGCCATCCATGCCGGGCTCGGGATCAATGTCGTCGCCGATCTCGGCCATCACGACGCCTATTCGCAGCCGCTCGGGATTCTGGCCGATTGCGCGCGCCGGCTCGATGGTTTCCCGGTGCTTTTCGTCGGCGTGCGCTGCCCGCTGGAGGTGATCATGAAGCGGCGGGAGATCGACGAGCCGGGCCGCGAGGAACTTTATGCGAGAGCAAGCGCCGAGATCGCCGTGCCGGATGCTGTCAGGCGCTGGCAGGACGAGGTGCACAAGCCCGGCATCTACGATCTCGAAGTCGATACCTCGCTCCTGACGCCCTATGAATGCGCCGAGGCGATCCGCCAGCAACTCGATATCGGCATACCCGATCCTTCCGCCTTCGAGCGGATCGCCGGGGCGCGGTGAGAACAAAGAAAAAGGCGGGCGCCGATAGCACCCGCCTTTTTTTGTCCGTGTGAACCGGATCAGCCGTGGGCGACCGGTGCACCCCATCCACCCCAGATGTAGATGGAGAAGAACAGGAACAGCCAGACGACGTCGACGAAGTGCCAATACCAGGCAGCCGCTTCGAAGCCGAAATGCTGCTTCGGCGTGAAGTCGCCGCGGATAGCGCGCACCAGGCAGACCAGCAGGAAGATCGTGCCGATCAGAACGTGGAAGCCGTGGAAGCCGGTCGCCATGAAGAAGGTCGCGCCGTAGATCGATGCCTTGAAGGCGAACGGAGCGTGGGCGTATTCGTAGGCCTGGACGAAGGAGAACAGGATGCCGAGCAGGACGGTCAGCGTCAGGCCCTGGATGAGGCCCTTGCGGTCGTTGTGCAGCAGAGCATGGTGTGCCCAGGTAACCGTCGTGCCCGAGAGGAGCAAGATGACGGTGTTGTAGATCGGCAGGTGCCAGGGATCGAGGACTTCGATGCCCTTCGGCGGCCACTGACCACCGGTGAAGGCAAGACGCGAGGCCTGGATCGCTTCGTGCGGATAGAGGCTGGCGTCGAAATAGGCCCAGAACCAGGCAACGAAGAACATCACTTCCGAAGCGATGAACATGATCATGCCGTAGCGCAGGTGCAGCGAGACGACGCGCGTGTGGGCACCCTCATGGGCTTCCTTCACGGTATCGGCCCACCAGCCGTACATGACGTAGAGGATCAGCGCGAGGCCGATGAAGAACAGCCACGGATGAGCCCACTCGACACCGAAGAGGTGCAGCGAGCCGCCGTTCAGATAGCGCATGTAGCCGACGCCACCGAAGGTGATGATGAAGGCGCCGATCGAGGCGAGCAGCGGCCACGGGCTCGGATCGATAATATGGTAGTCGTGATTCTTTTGATGCGCGTCGGCCATCTCTAATCCCCGGATCTCTTCCTCGCTCGCCCCCGGCATAGCCGGAAACGAACCTCAATCAAAGTTTCTTTTCAACCTTCTCCGCTCCACCCTCATTCGAAGCCAGCGGCTTCGGTCCCTCTTTCGGGTAGAACGTATAGGATAGCGTGACCGTGTGAATGTCCTTCGACTCCACGGCCTTGGTAATTTCCGGATCGATGTAGAACACCACCGGCATTTCAAGCTTTTCGCCCGGCTTCAGGTCGGTCTCGTTGAAGCAGAAGCACTGGACCTTGTTGAAATAGGCCCCGGCTTCGCCTGGCGTGACGTTGAACACGGCCTGGCCGCGCTGGGTTTCGTTCGAGCGATTCTCGGCGATGAAATTCACCTGGATCGTCTCGCCGATGCGCGGATTGACTTCGCGCTGGACCGGCTTGAACTCCCAGAAGAGACCCGGAGCGACATTGGCGTCGAAGGTGACGCGCATCTTGCGGTCGAGGATCTCGGTCGATGCCTGCTCGACGCGCTGCGTCGTGCCGTTGTAGCCGGTGATCTGGCAGAACATGCGATAGAGCGGAACGGCCGCGTAGCTCATCGCGCCCATGCCGACGACGAAGCTCAGGCACATGAAGACGACAGCGCCGTTGTTGCGGCCCGGCTTCTTCGGTGCGTTGGCGGTGTCGCTCATCGGCTCAGCCTCCATGTCCCAGGAATTTCACGATGGTGATCAGGTAGAACAGAACGCAGAGGCCGGCGAGAACGAGGCCGAGCGCCACGTTGCGGTTCCGGCGCGACTTGCGCTGCGCTTCGGTCAGCTTCACGGTTTCCATCAGATGATACCTCCTGCATGGAAGACCAGGATCGATGCCAGCCGGTCGAACATCAGCGCGGAGAAGATCGCGAAGAGATAGAAGATCGAGAAAGCGAAGAGCTTCTTGGCCGGGATCATCTTTTCATCGCCATCCGGCATGCGCCAGACGGCGATGGAACAGCTTATGAAGACGGTGCCGAGCAGCGTCGCGACAAGACCGTAGCCGAAGCTCGCAAAGCCGAGCAGCGACGGGATGACGCCGCAGATGGCGGTCAGCACCGCATAGGCGACGATCTGGTGCTTGGTGGTGCGCTCACCCGAGACGTTCGGGAGCATCGGGACGCCGACGGCTTCGTAATCGCGCATCTTGAAGAGCGCGAGAGCCCAGAAATGTGCGGGCGTCCAGAGGAAGATGATGAGGAACAGCACGGTGCTTTCGATGGTGACCGAGTTGGTCACGCAGGCCCAGCCGATCATCGGCGGGAAGGCACCGGCAGCGCCGCCAATGACGATGTTCTGCGGCGTCGAGCGCTTCAGCCACATCGTATAGACGATCGCGTAGAAGAAAATCGTGAAGGCGAGGATGCCGGCCGACAGCCAGTTGACGGCGAGGCCGAGGATCGTCACCGAGAAGCCCGAGAGCACCAGGCCGAAGGCCAGCGCTTCCTTGGGCTGAATGCGGCCTGCGGGGATCGGGCGCTGCGCCGTGCGGGTCATGACAGCGTCGATATCGGCGTCATACCACATGTTGAGCGCACCCGACGCGCCAGCGCCGACGGCAATGCAGAGGATCGAGATCAGGCCGAGAACGGGATTGATTTGACCCGGCGCCAGCACCAGGCCGGCAAAAGCCGTGAAGACCACGAGCGACATGACGCGCGGCTTCAGAAGCTCGAAATAATCGCGCGCGCCCGCTTCCGAAAGGCGGAGTTCGCCTTCCTCTGCAAGTGCCTCGTGATTGTCGATGACCGTCATTATTCCGTCCTGCTCGGCTCAAGCGCGCTGCGATCCTTCAGATTGGCTGAATGCGCTCTGGCCTCTTGTTTTTTCCGCATGCCCTACCGCGTCATGCGTTAAGGCCGGACGCTGCATCGGAATGCGGCGCCCGGAATTTGGAGCATCTTACTTGATGCGCGGGAGCTGTTCCCACTGGTGGTACGGCGGCGGCGAAGGCAGCTGCCATTCCAGGGTGGTTGCACCCTCACCCCACGGATTGTCGCCAGCGAGGCGCTTCTTGGCGAAGGCTTCGAAGACACCGTAGAGGAAGATCAGCACGGCGAAGGCCGAGATGTAGGAGCCGATCGAGGAAACGTAGTTCCAGCCGGCAAATGCATCCGGATAGTCGATGTAACGGCGCGGCATGCCTGCGAGACCGAGGAAGTGCTGCGGGAAGAACACCAGGTTGACGCCGATGAACATGACCCAGAAGTGCAGCTTGCCGAGGAACTCGTTGTACATGTAGCCGCTCATCTTCGGGAACCAGTAGTACCAGGCAGCGAAGATGGCGAAGACGGCGCCGAGCGACAGAACGTAGTGGAAGTGAGCCACGACGTAGTAGGTGTCATGCAGCGAGCGGTCGAGACCGGCATTTGCCAGCTGAACGCCGGTGACGCCACCAACCGTGAACAGGAAGATGAAGCCGATCGCCCAGACCATCGGCGTGCGGAACTCGATCGAGCCACCCCACATCGTTGCGATCCAGGAGAAGATCTTCACGCCCGTCGGAACGGCGATGACCATCGTCGCGAAGACGAAGTAGCGCTGTGCGTCGAGCGACAGGCCGACCGTGTACATGTGGTGGGCCCAGACGACGAAGCCGACGGCACCGATGGCGACCATGGCGTAGGCCATGCCGAGGTAACCGAAGATCGGCTTGCGCGAGAAGGTCGAGATGATGTGGCTGACGATGCCGAAGCCCGGCAGGATCAGGATGTAGACTTCCGGGTGACCGAAGAACCAGAACAGGTGCTGGTAGAGGATCGGGTCACCGCCGCCTTCCGGCGCGAAGAAGGTCGTGCCGAAGTTACGGTCGGTCAGCACCATGGTGATGGCGCCAGCCAGAACCGGCAACGAGAGCAGCAGCAGGAAGGCCGTGATCAGAACAGCCCAGGCGAAGAGCGGCATCTTGTGCAGCGTCATGCCCGGTGCGCGCATGTTCAGGATCGTGGTGATGAAGTTGATCGCGCCGAGGATCGACGAGGCACCGGCGACGTGCAGCGAGAAGATCGCGAGGTCGACGGCAGGACCCGGCTGGCCCGCGGTTGCGAGCGGCGGATACATCGTCCAGCCACCGCCAGCGCCGTAAGCACCGGCCGGGCCTTCGACGAACATCGACAGCACGAGCAGCAGGAAGGCCGGAACGATCAGCCAGAAGGAGATGTTGTTCAGACGCGGGAACGCCATATCCGGGGCACCGATCATGATCGGAACCATCCAGTTGGCGAAGCCGCCGATCATCGCCGGCATGACCATGAAGAAGATCATGATGAGGGCGTGAGCGGTGGTGAAGACGTTGAACATGTGCTTGGCGCCGTCGATCGCGGCGTCGCCTTCGAAGCCGTAAACCATCGAGGCCAGACCGTGGAAGATCTGGATGCCAGGCTCCTGAAGCTCCATGCGCATGGCAACGGAGAGCGCGCCGCCGATGATGCCGGCGAAGATCGCGAAGATCAGGTAGAGCGTGCCGATGTCCTTGTGGTTCGTCGAAAAGAACCAGCGATTGACGAAGCTCGGCTTGTGCGAGTGATCGTGATGGTCGTCATGCGCATGTGCGTCATGGCCATGATGATCATGAGAATGATCGTGGGCGGAACCAGCCATTTTTCCGAGTCCCTTCTAGATTACTGAGCGTTTTCGGCGACATCGACGGTCTTTGCAGGACCATCGGTGGCAGCCATGAGAGCCTTGTAGGCTCCGGGAAGATCGGAAGCGGCAGCCGTGAGCCACTGCTTGTACTTGTCTTCGGAAACGACGCGGATCGCGATCGGCATGAACGCATGGTCCTTGCCGCAGAGCTCGGAACACTGGCCGTAGAACAGGCCTTCGCGCTCGGTCTTGAACCAGGTTTCATTGAGGCGGCCCGGAACGGCGTCGATCTTGACACCGAAGGACGGCATTGCGAAGGCGTGGATCACGTCCGTCGGGGCGGCGGTCACGAGAACGCGAACAACCTTGTTGACGGGCAGGATGATTTCGTTGTCGACGGCCAGCAGGCGCGGATAGGTCGCCAGATCCGTCTTGCCGGCGGCGGCACGATCCGGATCCTTCAGGAGGTAGGAATCGAAGGCCAGCGGATTGTCGCCGGTGCCTTCATATTCGTAGTTCCACTGCCACTGGGTAGCGGTCGCCTTCAGCGTCACATCCGGATTTTCGGGAAGCGTCAGCTGAGCGGTGAGCAGGTTGAACGACGGAACGGCGAGGAAGAGAAGAACCAGGACCGGCCCCACGGTCCAGATAACTTCGATGACGGTGTTATGGCTCGTCTTCGACGGCACCGGATTGGCGCTCGCACGGAACTTCCAGCAGACGACGATGAGCAGGACCAGAACGAAAAGCGTGATCGGTACGATGAACCACAGCGTATATTGTTCGAACCAGCGGATTTCCCGCATAATCGGCGTTGCCGCCGGCTGCAGCGTTGCCTGCCACGGCATCGGCTGATCGGCATATGTGCCGGAAGCAAAAAGCAGACAGACCAGCGCGGTCAGAGCTGCATAAGCCTTCTTAATCACCTTAGTATCTCCCTCGAGCGCTTGACCTGCCTTAAATCGAACGCAGAATCCTTGCCATCTTCAGCGCTTCAAACCACAGTTTGCAACTGACCGCAACAGGCCAGAGCGATTGTCTATGCGGCATTTTTGCCAGAAGCCGATTCACAAGCAGGCACAAAACATTACCGAATATTTGCACCATCATACGGAAAAGGCTTACGCGGGCCAATCCAAAGCTCCAACATTATTGCGGAAAGGTCCTATTTCTGCCGTAGTCCCCCGGTTTTCACGGGGCAGGTCTTTTCATTTCCGGTCACGGCCTTCAACAATACCGTCACCGATTCGAATTCCAGAGGTTTTCATGGGTTTCCGTTCCCTTGTGCGGTCGTTTGTTCTGACCACCACTCTTGCAGCAGCAGCGGCAGCCCCCGTTTTCGCCCAGCAGCCGGCGGCCCCGGCCCCGGCCCAGCCCGCTCCCTCGCAGCCGGCACCGGCCCAGCAGGCAGCGCCCGGCCAGAGCCAGCCGCAGGCGCCGGGCACGGTGAAATCGAACCACGGCGCATGGTCCGTCGTCTGCGACAAGCCGGCCGGCGCTTCGGCCGAGCAATGCGCGCTGATGCAGAATGTCATCGCCGAGGACCGCCCTGAAGTCGGCCTCTCGGTCGTCGTTCTGAAGACTGCCGACCGCAAGTCGAAGATCCTGCGCGTGCTCGCCCCTCTCGGCGTGCTGCTGCCGAACGGCCTCGGCCTCAATGTCGACGGCAAGGATATCGGCCGCGCCTATTTCGTCCGCTGCTTTGCCGACGGCTGCTATGCCGAAGTCGTGCTCGAGGACGAACTCCTGAAGACCTTCCGCAGTGGCACCAGCGCCACTTTCATCGTCTTCCAGACGCCGGAAGAAGGCATCGGCATTCCCGTCGACCTGAAGGGCTTTGCCGAAGGCTACGACGCGCTTCCCTGATGTCGGCCCGATAGGGGCTTGCTCGAACTGCCCTGCGGTCCTACATCGGCTTTAAAGCATTCCTGCTTTGAAGCGGAGCATACCATCATGAATACCGATCTCCTGACGCTCTTCGATGCCGACGAAGCGACGACGCGCAAGCTCGTGGCCGAGGCGCTTTCCGGCTCCGATGACGGCGAGCTCTATATCGAGCACGCGCAGGCGGAATCGCTGATGTTCGACAATGGCCGCCTGAAGGGCGGCAGCTTCAATACCGAGCAGGGTTTTGGCCTGCGCGCCGTTGCGGGCGAAGCCGTCGGCTATGCGCATGCCGGCGACCTTTCGGTTTCGGCGCTGAAGCGCGCCGCTGACGCCGTCGGCGCCGTGACCCGCGGCTATTCCGGCAGCTATGCCGCGGCACCCCAGGGCACCAACAAGAAGCTCTATACCGACGAGAACCCGATCGGCACGCCAACCTTCGAAGAGAAGGTGAAGATCCTCACCGATATCGACGCCTATTTGCGCAACAAGGACGACAAGGTGCGCCAGGTGACGGCCTCGGTCGCCGCCAGCTGGCAGGTGGTCGATATCCTGCGCGCCGACGGACACCGCGTCCGCGACATCCGGCCGATGACGCGCATCAACATCTCCGTCGTCGTCGGCGAAGGCGACCGGCAGGAGAGCGGCTCCTTCGGCCAGGGCGGCCGCATCGGCTTCGGCGATTTCATCACCGAAAGCAGCTGGCAGAACGGCGCCGACGAGGCGCTGCGGCAGGCGCTCGTCAATCTCGAAGCGATCGAGGCGCCGGCAGGCACGATGGATGTCGTGCTCGGCTCCGGCTGGCCGGGCGTCATGCTGCACGAGGCCGTCGGCCACGGTCTGGAAGGCGATTTCAACAGGAAGAAGACCTCGGCCTTTGCCGGTCTGCTCGGCCAGATGGTTGCCGCACCCGGCGTCACCGTGGTCGATGACGGCACGATCGACAGCCGCCGCGGCTCTATCACCATCGACGACGAAGGCACGCCTTCGGCCTATAACGTCTTGATCGAGAACGGCAAACTGGTCGGCTACATGCAGGACCGGCAGAATGCCCGGCTGATGGGCATGGCGCCGACCGGCAACGGGCGCCGCCAGGGCTATTCGCATGTGCCGATGCCGCGCATGACGAACACCTACATGCTCGGCGGCGACAAGACGCCCGAGGAAATCATCGCTTCGGTCAAGAAGGGCGTCTATGCCGTCTCCTTCGGCGGCGGCCAGGTGGACATCACCTCGGGCAAATTCGTCTTCGGCTGCACCGAGGCCTATCTGATCGAGAACGGCAAGATCGGCGCGCCGATCAAGGGCGCCATGCTGATCGGCAACGGTCCGGATGCGATGAAGCGCGTCTCGATGATCGGCAACGACATGAAGCTCGATACCGGCATCGGCAATTGCGGCAAGGGCGGCCAGTGGGTGCCCGTCGGCGTCGGCCAGCCGCATCTGCGCATGGACCAGGTAACAGTCGGCGGCACACAAGCCTGACGCGGCAGGAGGCGGCGATGAGCGACATTGAGATCAGGCCCTTTGACATCGCCGATATCGACGGCGTCTTCTCCGTCATCCTGCCGATCCAGCGCGATGAATTCGGCATCGCCATCACCGCCGACGACCAGCCCGACCTTGCCGTCATTCCGGACTTCTACCAGGCCCGCAAGGGTCAGTTCTGGGTAGCCGATCTCGACGGCACGATCGTCGGCACGCTCGGCCTGAAGGATATCGGCAACAACCAGACGGCGCTGCGCAAGATGTTCGTGGCGGCCCATGTGCGCGGCCGCGAACACAACGTCGCCGCCCGCTTGCTCGACGCGCTGTTCGCCCATGCCGAAGCCGAGGGGATTACCGACATCTTCCTCGGCACAACCGACAAATTCCTCGCCGCCCACCGCTTCTACGAAAAGAACGGCTTCAGCGAAATCAAGCGCGACGACCTCCCGAGGTCTTTCCCGCTGATGGCGGTGGACAGCAAGTTCTACCGGCGGGCTGTCAGCGCCAAATCTTGAAAAACCCAACGGGTTGGGTTACCTTCGGCCATGGTGACAATCTTCCGGGCCGATGGGCTGAGGTTCGTGATCTTCGTCGATGACCATGAGCCTGCTCATGTGCATGTCTTCGGCGACGGCGAAGCGAAGATCAATCTTCTCGGATTGAGCGGAGAGCCTGAGCTGATCTGGGCCGACGGCATGAAGCGCGGCGATATCCGCAAGGCCATGAGGATCGTCGAGGAACAACAGGGTGCCTTCCTTGAAAGCTGGAGGAATATCCATGGCTGAACTGACGGATAAGAACATCGACGACGCGTTGGCGCGTGGCAGGAACACGCGAGCCAGCGAGCCGCGGGCGCTTTCCGCACGTTTCGATGCGCGCAACGGCCGGATGATCGTCGACCTCGCCAATGGCTGCACCTTCGCCTTCCCTCCCCGCCTCGTGCAGGGGCTGGAAGATGCAGGGGATGGCGACTTAAGTACCGTCGAAATCCTTGGCGCAGGTTACGGCCTGCATTGGGAAGCGCTCGACGTCGATATCTCCGTTCCCGGTCTTCTCGCCGGAATATTCGGGACCAAATCCCATATGGCGCGTCAGGCGGGCAAAGCGACGTCAGCCGCGAAAGCCGAGGCGGCGCGGGCGAATGGCGCGAAAGGCGGTCGGCCTCGCAAATCGGCTGCACAGTAATCTAAGGCCTGAACAGCCACTTGCGCTCGATTGCGGCTTCGAGATCGAGGCGGTTGTTGTGGGCGAAGAGGAGGATGTGGCCGAGGAGGTCGGCGGTTTCGTCGGCGAGGTCGCGGCTCATGTCTTCGGCGCTGCGACCCTTGGCGCGGCCCCTGCCGGTCACGCGGTTCCAGGCCTGGGTGAGTTCGCCCATTTCCTCCTGCAGCTTCAGCAGAAACCAGTCGGGATCGCGTTCCAGGCCGTTGGCTTCGGCGTAGATTTTTGAGGCGCGTTCGAACTTGTCGGCGAGGTCTTCAAGCATATTCGTTCTCCTTTCGTACGCATGCAGGAGAACCGTGATTCCTCACTTATGTCCATAGCAGACAGCGGCCGGGGACGGCCGCTGTCTGTGCCAGGGCTGCTGCTCAGTTGCGGAGCAGGCCGAGGCGGATCAGGCTTTCGGCGGAGGCGACGATCGCTTCCTCTTTCGGCCGCGGCGCCCAGCCGAGCAGGCGCTCGGCCTTCTCGCCCGTTGCACTCATGTCGTAGTTCAGCAGCGGCACGACGCCCTTCAGCTGTTCGTTGGTCTCGGCGGCGATGCGGACCTGTTCGTCGGGCCAGACCTGCGTCGAGACCTTTTCGGCAGCCTTGCCGAAGCGTTCGCGCAGCAGCTCGGCAACCTCGATCATCCACATGCTTTTGCCAGAGGTCGCAAGGAAGCGCTCACCCTTTGCGGCGGGATCGATCATGGCGCGCAGGTGGAGATCGGCGACATCGCGAACGTCGACGCAGCAGGAATTGACATTCAGGCAGCCCGGCTGCCCCTCAAGCATGTTGGAGATGAGGCGGATCGAGTGGGAGAAATCCGCGCCGAGCGCCGGTCCGTAGACGGCGACCGGATTGACCGATGCCAGCTCCAGCCCGTTGCCCTCGCGGGCGATGAAATCCCAGGAGGCGCGCTCCGAGAGGGTCTTGGATTTCTGATAGGGGGCAACGTCGCCGGTGAGGTCGCTCCAGTCGGTCTCGTCGAACGGGCGGCGGTGGCCGGGCTTGTGGCCGACGCCGATCGCGCCGAAGGCTGAGGTCAGCACGACACGCTTGACGCCGGCGTCGCGGGCAGCGCGCAGCACCCGGAGATTGCCGTCGACGGCCGGGCCGATCCAGTCTTCCTCGCGGGTCTGGTCGCCCGAAGGCGTCGGCGAGGCGCCGTGCATGGCATAGGTGCAGCCGGCAGCGGATTCCGCCCAGCCCGCGTCATCCGTCAGATTGGCAACGACGAAGGACAGCCGGTCGCCGGCTTCGACGCCGCCGGTTCTCAGATGCTCGCGCACCTCCCCTTCCCGCTCCAGCGAGCGGACGGTGGTGCGCACCCGGTATCCGGCATTCAGCAGCGCCAGCATGCAATATTGCGCGATGAAGCCGGTGCCGCCGGTTACGAGAACGATTTCGTCTTTCATATCATACCTCAAGGAGTTTCACGGCAGCCGACATCGCCGCCGCTGATTGACATGACGTGAAAGTAGGTCGACGATCCTGCACTGTGAATGCTTGAAAGTGCGCGTTACTTGCGCGACAGTACGAGAATGGCTGTCGATCCCTTTTCAGACGTTCTCACTCTCAGCAAGGCCGAAGCCGTCGTCACCGGCGGCTTCACAGCGGGCGGCCCGTGGTCGATCCGCTTTCCGGCGCGTGAGAAGATCAAGTTCTTCGCGGTGGTGAAGGGCAGTTGCTGGGTGCATCTCGAAGGGGCCCGGGAACCGCTTCTGTTCGAGACCGGCGATGTCGGCCTCCTGGCAAAGCCGCGCGTCGCCGTTCTTTCCAGCGACCCCGCCCTCGAGCCCGTCGATGCGATGAGCCTGTTTTCCAATGTCGGGCGCAACGCTGTGGCTGTCGTCGGCGATGGCGGCGACTTCGGCTATATCGGCGGCCATGTGATGCTCGATCCGATCCGCGGCAAGCTGCTGGCGGATATCTTGCCGCCGTGGATCCTGACGCGAGCGGCCTCCCCGCACGCGGCGGCGTTTCGATGGCTGCTGGACCGGCTGATCGAGGAGCGCACCAGCGGCCGGCCGGGCTCGCAACTCGCCTCGTCGCAGCTGACACAATTGCTGTTCATCGAGATCCTGCGCTCGCATCTCGGCACCGCCAGGCCGATGCCGGCCGGCTGGCTGCGGGCGCTGGCCGAGCCGCGGATCGCACCGGCTTTGCGGCTGATGCATGGAGATCCGGCCCGTTCATGGCATCTGGAGGAGCTCGCCAAGGCATGCGCCATGTCGCGGACGTCCTTCGCCTTCCATTTCAGGACGGTGGCGGGCGTTGCGCCGCTGACCTATCTCGCGACCTGGCGGATGCATCTCGCCGAACGCTCGCTTCGCGATGAAAGGACGGCTGTGGCGACGGTGGCGCGTTCGCTCGGCTATACGTCCGAAAGCGCCTTCAGCAATGCCTTCAAGCGGGCGAACGGCAAGTCGCCGAGTGCCTATAGGGCATCCGTCTCAGGTCTGGACAAGACCGTGCCCGAACAAACGAATAACGCCGCCCCGGCAAGCGAGACGGCGTTCTGAGAATAGCCTTCAGGTCTGTCTGATCAGCCGTTGCCGCCAACCGTCATGCAGTCGTAGGAGCGCTTCTTCAGGGCGTCGCAGGCGGCTTCGGCAGCGTCCTTGCTGTTGAAACCGGTGAAGCGGGCGCGGTAGACGGCGTTGGCGCCGGAGCCGACGGCCTGGGTGAAGGGCGAAGCGGATTTCAGGGCAGCGCCGCCTTCAGTCTTTGCCTGCGCGAGCAGCGCCTGGGCGGCTTCGGCGCTCGGAGCAGCCGAAATCTGGATCTGCCAGCCACCGGCGGACGCCTGCAGGCTGCCGGCCTTGCCCATCTTCGTCAGCGGCGACGGACGATCGAGCGGAACGGCGGCTTCGTTATAACCAAGCGCAAACGGGATGGCTTCGGCATCGCCCTGGGCGCGTGGCGCATTCACCGGAACTGGAAGATCGGCATCATCGGCAGCGGAGGCGACTTCCACGGGTGCGGCTGGAACCGGGCGCTGCTTTCCGCCGATGCTGGCGACGAGGCCGCCGCCGCCAGAGGCGCGGTCGAGATACTTGTTGAGCAGTGCTTCCATCTTGGCGTCACGGGCGCGCGCAGTGCGGCCGCCGAGCACAACGCCGACGACGCGGCGGTCGCCATCGCGCACGGCGCTGACGAGGTTGAAGCCGGAGGCATTGGTATAGCCGGTCTTGATGCCGTCCATGCCTTCGTAGCGATACATCAGATTGTTATGACCGCGGATCTGCTTGCCGCGGAAATTGAAGGAGGCGACCGAGAACATCCGGTACTCCCTCGGGAAATTCTTGATCAGCGCCACGCCGAGGGTCGACATGTCGCGCGCCGTCGTCACCTGACGGCTGTCGGGCAGGCCGGACGCATTGTAGAAGGTGGTGCGGCTCATGCCGAGCTGGCGGGCCTTCTGGGTCATCATCCGGGCGAAGTTGCTTTCCGAACCGCCGAGCTTCTCGCCCATGGCAGCCGCGGCATCATTGGCCGACTTAACGATCATGCCGTAGACGGCTTCGCGAACGGTGATCGTGCTGCCGGGCCTCACGCCGAGCTTGGTCGGTGGGCGGCTTGCCGCATATTTCGACATGACGATCTGACTGTCCCAGCTGAGCTTGCCGCGATTGATCGCTTCGAAGGCCAGGTAGAGGGTCATCATCTTGGTCAGCGATGCCGGGTGATTCAGGGTATCGGCATTTTCCGAAGCGAGAACCTTGCCGGTGCGGGCATCGAGGATGAACGACGCGCTGCCGGCCATAGCCGCGACGGGCGCCGACACGGCGAGCGTCACGCTCAACAAAGCAGCCAACAACCTCTTCATGGATTTCCCCTCTAGGTGCCACGCATGCGCGGCATTGCCAAAATATGTCCCGTTCTGTGACAGAGCCTGCACATTCGCGCGACTTTGAGGCAACGGACACTGGTTTTCTGAGTTTTTTCCACCCGTGGTGAAGGAAACGTAAAGATTTCAGTCGGAAAAGCAATCTTCAACAAGGTTTAACACCAGAATTGGTAGGATCCGCACCTTTCACGGAGCTGACATGCAGGGGTTGTGGAAAAAACGGGCCAAGAAAGCTGCGATCACCGCCGGTCTCGAGGCGGCGCATCTGATTTCGGCCGCACGGCTGATGCGCGGCGCGCGTGGCCGCGGCGCGATCTTTACCCTGCATCATGTCCGCCCCTACGAAGCGCATGACTTCGAACCGAATGCGCATCTCGAGATCACACCCGAATTCCTGGATGCGGCGCTGACGAGACTGAAGCAGGACGGCTACGAGTTCGTGGCGCTCGCCGATGTCCCTGCCCTGCTCTCAGGCCCCGCCCGCGAAGCGCCGTTTGCCGCATTCACGCTCGACGACGGCTACCGCAACAACCTCGTCCATGCCTATCCGATCTTCGAGAAGCATGAGGCTCCCTTCACGATCTTCGTCGCCAAGGGTTTGACCGAGCGGACGCATACGATCTGGTGGGAAACGCTGACATTGCTCCTGCGCCGCACCGACCGGCTGCATTTCGACTTCGGCCGTGGCGAGGAGGTTCTGGAGACCGATACGCCGGCCGAACAATACGCGGCATTCGCGAGATTTGCGGCCTTTCTCCACATGAGCGACGAGGAGAAGGCGGTGCGCTCGCTCGATGTGCTTGCGCGGCGCTACGACATCGCTCCGGGCGAGCTCGTCGAGGATCTGGTGATGAGCGAGGCCGAGCTCAATCTCATCGAGGCGAGCCCGCTGGCAAGCCTCGGCGCCCATACGATCAGCCACCGCGCACTGGCACGGCTCAGCGAGGCCGAAGCACGCGAAGAGATGCTGCGGTCGGCCGAACACGTAAAGGTGATCACGGGCAAGACGCCCGCGACGATCGCCTTTCCCTATGGCACCCGCGAAGCCGCGACGCTGCGCGAAGCGGCAATCGCGGCCGAGCTCGGCTTTACGGCCGCGGTGACGACACAGCCCGGCGTGATCCGGCCCGGCATGGCGGGCGGGACGACCTATCTTCCGCGGCTCTCGCTCAACGGGCTCTACCAGAAGCCGCGCTATGTCTCGGCGCTGGCTTCAGGCATTCCGTTGAAACTGATGGGAAAATAAGAGGTTACGGATACATCCGTACCTTGTCCCAATCGGCTTCCGGCGTCTCGCGGCGGAACTCGACGCGGTCGTGCAGGCGGAAATTCTGGTCTTTCCAGAACTCGATCGAGACAGGCTTGATGCGGAAGCCGGACCAATAGGGTGGGCGCGGAATTTCGCCGATGGCATAGCGCGCCGTGTACTCGGCGACGGACTTCTCCAGCGCGAAACGGCTCTCCAGCGGGCGCGACTGCTTCGATGCCCAGGCGCCGATGCGGCTGCCTCTCGCACGCGATTGGAAATAGACGTCGGCCTCCTCGTCGGTTACCACCTCCACCGGACCACGCAGACGCACCTGGCGGCGCAGCGTCTTCCAATGGAAACACATGGCGGCCTTCTTCTGCCCCAAGATTTCGCGACCTTTCTGGCTCTCGAAATTGGTGTAGAAGACAAAGCCTGCTGTATCGAATCCCTTCAGGAGAACCATGCGGACATTGGGAAGACCAGCTTCGTCGACGGTTGCCAATGCCACGGCATTGGGGTCGTTGACCTCCGAAGCCTCGGCTTCCTTCAGCCATTCCGCGAAAAGCTTGAATGGTTCGCCGCGTTGGGTAAAGTCACCGCTTGTTAACTCATTTGCCGACATATTAGCTCAAATGCCCCGGGGTTTTAGGTTGAATGCCCAGCTGGTAGCGACTGGACAGGACACAGGGTGGAAGTCATAGCAAAGTCAACTCACCATACAAAGGGGCTCCTGCGACGCAGCAGCTCTCTGATTCTGATCGGGGTGGCGACGCTGTCGCTCTCCGGCTGCATGACGGGTGGTTTTGACTTCCTGAGCGAATCCAAGGTCGACCGGTCCGTTGCGACCGGCACCGTGCCGCAGAACCCGCCGAGCACCGATACGCTTTCCGATGAAATGACCGTGCGCAATGCCGTGACGTCTGCCGATGTCGGCCGGATCGGCGCGCAGCCGCTTGCCTGGGCAAACGCCTCCACCGGCAGCGCCGGCGTCATCGACACGATCGTCGAGAACAATGAATCCGGCCAGGTCTGCCGGCAGTTCCGCACCACCCGCCATTCCTATGACGGCATTGCCAAGTTCATGGGCAAGACCTGCCTCGTCGGCGGCGGCAACTGGCAGCTTCTGAGCTTCCAGCCCGAGAGCTGATCCGTTTTCCACACATATGCTTAATACCGGCGCCTGCGGCATTGCGATGCTTAGCAGAACGATAACCATTTGCCGCAAAAGCCGCCGAGCGCCCGTCGAAAATAACAAGTGATTAGCAACTCTCCCGCACGATCCAGCCCATAAGCGCGAGGTCCGGTTGAACCGGATGGCGCGCAAAGAGTTGATATTGGGCTTCGGCTGCCAGAAGGGACGGCAGCCGCACGGACACCGGCGGATTACTATGCGCGATCCATATAAGGTATTGGGCGTCCAGAAGGACGCAGGGGCAGACGAGATCAAGGCAGCATGGCGCCATATGGCGAAGGCCGTGCATCCCGATCACAATCAGGGCGACCCGAATGCAACGGCACGTTTTGCCGAGATCGGCCGCGCCTATGAGACCCTCAAGGATCCGAAGAAGCGCAGCCTCTTCGACACCGCGGCCCGCATGGCCGAGGCGAAGATGGGCGGCGGCGAAACCATCATGCAGCAGCGCCAGGCGGCGCGCGAGGCAGCAGCCCGCGCCAAGGCTGCGCAGGAAAATGCCGAACGGGTGATGGAAGAGCTCGCCCGCGCCAACGCCCAGAAGGCGGCGAAGGCTGCGGCCGAGGAAGCCGCCAAACAGAAGGCATCAAACACGGCAGGCGCCGAGAGCGCCGAAGAGGTTGTCGACCGGATTTTCGGCACGCAGACCAAGGCTGCGGGCGGGACCGCCGGCAATGCCGGTCAGGCGCAATCGCGGGCACAGGGACAAGCTCAGGCCCAGGCAAAGGCCAAGCCGGCAGAGGCCGAGACCGCCAAGAGCGAAACGGAAGCGCCGAAGACCGACGCTGACGCCATCGACCCGAATGCTGCGGCTTCGGCCGGCATTCTTCAGCCGTTCAGCATCCTGAATGCGCTGGTGCGCCGGTTCACCGGCACCGCCCCTGCCCCGGAAAAGGCGCCCGATCAGTTCGCTCAGGCGACCGTGACGATCGACGACCTGATGAAGGGCAGCCGCATCATCGTGCCGCTCGGCGAAGGACAGGAAGCAAGCTTTACGCTTTCGCCGGGAACGACCGAGGGCCAGCAGATCCGCCTCAAGGGCCAGGGCCTGAAGCTGCCGAACATGCAGCGCGGCGACGCCGTGATCGGCGTCCATATCGCGTCCGATCATCGCTTCACCGTGCACGGCTTCGACCTGCACACAGTTCTGCCCGTGACGATCGAGAATGCCGTGCTCGGCACCGAGACCGAGATCGAGGGACCGGGCGGCCGGCTGAAGGTCACCGTTCCGGCCTGGTCGGGTTCCGACAAGACCATCCGGATCGAGGGTCAGGGACTGCCCGACGGCAACAGCGGACGGGGCGATCTGGTGGTCGAACTGCGCATCATGCTGTGGGAAAAACCCGACGATAAGGTCACGGATTTGATGCGCAGCATGCGCGAAGGTCTTTTCCTGTGAAATTTTCGTGACATGCGCACCCTTTGTTACGCTCCCTAACAGTTGATGATTGCTCCCAATCTTGAACCGATTAACGGCCTATGCCATAGGCAATTTCCAATTGGTTCATTAGGGGGCAAAATATGGCTCAAGCAACAGGCCTCATGTCAGGCAAGCGCGGCGTCATCATGGGCGTCGCGAACAATCGCTCGATCGCGTGGGGCATTGCGAAGGCCATTCATGCACAGGGCGGCGAAATTGCCTTTACATATCAGGGCGAGGCGCTGAAGAAGCGCGTCGAGCCGCTGGCTGCCGAACTCGGCGGCGTTCTGGCCGGCCACTGTGACGTCTCCGACGAAGCAACGATCGACGAAGTTTTCGCCAATGTCGAAAAGATGTGGGGCAAGATCGATTTCGTCGTTCACGCCATCGGCTTCTCCGACAAGGACGAGCTGACCGGCCGCTACGTCGACACCTCGGCCGACAACTTCGCCAAGACGATGAACATCTCCGTCTTCTCGTTCACCTCGGTCGCTCGCCGCGCCGAGAAGCTGATGACGGACGGCGGTTCGCTTCTCACGCTGACCTATTACGGCGCCGAGAAGGTCATGCCGAACTACAACGTCATGGGCGTTGCCAAGGCTGCTCTCGAAGCCAGCGTCAAGTATCTGGCCGTCGACCTCGGACCGAAGAACATTCGCGTCAACGCGATCTCTGCAGGCCCGATCAAGACGCTTGCAGCATCCGGCATCGGCGACTTCCGCTACATCCTTAAGTGGAACGAGTACAACGCTCCGCTGCGCCGTACCGTGACCATCGAAGAGGTCGGCGACGTCGGTCTCTACATGCTGTCCGACCTGTCGCGTTCGGTTACCGGCGAAGTCCATCACGCCGACAGCGGCTACCATGTCATCGGCATGAAGGCTGTGGACGCGCCGGATATTTCCGTTATCAAGGACTGAGCGAACTCCAAGAAGCGGAATATGCCGTGCTTATCTATGTGGTCCGACACGGCCAGACCGACTGGAATGCCGAACGCCGCCTTCAGGGCCAGAAAGACATTCCGCTGAACGCCATCGGCCGCGAACAGGCGCGGCTGAACGGCATCGATCTCGCTGAGATCCTAAAGGTCGAAGGCATTGCCTTCGACTTTGTCGCGAGCCCCCTGACCCGCACCCGCCAGACGATGGAAATCATGCGAACGGCCATGGGGATCGACCCAGGGGCTACCGCACCGACGAGCGTCTCGTCGAGGTTTCCTTCGGCGACTGGGAAGGCTTCACGCTCAAGGAACTGAAGGCGACGCAGCGCGACCGGGTCAGCGAGCGCAACCTCAACAAATGGGATTTCATCCCGCCGGGCGACGACGCGGAGAGCTACGAGATCATGTCGTGGCGCAGCGCATCCTGGCTGAATTCCGTTGACAAACCAACGGTTTGCGTGACGCACGGCGGCGTCATCCGCAGTCTCTTCAAGATGATTGGCGATGTTCCCAAGCACGAGGCCGCTGAGGGAGAAATCTGGCAGGACCGGATCTTGAAGATCGATACTGCCGAGCGGCTGATCGGCTGGATCTGAACCGGCTTACTGAACGATATCGAGATCGTTGATGACGCGCTTGCCGTCGACTTCGGTATAGAAGATCACGACCTTCACGCCGGCCTTCAAGCCATCGAAATTGAACTCTTCGGGCGCCTGGTAGGTCTTGCCGTCATCGAGCGTCAGGCTGAGATTGGCGGTATCGACCTTCTTGATCGTCGCCTCGACATCCGCGCTCTCAGCAAAACCGCTGATCGGCGACAGGAAACTTGCGGTGGCCAACAGCGTGGCAACAAAAAAACGCATCGCGGCAACCCTCTTCACACTCGACGCTAAAATCTTATCAAACACAGATAATCCCCTGAATATGGCAAAAATTGCCCGGAAGAATGGCTTTCACCGCCCAATTGATGAATAGCATTTTAACAATAATCAAGAGGCGCCGTTAACCATCCACTCTGTCTTGTTTCGGCACCCGAAATATAGAAGGCCGGGCAATCGTAAATTAACAAGTTCCCCCTACAGTTGCTTTTAAACAAAGGGGAACTTGTTTTGCTTATCGGGCTGGGCGGCCACAGGCAATTGCGGCGAATTTTCAAGAATACCTGGCTTTCGCTGCTGGTCTCCGGCTTCGTCGCCTTCATGGTCGTCGCTGTCGGCATCACTCTTGATCGCGCCAATACTGCCGCCCATCTGCGCGAACTGCAGATCCGCACCGAAAACGAGACTAACCTGATCCGTGCCCGCATGGCAGCGCAGATCAACATGGACATTACTATCGTCCGTGACCTCTCCAACATGATTTCACTGAGCGCGCGCACCAATGACGAGGAAATGGAGCGGCAGATCAACTGGCTGCTGATCCAGAATCCGCATTTCCTCAATGTCGCCGTCGCCCCCAATTTCATCGTCAGCAACGTCTATCCGCCACAATCCGACAAGGACCGGATCGGCAAGGACGTGCGCGAGGCGCTGTCGACCATGCAGTCGGTCGGGCGCAATACCGGCGACCAGCAGGCGCGGTTCTACGGCCCGATCAAGACGGCCGAGGGCAAGGATGCCTTTGCGATCTTCTTCCCGATCTTCGTCAAGGAAAACGGCCAGCGGAAGATCTGGGGCGCCGTCGAGGTCACCATCGACCGCGACATGTTCTATGAAAACACCGGCTTGAAGCCGGCGCGCAACAGCGAGAACCAGGAGCGCTACCCGCATCTCGATCACCTGTCGATCGCGGTGCGCGATCTCGGCACGGCTGCTGCCGATACCGCCCTGCCCTTCTTCGGCAATACCGATGTCTTTGACAAACAGCCGCTGCGCCGCAAGATCGCCTTTGCCGGCGGCCGCTGGGAACTCTCGGCTGTGCCGACCACCGGCTGGAACGAGGCGCCGGCGAACCAGTCGCAGCTGCGCGTCATCATCATCACCGCGGGATGCGTCATCATCATCCCGATCTTCTTCGCCACGCTGCTGCTCGGCGAGCGCAACCGCAACATCTCGCAGCTCGAACGCCGCGAAGCAAAGCTTCTGGAGCTCTCGCAGCGCCTGAACCTGGCGCTCGATTCGTCCAACATCGGCATCTGGGAGCTCGAAGAAGGGGGCCACAGCCTCTATTGGGACGGGCGCGCCTCGGCGCTGCACGGCGAAGCGGCAGGCGAAGGCAGCCATCCGCTGGAAAACTGGTTCTCGCGGATCGCTCCCGACGACCGCCACATTGCCGAGATGCACTTCTTCAACTGCAGCGTTGCCGGGGCTTCCTGCACCGCGCAGTACCGCATCCTTCTCGATGACGGCACGGTCCGCTACCTGCGCTCCGTCGGCTCCTTCTATACCGATGCCGGTGGCGTCGGCCGCACGATCGGCATCGTCGCCGACGTGACGACGGATGCGGAAGCGGCCGAAACGCTGCGTCACGCCAAGGATGTCAGCGACATCAAGAATGCCGAGCTGGAACTGGCGCTGGACGAAATCTCGCGGCGCGAGGCGCAGCTCACCGAAATCTCCGGCAAGCTCGACCTGGCGCTCGACGCCTATCAGTGCGGCATCTGGGACGCGACCTGCGGTGAGAAGGGCTCGCTCTGGGACGAGCGCATGCACGAGCTCTACGGCCTGCCGGCGCAGTACGGCTTCGTTCCCGAAGAGCTCTGGCTTTCGCGCGTGCATCCCGACGACCGGGCTGCCGCCGTCGAGAGTGCGCGCTACTTCAAGCAGCCGGGCGATACCCATACGCTGATCTGCCGCGTTCCCTGCGACGATGGCAGCGTCCGCTACGTGCGCTCGACCGGCAAGGTGCACCAGACGCCGTCTGGCACCACGAAAATCATCGGCGTCGCCTTCGACGTGACGGAAGATTCCCTGCTGACCGCCGAACTGAAGGCGGCCAAGGACGAGGCGGTCGCCAAGAATATCGAGCTGGAGCTCGCCAAGAACCGCATCGAGCACAATTCGCTGCATGACCCGCTGACCGGCCTCGCCAACCGCCGCAAGATCGACATCGCGCTTGAAAGCCTGACGGTCGATGCCCGCTCGCAGCGCCAGAAATTCGCAATCCTGCATATCGACCTCGACCGCTTCAAGGAAATCAACGACACGCTCGGCCATGCGGCGGGTGACGCTATGCTGGTCCATGCATCGAAGGTTCTGTCGAAGAACGTGCGCGGCAGCGATCTCGTGGCGCGTATCGGCGGCGACGAGTTCGTGATCCTGGCGCATGACGTCAGCGACGTCGATATGGCGGAGCTTGCCGGACGCGTCATCGAGGAGATGCGCCAACCGATCGATTTTCAGGGCTTCTCCTGCCGCTGCGGCGTCTCGATCGGCATTGCACTGGCGAACGGCATCCATGTCGATGCGCGCAAGGTGCTGATCAATGCCGATATCGCGCTCTATCGCGCCAAGAGCATGGGCCGGAACCGCTACGAGTTCTTCAACCAGAACCTCCAGGCCGACATCATCAACAACAAGCGCACCGCCGACGAGATCCTCGCCGGTATCGAGAACAACGAGTTTACCGCCTGGTACCAGCCGCAGTTTTGCGCCCGCACGATGAAGCTCGCCGGTGTGGAAGCGCTGGTGCGCTGGCACCACCCGACCCGCGGCGTGCTGACGCCCGACAAGTTCCTGCGCATCGCCGACGAGATCAACGTGGTCCAGACGCTCGACAGCATCGTTCTGGAGACGGCGCTGAAGGACAAAATGCGCTGGACGGCCCATGGCCTCATCGTGCCGCAGGTCTCGGTCAACGTTTCGGCGCGGCGCCTGCATGACGGCAGCCTGTTCGAGTCGCTCAGCCACCTGCATATCCGCCCGGGCGAACTCTCCTTCGAACTGGTGGAATCGATCTTCCTCGACGAAAGCGAAGACGTCGCCGCCCAGAACCTCGACCGCATCAAGGCGCTCGGCATCGATATCGAGATCGACGATTTCGGCACCGGCCATACCTCGATCGTCTCGCTCCTGAAGCTGAAGCCGAAACGGCTGAAGATCGACCGGCAGCTGGTGCAGCCGATCCTGCATTCCTCGCAGGAACGCACGCTGGTGCGCTCGATCATCGACATCGCCCGCTCGCTCGGCGTCGAGACGGTGGCCGAAGGCGTCGAGACCATCGACCATGCCGACATGCTGCGCGATCTCGGCTGCGACATGCTGCAGGGCTATGCCTTCTCGCGTCCCCTCGCCTTCGACGACTTCACGCAGGCAGCGCTCGGCACCGCGTGGCGTCTCGCCTCCTGAGCCCATCGTTTCCAAATTGCGGAAACATCATTCTCAGATCGGCCCGCATTTCGGCAAAGAAAGGCGTTTGCCCGCCTGGCTTTTTGGCCTATGAGTGACCCCGAATTCTAAAGGTTGGCGCTGCCGGCAACGGTCCGTGCGGCGCGCATTGGTCGGTACCACATGTCGCATAATACATTCGGTCATCTTTTCCGCGTCACGACCTGGGGCGAAAGCCATGGGCCGGCCCTCGGCTGCGTCGTTGACGGCACGCCGCCCGGCCTGCGCTTCAAGCTCGAGGACCTCCAGGTCTGGCTCGACAAGCGTAAGCCCGGCCAGTCGCGTTTCGTCACCCAGCGCCGCGAGGCCGACCTCGTCAAGGTGCTCTCCGGCGTGATGCTGGACGAGGACGGCGAGACGATGATCTCGACGGGCACGCCGATCTCGATGCTGATCGAGAATACCGACCAGCGCTCCAAGGATTACGGCGAGATCGCCCGCCAGTATCGGCCGGGCCATGCCGATTATACCTATGACGTGAAATACGGCATCCGCGACTATCGCGGCGGCGGGCGCTCCTCGGCGCGCGAGACCGCGGCCCGTGTTGCCGCCGGCGGCATCGCCCGTCTCGTCGTTCCTGACATGAAGGTGCGTGCCGCCCTCATCCAGATCGGCAAGCACAAGATCAACCGGCAGAACTGGGATTGGGATCAGGTCGACCAGAACCCGTTCTTTGCGCCTGACGCGGCGATCGTTCCGGTCTGGGAAGAATATCTCGACGGCATCCGCAAGAACGGCTCGTCCGTCGGCGCCGTCGTCGAAGTCGTGGCCGAAAATGTGCCGGCGGGCTTGGGCGCACCGATCTATGCCAAGCTCGATCAGGACATCGCCTCGCTGCTGATGTCGATCAACGCCGTCAAGGGTGTCGAGATCGGCAACGGCTTCGGCGCGGCCGAAATCACCGGCGAAGAGAATGCCGACGAGATGCGGATGGGCAATGACGGCAAGCCGCTGTTCCTGTCCAACCACGCAGGCGGCATCCTGGGCGGCATTTCCACCGGCCAGCCGGTCATCGCCCGCTTCGCCATCAAGCCGACCTCGTCGATCCTGACCGAGCGCCAGTCGATCGATGCCGATGGCAAGAATGTCGATGTGCGCACCAAGGGCCGTCACGACCCCTGCGTCGGCATCCGCGCCGTGCCGATCGGCGAGGCGATGGTTGCATGCGCCATTGCCGATCACTATCTCCGCGACCGCGGCCAGACCGGCCGGTTGAAATAGGAATTACCCCCATGCCTTACGATCAGAAGCGTGTCGTCGATGCTATCCGTGCCTTCGAAGCCGGCGAGATCGTTGTCGTCATGGACGACGACGACCGCGAAAACGAAGGCGACCTGATCGTCGCGGCCGTGCATTGCACGCCGGAGAAGATGGCCTTCATCGTCCGCCACACCTCCGGCATCGTCTGCACGCCGATGCCGAAGGAAGAGGCCAAGCGCCTGAACCTGAACGCCATGGTCGCCGAAAACGACTCGGCGCATACGACGGCCTTCACCGTTTCGGTCGACTTCAAGCACGGCACGACGACGGGCATTTCCGCCGACGACCGGACGCTGACGGTGCGCAACCTCGCCAACCCGAATGTGGGCGCGGCCGATTTCGTCCGCCCGGGCCACATCTTCCCGCTGATTGCCCGCGAAGGCGGCGTGCTGATGCGCTCCGGCCATACGGAAGCCGCGGTCGACCTCTGCAAGCTCGCCGGCCTGCCGTTGATCGGTGTGATCAGCGAGCTCGTCAATGACAACGGCACCGTGATGCGCGGCCCCCAGGTGAGCAGCTTTGCGGAAGAACACGGCCTCAAGCAGGTGTCGGTCGCCGATCTGATCGCCTACCGCCAGCGCAAGGAAACGCTGATCGAGCTCGGCCAGAGCTTCGACATCGAGACCCCGTTCGGCAAGGCCAAGGCCCATACCTATTCGCTGCCCTGGGATCCGATGCAGCACCTCGCCGTCGTCTTCGGCGACATCCGCGACGGCATCGACATTCCGGTGCGCCTGCATCCTGAGAACGTCGCCGAGGACCTGTTCGGCAAGAAGAGCCCTGTCGACCACTATATGCAGAAGATCGCCGAGGAAGGCCGCGGCATCATCGTCTATCTGCGCGAAGGCTCCGTCGGCGTCGGCCATATCGACAACGGCCGCAAGGCCCGCAGCCAAGGCCGCGAGTCGCACGCCGAGGCAGCAACGCGCGAGAGCGAATGGCTGGAAATCGGTCTCGGCGCACAGATCCTGAAGGATCTCGGCGTGACCTCGATCAAGCTCTTGACCACCCGCGAGCGGCACTATGTCGGGCTCGAGGGTTTTGGGATCAAGATCACCAAGACTGAACTCGGCTGATCACAGCAGATGTGCTTAAACGCCCGCGCTCAGGCAGCGATACGCTTGAAGCGGGGGCGGACGTTGCGCATGTAATATTTGCCCGGCGACTGCGAGGTGACCATGGCGATGACATGCGCCTCGTTGACGCCCTCGAAGGTCCGGTCCTCGCCGTTGCTAAGGCAGACGCGAAGACGGCCGTCCTGCTGGCTGAAATAAACCGCGTCGATCAGCGCCGACTTTACCGCGACCGGCTTCATCGGCTCTCGCTGTTCGCCCATTGAGACAGTTGAGGCCGCCGCGGCACGGGCGTCGCGGCGGTTGCGGATCAGAGCCCTGACCCTGCGGCCCAGGTCGTTCCAAGCCAACCATGCGGCGTATCTGATAGGGTGCGTTTTCATGCGCCGATCGTAGGGGAACGGTGTTTAACAAGTTCGGCACGGGCATGGTAAACCGGCGTCAAGATTAACGTCGAGTAATTTCGAAAAAACTTCTTAAAATTCAATCAATTGGCATTGACTACCCGAGCCATCCGTCAGCAAGGATTACGCGCTCCACGCCGGCAAAGCGGGCGACGCGGTCGAGCTCGGCAGCAAGCCTGTCGAGACGTCCGGCGGAGCCCCGCACACCCGGCTCAAGCCACAGACGCTTCACATCCAGCGTGCCCTTCTTGCGATCCGCCTTCATATCGATGCGGCCGATCAGCTTATCGCCCTCCAGCAGCGGGAAGACGTAGTAGCCGTATTCGCGTTTCGGCTCGGGCACGAAGATCTCGATGCGGTAGAAGAAGCCGAAGAGGCGTTCGGTGCGGTTGCGGTCGCGGATCATCGGGTCGAAGGGGCTGAGCACGCGGATGCGGGCGGGCGGCTCGGGGAAGTCGGCGATCGTCGCCGGAAATTCCGCGAGTGCCCAGGAGGGGCGTGGTTTGCCGCCGAGTGCGGGTTCGATGATGATCTCGGTGAGTTCGTCGCGATGCGCGGTGACCCAGGCCTTCGCTTCCTCCGGCGAGATCAGCCGCCAGAAGGCCGCTATCTCGCCCGATGTGGCGAAGCCCAGACGCGTCAGCGCGCTGCGGCAGGCCCAGTCGACAAATTCCTCGCGGCTGACTTCCTGCTCGCGGAACTCGTCGGGGATGACGCGCTCGACGAGATCGTAGATCTTCTGGAAATTCGAGCGCCCGGCGATGGCGAACTTGCCGGTGTGCCAGAAATATTCAAGCGCCGTCTTGTTCGGATGCCAGTTCCACCAGCCGCCGGAGACATGATCGTCGGCCTTGATGTCCCGCGCCAGGATCGCGCCGTTCTTGACGACGCGGTCATAGGTTTCCTCGAAAGCGTGTTCGAAGCCCTCCCCCTGCCACTTGCGCCAGCGCTCGACCAGGACCTCCTCCTGCTGGACGAACTTATGCTTCCAGTACTTGAAAAAGCTGCTCGGCAGGATCGAGGCGTCATGCGTCCAGTGTTCGAAGAGGGCGCCGTCCTTCTCCAGCAGCGAGGTCAGGTGTTCGCGGCGATAGGTCTGGTTGCGGGAGAACAGGATCTGGTGGTGGGCACGCTCCACCGTCTGGATGCTGTCGACCTGGACGAAGCCAAGATCGTGGATGAGCTGCAAAAGCCCGTCCTTGGTCAAGGCGCGGTTGGGCGGAGTACTCAGGCCCTGCTTGGCGATGAAGACGCGGCGGGCATCGGCATTCGAGAGCAGATTCGTCATGACGGCATCATATGCCGGAAAATCTTCCTAGCCACCCGCTTTTGCACTTTTGCCGCCGCCGCTATAGAAGCGAGCGCCAGAAGGATGAGGGACTGCATTTGGACATCCGTTTCGAAGGGGCTTCGGTCAGCTATGGTACGCGCCAGGCGCTGGCACCGCTGAATTTGCAGCTGAGCGAAAACCGCATCGGCATCATCGGCCTGAACGGCTCCGGCAAGACCACCTTCGCGCGGCTGATCAACGGGTTGGCCAAGCCGACGACGGGGCGTGTTCTCGTCAATGGCCGCGATACGGCGGGCGAGCGCGGCGCGCTTTCCGACGTCGGCTTCATCTTCCAGCAGCCGCAGAACCAGATCATCCTGCCAATCGTCAAGGACGACATCGCCTTCGGGCTGAAGAGCCGCGGCGTTGCGAAGGGCGAGATCGACGCGAAGGTAGAAGCCGTCCTCTCGCGTTTCGGCGTGGCGCATCTGGCACCCCGCCGGGCGCATGAACTTTCCGGCGGCGAATTGCAGATTGCGGCGCTGGCAGCGGTGCTGGTCACCGGGCCTGATATTCTCATCCTCGACGAGCCGACGAACCAGCTGGACCTCAAGAACCGGGCGCTGGTGCAACGGTTGATCGAGGGGCTGCCGGAAAATGCGATCGTCATTACCCATGATCTCGAACTGATCGCCGATTTCGGCCGGGTGCTGGTCTTCCACGAGGGCACGCTTGCCGCCGATGCGCCAGCCGCCGAGGCGATCGCGCGCTACAGGGAGATCGCCGGTTGATGCAATCGCTCTATGTCGAGGGAGAGAGCTTCATGCACCGCCTGCCGGCGCGTGCCAAGCTCGCGGTGCTCGCGATCCTCGGCGTCATCCTGTTCATGACGCGCGACATAGCGCTGTTGTCGCTGGCGGTGCTGGCGACGGCGGCCGTCTATTTCCGGCTCGGCATTCCCCTTGCGCAGGCGCTCGACCGGCTGAAGCCGGTGCTGCTGACGATCGCCATTGTCGCGCTCTTCAGCCTTGCCTTCAATCCCTGGCATGGCGCGGTCGTGGCGCTGCTGCGGCTGACATCGCTGATGTTCTTTGCGGCGGCCGTGACCGCCACGACCACGATTGCCGAGTTCATCGACGAGATTACCCTGCTGGCGCGGCCGCTCGAGCGGATCGGGCTGGTGCAGGCCAATGATGTCGGTCTCGCCGTCGGGCTTGTCGTGCGTTTCGTGCCTGAAATCCTCGGCCGCTATCAGGCGATCAAGGAAGCGCATGCGGCGCGCGGCATCAAGGTGCGGCCGGTGACGCTGCTTGCGCCGCTGATCATCCTCACCCTCAGAGATGCGGATAACATTGCCGCGGCGATTGACGCGCGCGGCATTCGGCGGCATGTCAGTTAACCGATCGTAAACACGGAGCCCATAATGAGCACCCGCGACCTCGTCTTGTCTGCCCTTTTCGCCGCGATCATCGTGGCGCTCGGCATCCTGCCGCCGATCACCCTCGGTTTCATCCCGGTGCCGATCACCGCGCAGTCGATGGGCGTGATGATGGCCGGTGTCGTGCTCGGCGCGCGCCGTGGCTCCATCGCCGTGCTGATTGTCTGGGTGCTCGTCGCCATCGGCCTGCCGGTTCTTTCGGGCGGCCGCGGCGGGCTTGCCGCCTTTGCGGCGCCGACCACCGGCTTCCTGATCGGCTGGCTGTTTGCCGCCTTCACGACCGGCTATCTCAGCGAGCGTCTCGTCAAGGCCGAGCAGTCCGGTCTCGTCCAGACCGTCGGCTTCTTCCTGTCGGCGATGATCGGCGGGATCGTCGTTCTCTATGCCTTCGGGATCATCTATCTGGCGATTGCCGGTGGTGTCAGCCTCGAGCAGGCCTTTGTCGGCTCCATGGCCTTCGTGCCCGGCGATGTCGCCAAGGCCTTCGTCGCAGCCCTCGTCGGCCGTGCCGTCATGGTCGGCTATCCGCTGCTGCCGGTTCGCGCCTAATCGAGAAACGTGTAGAGCCAGTCGCGCGTCTCTTCAGGCAGCGAGACTGGCTCGCCGATCTCGCGGCTGCGGGCCTGCCAGGTGATCTCCACTTCGGCGGCACGCTCTCCATCCGCATCAACGGCGACCACGAAGCCGACGGACCTCAGGCCGATCTTGTCGACGGCGGCGGTGAAGACCGCGTCCTCTTCGTATCGCAGCGGGCGGTGCAGCGTGCAGGAAACCTTGCAGGCAATGTAGAGCGGCTCATCGGCGAGTTCCGGCCGCATCGACCAGAAACCGGCGAGCGCGGATTCGGCATAGGAGATGTACGAGGCGAGAAACATCTGCCCGTTCATGTCCACGTCACGGAACGGAATGCGGATCTGCTCTCTGTTCGAGCGCGCTGCCTTCACCATCGTCTGCCGGCTCCCCCTGCCATCACGAGCAAGACTAGGCCCGGGCGGAGGTGAAGTAAACGCTTGCAGTGACGTGGTTGCGACAGCATGTGTCTGTTGAAATAGCCCGCCTCAGCACCATCTGCTGTGGATCATGACAGGGCCAGAGGATAAGTATTTCGCCATGAGCACCCGTCTTTACGAACATCCGATCTTCCTCGAACATGTCACGCCGGACGGCCATCCGGAGCGGCCGGACCGCATGCGCGCCATCAATGTCGCGCTCGGCCATCCGAATTTCGAGCGGCTGGACCGCAAGGAGGCGCCGCAGGCCAATGAGGACGCGGTGCTGCTGGCCCATCCCGAAGAGCACCTCTTCGCCGTGATGCGGCAGATCCCGGAAGAAGAAGGCGAAATCAACCAGCTGGAAGCCGATACCTATGCCAGCGCCAAGAGCCTGCAGGCCGTATTGACCGGCGTCGGCGGAGCGATGGCTGCCGTCGACGACGTCTTCACCGGCAAGGCCGACAATGTCTTCGTCGCGGCGCGTCCGCCCGGTCACCACGCCGAGAAGAACAAGGCGATGGGCTTCTGCTTCTTCAACAATGCCGCGATTGCCGCCCGCCATGCGCAGAAGCGCTACGGCGCCGAGCGCATCGCGATCGTCGATTGGGACGTGCATCACGGCAACGGCACGCAGGACATCTTCTGGGACGATCCCTCGGTTCTGTTCTGCTCGACGCACCAGATGCCGCTTTATCCCGGGTCCGGCGCCAAGGACGAAAGCGGCAAGCACGGCACGATCGTCAATGCGCCGCTCTCGCCGAATGTCGGCAGCGACCATTTCCGCGAGGCCTTCAAGTCCCGCGTGCTGCCGGCGCTCAACGGCTTCCGGCCGGACCTGATCATTATCTCCGCCGGCTTCGACGCCCATCACCGCGATCCCCTGGCGCAGATCAATCTCGTCGGCGAGGATTTCGACTGGGCAACCGGAAGATTGCTGGAGATAGCCGACAAAAGCGCCTCCAACCGGGTCGTCAGCCTGCTGGAAGGCGGCTATGATCTCGAAGGTCTAGCCGAATCGGCCGGGCTGCATGTGCTTCGATTGATGAAGGGTTGAGTATGACTGACAGCGCCAAGCCTGAGGTTTCAGGTCTTTCCTTCGAAAAGGCCGTGGCCGAACTCGAAAGCATCGTTGCCCGTCTCGAACGCGGCGACGTGGCGCTGGACGAATCCATCGAGATCTACGAGCGCGGCGAAGCGCTGAAGAAGCATTGCGAAACCCTGCTCTCAGCGGCGGAAAACCGCATCGAGAAGATCCGCCTCGACCGCTCGGGCAAGCCGCAGGGTGTGGAGCCTCTCGACGGGGCTTGATTGGCCTAGAGGGCGATCACCGTTCTGATTTCGTCATAGCCGGTGCGCAGACCGTTTCCGTCCCGCTCGATCAGTCCGGCTTCGGAGAGAATTTCGACATCCTCGTGCACCCGGCGATAATCGCGCTTCAGGCTTTTCGCCAGTGCCGAAATGCTCGTCTGCGGATGCCGGTGGAGGTGACGCAGCAGCTCCAGCCGCTTGGCCGTCATCGTGCGCGAAAAGGCGTCCCAGCCAACGAAGGTGAGATGATCCTCGGAGACCGCCTCGCCTGCTTCGGCTCTATGCCAGGCATCGGCAACGCGCTTGGCCGCGTCCGCGAAGGAGCCGCCGATATGCAGTTCGATATCCTTGCTCATATCCGTTCTCCTCTCAGCCTTTCGACGTCGGCCTGAAAATCCAGAAGCATCTGCTCGATCGAGACGAAGGTGTAAGCTTCTTCGCGCTCGCCATAATGGCGATGGTCGCCCTTGCCGCGCTCGTTGTCATAGCCAATCAGCCGCTCGCCTGGGCTGCCATAGAAAAGCGAGTATTTCAGCATGTGCCTGGAGCCGGGCACCTGCACGGGAACACGCCAGACCTTCATTTCGAGTATCGCGCCGTCACCGAAAACGATGCGTTCGCGAATGACGCGCTCGGCTTTCATCGCATAAATATGTCACCACATGACATATGTCGTCAAGCGACATAGAAACTTTCGCTACCACCGCCTCACCGAACTGTTTAGGTTGGCGGCAAATCCCGCTTGGAGAACCGCCATGTCCTTCTTCCCCGGTAAAGATCCCCTGCCCGGCGATGCCTTTGCCTGTGATGCGATCGAGAATCTGATCATTCCGCGCACCAGCGATATCGGCGGGTTTCAGGTGCGGCGCGCACTGCCGACCAGGCAGCGGCGGCTGGTGGGGCCGTTCATCTTCTTCGACCGGATGGGGCCGGCGATCCTCAGGCCCGACGAGGCGCTGGATGTGAAGCCGCATCCGCATATCGGGCTTTCGACGGTCACCTATCTCTTCGACGGCGAGATCCGCCATCTCGACAGCCTCGGCACCGAGAAGGTGATCCGGCCGGGCGATATCAACCTGATGACCGCAGGGCGCGGGATCGTGCATTCGGAGCGCACGCCCGACAACCTGCGCGGACATCCGCTGGCGATGTCAGGGCTGCAGACCTGGCTGGCACTGCCCGATGAAAAGGAAGAGATGAACCCGGAATTCACCCATACCGAAAAGGGCGACATGCCTGTTATCGACGATGGCGGCGTGACCGGGCGCGTGGTGATCGGTTCCTTCGAGGGGCTGAAGTCGCCGGTGAAGGTTTTCACCGATACGCTCTATGCCGATATCAGCCTGCAGCCGGGAGCGAAATTCCCCTTCGGTGCTGCGCATGAAGAGCGCGCCGTCTACGTTCTCTCCGGCGAGGTGGTGATTGCCGGCGACCGGTTTGCGGCCGATCAGCTGCTGGTTTTCCGGCCGGGCGATGCGATCACGCTGGAGGCAGGCGCGGACGGCTGTCACCTGATGCTCTTCGGGGGTGCGGCGCTGAATTCCAAGCGCTATATCTGGTGGAACTTCGTCTCGTCGTCGAAAGAGCGGATCGAGAAGGCCAAGGAAGAATGGCGCACCGGCCGTTTCGACATCGTTCCGGGGGATGAAGAGGAATTCGTGCCTTTGCCTGAAGGCTGAACTTCTCTAGAATGGAGCGGTTGCGGTTATTGAAACGCACTTGTTTCGCCGCAATTTAATCGGAATAAGCATCTCCGAGAATGACAAGAAAGAGCGCCCGCCCGTGACACAACCGCCGAAGACACCGCTGCTCGATCAGGTTAAGCTTCCAGCCGACCTGCGCAAGCTCGATGACCGCGAGCTGCCACAGCTCGCACGCGAGGTTCGCGACGAGATGATCGACGCCGTGTCGCGCACCGGCGGACATCTGGGTGCAGGGCTTGGCGTCGTCGAGCTGACGATCGCCATCCACAGCGTTTTCAACACGCCCGACGACCGGCTGATCTTCGATGTCGGCCACCAGTGTTATCCGCACAAGATCCTGACCGGCCGCCGCGACCGCATCCGCACGCTGCGCCAGGAGAACGGCCTTTCCGGCTTCACCCGCCGTGCCGAGAGCGAATACGACCCCTTCGGCGCCGCGCATTCCTCGACCTCGATTTCCGCCGGTCTCGGCATGGCCGTCGCCGCCGAGCTCGACCAGACCGACAAGCGCGTGATCGCCGTCATCGGCGACGGCGCGATGTCGGCAGGCATGGCCTATGAGGCACTGAACAATGCCGGTGCTCTCGACGCCCGGCTGATCGTCATCCTCAACGACAACGACATGTCGATCGCTCCGCCGACCGGCGCGATGAGTGCCTATCTGGCGCGCCTCGCCTCCGGGCGCACCTATATGGGCTTCCGCGATTTCGGCAAGAAACTGACGGCCTATCTCGGCAAGAAGGTTGACCGCGCGATTACCCGCGCCGTTGAGCATGCCCGCGGCTACGTGACCGGCGGCACGATGTTCGAGGAGATGGGCTTCTACCATATCGGCCCGATCGACGGTCATTCCTTCGAGCACCTCCTACCGGTGCTGCGCAATGTGCGCGATCATGCCGAAGGTCCGGTGCTGATCCATGTCGTGACCCAGAAGGGCAAGGGTTATCCGCCGGCGGAAGCTGCCGCTGACAAGTATCACGGCGTCAACAAGTTCGATGTCATCACCGGCGCGCAGGCGAAAGTGAAGCCGAATGCGCCGAGCTATACGAGCGTCTTCGCCGAAGCGTTGGTGCAGGAAGCCGAGCTCGACGACAAGATCGTCGGCATCACGGCCGCCATGCCCAACGGCACCGGTCTCGACAAGCTGGCAAGCCTTTATCCGGCCCGCTGTTTCGATGTCGGCATTGCCGAGCAGCATGCGGTGACCTTTGCGGCGGGTCTCGCCGCCGAAGGCTACAAGCCGTTTGCGGCGCTCTATTCCACCTTCCTGCAGCGCGCCTATGACCAGGTCGTCCATGACGTCGCCATTCAGGGCCTGCCGGTCCGCTTCCCGATCGACCGCGCCGGTTTCGTCGGCGCCGATGGCCGACGCATGCGGGATCCTTCGACACGACCTTCCTGGCGGCACTGCCGGGCTTCGTCGTGATGGCGGCGGCCGACGAGGCGGAGCTGAAGCATATGGTGCGCACGGCCGCTGCCTATGATGCCGGTCCGATCTCGTTCCGCTATCCGCGCGGCGAAGGTGTCGGCGTAGAAATGCCCGTTCGCGGCGAAATCCTGCAGATCGGCAAGGGCCGGATCGTCAAGGAAGGCACCAAGGTCGCTCTCCTCTCCTTCGGCACGCGCCTTGCGGACAGCCTGCTCGCCGCCGAAGATCTCGATGCGGCCGGTCTGTCGACCACCGTTGCCGACGCGCGCTTTGCCAAGCCGCTCGACCACGACCTGATCCGCCAGCTGGCCGCCCACCACGAAATCCTCATCACCATCGAGGAAGGCTCCGTCGGCGGCTTCGGCAGCCATGTGATGCAGTTCCTGGCGATGGAAGGCCTGCTGGATAACGGCCTGAAGGTTCGCTCGCTTGTGATGCCCGATATCTGGATGGAGCAGGCGAAGCCCGAGGCGATGAATGCCCATGCAGGGCTCGATCGCGCCGGGATCGTCTCGACGGTGTTCAAGGCGCTTGGCCGCACAGTTGCGGTTGGGGTTGCGGGGTAAGTCTGAAACTCCCTACCCGGAGCCCCTTCATCCGCCCTTCGGGCACCTTCTCCCCGAGGGGAGAAGGCAATTGCCGCAATGTCTCCGATCCCTTCTCCCCCGCGGGGAGAAGGTGGCCCATAGGGCCGGATGAGGGGGCCGCGGGCACGACATCGACTTGAGAGCTACTCCACCTTCCCATCCCGATAGAAAATCATCCCGCCATGGTACAGGACATTGCCATCGACGAAATCGCCGTCGGCGGTGAATCCGGTGTCGTCCCAATATTCGATATGGTCGCCGGTCACTTCGTAGCGTCCCTGGTAGGCGCTCTTGCGGGTGCCACGGGCTTCGTCGTAGCGGCCGTTCGGCAGGAGTTCCTGGCGGATATGGCCGTCGGCGGTGATCCACATGCCGATATAGGGATGGGGCTGCATTGTCGTCTCCTGGTCATTGGCGAAGGCAAGGGTGGCGCCGCAGAGGGCGGCGCCTGTTATCAGAGAGAGCCCGCGCATGGTCAGATCGCCGCGTTGGCGGTGGGGCGGATGGTGATCTCGTTGGTATCGACGTCGTCGGGCTGCTCAATCGCGAAGCGGATGGCGCGGGCGATCGCATCGCCCTTCAGCGCGATGGCGCGGTAGGTGGCCATGGCATCCTTCGCGAAGGGCTCGGTGATGGTGCTGGCGAGTTCGGATTCGACGACGCCGGGATTGATGCAAGTGACGCGGAGCTTGCGGTTTTCCTGGCGCAGGCCATCCGAAATCGCCCGCACCGCAAACTTGGTGGCGCAATAGACCGCCGCGGTCGGCGACACCGCGAGACCGCCGATCGAGGAGACGTTGATGATCTGGCCGCTTTCCTGCGCATTCATGATCGGCAAGACGGCCGCGATACCATAGAGCACGCCCTTGATGTTGACGTCGATCATCCGGTCCCATTCCTCGACCTTCAGCGACGACATCAGCGATAGCGGCATGACGCCGGCATTGTTGACGAGCACGTCGATGCGGCCGAAGGCATCGATCGCCGCCTTGGCGAAGGCCTCCATATCGGCGCGGTCGGTCACGTCGAGGGCGCGGAATTCGACGGTGCCGCCTTGATTGCGGATCTCGGTTGCGAGCGCCTCCAGCCGGTCGGTACGCCTTGCGCCGATGACGAGCCTGGCGCCGGCGGCGCCGAGTTCGCGGGCGGTTGCGGCGCCGATGCCGCTGCTGGCGCCAGTGATCAGAACTGTCTTGCCTTGGATGCCGGTCATGTCTTCTTCCTCATGCTGTGACTGTGACGGCCGCCAATCGCGGCCCCGCAGAAGATGGCTCCCTGATGGCATCGGCCGGTAGCAGGCTTCTCCGGATTTCTTGCACGATCTTCCGGAAGCGGTGCGTCACGGCTTGGCATTTTCGCCGCTGCCGTTCATGCTGCTCCCATGGAAAAGATTGCCCAGCTTGCAGAATTGATCGATCGCCATGCCGGAACCGACGGCAGCTTCGACACCGCCCTGCCGCGCGTCGGGATCATACGATCCTCGGCGAAAACAGAGCCGATCCACACGATGTACGAGCCCTCCTGCTGCATCGTCGCGCAGGGGCGCAAGCGCGCCGTGGTCGGCGACCGGGTGCATGTCTATGACAGCGCCCACTATCTCGTCGTCGGCGTCGACCTGCCCGTGATCGGCGCCGTCGTCGAGGCGAGCGCCGACCGGCCCTATCTCTGCATGCGGCTGCAGCTCGATCGCGGCATGCTGGCGGAGCTGATGCCCGCGGCGAACGGCAAGGCGAATGAGAGCGCGGCAGCCGGCGTCAGCGCTTCGACGCCGGAGCTGCTCGATGCGGCCGTGCGGATGCTGCAGCTGCTGGATGCGCCCGAGGATGCCGGTGTTCTGGCGCCGATGATCGAGCGCGAGATGCTCTACCGCCTGATCCGCGGCCCGCAGGCGCCGCTGCTGAGGCAGATCGCCAATCGCGAAAGCCGGCTGAACCAGATTGGCCGGGCCGTCGATTTCATCCGCAAGAATTTCAGCGAGCCCTTCGCGATCGAGCATCTCGCCTCGGTGGCGGGCATGAGCGCCTCGACCTTCTACGAGCATTTCAAATCGGTGATGGCGATGAGCCCGCTGCAGTTTCGCACGCAGCTCAGATTGCAGGAGGCGCGGCGGCTGATGGTGACCGAGGGGCTAACGGCGGCCTTTCGGGTGGGCTATGATAGCCCTTCGCAATTCAGCCGGGATTATGTGCGCGTGCATAGCGTGCCGCCGCGGCGGGATGTGGAGCGGATGCGGGTGGTGGCGGGGTAGGTTTCATGCCTGGAGCCCCTCACCCTGCCCTCTCCCCCCAAGGGAGAGGGGAACTCGAGCTTGCGGCAACGTCCCTTCTCCCCTCGGGGAGAAGGTGGCGGCAGCCGGATGAGGGGCCACACCCGCAAACGCCCAAAACAAAAAAAGGCCCCCGAAGTTTCCTTCGGAGGCCCCATCTTAGATAATCAGGCTAGTCTCAAAACTCTTCCCAATCTTCCTGCACAACAGCAGCGGCCGTTGCAGCGCGGCCGCCAAAAGCGCTGGCGACGCGGTTGTTCAGTGCGCGGGCCGGAGAGGCGACCGGGCGGGAGGCCGGCTGGGCGATGGCGGCGCGCGGGGCGACAGCAACGGCTGCGGCGGCACCGAGCTTGAACTGGTGCAGGAGGGCATCCAGCGATGCAGCTTCCTGGGCCAGCGAGTGGCTGGCGGCCGTCTGTTCCTCGACCATGGCGGCGTTCTGCTGGGTGCCTTGGTCCATGTTGTTGACCGCAGTGTTGATCTCCTGCAGGCCGACGGACTGTTCGCGAGTGGCGGTAACGATCGCGCCGACGTGGCGGTTGATCTCCTGAACCTCGGTGACGATTTCGGCCAGCGCCTTGCCGGTCTGGTCGACCAACGAAACGCCGGTGCTGACTTGCTCGCCTGAGGTGTTGATCAGCGCCTTGATTTCCTTCGCGGCGTTTGCGGAACGCTGGGCGAGTTCGCGGACTTCCTGGGCAACGACGGCAAAGCCCTTGCCGGCTTCACCGGCACGCGCGGCTTCGACACCGGCGTTCAGCGCGAGCAGGTTGGTCTGGAAGGCAATGTCGTCGATGACGCCGATGATGTTGCCGATCTCGCCCGAGGACTTCTCGATCTGCTCCATGGCGGTGACGGCCTTGCGGACGACGTCGCCGGAGCGCTCGGCGCCGAGGCGGGCGCGCTCGACCAGCTGGCCGACATCTTCGGCGCGCTTGGCACTGTCGCGAACGGTGGTCGTGACCTGCTCGAGGGCTGCTGCGGTCTCTTCGACGGCTGCGGCCTGCTGCTCGGTGCGGCGGGCGAGATCATCGGCGGCGGAACGGATTTCACCGGCGCCGGCATTGATCGCCGAAGCGTTGCGGCCAACGGACTGCAGGGTCGCCTGCAGCTTGCCGGCGGCATTGTTGAAGTCGGTGCGCAGACCGTCGAACTGGGCGGAGAACGGCGTGGTGATGCGGCTTGCGACATCGCCGTTTGCGAGGTTCGAGAGGCCGGTTGCCAGGCCATCGACGACGAAGCGGATGTCGGCGGCTTCGCGGGCCTTCTCCTCGTCGGAGAACTGGCGCTGACGCTCGGCATCGCTGCGCATGCGGTCGGTTTCGCCAGCAAGGCGGAGCTTTTCAGCAGCCGCATCCTTGAAGACCAGAACCGACTGGGCCATGCGGCCAACTTCGTCGCGGCGGTCGAGGGCGGGAACGTCGACATTGTGATGGCCGTCGGCAAGGCGGCTCATCGCCGTCGTCATGCCGATGATCGGCTGGACGATGGCGCGCGACAACAGCCATGCGAGAACGGCAGCGGCGAGCGAGGCGCCGATACCACCGAAGAGCAGCGTGCTGTTGAGGTCGCTATCGGCATCGGCCTGGATGGCGGCGAGCGACGCGGACTTGTCGCGGGCGGCAGCCTTGATCTTGGCGGAAGCCTGACGGAAGCCGTCGAGCTGGCCCTTGGTGGCGTTGACGCCGATCTTGACGACATCGGCGATCGGGGTTTCGGTTTCCTTGCGGGCCTTGGCCTGCGGCTCGGCGAGCTCATGGAAATAGATGTCGGCAGCCTTCTGCATGCCGTCGATCATGTCGAGGATTTCAGGCTCGCCGGCAGCGGTTTGTTTGGCGGCGGCAATCGCCTTGAGCATGCGCTCGCGGTTGGCGAAGATATCGCCATAGGTGCTGTCGGAGCGGAAGAGGATGAAGCCGCGCAGATTGACGGCCTGCTCGAGCATGGCCTGCAGCGCGTCGTCTACCTGGTTGACGAGCAGCTCGGATTTTTCCTGCTGTGCGGAGGCCTCAGCGGAGGCGTTTGCCTTCATATAGACGAAGGACGAGACGGCAACGAAAATGACGATGAGGGCTGCGAACGTCGCCGCGAGCTTCCCCTTGAGTGAGATATTGGCGAACACCGGTAATTCTCCTGGCAAATAATCGGCGCGGCAAAAAACGCGGCCGCTGGGAGGTACGGCCACATGTTTTGGAAATCGAGACAACATGAACTGCGGGCAGGGAAATGCGTGCCATCATGGCGGAAGCGATTCAGGCGAACCGCTGCAATCGGCCCCAACCTAGTGGCCGCCACTTTAAAATTGCTTAAGTTTGCGCCGCACAAATAGGGGTGGCGCTATTCTTCCGGCGCATTGAGGATGAGGATATCTAGGTCGCGCTCCGGCCAGAAATCGGTGGCCGTCATCTCGAAGGTCGTCGGGCCGGTCTTCTTCACTCCGGTACCGCAGAAGCTGATGAGGTTCTTCGCATTGCCCTTATCCAACGTCAGCTTGAAGCTTTTGATCGGGCCGTTCCAGTTGGCGCCGGTCTTCAGGATGTAGGAAATCCAGCTTTCGGTATAGTTCGCGCCGCCATCCGTCTCAGCCTTCGCAAGTTTCTGCGCCGTTTTGACGAAGCCTCCGTCCATGCAGTAGCGGCTGCTATATTCGACGAAGCGATCGCCCTTGGCCTGCCCCTCCTCCAGGAAGCTGATCGCCACGGTGCCGCCGACGCTCGGCGTGTAGCGATGCGAGACTGTCACCTTCGCCCTGGCCGGAAAGACGGTCTTCCACCAGTAGGTGGAGCGCAGCGTCCAGAGCGGCGTCATGTGATGCTTCATGCCGCTGCCGTCATTGTCATAGACGTCGTCGTAGAGCAGGCCGCGGGAGAGCCAGTCCTGCTTGACCGCGTCGGGGAGCTTTTCGAGCGCTGCGGCCGTGCCTTCGGCATAAGGGAGCGGCGGAATGTTCTGCGCCTTCAGGTCATCGGTGACGTCGATGCTGGCGGCGATCGCCCGCTGCTGCAACGTCGGCGAGATCGGCTTGCCGTCCTGCATCACCGTGAAATCAAGGAAATTGTCCTTGCCGGAATCGGCGATGGCGATATCGCTCTCCACATGGCCCGGCAAATCCGGCATCGGGAAGGCGACGAGGGTCTCGACATCCTTGCCGGCGCTGTTTTCGAAGACGTAATCGACGCGCACCTCCTTGGCCGAGATGAAGAGCGCCTCGCTCTCCATGCTGACGTCAGGGGATTCGATGAAGGTCAGGCCGCCTGTTTTCAGCTCGGCCATCGTATCGTTGGCGAGCGCCGGGGCAGCGGTCAGGACGGCGGCGATCAGAGCCACGCTTCTCGATATCGGCATGCCGTCTCACTCCCCTACCCCATGACCGGAGCCGGAATTATCGCCGGGTGCCGGCGGGCGTCAACGGCGGCGGCACAAACAAAAGGCTTGCAAGCGCGGGTTTTGCCAGTCATGGACTGCCAATGTCCGATCAGAACCCACAACGTCTCGACCAGCTGCTCGTCAGCCTCGGTCTTTTTGCCAGCCGCTCGCGGGCGCGCGATGCGATCGACCGCGGCACCGTGAAGGTGGGCGGCAAGGTCGTCACCAAGCCGGGCGCGCTGTTTGCCGAAACGGCCGAGATCGAAATCGACGATCCGGCGCAGGATTACGTCTCGCGCGCCGCACTGAAGCTGACGGCGGCGCTCGATCACTTCCGGCTCGATCCGGCCGGCCATCACTGTCTTGACGTCGGCGCATCGACCGGCGGCTTTACGGAAGTGCTGCTGGAGCGCGGTGCCACGCATGTGACGGCGATCGATGTCGGCCACGGGCAGATGCATCCGCGCATTTCGGCCGATCCGCGCGTGACGAATATAGAGGGGCTGAACGCCCGCAATCTGACGGCCGACGATATCGGCCATGCGGTGACCTTCCTGGTTTCCGACGTCTCGTTCATTTCGCTGAAGCTGGCGCTTGCCCCGGCACTCGACATCGCCGAGCCGGGCGCCAAGGCGGCCCTTCTGGTCAAGCCGCAATTCGAGGCGGGCCGCGAGGCGATCGGCAAGGGTGGCCTGTTGAAAGACCCCTCCTCGGCGCCGTCGGTGGCCGCAGAGCTGGAGCGCTGGTTTACCGAAGACATGGGCTGGAAGAGCCTCGGCCTCATCGCCTCGCCGATTGCGGGCGGCGACGGCAATCAGGAATATCTACTTGCAGGAATAAAGCCGTGAGCACCGAAACAGTCACGATCAAGAAACTCGGCGGACAGGGCGACGGTATCGCCGAAGGCAGGGATGGCGCGATCTATGTGCCTTTCGCACTGCCGGGCGAAGAGGTCGCGATCGCGCGCGTCAAAAACCAGGGCACGATCATGTCGATCGCCAAGGCCTCGCCGGACCGGCAGGAGCCGGCCTGCCGCCATTTCGGCCCTGACGGCGTCAACGGCACCTGCGGCGGCTGCACGCTGCAGCATCTTTCGGACGCGCCCTACCGCGCCTTCAAGCGGCAGCTGGTGGTCAACGCGCTGAAATCGCAGGGGATCGATGCCGAGGTCGGCGAACTCGTTGCCGCCCATCCCGGCGAGCGCCGCCGCGTCGTCTTCGCGGCGCGCAAGACCGAGAAGGACATGCTGATCGGTTTCAACCAGGCCGAAAGCCACCATATCGTCGCGATCGAGGAATGTCCGATCTCGTCGGCGGGGATCATGGCCCGGCTGCCGGCGATCAAGGCGATCGGCGCGGCGATGGCAACGAATGCCGAAGCCTTCCGCATTTCGGTGCTGGAGACGCTTTCGGGTCTCGACCTCGCCGTCGACGGCATCAAGAAGCTTCCCGACCAGCAGCGCCGCAAGGCCGTCGAAACCGTGCTCGGCATGCGCGGCATCGCCCGCGTCTCGCTGAACGGCGAAATCCTCGTCGAGCCGCAGAAGCCGGTGGTCGATTTCGGCGGCGTGCAGGTCTCGCCTCCGGCCGGCGGCTTCACCCAGGCGACGAAGCCTGCCGAAGAGGCGATGGCGGAGCTCGTCGTTGCCCATGTCGGCAAGGCCAAGCGCATCGCCGACCTCTTCGCCGGCTCCGGCACATTCTCGCTCCGGCTCGCCCGCATCGGCCGCGTCCATGCGGTCGAAGGCGACGACAACGCGCTCGCCGCCCTCGATCACGCCGCCCGCAAGGCGCAGGGGCTGAAGCCGGTCAGCGTCGAGAAGCGCGACCTCTTCCGCCGCCCGCTGATGACCGCGGAATTCAAGCATTACGACGCCGTTGTCTTCGACCCGCCGCGCGCGGGCGCCGAGTTCCAGTCGCAGGAACTGGCGCGCTCAGCCGTCAAGAAGGTCGTCGCCGTCAGCTGCAATCCGCTGACGCTGGCGCGCGATCTCGCGATCCTGATCGAAGGCGGCTACCGCATCACCAGCGTCACGCCGATCGACCAGTTCCTGTGGACGGCGCATGTGGAAGTGGTGGCGACGCTGGAGAAGTAATTCTCCGCCTCCCTCATTCCTGTGCTTGTCACAGGAATCCAGCCACGGCGCGTCTGCGCCGTGAATGACTCGGCAGACATTTGACGCTGGGATTAGTCTCTCGCGCCCCAAGACTGGGGCACACTGGATCCCTGTGACAAGCACAGGGATGAGGGAGATGCTGCGGGATGCGGCCCCCTCATCCCCGGCGCAACAAGTTGCGCCTGAAACCTTCGGGCCACCTTCTCCCCGAGGGGAGAAGGGAAGGCCGCAAAGGCCTGGATGGAAGACAAAAATGCCCGCCTCCCCGCAGGCATCTTCAACTCGTAGACAGCCCCTCATCAAGCCACCGGCTAACCTGCCAGGAAGGTGCCCAGCTGATCCAGCTGGCCTTCGATCCCCGCCTGGCGGTATTCGACCTTGTCGCCGCCGTCGAGGATGGTGATCTGTTCGGTGAGCACGACATGGGTGCCCTCGGCGACCGGCGTCAGGCTGATCGTCGTCAGCGACGAGGAGATGCGGCGCTCGTTGTGGGACATCGTGTAGGCGTAGACGATGCGGCGGTCCTTGACGATATCCTCGTAGCGGGCGTCGGCGACGTATTGGTCGCTCTTGCCGAAATCGAACTTGCTGACATCGCGGCCGCCGACGCGGAAGTCGTTCTGCGTATAAGTGGTGGTGAAGTTGTCGCCGATTGCTTCCCATTGCAGTCTGGCCTTCGGATCCGACCATGCGGCGAAGACGCGGGCGAGCGAGGCTTCGTAAGTGCGCTCGACGGAGAAGGTGGAATGGACGGTGCTGTATTCAGACATGCGCTTACTCCTCTACCTCTGGCATTTCCGGGTTGGCTTTCAGGTATTCTCCCAGCCTGTCGAGGCTGCGCTCCCAATGGGTGCGGCGCTCGTTGATCCAGCTTTCGGCCGAGCGCAGCGCCGATGGCTCTATGCGGCAGGTCCGCACGCGGCCGAGTTTTTCCGATTTCACCAGGCCGCTCGCTTCCAGCATCTGCAGGTGCTGCAGGACCGAAGGCAGGGCCATGGTGAGCGGCTCCGCCAGTTCCTTGACGGAGGCCGGCCCCTTGCACAGGCGATCGACCATGCTGCGCCGCGCCGGATCGGCCAGCGCCTGAAACATCAGATCGAGTGCATGTGATTGGTTAGGCATACACCTAACTATATGCATCCGCGGCTGCCTGTCAATAATAGTTAGGCAAATACCTATCTATCTATGCAAACAAAAATGCCCGCGTCTCCGCGGGCATCTTCAATTCAGGGACAGACCGTATCAGGCGACGCGGCGGTGAGCCGAAGAGGAGGCGCCGTGGCCGGTGCCGAGGTTGAACTGCGAGAGCAGCTGCATCAGCTTGGCGGCTTCCGCCGCAAGACCGTGGCTGGCAGCCGTCTGCTCCTCGACCATGGCGGCGTTCTGCTGCGTGCCCTGGTCCATGGTGTTGACGGCCGTGTTGATCTCGTGGAGACCGGTCGACTGTTCGCGGGTGGCGGTAACGATCGCGCCGACGTGGCGGCTGATCTCCTGGACCTGCGCGACGATCGCTTCCAGCGACTTGCCGGTTTCGCCGACCAGCGTCACGCCGGAGCGAACCTGGGCGTTCGATGCGGTGATCAGCGCCTCGATCTCCTTGGCGGCCTTTGCAGAACGCTGGGCGAGCTCGCGGACTTCCTGGGCGACGACGGCGAAGCCCTTGCCGGCTTCACCGGCACGGGCTGCCTCGACGCCTGCATTGAGAGCAAGCAGGTTGGTCTGGAAGGCGATGTCGTCGATGACGCTGATGATGCTGGAGATCTGCTCCGAGGAGTGCTCGATGCCGGTCATGGCATCGACGGCCTTGCGGACGATCTCGCCGGACTGCTCGGCACCGTTGCGGGTGCGATCAACCAGATTGCCGGCTTCCTCGGCACGGCGGGCCGTGTCCTTGACGGTCGTGGTGATCTCCTCGAGCGCAGCGGCGGTTTCCTCGACAGAGGCTGCCTGCTGCTCGGTGCGACGGGCAAGACCATCGGCGGCGGTGCGGATTTCGGCGGCACCGGCGTCGATCGCATTGGCATTGCTGCCGACCGTCTGGAGAGCGCCATGCAGCTTGCCGACAGCGCTGTTGTAGTCGTTGCGCAGGCGGTCGAGATGAGCGGCGAAGGGCGTCTCGATGCGGTGAGCGAGATTGCCGTCCGAGAGCGCGCCGAGAGCGCCGCCAAGGGCATCGACGGCAGTGCGGATTTCGGCAGCTTCGCGGGCCTTCTGCTGTTCGCGGTCCTGGCGCTCACGCTCGGTCAGCGAACGGCCCTCTTCGGCCTCGCCTTCCAGACGCTGGCGGTCGATCGCGTTGGCCTTGAAGACCGCGACGGCTTCGGCCATCGAACCGATCTGGTCGCGGCGCTCCTCGCCCGGAATGGCGACCGAGAAGTCACCGGCGGCGAGCTTCTGCATCGCGGCGGTCATGGCGGTGACCGGCTGGACGACGAGGCCGTGCAGCAGCCAGGCCATGGCAGCGATCATCAGGCCGACGGCGAGAAGCGTTGCGATGGTGGCGGCGATGCGGAACTCGTTCAGCGAAGCGAAAGCCTTGTCGCTATCGACGACGAAGGCAAGATACCATTCGACGGTCGGCAGACCGGTGACCGGCATGAAGCTGACGAGAACCGGCTTGCCGCCGAATTCCGACGCGACGAGGCCGGAGCCGATCTTCGGCGTTTGCGCCGGGAAGGCATCGGCGAGCGTCTTGGTGACGAGCTTGGCATCGGGGTGGATGAGGATCTGGCCGCTCTTGTTGACGAGGAAGGCCGTGCCCTGGCCGCCGAGATCGATCTCCTTGATCATCTTGACCATGGTTTCGAGCGAGAAGTCGCTGCCGACGACGCCGGCGAGCTTGCCATCGCGCTGGACCGGAACGGCCGCGCTGATGATCAGGTCGCCGCTGGAGGCATCGACATAGGGCTCGGTCATGACGCTGGCATTGGCCTTGACGGCATCCTGGTACCACGGGCGCTTGCGCGGGTCGTAGCCATCGGGCATCGGCAGCTTCGGCCACATGGTGAAGACGCCTTGCTCATCGCCGAAATAGGTGCTGACGAACTGGTTGGTGAGGATATCGTTCTGCAGGACGTTGAGCGTGCCGGCCTGATCGGCTGCGCGGCCGATGGCGTTGGCGACCATGGCGGTCAGCGTCACGCGGCCGTTCATCCAGTTGGCGAGGCTGTGGGCAGCCTGCTCGCCCGACGACTGGATGTTGGCCTCGATCGAAGCCGTCGTCACGTCGCGCTGAACGGAGTTGATGTAATAGGAAAAGGCGGCGAAGGCCGCCAGAACCACGGCTGACGCGGCGACGAGGATGCGCGTCATCAAATTCGTCTTCTTCAAGTGCGTTCTTTCGAAGTATTCCACCGTCTCGTTTGCGCGGATGGACTGCGCGGCAACGCGGATCGGGCGAATGGGGTTGGGCAAAGCTCAGCAAAGCGCGTCATGCGCCCGGACGAATGGGCAATTCGTCACCCTTTGATTAGTAGGCTCGAATTAAAACACGCTTAAAATTTAGCTAAAACCCTATGTTTTTATATTAGCGCCGCATGAAGGCTTCGAAGGCTTTTCTTGCTTCATCGCTTTTCAACTGTGCGGTGAAGTGGCGCGCTTCTTCATCTATACGTGCAATAATCTCTTCACGCGGGCCGCGGACCAGATCGCGGGCGATCCGCAATGCGGAAGCAGGCTTGGCGGCGAGCTTGGCGGCGGTTGCCAGCGTCAGATGTTCGACCTCGCCCGGGGCGCAGACCTTCCAGATCAATCCGGCATCGCGCGCGTCGGCCGCCGAGAAATCCTCGCCTGCAGCCAGCATCGCGAAGGCGCGTTGATGGCCCATGATGCGGGGCGCAAGCAGGCTGGAGGCGGCTTCCGGAACCAGCGCCAGATCGACGAAGGGGGTGCGGAACTGGCTGCGGAGGGAGGCGATGGTCAGGTCGCAATGCATATGCATCGTCGTGCCGATGCCGATCGCCAGGCCATCGACGCCGGAGACCAGCGGCTTGCGGGAGTTGACCAGCGCATAGAGGAAATCGAGGAGCTCGTGGCCGAGACTGCCGCCCATGGCGGCGGCGAGGAAATCGGCGATGTCGTTGCCCGCAGAGAATGCGCCTTCGGTGCCGAGAAAGGCGGTGGCGCGGATCGCCTCATCGGCATCGGCGGCCTTCAGCGCTTCCGTCATCCGCACATACATGGCGCGGGTGATGGCGTTCTTCTTTTCCGGGCGGTTGAAGCGGATGATCTGGACGCCGGGATGCTCGGCGGACTGCTCGACGATGATGTGACCGGTCATGATGTCCTCAGGCCAGGATGGCGCGGGCTGCGGCAAGGCTCGCGGCACCATTGACGGTGCGGTCCTTCAGGGCAGCGGTTTCGGAAAGCAGGTTTTCGGCGGCGAAGCGGCAGAGCGCGATGCGGCCCTCTTCAGCGCCGTCGCCGGTCTTGGCGAGGCCGCCCTTGGCGAGATAGCCGCTCGTCAGAACCAGGCCGAACAGGCGCTGGTAGGGCGTGGCACCCGAGAGCGCTTCGGCGATCCTGCCATCGGCCTGTGCCTTCATAAGCCAATCGGTGGCTTCCGTCAGGTCGGCGATTGCGGCATCGAGGCGGGCGGCGGTTTCGCCGAAGGAAGCGAGGTTCGAGCCCCGCACGGCGTCGGCGATGGCAGAGAGCTCGGCGATGAAGCCTTTGACATGCTCGCCATTCGAGAGCGGCAGCTTGCGGGTGACGAGGTCGATCGCCTGGATGCCGTTGGTGCCCTCGTAGATCGGGGCGATACGGGCGTCGCGCAGGAAGCGGGCGGCACCGGTTTCCTCGATAAAGCCCATGCCGCCATGAACCTGGATGCCGAGCGAGGCGACGTCGACGCCAGCGTCGGTCGCGAAGGACTTGGCGATCGGGGTCAGCAGGGCGGCGCGCTCCTGCCAGTGCCTGCTATCGCCGCTCCCCTGATGCGACATGTCGATGGCGTGGGCGCAGGAATAGGAAATGGCGCGCGCACCCTGCGTCAGTGCCTTCATCGTCAGCAGCATCCTGATGACATCGGGATGCTCGATAATCGGGCTCATGCCGGAGCCGGTCCAGCCGGGCGCCTTGCCCTGGGTGCGTTCTTTCGCGAAGGCGATGGCCTTCTGGGTCGCCGCCTCGGCGATCGCCACGCCCTGCATGCCGACCGTCAGGCGGGCATTGTTCATCATCGTGAACATGCAGTTGAGGCCCTTGTTCTCCTCGCCGATCAGCCAGCCGATCGCGCCCTTCTCATCGCCGAACTTGCCGTCGCCATAGATCATCGTGCAGGTCGGCGAGCCGTGGATGCCCATCTTGTGTTCGAGCGAGTGGACGAAGACATCGTTGCGGGCGCCGAGCGAACCATCGGCGTTCACCAGGAATTTCGGGACGAGGAAGAGCGAGATGCCGCGCGTTCCGGCCGGCGCATCCGGCAGGCGGGCGAGGACGAGGTGGATGATGTTGTCGGTGGCGTCGTGTTCGCCCCAGGTGATGAAGATCTTCTGGCCGAAGATGCGGTAGGTGCCGTCATCGCGGCGTTCGGCGCGGCTCTTCAGCGCTCCGACATCCGAACCGGCGTGCGGCTCGGTCAAGTTCATCGTGCCGGTCCATTCGCCGGAGACCAGCTTCGGCAGGTAGGTCTGCTGTAGTTCAGAAGAGCCATGGGCGCTGAGCGCCTCGACGGCGCCCATCGTCAGCGTCGGGCAGAGCGCGAAGGCCGTGGCGCCGGAATTCCACATTTCGAGGGCGGCGACATTGAGCAGGACGGGCAGCCCCTGCCCGCCGAATTCTTCCGGCCCGGTCAGGCTGTTCCAGCCGCCGGCGATCCATTCCTGATAAAGCTTCGCCCAGCCATCGGGGGTCTTCACCTCGCCATCGATCAGGCGGGAGCCCTGCCTGTCGCCGATCTCGGCGAGCGGGGCGACTTCTTCGGTTGCGAAACGGCCGGCTTCGTTGAGGATCGCATCGACGAGGTCTTCGCCGAGATCGCCGAAGATGCCGCTATCCAGCGCATCCTTCAGACCAGCGACATGCTTCAGGGTGAAAGCGATATCCTCGACGGGCGCCTTGTACATCTTGTCTCCTCGCATCTCGGCCCTGCCCGCGGCATAGGCCATCCTCCGCTGCCAGAGCTAATTGATTTTTACGTAAACGTCAATTTTGTTTTCGGATCTGCGCCATGATGTCCCGGCTCAAGTTTATTCGAGCCCTTGCACAAACTGGTGTCATGGAGAATCTCTAGAGCGGATTGCCAAAAAGAGAATGCCTGCGTCGAAGAGGATCCCCCGCCGATGGATACATTGCCCGCCAATATTCCCGGCTTGATCTGGGCCTATCGATTTCCGGCAGGATCAAAGACGGCGATCCGGCTGGAAAACAGCGCGCAGGCGGCCGAGCTCACCGCGCAGGACGGTTTCTACTGGCTGCATCTCAATCTCGTCGATGCCCGCGTGCCGGCGCTGCTGGAGCAGCTTACCGGGCTGAACGAGGATGCACGGGCGGCGCTGACGACGCGCGATACGCATGCGGCGCTCACCGTCGATGAGCAGATGCTCTATGGAACGCTGGTCGACTGCCAGCGCGAATTCGACCAGGACACCGCCGATCTCGGCTGGCTGCATTTCGCGATCTCGGGCAAGTTCATCATCACCACCCGGCTTCAGCCGCTGCGCAGCGTCGATCGCGCCCGGATCATGATCGAGAAGAACCCGGCGAAGTTCGATCATCCGGCGGATATCTTCGAGCTCCTGGTCATCGAGTTCCAGCGCACGCTGATCTCCGTCGTCATGGACCTGACAGACGAGCTCAATCTGATCGAGGATTTCGTCTACGACAACACGCCGCGCGACGAGCGGCGGCGGCTGGCGCCGGTGCGCCGGACGATCGTGCGTCTCCACCGGCACCTGAGAAACGTGCTGACGCTGATGCGCCGGGCCTCCGCCTCCGACGAGGACGAGATGCCCTTCGGCTTCGAGGACATTGCCGGGCGGCTGACGAGCCGGCTGGAAGCGGTCGATCACGACATCTACGCCCTGCAGGAGCGCGCCCGCCTGCTGCACGAAGAAATCGACTCGAAGCTCTCCTCGGAGACCAACCGGCATCTCTACATCCTGTCGATCATGACCGCCTTCCTGCTGCCGCCGACGCTGGTGACCGGCTTCTTCGGCATGAACACCGCCAACCTGCCCTTCGCGCAGGGCACCGGCGGCACGGAGTATGCGGTGGCGCTGATCCTCGCCTCGATCCTGTTTGCCTGGTGGCTCCTGAAGCGGGTCAACATTCTCTGACAGCAAAAAGCCCGGCATCTCTGCCGGGCTCTTGTTATTCCGATCGCTCGATATCAGTAGGGCGAATAGCACTGCTGACGCGGGCCGCCATAGGGCTGGAAGGTGTTGTCGTAGACGCGATACGAACGGTAGCGATTTTCGCACCAGCGGACATGCGCGGCCGTCAGGCGCGGCGCATAGGCCGGCGGCGGAGCGTAGTAGCGCGGCTGCGAGGCGATAGCGCCACCGATGATCGCACCGGCGCCGAAGGCAGCCAGCGGATACCAGTAGCCGTTATAGTGACGGTAGCCACGGCGATAGTACGGATAGCCGCGATAACCGCCATACCAGCCCGGACGGCCGTAATAGCGGCGATACTGGACATCCTGAACATTCGAAGCCTGCTCCTGCGGCGCGACCTGTGGCGCTGCCGGCAGCGGCATCGCTTCGGAAGGCAGGAAGCTCGTCAGGACAACGGCGGCGGACAGGACAGCGGCCGAAATCTTCTTACTGAGGCCAATCATCGTAGTTCTCCAATCCCAAGAGCAGAATTTGCCTGCCAGCAAACGCGCGAGGGTGGAAATTGTTCCAACTGGCGTTTTCTTCAAGCACGGGTTGAAGTTACGAAAGCGCCGATGAACCGGAGATTAACCGGGGCATCGGCGCTCGTCAGATCACGCGAATGTCAGGCGACGACGGAAAGCTTCGCCTGGTCGCCCTGCAGGCGGTTGACCATGAAGTTGGTGTACCACTCGAGGAACTGCATGACGCCGCCCTCGTGGAGCATCGAGTAGGGACCGGGCTCGTAGGCCGGCGAATGGATGCCGAAGGCATTCTCTTCGACGATGCGGCGGTCCTGATCATTGGTCTCGGTCCAGACATGCGTCAGCTCTTCGAGATCGTAGTCGACGCCTTCGACGGCATCCTTGTGAACGATCCACTTGGTGGTGACGGCCGTCTCGTTGGCGCTGAGCGGGATGACGCGGAAGGAGATCGCGTGGTCGCCGAGCAGGTGGTTCCAGGTCGTCGGGTAGTGGAAGAGCAACATGGTGCCGATCCGGTCGATGGTGACGTCTTCCGACAGCTTGCGCTTGACGGCCGGGCGGCCGGACATGGTGTAGCTCTCGGCATCCTCGATCAGCGGCATGCGGGCGGCGCGGAACTGGCCGTCCGGCGAGATCTGGAACTTGCTCGGCAGGCCGGCGGCCTCGCAGCGCGCCCAGTGGCCGGCGATCTCCGGATCGTCGGCGCCGCCATCGGTGCCGGTGACGCTCGGGGCTTCCGGATAGGTGCGGCAGAGTTCCGGGTGGTTTGCGGCGCAGTGATAGCACTCGCGATTGTTTTCCCAGACAAGCTTCCAGTTGCCCTTTTCGATGATCGTGCTCTGGAAGGCGATCTTACCTTCGGCCAGGCGATGCGGCAGCATGTAGGGAGCGACCATGTCGCGAACCGGCTGGAAGTCCGGCGCCTTGTCGGCAAGGCAGATGAAGATGTAGCCGCCGAAGCTTTCGCAATGGACCGGCTTCAGGCCGAAGCCGCTCTTGTCGAAATCGTCGCCCATGTGGCGGGCGAAGGCGAGCTTGCCGTCGAGGTCGTAGGCCCACTGGTGATAGGGACAGACGAGACGGACCGACGAGCCGTGCTCCTTGGTGCAGACGCGCGAGCCGCGGTGGCGGCAGGAATTGTGGAAGGCGCGGATGACATTGTCGCGGCCGCGGACGATGACGACAGGATACTGGCCGATCTGCACGGTGAAATAGGCGCCCGCCTTCGGCAGTTCGCAATCGTGGCCCATAAAGAGCCAGTCGCGGTAGTAGATCATTTCCATATCGAGCTTGAAGTAGTCCTCGTCGATATAGAAGGGCTGCTCAAGGCTGAAGCCTTCGCGCCGGTTTTTGAGCTGCCGCAAAACGTTGCTGCGAATGTCCATTTGCATATCCTCGTGCAATCGGCTCAGCCATCAAAGGCATGGCTTTCGGAAGCGTCTGGCTTCCCTCCCTCTCGGGAGCATTGGTCATGGGGGCATTTAAGCACCGGGCTTCCCCGGGTCTTGGTTGTAAAGCGACATCGGCTTCGAAATTGACGACAGGATGACGCGTGGCTGCGAAAATCGAGGCCCTGACGGATTTTCCACTCTTTTCCTTCGATTGCGACATTGCGAAAGCCACGGCGCAGACCCGTGCTCCGCTTGCCTTCCCCCGACATTATCCCAAATACGACACCGGGGTACTGCAAGTTTTCAGGGGTTGGCGCGGCTTGCGGCCTTAAGAGCACATTAAGCATGAACTCCTATTCTTGGGCCAAGGGACAAACGCTTACGGAATACGCGCCATGGCGAAACTTCGCTATTTCGACGTCAGGGACGAGACCAAACCGGAGGAGCCGCCAGCGGCGCCCCATTCCGAATTTCTGCGCACCGGGAAGATCACCCGGGAGCGAGCACACTGGCTGGCCGAAGAGCGCCGCTATCTCTCGCATCAGGAAGTCGCCGAAAAGACCGGCCGCAAGCTGCAATCGGCCGGTACCCAGGCGCATCAGCAGATCAACGGCTTCCACCGGGCGATCCAGTTTCCGAAGATGGTGTTTCACCGCACGCTGGCCGACAGCCCGCATCTCGGCTATTGCCATGTGACGGCGTCGCGGACGAAATTCGCCCGCTACGAGGAGGTCAGCTGGGCCTTCTACATCGCCAATTTCTACGCCGATATCGGCGATAACGACAATTTCTTCCACAAGATCAACATGCAGTATTCGCGCATGTATTTCGCCGTGGCGATCAAGCCGGGCGAACATACCGCGGAGAAGATGACGATCGACCGCACGGTGCGCGGCAACGGCGTGCTGTTCCGGACCGACGATCCGCAGGTGGCAATCAAGAACGTGCTGCTGCTCGGCGCACGCAACGAGCAGCTGCGCGAGATCATTCGTCAACTCTGATCGGGATCATTCGCCAGCTCTGATATTGATCGCAGACGCTCAAGGGCCTATGGACTGCCTGACATCAAAGGCGGCCCATGGCACGGATCATCGACATTGCAGAACATAGAGAGGAAGCGCTGAGCGCTGCCTCGGCCGTTCTCGGCGATGGTCATCCTGTCGCGATCCCGACGGAAACGGTCTACGGCCTTGCCGCCGACGCCACCAACCCGGCCGCCATCACACGCATCTACGAGACCAAGGGACGGCCGCAGTTCAATCCGCTGATCTGCCATATGGCCGATCTTGCCATGGCCGAGCGTTACGCGGTGTTCGATCCGCTGTCGCGGGCGCTCGCCCAGGCTTTCTGGCCGGGTCCGCTGACGCTGGTGCTGCCGCTGAAGCCCGAAAGCGGGATCCATGCGCTGGCGACTGCCGGCCTCGATACTGTCGGCATCCGCATTCCTAAGGGTTTTGCAGGTGACCTGATCCGCGCCTTCGACCGCCCGCTGGCCGCGCCGAGCGCCAATACCTCGGGCAAGATCAGCGCCACGAGCGCCGCGCATGTCGATGACGACCTCGGCGGCAAGATCCGGCTGATCCTTGATGCCGGCGCCAGCAAGGTCGGCGTCGAGTCGACGATCGTGAAGGTCGAGAATGGCGAGCTGACGCTGCTTCGCCCGGGCGGTCTCGCCGCTGCCGAAATCGAGCGCGTCGCCGGCAAGCGGCTGCGCCGCCAGAAGAAGGCATCCGCCGCCATCGAGGCACCGGGCATGCTGGCCTCGCACTATGCGCCGGGCGCCGCCGTGCGCCTGGACGCCAGCACGATCGCTGCAGGCGAGGCGGCGATCCTGTTCGGGCCGCGCGACATCGAGGGCATGGAGAAGGCGGCGATCCGGCTGAACCTCAGCCTGGCAGGCGACCTTGCCGAGGCCGCTGCCAATCTTTTCGACTATATGAAGAAGGCCGACGCCAGTGGCGCGGCGACGATCGCCTTTGCGCCGATCCCCGACGAGGGGCTGGGCGAAGCGATCAATGACCGGCTGAGGCGGGCCGCCGCCCCGCGCGAATGACGAACAAGGATCAGGGCCAATGAGTGCTGCCGTTTCTGCCGAACTGCTCGACCGCTTTACCGCCATTGTCGGCGAGAAACATGCGCTGCGCAGCGAAGCCGACCTGGCGCCGCACCTGATCGAGAACCGCGGCCTCTATCACGGCTCCTCCCCTCTCCTCCTGAAACCCGGCAATGTCGAGGAAGTCTCGGCGATCATGAAGCTTGCGAGCGAGACCGGCACGGCCGTCGTGCCGCAGACCGGCAATACCGGGCTCGTCGGCGGGCAGACGCCGCGCGAGGGCAAGTCCGACATCATCATTTCGCTCGAGCGGATGAACAGGATCCGCGACGTCGATCCGGTCGCCAATATTCTGGTTGCCGATGGCGGCGCGATTCTGGCTGAGGTGCAGAAGGCGGCAGAAGCGCATGGCAGGCTCTTTCCGCTGTCGCTCGGCTCGGAAGGCTCATGCCGCATCGGCGGCAATCTCTCCACCAATGCGGGCGGCACCGCCGTGCTTGCCTATGGCAACATGCGTCAGCTCTGCCTCGGCCTCGAAGTGGTGCTGCCGACCGGCGAAATCTGGGACGGCCTGCGCCGCCTGAAGAAGGACAATACGGGCTATGACCTGCGCGACCTCTTCATCGGCGCCGAGGGCACGCTCGGGATCATCACCGGCGCCGTGTTGAAGCTCTTTCCGCAGCCGCTCGGCAGGCAGGTGGCCTTTGCCGGGCTGAAGAGCCCTGAAGATGCGTTGGCCTTCTTCAATCTGGCGGGCAGCCTCTGCGGCACATCGCTGACCGGTTTCGAGCTGATGCCGCGCTTCGGCGTCGAGATCACCAGCAAGCATATCGAGGGCGTGCGCGATCCGCTGGAGAGCCCGCATCCCTGGTATGTGTTGATCGACATCTCGACCTCGGATTCAGCCGAGACCGCCGAGCGGATGATGAATGCGCTCCTGGAGAAAGGCTTCGAGGAAGGGCTGGTGCAGGACGCCACCATCGCCGCCTCTGTCGCCCAGCAGCAGGCGCTGTGGCACATGCGCGAGAGCATGTCGGATGCGCAGAAGCCGGAAGGCGGCTCGATCAAGCACGACGTTTCGGTGCCGGTCTCGCGCATTCCGCATTTCATGGCGGAAGCAGCCGAAGCGGTGATGGCGGCGATGCCGGGCGCACGCATCTGCGCCTTCGGCCACATGGGCGACGGCAACATCCACTATAACATTTCGCAGCCTGTCGGCGCCGACAAGGCAGCCTTCATCGGCCGCTGGCGCGAGATGAACAAGATCGTTCACGGTCTGGTGCGTGCCCATGGCGGCTCTATTTCGGCCGAGCATGGCATCGGTCAGCTGAAGCGCGACGAGCTCGCTTCGATCCGCTCTGAGATCGAGATGGATCTGATGCATCGCATCAAGCGTGCCTTCGACCCGGCCGCGATCATGAACCCCGGCAAGGTGATCAGCCTCGATTAGCCGAGAATGCCGGCCGCCTTGGTCGTTCCGCCGTTCGTCAGGATCTGAAGGGCCGGCGCCTGCGTCGTGCTGTTCTGGATGTCGTACATCGCCGTGAAGCGCTTGACGAGCTTGTCGACCTTCGTGGGATCGCCGAGATCCTTGAGATCGATGAATTTCTGCAGCATCGACACTTGCTTGTCGACATCCATGCTGGACATCTGTGTCGGCAGGCTGAAGGCCGTCTGGACGACCTGGAACAGCGCCTTGTCGCCAAGGATCGTGTAGAGCGAGGTGATGTTGGGAGCCTGACGCGCAAAGTAGAGCGCCAGGCGGGTGCCGTCGTTGCTCTGACCCTGCTGGGTTTCCAGCTGCTGCGCGACATAGGCCGACTGGGTGCGGTCGAGCGCGCCCGCGTCCTGAACCGTGCCGAGCTTCGACCGGGTCATGTTGCCGTCCTTGTCGAAGTTGAAGTCGGCGACGATGTCCTTGAACTTGCTGTCGGCCTTGGTGTTCAGATAGCTCTTCTTGTCCTCGGGATCCGAGGTGAAGATCTTCTTCAGCGTATCCTTGTCGTAGTCCTTCGGATCGAGGCCGACGGACTTCAGGATGAAGTCGGTGAGCTTGCTGTTGCCGAGGAAGTCGTCAAGCGACTTCACATCGGCCATGCCCTTGGCGAAGTTGTCGACATCGGTCGTGGCATCCTTGGATGCCTTGTCCTTGAGCGGACCGTCGGCCATGTACATGGTCGCATGCGACTTGTAGTTCGTGGCGTACTTGGCCATCGAAGCGTCTGACAGCGGCGCCAGGGAGGGGCCGATCTTGCCGTCAGCGCCGAAGTTGAAGGCGCGGGCGAAATTGGTGATGCGATCGTCCTTCAGCGAGGCGACATAGCCCTTCGGATCATAGGCATCGCTTGTCAGCACCTTGCGGGCCATCGACTTCGGAAGGTCGGCTTCCGTCAGGCCGTAGGCCTGCAGCGCGACATGGTAGAGGTCCGGCAGGTCATCGTTCTTCTTGTCGAAGTCGATCTGCTTGTTGTCGCGCAGGAAGTCGTTGATATCCTTGATATCCGAGAATGTGCCTGTGCCGACGCTCGAGGTGATCAACTTCTTATAGTTGGAGGTGATATCGTCGATGAAGTCCTTCGCCTCATCGTCGTAGCGTGCCATATACTGCTTCGAGACCTGCGCGGTATTGGCTGTGCTCTGGGCGCCATCGGGCGACGTGACCGTTCCATCCGCATTGAAATTGAAGGCATCGTGAAGATCCTTCAGGCCAAGCTGCGTCGCGAGACCGCCATTGACGAGCACCTGGCGCAAGCCGGTATTATCGAGGCCGTCGACGAGACCGCTGCCGTAACCATGCTTTCCAAGGCTGTAGGCGGCCTTGATATAAGAGGTCAGGCGGTCATCGGCCATCAGCTGATCGACGCTGGTAATCGTCTTGATGGTCTTTTCGAAATAGGCCTTGTTGAAATCGGCCGCCGCCGGCGTGACGTAATAGACGTCGTCGGGCTCGCCCGGCACGTCGTCGTAGTCGACCACCTTCTGCAGCGAATTCAGCGTGTATTTCTCGATGATGCCGTTCTTCTGGTCGGTCGTCTGAGCCGAGCCCACCATCGAGCCATCGGCGTTGAAATTGAAATCCGACGGGGCATCCGGGGCGCCGACGGACGCCGCGAAGGTAGGGTCGGTCAGCATCTTCGTGACGTCGTCATCCGACATGGTCAGCGGCACGCCGAAGGCGATCTTGACGTAGGACGACAGCGCGGGATCGGCGACGATATCGTCGGCGCCGGTGACGGTTTCCATGATCCGCTTGTAATAGGCCGTCGACTGGTCGAAGCGCGCGGTCGTGGCGGCGGTCTGGTCGGCGGTCTGCGCGCTGCCGCTGACACTGCCGTCGGCATTGAAGCCGAAGGCGGAGTTCAGCGTCTTGTAGCCGCTCGAGGCTGCCGTCGCCGGATCTGTCAGGTAGGTCTTGAGGTCGGCGTCGGAAACGGTGTTGCTGACATTATAGACGACGCGGACGAAGTTGTTCAGCTTCTGGTCGGACAGGAGGTCGTCGACATTGGCGACGGTGCCGATCGTCGAAGCGAAATAGTCCTTGCCGTTGGCATTGGCGCGATCGACGAGATCGGCCTGCTGCGCCGCGCTCTGCGGCGGCTGCGGCGGCGTGCCGCCGGTCGTGCCATCGGCGGCAAAATTGAAATACTTGGCCATGTCCTGATATTTGGCATTGGCCTGCGTATTCACGAAGCTGTTGGGGTCGTTGACGTCGCTGGTCAGAACGCTCTTCAGGAAGCTGCTCGACACATAGGTGCCGTCGATGCCGAAGGTCGTCAGCACGAAAGCCTTGAGGCGCGGATCGGCGACGAGGTCGGTGACATTGTCGACATCGCGCATCGCGGACTTGAAATAGTTGGATTCCGCGGCCGTATCCTGCCCGCTATCCTCGTAGGACGACGTGTAGAGGCCGATCGTGTCGTCCTCCTGCGCCGATGTCTGAGCCTGCGGGGCCGGCGTGTGAAAATTATAGGCGGCGGCGAATGTCTTGTAGCGGGAATCGGCGAGCTTGTTGGCAAAGCTGTTCGGATCGGTCAGATCGCTTTCCAGCACCTTCTTCATGAAGGCCTTGGCATAGGTCATGTCGCTAAGGCCATAAGCCGTCATCGCATAGCTATAGAGCTTATAGTTGCCGAGGAAATCGTCTACATCTTTGACTTTATTGATATTTTCCGCGTAATAGTCGGCATTCTGCTTGACGGTCGCCTGGGACGAGACGCGATCGAGGCTCGTCTTCATGTCTTTCGACAACATCGCGTAAGCAACAGAAGATGAAATCATCCGGGCGACCCTTTGCGGGAAAATATCTAAAAGAATAACAGGATATCCTGTGCCGATTTTGCCACTTAAAGCTTACCCGAGGCTTACCGCTGCGGGTGCCGGAATGGCACATGTGCTTGTGAGACAACGTTCATATTCCAGAAACCCTGCCACATTCGATTTTGATAACCATCAGGAAAGGCAGCGTTTTCTTAACCGCAAATTTTAAGCGGTCCGGAAGAGCCGGCGCCTATTGTCGAGCCATAGAGGGCGAAAAGCCCCGAGGAGAAGACCGGAAACCGGCTCTCAGGTAAGACAAGGGTAGAAATGAACATGAACAACACCGTTATGAAGCCCGCATGGGCCGGTACGACTCTGCGCCTCGATCCGTCGCGCTTTCCCCAGCAGGTGAGCTACGCGATCCATGACGCCGCTGGCGACGTCAGCATAACGATCGACGAACGTGGCGCGATCCTGCGCAAGGTTCTCCCCTCCAGCGGCCTGCCGCTTTCCATCGCCCTGCCGAAGCGCGCCTTCAAGGGCGTTGCAGCCCGGGCGATCGACCATGGCAATGGCGAAGTCACCGTCACTCTCGAGCTTCATCACGAAGATCCCGATCTCTGCGTTCCGCTGCTCGTTGCCCACGATCTCGGCGACATCGCCGCCGACTGGCGCGGCTGGTCGGAAGCCTTCCGCATTCCGATGCTGATGGTGGAAGCCGATGGCGTTGCCCGCCCGCTTGAAGAACATCTCGGCGAATTGCGCACCAGCCACATGAAGCCGCGCCGCCGCCACTCCTATTTCGCCAACCGCCGCCCGCGCTTCCTGGTGCGCCGCACCACCGGCAAGCTTGGCGTTTCGATGAAGATCGAAGGCAAGGAAATTATCGCCCGCAACTGAGCCAACAACTGGGCTTGTGGCGAGATGCGTCAAACTGAAACCCGGCCTTGCGCCGGGTTTTTTCGTTTCGGTCAGGGAAGTGTGACGAGCAGCGAGACGAACAGGCCGCCAAAGATGATCAGACCGACGCGGTTGTTAGACTTGAAAAGGTAAAGGCACTGGTCGCCATCGTTGATATCGAGCTTGACGATCTGCCAGGCAAACATGCCGGCAGCGATGAGCAGGCCGAGATAGGCGAGCGGGCCGACGCCCGCGAGCACGAAGGCGAGCAGCATCAGGGCGAGCGTCAGGCCATAGAGCCCGATCAGCCACTGGCGGGTGCGGTCGCCGAAGAGGCGCGCGGTGGAGCGGACGCCGATCAGCTCGTCGTCCTCCTTGTCCTGATGCGCATAGATCGTGTCATAGCCGATCGTCCAGACGACGGAGGCGATGTAGAGCGAGACGGCGGCGAAGGACAGCGTGCCGAAGGTCCCGGCCCAGCCCATCAGCGCGCCCCAGGAGAAGGCAAGGCCGAGGAAGAATTGCGGCCAGTCGGTGAAGCGCTTGGCGAAGGGGTAAAGCGCTACGATGCCGAGCGACAGGATGCCGAGGGTGACGGCGAACCAGTTGAACTGCAGCAGCACGGCGAGGCCGACGAGCGCCTGCAGCACGATGAAAATCTTCGTCTGCGTGCGGGTGACGCGGCCGGAGGGCAGCGGGCGCGAGCGGGTGCGCGCCACTTCCATATCGATCTTGTGATCGACAAGATCGTTATAGGCGCAGCCAGCGCCGCGCATGGCGACGGATCCGAGAAAATAGAGGATCAGATGATAGATCGTCTGCCCGCCGGAAAAGCTACCGGTGGCCGCCGCGGCATTGGCCGCCAGCGCCACCGACCAGAAGCACGGCCACATCAGAAGCTGCCAGCCGATCGGCCGGTCCCAGCGCGCCAGCTGCGCATAGGGCCAGAGCCAGGGCGGCAGGATCCGGTAAACCCAATTGTCCGAAGGCGCGTCGGCGACTCGCCCGTTCAGTCCGTCGATCTTTTGCATGGAGTCATGTAGCGACGCGTAATGCGGCGGGTCAAGCGGGCATGGTGGCGCGGGTGATCGGGTCGGCGGGAAAGCGCGAGCCTTGAACGCAGCCTCCCGCCTCAGGCGGAAGCGAGCCGCGCCTTCAGCTGATCCTTCACCTGCGGCCATTCCGTATCGATGATGCTGAAGCGCACCGAGTTGCGCTTGCGGCCATCAGGCATGATGCGCTCGTTGCGAATGATGCCTTCCTCGACCGCGCCGAGCCTGACGATCGCCCTGCGCGATCGCTCGTTCAATTCATCGGTGGTGAATTGGACCCGGATGCAGTCCAGCACCTCGAACGCATATTCCAGCATCAGGAACTTCGCCTCGGTATTGACGAAGCTGCGCTGCCATGAGGCGCCGATCCAAGTATGCCCGATCTCGACATTGCGGTTGACGCGGTCGAGCTTCCAGAAGCGCGTGCTGCCGACGACCTGATCCCCGGCAACCGTCACGAAAGGAATGATCGTCCCGGCTTCACGGCCGGCAATCGCGGTTTCGATATAGGTGTCGATCGTCTCGGCGCTCGGGACGGCGGTGACTTTCAGGTCCCAGAGATTACCGTCAGCGGCTGCGGCCAGGAGCACGTCCCGATGCTGCTTCTCCAACGGAACAAGCGTCAGGCGCTCACCACGCAAGGTCGGCTTCATGGCTGATCGGGGATCGAATGTCATATGGTTCGGGCCTGGACTAGGCCGGCTGGAGGCCGGGCAGCAGGGTTTCGAGCTCGGTGATATCGTTGAGGCAATAGTCGGATGCCGCGGAAAGCGATTCACGGGAGCCGGTGCCTGTCAGCACGGCGACCTTGAGGCCGGCATTGGCGTTGTGGCCCATGTGCAGGTCGTGATTGTTGTCACCGACGACGGCAATTTCGGAGGGAGCGAGGCCTGTTGCCTTGCAAAAGCCGAGGACCATTCCGGCTTCCGGTTTGCTGCCGAAGCCGCTGTCGTAACCGGCGATGTAATCGACATACTGGGCGAAGCCGAAGCGCTGGGCCGTCTGGCGGATCGAGCGTTCGTTGTCGCTGGAGGCGATGCCGAGCTTGAAGCCGCGGGCGTGGAGGCGGGCGAAGAAGCCGGCGAGATCGGTGACCGGTACCGAAAACTCGGCGGCGTTGGAAAACAGCGTATCGAGCTTGATGGTGAGCTCGGTGACCTCGACCCTGGAGCCGGCAGCGACGAGACCCTCGGCGATCTGGCGGGTGTTGCCGGCGGCAAGCAGGCTGTCGGGGACGATATGGCCGCTGACGGGATCCATGCCGGTTTCGCGCAGCAGGTGATCGGCGAGCGCGGCATCGTCCTGCGAGGCGATGCGGGCGAGCTCGCGGTTCACCGGCAGCCAGCTCTCGTCGTAATCGAGGAGCGTGCCGTCCTTGTCGAAGAGAATGCCCCTGATACCGTCGAGTGCCATAGTATCCCTCAGCCTTGTATCCCTCAGCCTTGCGCCGATTTCGGCAGCAGCCTTGCCTTCACCGTCAGCGGATTGATGTAGGGCTCGAGCGCCTTCACCGTTGCCGTCAGTGCTCCGCGCATTTCTTGCACGGCGGCGATGCCGGCCTCGATCATATTGCGGCGTGCTTCGTCGTTGATGAGCAGATAATGCACGCCCTTGGCCAGCATCTCGGTATCGCGCACCATGCGGGCGCTGCCGCGGCGGGCGAGCTTCTGGTAGGCCTCGCGGAAATTCTGGACATTGCTGCCGGAAAGAACAGCGCAGCCGAGCATGGCCGGTTCCAGCGGGTTCTGGCCGCCTTCGGCATAGAGCGAGCGGCCGACGAAGACGACTTCGGTCAGCCGGAGATAGAGACCCATCTCGCCGATCGTATCGCCGAGGAAGATATCGACATCGGGCGAGATAACGTCGTTGCGGGTGCGGCGCGCGACCTTCAGGCCCTGGGCAACCAGCATCTGCTCGATCTCGTCGGAGCGCTCGGGATGGCGCGGCACGATGATCGTCAGCTGGTTGTTGCGGTCCTTCAGCGTGCGGTGGACGACGGCTGCGGCATTCTCCTCGCCATCGAAGGTGGAGACGGCGGCCCAGGTCTTGCGATCGCCGATCTGCTGCTTGTAGCGGGCAAAGAGATTGGCGTCATAGGGCGGCGCGTCGGTATCGACCTTCAGGTTGCCCGAGGTCATGACATGGCGGGCGCCGAGATCGCGGAAGCGTTCTGAATCGACATCGGACTGGGCGATGACCAGCGCCAGGTTCTCGAACAGTGCCTCGGCGATCGACGGGCGGCGCTGCCAGCGGGCGAAGGAACGGTCCGACATGCGGGCATTGACGAGGATTTGCGGAATGCGGCGGCGGCCAAGCTCCATCATCGTCGCCGGCCAGATTTCGGACTCGGCGATGATGGCGCAATCGGGCTGCCAGTATTCCAGGAAACGGCTGACGGCCGGCTTCAGGTCGAGCGGCACATATTGATGGATCGCATCGCCGCCCAGACGATCGGCGGCGACCTTCGCCGAGGTGATCGTTCCCGTCGTCAGGATGACGTGGATATCGCGGCGGCGGATTTCGCGGATCAGCGGAATGACGGCATTGGTTTCGCCGACGCTTGCGGCATGGAACCAGACGAGCGGGCCCTGGGGCCGGTTGGCGCTCGCATAGCCGAAACGTTCCGTCCGGCGCGCGCGCTCTTCCTTGCCCTTGGCAGTGCGGTAGGCGAGATAGGCGCCGACCAAAGGCGTCGCCATGACACCCGCGGTCCTGTAGACGCCCAGCGCGAAACGCGCTCCCGGCGAACTCATGTAAAATGCCTCCGATCAGCAATGATCGACATCAAACCCATTCCCCAATTATTGTTGCGGCCGCAATGGCCGATTAATTTGTTCAGAATGCGTCATTCGACGGCAGCGGGCGTAATACCCGGGCATGAAACGGCGCCGCCGCGAGGGCGGCTACCATGCTGAAAAGCCTATAAAATCAGTTGCTGCCGGCCTTGTCCTGCGGATCGAGCAGGCGGTGCATGTGGACGATGAAGTAACGCATATGTGCGTTGTCCACGGTCGACTGTGCCTTGGCCTTCCACGCGGTCAGCGCGGATGCGTAATCCGGGAAAATGCCAACGATATCGAGATCCTTGAGATCGCGGAACTGAACGTCCGTCAGGCTTTCCAATTCGCCGCCAAAAACGAGGTGCAGGAGCTGCTTCTTACCGCCGGATTCCGTCATTTTCTTCTCTTTCTTTTCTGGTCTCCTCCGCGCTTTCATCTGCGGGATTTTGACGAAAACGTCAACTGCTTCGTATCGAAGCCAGTCCTTCCAGAAACTCTGCCATGCGGGGTGCCGCCGCGCCGCACAGTGCCCCGTGGCTGACCTCGGCGCGATTGTAGCGCACGGGCACGCCGTCGAGGCCGGTGAGCTCGCCGCCGGCGCGCGCGAGGATGAGGTCGGCGGCGGCGAGATCCCAGTCATGCGAGGTCGGCTTGACGAAGGTGCCTTCTAGGCGGCCATCGGCGACCATGGCGATACGATAGGCGAGCGAGGGCACATGCCGGACGCGCTCGATGCGGCTGCGGAAGGGCGCCGGGAAGGCCTTCAGCAGATCCTCGCCGACGGCAAAGCGGCTCACCGTGTCCGGGCCGCGGGCGGAGACCGAAATCGGCTCGCCATTCTTCAGCGCCGGACCGCCTTCGACGGCTTCGAACAGTTCGTTGAGTGCCGGAGCGTAGAGGACGCCGGCGACCGGGCGACCACGATGGACGACGGCGACGCTGACGCACCAGAGGTTCTGGCCGGCGAGAAAGGCGCGTGTGCCATCGATGGGATCGATGATGAAGACGGTTTCGCTGGCGAGGCGCGCGGCACTGTCCTCAGTCTCCTCGGAGAGCCAGCCATAGGTGGGGCGGGCAGCCCGCAGGATGGTCTCGAGCGTCTCGTTGGCAGCGAAATCGGCGGCACTGACCGGCGAGCGGCCCTCGTTCTTCCACCAGACCTCGGGTGACTGATTGAAATAGCCGAGCGCCACTTCACCCGCCTGCTTTGCGGCATCGGCGATCAGCGCGAGATCGCTCTGCCAGCGGGCGTTTACGGCGTCAGTCATCTGTCTTCCAATCTTCAGCGTCCGGCGAGCGTCACGCCCTCGATGGCGAGCGTCGGGGCTGCGACGCCATACTTGCGGTCGATGTCGTTTGCGGGGGTGACGCGCATGAACATCTCCTTGAGGTTCGAGGCGATCGTCACCTCGGAGACAGCAAAGGTCAGCTCGCCATTCTCGATCCAGAAGCCGGTGGCGCCACGACTATATTCGCCGGTGATCATGTTGACGCCTTGGCCGATCAGCTCGGTCACGTAAAAGCCGTTGCCGACGCTGCGGATCAGCTCCTCGGGCGAGATATCGCCGGGTTCGAGCGCCAGGTTGGTGGAAGCCGGCGTCACCGAATTGCCGCCGCGAACGCCGCGACCGTTGGTTTCCATGCCGATCTCACGTCCGGTCGACGTCGACAGGAACCAGTGGTTCAGCACGCCGTTCTCGATCATCACCAGCTTCTCGCCCGAAATCCCCTCGCCGTCGAAGGGACGCGAGGCCGGGCCGCGGACGATCAGCGGATCGTCGGTGATCGACAGGCCGGATTTGAGAACCTGCTGGCCCATCTTGTCGCGCAGGAAGCTGGTCTTGCGGGCCACCGAGGCGCCGTTGATGGCGCCAGCGATATGGCCGACGAAGCCGCGGGCGATGCGCGGGTCGAAGATGACGGTAACGTCCTTGCCTGTCGGCACCTGGCGCGGATTGACGCGCTTGACGGTGCGCTCACCGGCGCGGCGGCCGATCTCTTCGGGGGCGTCGAGCTCGTTGTAATAGATGCGGCTGTCGAAATCGTAGTCGCGCTCCATGCCGGTGCCTTCACCGGCGATGACGCTGACCGAGCGGCCGAAGCGCGAGCCCATATAGCTGCCTTCGAAGCCATGCGAGGTGACGAGCACCATGCCGCCCATGCCGCCGGAGGCGCCGCCCCCGGAGGAATTGCTGACACCCTTGACCGCAAGTGCGGCCGCTTCCGTCGCCAGCGCCGCTTCGCGCAGCATGTCCGACGTCACTTCGGTGCGGTCGAGCAGCTGCAGATCCGGATAGGACTTGGCGAGGTTCTTCTCGTCGGCCAGGCAGGCGAAGGGGTCTTCGGGCGATACCTTGGCCATGGCGACGGCCCGCTCGGCGAGCGCCGTCAGGTCGAAACCGGGATTGGCGGAAACGCTGGCAACCTTCTTGCCGACGAAGACGCGCAGCGAGAAGTCGTCGCTCTCGGAAGACTCCATGCCCTCCACCTTGCCGAGCCGGACGCTGACGGATTGCGAGCGCGAGCGGACGACCACCGCGTCTGCGGCATCGGCACCGGCTTTCTTGGCAAGATCGATCAGCTGGCTGGCACGGGAAAGAAGTGTCGAGGAATCAATTTCTGAGGACATGATTTGGCCTTTCCTTCCGGTTCCATTTATTGTGCAGTTCGGAAAGCATCAAGGCCGCGGCCCGATTCTTTTTCCCACCGCTTGCACGCCTCCCGCCATTGAAAGAAACTTCGACGCATGTCTGCCCCCAACGCCTTCTTTTCCGAGACGATTTTGCTGCTTGGTGGCGCCGTCGTCGCTGCGCCGATTTTCAAGAAGCTGGGGCTAGGCACCGTGCTCGGCTATCTCGCTGCCGGCGTGGTGATCGGCCCGGTTTTCCACGGCATCACCGATGGCGAGCAGATTCTCGGCGTGGCCGAACTCGGCGTCGTCTTCCTGCTGTTCATCATCGGCCTGGAGCTGAAGCCTTCGCGCCTCTGGCAGATGCGCCGCGACATTTTCGGCCTCGGCACGGCGCAGGTGCTGCTGACGGGACTGGCGCTGACGGCGCTCGCCTATGTCTCCGGCGTGCTGGAATGGCGCGGCAGTATCGTCGCCGGCTTCGGCCTGGCGCTCTCCTCCACCGCCTTCGCCATGCAGATCCTCGAGGGCACCGGGGAAGTGAATACCAAATACGGGCAGCGCTCGTTCTCGGTACTGCTGCTGCAGGATCTGGCGATCGTGCCGCTACTGGCGCTGATCACCGTGCTCGGTGGCGGCGGCAGCCAGGGCGGCGATCAGCCGTTCCTCGATTTCGGGATCGCGATCGGCGCGGTCGTGGCGATGATCGTCATGGGGCGCTATCTGCTGACCCCGCTGTTCCAGGTGATTGCGCGCACCGGCGCCCGCGAGGCGATGATTGCCGCCGCCCTCTTCGTCGTCATGGGTTCGGCGACGCTGATGCAGTTTGCCGGTCTCTCCATGGCGATGGGTGCGTTCCTGTCCGGCATCATGCTGGCGGAATCCTCCTACCGGCATGAGCTTGAGGCCGATATCGAGCCTTTCCGCGGCGTGCTTCTCGCTATCTTCTTCATCGCCGTCGGGCTCTCGCTGGAGCTCGAGGTGCTGGTCGACAATGCGCTGTTCATCGTTGCCGCCGTGCCTGTGATCATGGCAGTGAAGGCCGCGGTCATCTATGGGCTCTGCCGCGCTACGGGGTCGCCGCACAACGATGCGATCCGTATCGCCTTCCTGCTGCCGCAGGGCGGTGAGTTCGGCTTCGTGCTGTTCACCGCCGCGGCCACCGCGGGCCTGATGCCATCGAGCACGGCCTCGCTGCTGGTCGCCATCGTGACGCTGACGATGGCGCTGACGCCGATCGGCTCGGCGCTTTCGAGGCGCCTGTTGAAGGGCGACGAGCATGAGGAGCTGGACGAGGATTTCGTCGGCGCCGGTGCCGATGTGCTGATGGTCGGCTTCTCGCGTTTCGGCCAGATCGCGGCGCAGATCTTGCTTGCCGGCGGCCGCGACGTGACGGTCATCGACTTCTCCGCCGACCGCATCCGCCAGGCATCGTCCTTCGGCTTCCGCATCTATTTCGGCGACGGGACGCGCAAGGATGTGCTGCGCTCGGCGGGCATCGACAAGGCGAAGATCGTCGTCGTCTGTACGCAGAAGCGGGAGATCACCGACAAGGTGGTGGAGCTCGTGCAGGCCGATTATCCGCACGCAAAACTCTTCGTGCGCTCCTATGACCGCATCCACTCGATCGCGCTGCGCAATCAGAATGTCGACTACGAGCTGCGCGAAACGCTGGAATCCGGTCTGCTCTTCGGCCGCCGGACGCTGGAGGCTCTCGGTGTCGGCGAAGCGGAAGCCTATGAAATCGGCGAGGATATCCGCCGCCGCGACGAGGAGCGGCTGGTGCTGCAGGTCTCGGAAGGATTGCAGGCCGGGCGCGACATGCTGTTTTCGCATCCGGTGCGGCCGGAGCCGCTGGTCAAGCCGAAGCGCGCGATGGAGATGGACGAGGATCCCTTGGCCGGACCCGCTGACGTCACCGCTGACGCCTAAGCCTTGATGCGCGCCTCGAATTGCTGCTCGAGTGCGCGCTTCAGGTCGTCCTTGACGCCCGCGGACATGGCGAGCACTTCGCGGGCCTTGAGGAAATCCATGACGCCGGTGCGGCCGACCGTGGGGCGCAGGAAGATGTGCGGCGGCTGGATCTTCAGCTTCAGCGTGATCGCTGTCTGCATCATCAGTTGGCCCGAGCCGAAGATGCTTTCCATGCGGTTCGGGATATGGGTGCCGTCGCCTTCGGGGGCGCCGACGACATCGATGCCGATGACGATATCGGCGACATCCATCAGGCATTCATAGGGAACGGGGTTGCTGATGCCGCCGTCGATCATGACGCGGTCGTTCATGCGCACGGGCATGAAGACGGCGGGGATCGAGGAGGATGCGGCAAGTGCCGGGAAGAGCTGGCCGTGGTCGATGATGACTTCACTCTGGCCGTAATAATCGGTGGTGATCACCTGCATGGGCACGAGCAGGTCTTCGAAGCGATCCGGCAGGTCTGCGGGCAGGAAAGCCTTGAGGATGCGCTCCAGATTGAACTGGCCGATGCGGATGCCCTTTGCAACGGCATCGCGCACCGTCTGCGGGCGCAGGCCCCAGATGCGGCTGACGACGGCGGTCTTGTTGCCGACGGTCATCAACGCGTGTTCGCGGATCGCCTCGCCGGTCATCCCGGCCGCCATGCCGGCGCCCATGATGGCGCCGATCGACGAGCCCGAGATCGCCACAGGGCGAATGCCGAGCTCATCCAGCGTTTCGATGATGTGAATATGGGCGAGGCCGCGGGCACCGCCGCCGCCGAAGGCGACTGCGACGGTCGGCATGCCGCTGACGGGCGTCAGGCCATCCGTGGCAGGTATCACGCTATTCACAATACCTGCCTGCTGCACTGAACGCTCCCGGTTTTCCGCCCGGCCTAAAGCGGCTGGTAGCGGAAGAAATGGACCTTGGTGTCGCCAAAGATCCTGTCTTCCAGGAAGACATAGGAAGGATCGACCGAAACGGCAACATCGGAGCGTTCTTCGAGAACGGCGATGGCGCCCGGCACCAGCCAGCCGCCCTTGGCGGCCGCTTCCATGGCCTTTTCGCCCAGACCCTTGCCATAGGGCGGGTCGGCGAAGAGCATGTTGAAGGGCTCGAGATTGCCGACCGTGCCGAGGTCCGTGGCATCACGCCGCAGGATGCGCGTGCGGCCATGCAGACCGAGCGCATCGATATTTTCCCAGAGCAGGCCCCTGCCCTCGACGCTGTTTTCGACGAACAGCGCATGACGGCAGCCGCGCGAGACGGCTTCGAGACCGACGGCGCCGGTACCGGCAAAGAGATCGAGGATCCGGGTGCCATCGACGCATTCCGGATAGGCATGGCTCAGAATGTTGAACAGGCTCTCACGCGTCCGGTCGGCAGTCGGCCGGATGTCGTTGGATTTAGGTACGGCGAGCGACCGTCCGCGAAACTCACCGCCGACGATCCGCACCGCGCGTCATTCCTTTCCTTTTGGTCCACCACGCGACGGCCCGCCCGAAGGCTTGCCTCCGCCATCGGGCCGGTCGCCTCTCGGCTTGCCGGAGAAATTCTTGGCACCGCCCGGCTTTGCGCCGAAGCTCTTGCCACGCGGCCGGTCACCCTGCGGACGGTCGCCCTGCGGCTTGTCGCCGAACGGACGATCGCCGCGGGGACGCTCCGAGCGGGCTTCGCCGGAAGCGCTGCGGGCGGGACGCGGACGGTCACCGAAGGACCGGGGACGCTCGTCGCCCTCTTCGCGCGGACGGCGGTCGCCGCGCGGCTTACCGCCGAAAGGACGGTCGCCACGAGCGGGACGGTCACCGGCAGGACGCTCGCCGCGAGGCGGACGATCACCATAGGGTCTGTCGCTGCGGGCCGGACGGTCGCCGTAAGAGCGCGTACGCTCGCCATCTTCACGGGGCTTTCGGTCGCCACGCGGCTTGTCGCCGAACGGGCGATCGCCGCGAGCTGGACGGTCACCACGGGCAGGACGGTCACCGCGAGCGGGACGGTCACCGGCGGGGCGTTCACCGCGTTCGAAGCGCTCACCGCGGGCCGGGCGATCACCACGCGCCGGACGGTCGCCGAAACCACGATCGGGACGGTCGCCGAAGGAGCGCTTGCGGCCGAAGCCTTCGCGATCATCCTTGCCGCCAGCCGGGGTTTCGCTCGAGCGGATCCATTCGCCCTCTTCGTCGTGAGCGCGGTTGATCACCGTGCGCGGACGGTCGTTGTCGTAGCTCGATGCCTGCGGCTTGCCGGCATCGGGCCCCTCGCCACGGCGGCGGGCGGTCTTTTCGTTCTTGGCGGCCTTAGCAGCGGCCTTCTCGCCGAGCGGACGGGCGCCGGGCGCCATCCAGACATTGGCGTTGCGGCGGCTTCCAAGCGCCGGGCGCTTCGGACGGTCGTCATCCTTGCGTCCGCCTTCGCGGCCACCGTCACGGCGATCATCGCGGCGGTCGTCACGCTTGGTATCGAGGCGGCTCAGCGCGCGCTCGCGCTTGTCCTCGGGCTTCCAGGTGCGCTCGCGGCGTTCCGGCTTGGCGGGCGCCTCTTCCTCTTCTTCGGCAACAGCGGGGCTGTTGTTGTAGAGCGGCGCGTCGAAATTCGCCTTGGCGTCTTCGATCAGGCGCGGGCCGAGCTGATCGCGCAGCGTGCGGCCGCGCACTTCGATCACATGGCCTTCCGGCAGATCGCCGAGCTGGAACGGACCGTAGGAGATGCGGATCAGGCGGTTGACGTCGAGACCGAGCGCGCCGAGGACGTTCTTGATTTCGCGGTTCTTGCCCTCGCGCAGGCCCATGGTGATCCAGACGTTGGAACCCTGGGTGCGGTCGAGCGTCGCGTCGATCGAGCCATAGAGCACGCCATCGACGGCGATGCCTTCCTTGAGCTTGTCGAGCGCGTCCTGATCGATCTCGCCGTGGGCGCGCACGCGGTAGCGGCGCAGCCAGCCGGTCGTCGGCAGCTCGAGCGAACGGGCGAGACCGCCATCGTTCGTCAGCAGCAGCAGACCTTCGGTATTGATATCGAGGCGGCCGATCGACATGACGCGCGGAAGTTCTTCCGGCAGATTGTCGAATACGGTGGGGCGTCCTTCCGGATCGGAATTGGTGGTCACCAGGCCAGCCGGCTTGTGATAGAGCCAGAGGCGCGTGCGCTCGATGCCACGGATCGGGATGCCGTCGACCTCGATCTTGTCCGTCAGCGTGACGTTGACGACGGGCGTTTCGAGCAGCTTGCCGTTCAGCGTCACGCGGCCTTCCATGATCATGCGCTCGATATCGCGGCGCGAGGCAACGCCTGCGCGCGCCATGACCTTGGAAATGCGTTCGGCCTTGGCGTCGCCTTCGGTTGCCGCAGCCTCTGCCTTCGGCGCGGCACCGCGTGCCGGCTTGCCTTCGGTTTTCGGACGCGTATCGCGCGCTGCGGGCTTGCCACCCGGCCGTTTTGGCTTGTCTTTGAATGTCATTTGTTGTTTGCCTGCCTTTTGGGGCTTCTCTATCAGGTCGTGCCCCTGCGGTTAAGTGGGAATTTGCCGGATCGTGAAGACAAATCGGTTTATGGAGATGGCGCTCGAGGAAGCGCGCGCTGCCGGCGAGCGTGGCGAGGTGCCGATCGGCGCCGTCGTGGTGCTTGATGGCGCCGTCGTTGGCCGCTCCGGAAACCGCACCCGCGAACGCAACGACGTCACCGCCCATGCCGAGATTGCGGCGATCCGCATGGCCTGCGAGGAGCTTGGACAGGAGCGCCTGACGGGGGCCGATCTCTATGTTTCGCTGGAGCCCTGCACGATGTGCGCAGCGGCGATCTCCTTTGCCCGCATCCGGCGCCTCTATTACGGCGCCGAGGATCCGAAGGGCGGCGCAGTCGACAACGGCGTGCGCTTCTATGCGCAACCGACCTGCCATCATGCACCGGAGGTCTATTCGGGTTTGAACGAGACGGAGGCTGCGGATATCCTCAGGACGTTCTTTGCTGGAAAGCGGGAGACGCCATGAGCCTTGTCATTCTCGCCGTCATGATCGCGATCGGCGGCTTCGCCTATCTGCGCGTCGCGCCCGGTACGAGCGCCATTCCGATGCAATGGTCCTTGCGGGGAGAGGTCAACTGGTCGGCGCCGCGGGCGGCCGCTTTCGCCTTCGTGCCGGGTCTTTCTGTCGCCACCTGCGCGATCTTTGCGGCCAGCGGGATGATCGCGCTGTTCGCGATCACCGGCTCAGTTCTTCTGATCTGCCAGATCGTCCACATTCTGCTTGTGCGCCGCTGGGCAGCGGCGCGGCAGATGTAAGCATCCGCTTACTGCAGCAGGTTCCACCACTGCTTGCCGGTACCGGCGACAGCGGCATCCTTCTTGCGCTTCTTTTCCTTCTTGGCTTCCGGCTCACCAAGATCATCCAGCTTGGACGGGTCATCAGCCTGACGGTATTCGGTCGGCGGATCGGAGATGGAGCGGCGCTCGGTCACGGCGCCGCCGCCCTTCTGGGCGGCACGGGCTTCGCGGAATGCCTGGGCCTGTTCGGCTGCGGTTTTCCGTCCGCCTTCGATGCCGTTCTTGGCAAGCGGCGAAACATAGGTCGAGCTGTCGGAATTCTCGTCAGCTTCCTTGACGAGACGGGCGCGGGTTTCCTCAGGGGATTCCGGCCATTGCGGATTGTCCTTGGTGGCGACGGTCTGCTGCGGCTCGACCAAGGTTTCCTTGGAAGCCTGTGCGGGCATGACCAGCGTCGGGCGCGGCTGATACTTGACGCCCTTGTTCTTCGGCTCCTGGGGAGCGAGCGATACGGACTGGCCGATATCGTCACCAAGCTGCGCCATTGCGCTCGTGCCGGTGCCGTAAGTGGGGCTCGTGCAGCCGGTAGCCATCGAGCCTGCCGCCATAACAACCGTGAGGCAGGCGCCTACACGGAACCAACGCGTCGCTAACATGAAAACCCTTCCAGCCATGCCGGTGCAATCATCGCCCAACCGGACATCCGTCCCCCTGACGTAAAAATCCGGCCATTTTCAGGCAGCTTTTACCGGATGAACCGCCAAAGAGCAATTCACCCGGCAATTTTCTTCAGGCTTTACAGTCCAAGCTCGCGAAGCGCAGCGGCATCACGGGCGGAGACATCCGGATACTTCTCATCCGAGCCGACATCCTTGGTGATGCGCCAGGAACGGGCGCACTTGACGCCCTCTGCCAGCTTCGGCTCGACCGAAACGCCCGGAACTTCGGGCAGACGGAAGGCATCGGCAGAACCTTCGGCGCCATCGATCGCGATGTCGGAGGTGATGCAGATTTCCGAGAAATCCAGACCTTCGAGCGCAGCCTTCAGCTCCGCATCGGCGATGTGGACGGCCGGGGCAGCTTCGAGCGACGAACCGATGCGCTTGTCCTTGCGCTCGATTTCGAGGGCGCCGGTGACGACCGAGCGGATGGCGCGGACCTTCTTCCACTTCTCCGCCAGCGCCTCGTTCTTCCAGTCAGCCGGGATTGCCGGGAACTGCTCGAGGTGAACCGAGACGGCCGACGGATTGCGCGACAGCCAGGCCTCTTCCGTCGTGAACGGCAGCATCGGCGCCAGCCATGTCACCATGCAATCGAAGATCATGCGGATGACATAGAGTGCCGAACGGCGACGCAGGCTCGACGGCGCGTCGCAATAGAGCGCGTCCTTGCGGATGTCGAAGTAGAAGGCCGAGAGCTCGACATTCGAGAAGTCGATGAGCGCGCGGGCGATCTTCTTGAAATCGAAGGCATCGTAGTTTTCGCGGACGACCTGGTCGAGCTCGGCCAGGCGATGCAGCATCAGCTGTTCCAGCTCCGGCAGATCGGCAAGCGCGATCGTCTCGCCCTTGTCATGCGCCAGGGTGCCGAGCATCCAGCGGATGGTGTTGCGCAGCTTTCGGTAGGCATCGACATTGGTCTGGATGATGGTCTTGCCGACGCGCAGGTCGTCTGCATAGTCCGACGTCATGACCCAGAGGCGCAGGATATCGGCGCCGGCATCCTTCATGACTTCCTGCGGGGAGGTCACGTTGCCCTTCGACTTCGACATCTTCTCGCCCTTCTCGTCCATGGTGAAGCCATGGGTGAGAACGGCGTTGTAGGGCGCGCGGCCGCGGGTGGCCGCCGATTCCAGCAGCGAGGAATGGAACCAGCCGCGATGCTGGTCGGAGCCTTCGAGATAGAGATCGGCCGGCCACTTCAGGTCCGGGCGGTCTTCCAGCGTGAAGGTGTGGGTCGAGCCCGAGTCGAACCAGACGTCGAGGATGTCCATGACCTGCTTCCACTGGGCCGGATCATGCTCATTGCCGAGGAAACGCTCCTTGGCGCCTTCGGCGAACCAAGCATCGGCGCCTTCGGCATCGAAAGCATCGAGGATGCGCTGGTTGACGGCATCGTCCTTCAGCACTTCGCCCTGCTCGTCGACGAAGACGCAGATCGGAACGCCCCAGGCGCGCTGACGCGATAGGACCCAATCCGGGCGCTGCTCGATCATGGCGCGCAGGCGATTCTGGCCGGCGGCGGGAACGAAGCGGGTGTCGTCGATCGCCTTCAGGGCGCGGGTGCGCAGCGTCGTGCCGTCCTTCAGGTCCTTGTCCATATAGACGAACCACTGCGGCGTATTGCGGAAGATGACCGGCTTCTTGGAGCGCCAGGAATGCGGATACTGGTGCTTCAGGCGGCCGCGCGCAAACAGCGCGCTGCGCTCGATCAGCGCCTTGATGACGCGGTCGTTGGCATCGCCCTTCTTGCCGTTGTCGTCGATGACGCGTGCGCCTTCGAAGCCGGGCGCATCGGCGGTGTAGAAGCCGCCGTCATCGACCGGGAACGGGATCCGGGTATCGATGCCGCGGGCATCGAGCTCGCGGACCGACGAGGTCCAGACGTCAAAGTCCTCGCGGCCGTGGGACGGCGCGGTGTGGACGAAACCGGTACCGGCATCGTCGGTGACGTGGTCGCCATCGAGCAGCGGGACACCGAATTCGTAGCCGCCGCCCTGGCCCTTCAGCGGATGGGCGCAGGTGATGCCTGCGAGATCGGCAGCCGTCACATCCGAGAGGCGCTTGTACTGCAGCTTTGCCTTGGCGAAGGACTCCTCGGCGAGCTTGTCGGCAAAGACGAGCTTTTCGCCCGGCTGCGGTCCGAAATCGTTCTCGGCAGCGGTGACTTCGTAGAGGCCGTAGGAGACGCGCGCCGAATAGGCGATCGCCCGGTTGCCGGGGATCGTCCAGGGCGTGGTCGTCCAGATGACGACGAAGGCGTTATCGAGCGCAGCCGGACCCTTCACGACCGGGAACTTCACCCAGATCGTGTCGCTTTCGTAGTCGTGATACTCGACTTCGGCTTCCGCCAGCGCCGTGCGCTCGACGACCGACCACATGATCGGCTTGGAGCCGCGGTAGAGCTGGCCCGACTTGGCGATCTTCAGGAGCTCGCCGGCGATGCGGCTTTCCGCGTGGAAGTTCATCGTCAGGTAGGGGTTTTCGAAATCGCCGATGATGCCGAGGCGCTGGAACTCGCTGCCCTGGATGCCGATCCACTTTTCGGCATAGGCGCGGCATTCGCGGCGGAACTCGATCATTGCGGCCGGCTCGGTCAGGTCAGGCTTGGCCTTGCCCTTGGCGCGGTAGTTCTCTTCCTCGATCTTCCACTCGATCGGCAGGCCGTGGCAGTCCCAGCCCGGAACATAGTTGGAGTCGAAACCGCGCATCTGGAACGAGCGGGTGATGACGTCCTTGAGGATCTTGTTCAGCGCGTGGCCGATATGGATGTTGCCGTTGGCATAGGGCGGGCCGTCGTGGAGCACGAACTTCTCGCGGCCGGCGGCCGAAGCGCGCAGCTTCTTGTAGAGGTTCATCTGCTGCCACTTGGCAACGATTTCCGGCTCCTTCTGCGGCAGACCGGCGCGCATCGGGAAGTCGGTTTCGGGCAGATAGAGGGTCTTCGAGTAGTCGATCTTTTCGGCTGTGTCGGTCATGTCTGGCAATCGTTTCTGGCGGCCTCAAAGGGCGCAACGGATGTGGAATTGTTGGTGACGGAAGCGCTTGCTCGACAAGCGCCAAAAACCCGGACCTTCCGGCCGCTCAGCGCGCGCGGAAGGCCGGGCCGATAATTCGTATCGCAATCGCCAGCCGGAATTTACTCATCGGGCCGGTTCATAGGCGCTTTTGCGGGGAAAAGGAAGAGGCATTTCACGAACCCGCCCCGTAAGCACCGATCGGAAAGCGGTGGCATTTTCTCTCGACAGATCGTATAATCTGACCATCTGACTAGATGGAGTGCCCGATGGCGCGCAGACAGACATGGAGACTTGAGGAAGCCAAGGCTCGTTTCAGTGAAGTCGTGCGGCTGGCCCAAAGCGAGGGACCGCAGCGAGTGACGGTGCGCGGCCGCGAGAGTGTCGCCATCATCAGCGTCGAGGAGCTCGACAGGCTGACGAAACGTGCGCCTGCCCAGCCGTTTGTCGACTTCATGGAAAGCCTCGACCTCGACGGTCTGCCGCTTGATCGGGAGGATGATCGCGGCCGGGACATTCCGCTGTGAGGGGATGGCTTCTGGATACCAACGTCATCGCGGCGCTGATCAACCGGAACGGCGCACCCTCGGTGAAAAGCTGGGCTGCCCAGGCTGACGAACAGCGGATGTTCATCAGCGTCCTGAGCTTGGCGAAATACGACAAGGGCATCGAGAACCTTCCGCCCGATGACGAGAACCGCCACCGCTACATCGTTGCGCGTGACGCCCTGGAGGTTCGTTTCTCCGATCGTGTGCTTTCGATGAGCGACAGTGCCGTCCGCCGGTGGGGCGCTATCTCGGGGCGGGTTAAGCGACAGACAGGGCACGCTCCACCCGTGATCGATACAATGCTTGCCGCAAATGCGATCGAACACGAGCTTTATCTGGTAACGCGAAACATAAGAGATGTCGCGCTTTCGGGAGCGGCGGTCTTCGATCCCTGGAACGATGATCCGGAACGCTTTCCGTTAAGCCAAAAATGAAAAGGGCCGCTCGGAGCGGCCCTTTGCTTTATCAAGCTCTCATAACCGCCTTCGCAGGCGTCGCGACATTCACGACGACAGCGACCAGGATATTCGCCACCAGGGCCAGCAAGCCGATATAGATGGTGAAAGAGGTCTCTCCGAGCGTGATCGGCTGGAGTGGTTTCAGACCGTTGATCCAGACGAGGAAGGTGCCGCCAAAGAAGCCGACGAACCAGCCGGCGAGCAGGCCGGGTGCGCGGAACCAGTTGGTGTAGAGGCCGAAGACCAGCGCCGGGAGCGTCTGCAGGATCCAGATGCCGCCGAGGAGCTGCAGGTCGAGGGCGAACTGCGTCGGCAGGAAGAGGATGACGAGCAGAGCGCCGATCTTGACCACCAGCGAGGTGATCTTGGCGACCTTCGCCTCGCCCGCATCGCTGACCTCAGGATTGACGTAGGCCTTCCAGAAATTGCGGGTGAAGAGGTTGGCGGCGCCGATGCTCATGACGGCCGCAGGCACGAGCGCGCCGATGGCGATCGCCGCGAAGGCAAAGCCTGCGAACCAGCTGGAAAACAGCGTCTCGAACAGCGCCGGGACGACGTCATTCGGGCTTTCCAGCTGCAGGTTTGCGGCGTGGCCCATATAGCCGAGCAGCGCCAGCAGGCCGAGGAGCAACGTATAGGCCGGCAGCAGCACTGCGTTCTTGCGGATGGTATTGCCGCTGTTGGAGGCGAAGATGCCGGTCAGCGTGTGCGGATACATGAAGGCCGCGAGCGCCGAACCGAGCGCCAGCGTCGCATAGGCGACATACTGGTTGCCGCCGAGCAGGAGGTTGCCGGAGCCCTTGGCCTGGAAGGCAGCATCCGCCGAGGCGAAGACATTGGCATAGCCGCCGAGCTTCGAGGGGATGAGCGCTACGGCCGCGATCACCACGACATAGATCATGATGTCCTTGACGAAGGCGATGAGCGCCGGGGCGCGCAGACCCGCCGAGTAAGTGTAGAGCGCCAGCACGATGAAGGCGATGGCGAGCGGCAGTTCGCCATGCAGGCCGAGCGCCTTCAAGACCGCGGTCATGCCGACGAGCTGCAGGGCGATATAGGGCATGGTGGCGATGACCCCGGTTGCGGCGACTGCGAGCTCGAGACCGCGCGAGCCATACTGGCCGTGAACGACGTCACCCGCCGTCACATAGCCGAAGTCCTTGGCACGCTTCCAGAGAACCGGCATCACCATGAAGACGAAGGGGTAGACGACGATCGTATAAGGCAGCGCGAAGAAGCCGTAGGCACCGACCGTGTAGACGAGTGCCGGAACGGCGATGACCGTGTAGGCGGTGTAGAAATCGCCGCCCACCAGGAACCAGGTGATCCAGGTGCCGAAGGAGCGGCCGCCGAGACCCCATTCGTCGATATGGGCAAGGGTTTCCGGCTTGCGCCAGCGGGCTGCGACAAAGCCCATGACGGTGACGAGGATGAAGAAGAAGATGAAGACGCTGAGCGCCGTACCGTTGATCTCAGTCGTCATTGCGCATGCTCCGATAGGCGATCCAGGTCAGGAAAGCGGTGATCGGCACCCATGCGAGCTGGTACCAGTAGAAGAACGGAAAGCCGAAGAGCGACGGCTCACGGAAATTGTAGAAGGGCACCCAGAGGAGCCCGATATAGGGAATGACGAGCAGCCAGCAGGCCGCTGTTCCAAACCTTTTATCCATGTTGAGATTGCCTTTCATTGCTGTGGGGGCGCAGCGAATCCGCGTCATATGACAGTTCAGACATATACCCCTCAGGCATCGGGACAAGCGTATTTGCCATGAAACCGCCATTTTTGGCGGAGGGCGGCGACAAGCAAAAATTATCGTGGCAATGTCGAAATGCCGACGGCTCGCACGTCCTTGGAGTGCAGCACGGGTTTTGCCGCGCTGGCATTCCATTCGATCCACAGGGAGTGAAGTGGATATGAGCAGTTCCTATCGTTGGGTCATCGTCGCCGCCGGCGCCCTGATGACATGCGTTGCGCTCGGCGCAATGTTTTCTCTCGCCATCTTTCAGACGCCGATCGCCACCGATACCGGCTGGTCGCATACCGGCATTGCCAGCGCCATGACGCTGAACTTCATCGTCATGGGTATCGGCGGCTTCATGTGGGGTGCTTTGAGCGACCGCTTCGGGCCCCGCCCCGTCGTGCTGATCGGGGCGCTGCTTCTCGGGTTGGCGCTGGTTCTCGCCAGCCGGGCGGGATCGCTGATGCAGTTTCAATTGACCTACGGCGTCCTCGTCGGGATTTCGGCGAGCGCCTTCTTCGCGCCGATGATCGCGTCGACGACCGAGTGGTTCGAGGAGAACCGCGGGCTGGCGGTATCACTGGTTTCGGCGGGCATGGGCGTTGCGCCGATGACGATCTCGCCGCTCGCCCGGGCGCTGATCTCGGCATACGACTGGCGCACGGCGATGCTGATCATCGGCATCGGCGCCTGGGTCCTGCTGATCCCGGCCGCTTTGCTCGTACGCCGCGCGCCCTCTCCGGCGAGTGACACAGGCATGGTGGAAGCAGCAGGCGGCGAGCGCCCGGCGCTCGGCAAGATCTTCCGCTCACCGCAGTTCCTGGTGCTCGGCGGCACGTTCTTTGCCTGTTGCGCGGCCCATTCCGGGCCGATCTTCCATATGGTGAGCTACGCGACGATCTGCGGCGTGGCGCCGATGGCGGCGGTCAGCATCTACAGCGTCGAGGGGCTTGCGGGTCTCGGCGGTCGCCTGCTCTACGGCGGCCTGGCGGACAAGTTCGGCGTCAAGCCGGTGCTGGTTGCCGGGCTTCTGGTGCAGGCGGCGGCGCTGGCAACCTATCTGGCGGTCAGCGAACTCGGACAGTTCTACGCGCTCGCGGTGATCTTCGGCAGCGCCTATGGCGGGGTCATGCCGCTCTATGCGGTGCTGGCGCGCGAATATTTCGGACCGAGGGTGATCGGCACGGTGTTCGGGGCCGCGACGATGCTGTCGAGCATCGGCATGGCCTTCGGGCCGCTGATCGGCGGCTGGATCTTCGATACCTACCAGAACTACTCGTGGCTGTTCATCGGCTCGGCGCTGGTGGGGCTCGGTGCGGCGGCTATCGCGCTCGCGTTTCCGCCGTTGCCGCGGGGTAAGCAGGCGGCGACGTTGGGGACTGCCTAAAGCCGACGCAGAGGGCTTGGCCCCCTCATCCGCCCTGCGGGCACCTTCTCCCCGCTGGGGAGAAGGGAAGAAGTGGGGCGTCACGGTCTCCTCTCTTCTCCCCGGCGGGGAGAAGATGCCGGCAGGCAGATGAGGGGGCTACACGGTAAAACGTCAGCCGAAGCAGATCAGCCGGTCGAGTTCGCCGAGTGGCTGGATGCCTGAGAGCAGTGCCCTCGCCTCTTCCTCGTCGCGCTTGATCTGGGCGACGAGCGGGTCGAGGCCGTCGAATTTCAGTTCCGGCCGGAGGTATCCGAAGAAGGAGACCGAACAGATTTGGCCGTAGAGATCGCCGCTAAAATCGAAGACGTAGGTTTCCAAGAGCGGCGCACCGTTTTCGGTCACGGTCGGGCGGCGGCCGTAGCTGGCGACCGCATCGTGGAGCGTGCCGTTCTGCAGGCGAAAGCGGACCGCATAGATTCCGGAGGCGAGTTCGGCCTCGGGCGGCAGCTGCATGTTGGCTGTCGGGAAGCCGAGCTGGCGGCCGAGCTTTTCGCCGCCGATGATTCCCGCCTCCACCGTATAGTGATAGCCGAGCAGGGCAGCAGCCTCGCTGACATCGCCATCCTTCAGCAGCGCGCGGATGCGGCTGGAGGAGACGACATCGGCATTCTCATCACGGAAGGCATCGATCAGGGTGACGCCGAAGCCGTATTTCTGGCCGGCATCCATCAGGAAGGCCGGTCCGCCTTCGCGGCCCTTGCCGAAATGGAAATCGACGCCGGTGACGACCTCGGAAGCGCCGAGCCAATCCTTGAGAATGCCGTGGATGAAATCGTCAGGCGAGCGCTGCGAGAATTCGCGGTCGAAGGGATATTCGATGACGGCGCCGAAGCCGAGGGCTTCGAGGATACGGGCCTTGAGAGGTGCCGGCGTGATGCGGAAAACCGGGCTATCCGGCCGGAAGACTGTGCGCGGATGCGGCTCGAAGGTGAGTACCAGCGCCGGGACGCCGCGTGCCCTGGCGATCTCCAGCGCCCGCGTCAGGACCGACTGGTGGCCGCGATGGACGCCGTCGAAATTGCCGATGGCAATGACGCCGCCTCTCAGATGGGATGGCAGCGGTTCGCGGGTTTCATTGCGGTGAAAGACGGTCATCGGCAGGGCTTCTTCTTATGCGAGGCGTGGCATCCACCACTTCGGCGCGGCCTTCTCACGCTCCAGATAGGCGTGCAGGATGGCTTCATCCGTTTCGCCGTTCAGCGTGTATTCCTTCGCGTGGATACCGCCGCTGATATAGAGAAGGTCGAGCCCGTAATCGAGGGCGCCGCGCACATCCGTCGGCATTCCGTCGCCGATTGCGAGAATACGGCTCTTCGGGAAATCGCCGCGCAGTTCCTTGGCGGTCTCGAGCACGGCGTCATAGATCGGCGTGTGCGGCTTGCCGGCGATGCGGGTCGCGCCGCCGAGCTGGTTGTAGTAGGCAGCCATGGCGCCGGCGCAGGGGATCATCTTGTGACCGCGCTCGACGACCAGATCAGGATTGGCGCAGATCATCGGCACGTCGCGCGACTGAAACTCCTTGAGCATCTCCGTATAGTCTTCCGGCACTTCCTTCTCGTCATCGAAGAAGCCGGTGCAGACGACGGACTCTGCTTCCTTGGCATCGACGCGCTCGACGCCGAGGCCCTCGATGATGGCGATGTCGCGCTCGGGGCCGAGCAGGAAGACCTTCTTCGGGCCTTCGGCGATCAGGCCGCGGGTGACGTCACCGGAGGTGATGATGCGATCGTAGGCGCCGTCCTGGATGCCGATGTGGCGCAGCTGATCGACGACCAGCGGGGCGATGCGCGGGGAATTGGTGATGAGGACGACCGTCAACCCCTCGCCGCGAGCGGCTTCCAGTGCAGCGGCGGCCTTCGGAAAGGGATCGACGCCATTGTGGAGCACGCCCCAGACATCGCAGAACACCGCGTCATACTGGCTGGTGATTTCCGCAAAACTTCCGATGCGCTTGGCCATTCCGATATCCCGTTTGCTTTTCAGTCAGGCGTGACATTGCAAAGGCCCGGCGGGATGGCAAGGTTTTTTCGGCCTCACGGCGCAAAAACAGGAGCGCGCCGCTAGAGAAGCAGCTCGACGCCGCGCACGGCGAGACCGGCCACGGCGGCAAAGCCGAGGATGCTGACCATGCCGAGCTTGAAGCGGAAGAGCATGACGCAGGCGGCAACGAAAATCAGTGCTGCGGCGATGTTCAGCGTGCTCCAGACCGGCCAGGCGAGGCTGACGAGCGGAAGGCCGGTGGCGCGCGACAACAGCGCGATATTGCCGACATCGGCAAAGAGCACGTGAAGACCGAACCAGAGCGCCAGATTGAGGATGACGCCGACGACGGCAGCGGTAATCGCCGAGAGCGCTGCCGACAAGATTTTGTTCTGCCGGAGCTTCTCGACGAAGGGCGCCCCGGCGAAGATCCAGACGAAGCTCGGCACGAAGGTGGCCCATGCCGCGAGGCTGGCGCCGATCACGCCGCCGAACAGCGGGTCGATGCCGAGCGCATTGCGGAACCCGGCCATGAAGCCGACGAAACAGAGGACGAGGACCAGCGGCCCCGGCGTCGTTTCGGCAAGGGCAAGGCCATCCAGCATTTCGCCGGGACGCAGCCAGGCATAGTGCTCGACCGCTATCTGCGCGACATAGGAGAGAACGGCATAGGCGCCGCCGAAGGTGACGACGGCCATCTTCGAGAAGAAAACGAAGACGGCGGCAAAGACGTTGGTCTCGCCGCTCAGCGCCTCGGCGATGAGATCGGACGGCGCGTGCAGCTCGCGGACGATCAGCAGCGGGAACTGCCAGACGAGAACCCAGAAAGCGAGAATGAGGAACGGCTTGGCGATATGGCGGCTGGTCGGCCCCGACAGCATTCCCGCGGCGGGCGCCGAAGCCGCGACAGGCGTCACGCCCTCAACCTTTCGCCTGCGACGCTCGACGACGAAGCCGGCGATGCCTGCGGCGAGGACCACGAGCGGGAACGGCAGATTGAGCAGGAAGAGCGCCACGAAAGAGGCGGCCGCGACATAATAATGAAAGCGCGATTTCAGCGCCCGGGCGGCAACCCGCATCAGCGCCTCGATGACAACAGCGAGAACGGCAGCCTTGAGGCCGAAGAACAGCGCCAGCAGCCATTCGGCATTCTGGAAATAGGCGTAAAGGCCGGAGAGGACGAGGATGACGAGGAAGCCCGGCATGATGAAGAGCAGGCCGGCGGCGATGCCGCCGCGCACGCCATGCATCAGCCAGCCGATATAGGTGGCGAGCTGCTGGGCCTCCGGGCCTGGCAGCAGCATGCAGTAATTCAGGGCGTGCAGGAAACGGTCTTCGGAGATCCAGCGCTTCTCCTCGACAACCGTCTTGTGCATCAGGGCGATCTGGCCGGCGGGGCCGCCGAAGCTCAGGCAGCCGATGCGGGCCCAGACAGCAAATGCCTCGGAAAAGGCTGGCCGCGGCATGGGTTCGGCAACCACGTCAGACAAATCCCCTACCCTCTCTGAAATTCCGGCCCTCTCCACAAATTCGTCGCAAAAATCCGCGAAGGCTTTCCTTGACTCTTTCTGGAGCCATCCCTAAATGCACGGCGTCTAGCACTCCTCACTGGAGAGTGCTAACACTCATCCATGTGGGCCGTCCCGGTCCGCGAATGTCATTTGATCGAGGGATTAGACAATGGCAAGCACCAATTTCCGCCCCCTTCACGACCGCGTCGTTGTTCGCCGCGTTGAGTCCGAAGAAAAGACCAAGGGTGGCATCATCATCCCGGACACCGCTAAGGAAAAGCCGCAGGAAGGCGAAATCGTCGCTGTCGGTTCCGGCGCTCGTGACGAGTCCGGCAAGGTCGTCGCTCTCGACGTCAAGGCTGGCGACCGCGTTCTGTTCGGCAAGTGGTCGGGCACCGAAGTCAAGATCAACGGCGAAGACCTTCTCATCATGAAGGAAGCCGACATCATGGGCATCATCGGCTAATCAGCCGGTCATCCCGTTCCGCTTATCGCTGACACCCCTTTTCAGGAGTTATCAAAATGGCAGCTAAAGAAGTAAAGTTCGGCCGCTCTGCGCGCGAAAAGATGCTGCGCGGCGTCGACATCCTCGCTGACGCAGTGCAGGTCACGCTCGGTCCGAAGGGCCGTAACGTCGTTATCGACAAGTCCTTCGGCGCTCCGCGCATCACCAAGGACGGCGTATCGGTCGCCAAGGAAATCGAACTCGAAGACAAGTTCGAAAACATGGGCGCCCAGATGGTCCGCGAAGTTGCTTCGAAGACCAACGACATCGCCGGCGACGGCACGACGACTGCAACGGTTCTGGCCCGCGCTATCGTTCGCGAAGGCGCCAAGGCTGTTGCAGCCGGCATGAACCCGATGGACCTGAAGCGCGGTATCGACCTCGCTGTTGCCGAAGTCGTCAAGGATCTCCAGGCCAAGGCCAAGAAGATCAACACTTCGGAAGAAGTTGCCCAGGTCGGCACGATCTCCGCAAACGGCGAAAAGCAGATCGGTCTCGATATTGCTGAAGCCATGCAGAAGGTCGGCAACGAAGGTGTTATCACCGTCGAAGAAGCCAAGACCGCTGAAACCGAACTCGAAGTCGTCGAAGGCATGCAGTTCGACCGCGGCTACCTGAGCCCGTACTTCGTCACCAACCCGGAAAAGATGGTTGCTGACCTCGAAGACGCCTTCATTCTCCTCCACGAGAAGAAGCTCTCGAACCTGCAGTCGATGCTCCCGGTTCTCGAAGCTGTCGTTCAGACCGGCAAGCCGCTCCTCATCATCGCTGAAGACGTCGAAGGCGAAGCTCTTGCTACGCTCGTCGTCAACAAGCTGCGCGGCGGCCTCAAGATCGCTGCTGTCAAGGCTCCTGGCTTCGGCGACCGCCGCAAGGCCATGCTGGAAGACATCGCCATCCTGACGGGCGGCACTGTCATCTCCGAAGACCTCGGCATCAAGCTCGAATCCGTTACGCTCGACATGCTCGGCCGTACCAAGAAGGTTTCGATCTCGAAGGAAAACACCACGATCGTCGACGGCGCTGGCGCCAAGTCCGACATCGAAGGCCGTGTTGCCCAGATCAAGGCTCAGATCGAAGAAACCTCTTCCGACTACGACCGCGAAAAGCTGCAGGAACGTCTTGCCAAGCTCGCTGGCGGCGTTGCCGTTATCCGCGTTGGCGGTTCGACGGAAGTTGAAGTCAAGGAAAAGAAGGACCGCATCGACGACGCTCTGAACGCGACGCGCGCTGCTGTTCAGGAAGGCATCGTACCGGGCGGTGGTATCGCTCTGCTGCGCTCTTCCACGAAGATCAAGTCCAAGGGTGAGAACGACGACCAGGAAGCTGGCATCAACATCATCCGCCGCGCTCTGCAGGCTCTGGTTCGCCAGATCGCAGAAAACGCTGGTGACGAAGCTTCGATCGTTGTCGGCAAGGTTCTCGACAAGGATCAGGACAACTACGGCTACAACGCCCAGACGTCCGAATATGGCGACATGATCGCCATGGGCATCGTCGACCCGGTCAAGGTCGTCCGTACGGCTCTGCAGAACGCAGCTTCGGTTGCTTCGCTGCTGATCACCACGGAAGCCATGATCGCCGAGCTGCCGAAGAAGGACGCTCCGGCTGGCATGCCTGGCGGCATGGGCGGCATGGGCGGTATGGACATGATGTAAGACCTTCGGGTCTAACATCTGGGCCAACCGGTTCAGTTACGGAAGGGCGGTCTTCGGGCCGCCCTTTTTGTTTGCGGAGAACCGATTCGGCCTTACCAATTTTCGAGGCCACAGGAATCGAACTGGTAAAACGTTTAAGCGTCTATTTTGTGCGAAAATCGGACGCCGAAGCTTTCGCGAGACTTACCAAGCGGCGTTTTTTGTCATCAGGTGAAATACTCTCAGTGAAATTGGTTTCACCGCTGCAATGTGAAATTTTTGCGAAGCGTAACCGTTTACATCTCACAAAACGGGCAACTTTTTACTTTGATTTCTTCTACCTTTTATAGAAGCATGCAATATATCGCATCCTTCGCGTTGCGGATTACCCCCGAAAAAGCATTTGCCGCCTTTCAAAAACTGCCTATAAATCCGCGCTGCAAATTGCAGTGCATGACGATATTTTTCCGCCCGCCAGCGGAAGACCGTATTTTGCAAATGACGCCGGCTGCAGAGCATTCCGCGCCAGAATTTTGAAAAGAGCATGAGAAGGGTTCCGCATCGGCGGCGCCGTATTTTGCTCACGCCCGGACATGATGACCGGTGTCGCATGAAGATGTTTTCGTCACACCGCACGAGCGCTGCATAGAACTGCGCACGACACGGGGAACCCCATTTGTTCAAGATCGCCAAAGCCAATGTTGCAGCCCCTCTTACGCCTGGCTCCTTTGATCTGACCCATCACAACCAGGAAATGCTCGCGCAGTTTTCCGTCTCTGAAGCGTGGAACGGCGATTTCTCCAGCGGCGTCATCCAGCTTGGCGAATGGAGCTCGATGCTCCATGGTCTCGCCGGCCGGGAATGCGGGCTGCTCAGCCTGATGCGCTGTTACGACGTGAAGGATCGCGCCCATATCCTGGCGCTCTTCGAGCAGGCCGCGACGCTCTCCTCGTCCTTCTGCTTCTCCACGACCATCGTCATGCCGAACGGCTTCCGCCAGCCGCTGTTCTGCATGGGCGAGTCTGCCGGACTGGAAGAGAAGTATAGCGGCAGCATGGTCGGCGTCTTCATCTTCCCGCGCTTCAAGCTCGACAGCGCGAACCAGATGGCGAGCCGCCAGTAATCGTCACTGCGCAGGCACAGAATTGAAAAAAGGCCGGTCCTGCGACCGGCCTTTGCTGTTTGGCTTACACCGGCTTGACCGGGATGTTCAGCCCCTTGGCGCTTGCCGGGCGGGCGATGCAGCGCTCCAGCCAGGCCATCACGGCCGGGAACTTCGCGTATTCCAGCACCTCGCGGCCGCCATAGAAGATGTCGGCGCCACGGATCCACGGGAAGGTGGTGATGTCGGCGATGGTGTATTCGTCGCCCATGATCCACTGGCGGCCCTGCAGGCGGCTCTCCAGCACGCTCAGCAGGCGCTTGGCCTCATCGCGGTAGCGCTCCATCGGATAGCTGTTGTTGGCGACCTTATCGGCTGCCGCCTTGTAGAAATGGCCGAACTGCCCAAACATCGGGCCGATGCCGGCCATCTGGAAGAAGACCCACTGGATGGTCTCGTAGCGGCCGGCGGCATCGGCAGGGATCAGCTTGCCGGTCTTCTCCGCGAGATAGAGCAGGATGGCGCCGGATTCGAAGAGGCCGATGGGCTTGCCGTCCGGACCATTGGGATCGATGATCGAGGGTATGCGGCCGTTCGGATTGAGCGAGACGAATTCCGCGGATTTCTGGTCGTTCTGAGCGAAGCCGACATAATGCGGCTCATAGGGCAGACCGAGCTCTTCCAGCGCAATCGAGATCTTCACGCCATTCGGCGTCTGCAGCGAATAGAGCTGGATGACATCCGGGTTCTTTGCCGGCCAGCGCTCGGTGATCGGGAAGCTTGAAAGGTCTGCCATTGAAATCTCCGTGGGGGTTGGTGGCCGACCATAAGAGAGCGACCGCCGGGAAGACAAGCCGCCTTCAAGAGGCGATCGTTTCAAAATACTGAACGAACCGTCCCCGTTCGTTTATCTTTCCAGCTGCGACAAAATGCGCGACAAGTGTGGCCAACGAGATCAGCGGATCTCACAGTCATTCAAACGGAGATTACGTCCATGTCGAATACCTCTAGCCTTCTTCTCGTGCTTGCCCGCATCCTGCTGTCGTTCATGTTCATTCTCGCCGGCTTCGGCAAGATCACCGACCCGGCTGGCACTGCCGGCATGATCGCTGGCGCTGGCCTTCCGGCCGCAACCGCTCTGACCTATCTCGCAGGCCTCTTCGAACTGCTGACCGGCCTTGCCGTTCTCGTCGGCTTCCAGGTTCGCATCGTCGGCTGGCTGCTCGCTGCCTTCTGTGTGTTCACCGCCGTCGTCTTCCACCTGCCCTATGCAAGCGGTGCTGAACTCGTGAACATCCTGAACCAGATCATGGTCATGAAGAACTTCACGCTGGCTGGTGCCTACATCCTGCTCGCAACGGTCGGTGCCGGTGCCTACTCGATCGACGCCCGCCGCGGTGTATCGGCTCTTACGGCCTAAGCCGAAGCCTCCCAAGCATAAAGAAACCCGCCGTCGCGAGACGGCGGGTTTTTTCGTTTCCGGTATCGGAAGAGGATCAGAGTGCGCCGCGGACGGCGGTAACGATCTTCGCCACGACGGGTTCTGCGGCATGGCTTTCCTTGCGGGCGCGCACCAGGCAAGCCTCCGAGCGCAGGATGACGCCGTCGTTCAGGACGCGCAGGTGGTTTGCCCGCAGCGTCGAGCCGGTGGAGGTGATATCGACGATGATATCCGCCGAGCCGGATGCAGGCGCGCCCTCGGTGGCGCCCAGGCTCTCGACGATGCGATAGAGTTGGATGCCGTGCTGGCTGGAGAAGAACTGCTGCGTCAGGCGCCAGTATTTGGTGGCGATGGTCAGGCGGCGGCCGTGGCGGGCGCGGAAGTCGGCGGCGACATCGCCGAGATCGGCCATCGTATCAACATCGAGCCAGATTTCCGGAACGGCGACGACGACATCGGCATGGCCGAAGCCGAGGCGGGCGCAGAATTCGACACGCTTGTCAGTCTCTGCGAGGCCCTCGCGCACCAGATCCTCGCCGGTGACGCCGAAATCGATCGAGCCGTTGCCGAGCTCGCGGGAGATTTCCGAAGCCGACAGGAAGGCGACCTCGACATCATCCCAGCCTTCCACGCGGCCGCGATAGGAGCGGTCGTTGCCGACGGCAGTGATCCTCATGCCGGCGCGCTCGAAGATCGCCGAGGCATCGTCCTTCATCCGGCCCTTGGACGGCAGTGCGATGGTAACGGTCATGCCGCTGCCCTTTCCGTTTCGATGCGGTCAAGCCAGAGCGAGAAGCCGACGGCCGGGATGCGTTCGCGGGCGCCGAGGAAGTTCAACAGCCTGTCGAAGCGGCCGCCACCGGCGAGAACCGCCGACGAGCCCTCGACGCTGACCTCGAAGACGAGGCCGGTATAGTAATCCAGCGGGCGACCGAAGGCGGCGCGGTAATCCATCGATGACAGATCGAGACCGGCATTCGAGAGCGCAGCCAGGCGGCTGTCGAAATGCGAGAGCGCGGTGCCGATCTTCAGCCCGGCGGCATCGGCAAAGCCTGCGAGCGCCGAGGATGCATCGGCCAACGGCACGTTCAGCGACAGGAATTCCTCGAGCACGCGGAAGGCGTCGTCATCGAGCCGGGTTTCGGAGAGCACCAGCTTCTCCTTGAGGCGGCGGGCGATATCGGCGGGCGAACGGCTGGCATTGGTGGAATAGCCGGTCGCTTCCATCGTCTGGTCGATATGGGCGATCAGCGCCTGGTCGTCGCCTGCTGCCACGAGCCTGGCGATCTCATCGTCGAGACCGGTGACGAATTGCGGGCTGACGAGGCTCGCAAGCAGCGCCTCGATCTGCGTCATGTTGCCGAAGGCGTGGATCAGCCGCTTCTGCCAGCCGAGCGGCAGGCCGAGCGCCTGGACGACGGCTTCGAAGACCGCCTGATCGCCGAGAACGGTCGAGAAGGTCTTGCCGGGGATCAGCCGCTGCAGGATGGCGACGGCATCGCCGATGGCACGCGCATCGGCGCTCGCCGTATCGGTCTCGCCGAGATCTTCAATCCCCGCCTGATAGAACTCGTTGCCGCCATCACGGCGCTGACGGAAGACTTCACCGAGATAGGAATAGCGCTTCGGCGTGCCGGTCGCGGTCTCGATGTGGCGCAGGCAGACAGGAATGGTGAATTCCGGGCGCAGGCAGAGGCTGGCGCCAGTCTCGCTCTCCGTCATGAAGATACGGCGGCGGAGGTCCTCGCCGGCGATATCGAGAAAGGGTTCGGCCGGCTGGATGACCGGCGTATCGATGCGCTCGGTCTTGCGGGTGGCGAACTCGGTGAGGAGGTCGGTGGCGAAGTTGGGTAGATTGATCAAAGTCCCCTCCCCAACCCCTCCCCACGAGGGGGAGTGACTAACCCGCGGCACTCGCCGAGCGAGGCCGGAAATCTCTCAGTTGCGGCATTGCGCGAGACAGCGCCGCGTGAAGCCCCTCCCCCTTGTGGGGAGGGGTTGGGGAGGGGAAGGTCACGCATTCGACGCCCGCTTCCGGTCTTCCGCCTGCGCCGCCAGGATTTCCTTCACCTTGGCGACGAGGTCGGCTTCCGGCACGGTTTCCTGCGCGACGCGCGCTTCGCGCCAGCTGGCATTGTCCTCGATCTCGCCGGAGAGGCGCTTGCCCTCGATGAGGTCCTTGATCTGCACGACGCCCTGCGCCCGCTCGTCACCACCCTGGATGATGGCGACGGGGCAGCCGCGGCGGTCGGCATATTTCAGCTGGTTGCCGAACTTTTTCCAGTTGCCCTGGAACATCTCGGCGCGGATGCCGGCGGCGCGCAGCTCCTGCGTCAGGCGCTGGTAGCGGCCCATCGCCTCGACATCGCCATCCATGACGGTGACGAGAACGGGCTCGATGACTTCGCTCTGGCCGAGCTTGCCGAGGTTCTTCAGCGCCGTCATCAGGCGCGAGACGCCGATCGAGAAGCCGGTCGCGGGAACAGGCTGACCCATGAAACGGGAGACGAGACCATCGTAACGCCCACCGCCGCCGACCGAACCGAAGACGACCTTTTCGCCCTTCTCGTTGGTGACGTCGAAGAGGAGCTCGGCTTCGTAGACCGGGCCGGTGTAATATTCGAGGCCGCGGACGACCGAGGGGTCGATCTTGATGCGGGTGCTGTCATAGCCGGCGCTGGTGACGAGGCTGCCGATGAAATTCAGTTCCTCGACGCCTTCGCCGCCCTTGGACGTGCCGGCCACCAGCTCGGCGAGCTTATCAGCGCTTTCGGCATAGTCCTTGATGCCGACGAAGAAGAGGACCTTGTCGATCTGGCTCTGGTCGAGACCTGCACCCTTGGTGAAGTCGCCGGACTCATCCTTGCGGCCGGGGCCGAGCAGCAGGGCGACGCCCTCGGGGCCGAACTTGTCGAGCTTGTCGATGGCGCGCAGCACGTTGAGGCGCTGGGCGGCCTTGTCGTCACCGCCGAGGCCGATCGCTTCGAGAACGCCGTCGAGAACCTTGCGGTTATTGACGCGGATGACGTAATCGCCGCGCTTGATGCCGAGGGCTTCGAGCGTATCGGCCATCATCATGCACATTTCGGCATCGGCCTGGACGCCGGGCGCGCCGACCGTATCGGCATCGAACTGCATGAACTGGCGGAAGCGGCCGGGGCCTGGCTTCTCGTTGCGGAACACGTAGCCGGCGCGATAGGTGCGGTACGGCAGCTGGATATCGTTGAAATTCTCGGCGACATGACGGGCGAGCGGCGCCGTCAGGTCGTAGCGCAGGCTCATCCACTGCTCGTCATCATCCTGAAGCGAGAAGACGCCCTCGTTCGGACGGTCGGCATCCGGCAGGAACTTGCCGAGCGCATCCGTATATTCGAAGAGCGGCGTTTCGACAGGATCGAAACCATAATGCTCATAGACCTCGCGGATCTTCGCGGTCATTTCGTTGACGGCGCGGATATCGGCAGCCGAGCGATCAACGAAGCCACGCGGCAGGCGGGCCTTGAGCTTTTGCGGTTTCTTCTGCTTGTCGTTCATAGGGTTACTGGCCAGATTTTCCAAACTGCTGAATGAAGGGTTCTCTTAGAGGAACGAGCCGGGGGCGGCAAGGGCAACGGCTGGCGAACAGCGCCGCCCGCTGCTATAGATTTGCCGCGAAAAGGAGCCCGGCGATGACCAAGATCATGACCATCGAAATGCCCGATGAAATGCACGCAATCATCGCCGAGCACGCCGCCGAGGCTGAGATGTCTGTCGAGGATTATGTCTTCCAGGTCATCCAGCAATATGTCGAGGACGCGCAGGACCTTGAGGAGGCAGAAGCCGAGCTGGATAGTATCGAAAGCGGGGAATCGGCCGATACCATCGACGATTTCTTGCGGCGGCGCCTCGGCCTGACCGATTAGCCACTGTCAGCAACGCACACAGTTTATATTGCCGGGAATGTGCAAGTAGAATCCCATGATCGCCGAAATCCTCCAGTATGCCGCCACAGTTCCCGTGACGACCAGGGCCCACCGCGGCTATATCCGCTATTCCGTCAATCTCTGGTCGCGCGCCCGGCGCTGCAGCAGTTCATGGGCGGTGCATGAGGAGAAGAGCCGGGCGGCGATGCTAACGGCGGCTGCCGCTCTTCGGCAGAAGCGGACGGTTGTCGTGCTCGGGTCTGGACTGCTGCGTGACGTGCCGATCGAGGCGCTGGCGAAGACCTTCGATACGGTCGTGCTGGTCGATCTCGTGCATCTCGTCTCTGTGCGGCTGTGGCTGAGGGCGAAGGGGTACCGGAACGTCCGGCTGATCGAGCGTGATCTCTCCGGCTATGACGTTTTGCGACAGACGGGCAATGCGGAGCCGCTCGGCTTTCTGCGCGGCGTGCCCTATCTCGATCTGGTGATCTCGGCGAACCTGCTGTCGCAGATCGGCCGCGGGGTGAAGCGGCGTTTCGAGGCGGAGCAAGGCAGCGCAATGCCTGATGATACCGTGCAGCGATTGATCGCCGCACATATCGAGGGGCTGCGGGCGCTGCCCTGCGCCAACTGCCTCGTCACCGATATCTCCTATGCCGTCATCGACCGGACGGGAAAGACGCACGAGACGGCCGACCTGCTGCAGGGCGTGTCGGTGCCGCAGGACATAAAGGCATCCTGGAGCTGGCCGGTGGCGCCGCTCGGCGAGGAAAGCCGCGACTACCAGATCGTCCATCAGGTGATTGCCGACTATTGAGATGCATATTATTCTGGTTGCAATCCAGAATTTATTGTATCACTTTTAATATCGGATATCATTGCGGTGAAGATCGTTTGGGATGAGCCGAAGCGGTTTAGAAATCTGGCAAAGCACGGCCTCGACTTTCGCGAGCTCGATCTCGAATTCTTTGCGGATGCTGTGATCATCGACGCGCGGGACAGACGGCTGAAGGCGATCGGCTTTGCCATCGGAGATATTCTTGCCGTGGCCTTCGCGACCTTGGGGAGCGAGGGCATTTCGATCATCTCGATGCGGCCCGCGAGCCGGAAAGAGAGGAAACTCTATGAGCAAATCCAGGCGGATCATTCCCGCCCTCACTGACGAAGAAGAGGCGCGGATTCAGCGTGGCATCGCTGAAGACCCCGACAATCCCGAATGGACCGAGGAAGACTTCAAGAATGCCCGGCCCTTCGCAGAGGTCTTTCCGGAGCTGGCCGAGAGCATTCGCCGGGCGCGAGGCAGGCCGGCGGTCGAGAAGCCGAAGCGGCAGATTTCGCTGCGGCTCGATCCTGACGTAATCGATGCCTTCAAGGCGACCGGCAAGGGTTGGCAGGGGCGGATCAACGAAGTCCTGAGAAAAGCTGCCAAGCTCTGATCCGCCTCTTGGCGAACCAGGCGCCCTCACCTATCTTCGGCTCATGCGTCTCGTTGCGATCATGGCGATGATATTGGGGTGGCTGACGTTCAGCGCGTCCGCCTGGGCGGGCTGTCCGATGTGCGCGTCGATGAGCCAGCCGACCGCTTCCGTCATGCATGACATGCCCGGAATGGGCGCATCCGACCATATGGCGATGGATCATGGGCAGGACGCGGCGAAGGACCCGTGTTCGCCCGGCAATCCCGGCCATATGACGACCTGCTCCTATTGTCTGGTGACACCGGCTGCTGTGGTGATCGCCGATGGCGGAAAGCACGTCTTCGCCTATCCGGCACCGGCTGCCGGCAGGGTGCTTGCCGATCTGCGCCCGGCACCGCAGGCCCCTCCTCCCCGCCTCGTCTGACACCTCGATTACGCCTGCACGACACCGATCGTGCATTTTCTTTTGTCAGACAGAGGAAGGACCTCGCATGTCTATGAAAATCATCGTCCTCATTTCCACCCTCGCTTTCGCTGCCCCGGCATTTGCCGAGGACATGCAGATGGATATGAGCAAACCGATGGGCGACCACGGCCCGTCCAGCCATGCCTTTGCCGAAGCCAATGCCAAGATGCACAAGGACATGATGGTCAAGATGACCGGCAATGCCGATGTCGATTTCGTTCGCGGCATGATCCCGCATCACCAGGGCGCGATCGACATGGCGAAGATCGAGCTCAAATACGGCAAGGATCCCGAGATCCGCAAACTCGCCGAAGCCGTGATCAAGGCTCAGGAAGCGGAAATTGCCGAGATGAACGCATGGTTGAGTAAGAACGCCAAGTAATCAATCATGACTGGAGGCGCCGGTGAAAAGCTGGCGCTTCCTCATCTCAGATTGCTCGTATTTCGATACTTGATAAATTAGAGCTCTATTTTTGCGTTTTATTTACAACGACTTAGTAATGTTTTGATTACGAAATTCTAATTTCTCTAAAATACAAACGGTCTCATCAACTTAGGAAAAGCGATGAGACATCTTCTTTCGAAAGCGCGAATGCTTGCCGGCGAAACCAAGGGCAATGTCGCCATGGTTTTTGCGCTGCTGCTGGTGCCGCTGATTGCAGCGGGCGGCGCGGGGATCGATCTGGCGCGCTATGAGGCGATCCGTGTCGAACTGCAGGATGGTCTCGACCGCGGCGTGCTGGCTGCCGCGTCGCTTTCCCAGAAGGAGAAGCCCGAGGATACGCTCCGCAGCTTCATGAAGAACCTCTCCTATGCTCAGGATGTGGCCGTCAACTTCACCGAGACGAAGGGGCTGAATTCGAGGAAGATCAGCGCCAGCGCCGCCTATGTGATGGATACGACCTTCATCCATCTCGTCGGCGTGCGCCAGCTCAGCGTCGCCGCCGTCTCGACGGCGGAGGAAGCCAAGCAGAATATCGAGATGTCGCTGATGCTCGACATGTCGGGCTCGATGAACGGCAACCGCATCAAGAACCTGAAGAAGGCCGCCCAGCAGTTCATCGATCAGGTTCTGACCGACGAGACCAAGGATTACACGACAATCACCATCGTGCCCTATGCCGGCCATGTGAATGTCGGCTCGGCCATTTTCGACAGGCTCGGCGCCAAGCGCGATCACTCCAATTCGTCCTGCATCGAGCTCAGCACGTCGGGCTTCGGCGGCAGCGTGCCGAGTTTCAAGGATGCGGCGCAGGTTCCGCATTTCACGCAGTGGAACTATGGGCGCACCGATCTGAAGCCCTGGTGGTGCCCGGTGGAATCGACGGCGATCACCTATTTCTCCAACGATGCTACCTACCTGAAGAACCGCATCACGCAGCTCGAACTGCATGACGGCACCGGCACGCAGAATGCGATGCAATGGGGCTACATGCTGCTGAACCCGGCCGCGAAGACCATCGTCAACGCGGCGGTCGATGCCAAGCTGATGGATGCGAAATTCGCCAACCGTCCGGCGGCCTTCGGCGATCCCGATACGATGAAGGTCATCGTGCTCATGACCGACGGCGCGATCACCGAACAGTACCGGCCGAAGGATTACAGCCGCCCGGTCAGCCAAGCGCCTGACAACAAGCAGATCATCAACTCCACCGACACGGCCAAGATGCTCTCCTCGGTCTGCACGGCTGCCAAGTCGAGCGGCATCACCGTCTTCACCATCGGCTTCGAGGTGAGCGGCAATGCGACGACGCAGATGACCAACTGCGCAACCAGCCCCGGCCATTACTATCCGGCTTCGGGATCGGGCATCGGCGATGCCTTCAAGTCGATCTCGACATCCATCAAGAAGCTGAGGCTGACGCAATGACCGGCATTCTCAAGCGCCTCAGGCGAGACCGCGCCGGGGCTGCGGGTATCGAATTCGCCATCCTCGCGCCGATCGTCTTCTCGCTTGTCTTTTCCACCTTCGAGGCAGGGTGGATCATGACGCAATCGATCATGCTCGATCGCGCCGTTAGCCGCGGGTCGCGTGCGCTGCAGGTGGCCGGCTCGAACTTCACCTATGACGATTTCAAGAAGAAGGTTTGCGACGAGGCGATCATCCTGACGAACTGCATCAAGTCGATCCGCATCGAATTCACGCCGATCAGCAAGTCGACCGACTTTCCGACATCGGAAACCTCCTGTGTCGATCGCAGCGTCAATATCGATCCGGTGACGACCTATACCGGCGGCCAGCGCTCGCAGATCGTCTTTGCCCGCGCCTGCTATGTGGTCGATCCGCTGGTGCCGGGGCTGGGTTACGGGCTGGCGCTGCCCAAAGACAGTACCGGCGGCGTGCGCCTGACCTCACGCTTTGCCTTCGTGAACGAGCCAGGCTGATGATCCGCATTCTGAAAGAGTTTCTGAAAAGCCGCTCGGGCGCCTCGGCGATCGAGTTTTCCTTCGTCGCGCCCGTGATGATCTTCTTCTTCATCGCCAGCGTCGCCGTCTTCGACATGTTCCGCACCTACCAGAACATCGTCGAAGCCAATGGTGTGGTGGCGGATGTGATCTCCAGGCAGACGTCGATCGACGCCACCTTCGTTTCCAACATCTACGGCGTCTTCACCAATCTGCAGCAAAACAGCACCGCGCCGAGCGCGCTCAGGATCTCGAGCATCAAGAAAACTGGTGGGATCTACAAGCTCGACTGGAAAAAGGAGAGCGGCACGGTCAGCCTGCTGAAGGCGCAGGTGCTCGACAGTTCGACGCTGCCGCAAATCACCGATGGCGATTCCGTCATCTATGTCGAGGGCGCCACGACCTACACGATGCTCTCCAGCATCCTCGGCTTCGGCCAGATGACATTCGCCGAGCGCGCCTTCACGCGGCCGCGCTTCATCAGCGCGGTCGCGTTCAACTGAGGCGCCGGGCGGGCCGGCGCCTTGTCTGTTCTCAGGCCTTCGGTTCAAAGGGTTCCGGGCGGCGCGCGGCACCTTGGCGGGCAAGCATCCAGCCAGGATATTCCGGCGCCAAGGCGCTGACGTCATCCAGCTTCTTCATATCGTCGGCATCGAGCTTCAGCTGCGTGGCAGCGAGGTTCTGGTCGAGTTGCTCGATGCGCTTGGCGCCGATGATGACCGACGTGACGAAGGGCTTGGCGAGCACATAGGCGAGCGCCACGGTCGCGACACTCGATCCATGCTTTTCGGCGACTTCGCGCATCACCGCGACGCATTCCCATGCCTTGTCCTTGTCGACGGGCGGGAAGTCGAAATTGGCGCGGCGTCCCTCGCCATTGCCGGGTGCGCCCGGGCCATACTTGCCGGAGAGCAGACCGCCGGCCAGAGGCGACCAGACCATCAGGCCGAGCTTTTCCTCGTTCATCAGCGGCACGATCTCGCGCTCGAGATCACGCCCGGCGATCGAATAGTAAGCCTGGATGGTTTCGAAGCGGGCGAAGCCGCGGCGTTCGGAGACGCCGAGAGCCTTGGCGACGCGCCAGGCCTGCCAGTTGGAGACGCCGACGTAGCGCACCTTGCCCTGGGAAACGAGATCGTCGAAGGCGCGCAGCGTTTCGTCGATCGGCGTCACTGTATCGGTCGCATGGATCTGGTAGAGATCGATATGATCGGTCTGCAGACGCTTCAGGCTGGCTTCGACCGAATCCATGATGTGACCGCGCGAGGCGCCGCGATCATTCGGCTTGTCGCCCATGACGCTGTAGACCTTGGTGGCGATGACCACGTCCTTGCGGGGAACGTTGAGGTTCTTCAACGCCTGCCCGAGAAGCCTTTCGGATTCGCCGAAGGAATAGACGTCGGCCGTGTCGATGAAGTTGACACCGGCTGCCAGCGAGCGCTCGACGATCTTGTCGGCGGCGGCCTGATCGACATCGGCGATGGCGCCCCAGAAGTTGCCATCATGCGCTTCGCCGAAGGTCATCGTGCCCAGGCAGATCTCCGAGACGAAGAGGCCCGTATTTCCAAGCTGATTGTATTTCATGAGGAAATTTCCTTGTGACTGCCACAGGCGGGGGTGCCTGCGGGCTGCGGAATGCAATGTTTTTGATTATTGGCCTGCGGAACAGGCACAGCCGGGGCTGGCTGCTGATGAGGCATGATGTACGTAAGTGCGTGTTTCGGCTTTTCAACGGCATGCGGCAACCTGACCGGCAAAAAACAAAGCCCTTGTCTCGGCGGCCGGCGCCGATAGATTCGCCTTGAGGGAATTGCAGGAGCATCCGATGAGCAAGCACGCGCTGACGACGATCGGCTTCGATGCTGATGACACGCTCTGGCAGAACGAGCAATATTACCGGCTGACCGAAGCGCAGTTCACCGAGCTGCTCTCCGATTTCGCCGAGGGGCCGAAGATATCCGAGCGGCTGCTGGAGGCCGAGAAGCGCAACCTTGCGCATTACGGCTTCGGCATCAAAGGCTTCACGCTGTCGATGATCGAGACGGCAATCGAGATCACCGAGGGCAAGGTGCCGGCGAGCGTGATCGCGCAGATCCTCGATACCGGCCGCGATCTGCTCTCGCATCCGGTCGAGACCATGCCGCATGTGCAGGAAACGCTGGAGATGCTGGCCGGCAACTATCTGCTGGTGCTGATCACCAAGGGCGATCTCTTCGACCAGGAGCGCAAGCTGGCGCAATCGGGGCTCGGGGATTTCTTCGACGCCGTGGAAATCGTCTCCGACAAAACGGCGGTCACCTACCGGCGGATCTTTTCCAAGGTCGGCGATGGGCCGGAGCGGGCGATGATGGTCGGCAATTCGCTGAAATCGGATATCGTGCCGGCGATTGCCGCCGGCAGCTACGGCGTCTTCGTGCCGCACGAGCTCACCTGGGTGCTGGAGCATATTGACGAGCCATCCGATGCACCCCGTTTCCGCAAGATCCCGCATCTCGGCGAGTTGCGGGACCTGCTGGATGGGCTCGGCTAAGCCTTACTCTTCTTCGCCCGCGTCGGATTTCGGCGGGAACAGCGTCGGACGCTGCGGCGTCTCCGGCTTTGCGGCGGGCGGCGCCGTGCCCGGAGCCTGCGGCTCGATCATCAGCGTATAGGGGGCGCCGAGACCGCGGCGCGGCGAGACCTTGGAATAATAGGGCCTGAGCAGCCAGGTCGTATCGTCCTTGACGACGGTATCGAGCGCCGATCCATCCTCATCCGTGCCGAAGAAGGCCTCGTCATCGGCTTTCGACAGATCGAAGATGGCGAGAAAGGCGAATTGGCTGCGGGTCTCGAAGCTGATCTTCACGTGCTGGCCGGCCTTGACCGGCAGCGTGAAGACGTGGCTGTTGCCGAACTTCGTCCAGCCCTTGATCTGCATGGTCACGGCGGGGAACTGAAGCTTTTCCAGCTTCTCGCCGGGATCGAGCTGCGGCGCCTGCGCCAGGGCAGGCGCTGCGGCAAAGGCGATCAGAACGGCTGTCGCAAGCAATTTCCTCATGGACGTACCAGTGCTTTCCGCATGGATTCAACTTCGGAGCGGCAGAAGCAGCCCTCGACGTGATCATTAACAAGACCCATGGCCTGCATGAAGGCATAAACTGTCGTCGGGCCGACAAAGGTCCAGCCGCGCTTCTTCAAATCCTTGGAGATACGCACCGAAACCGGCGTCGTCGGATTGGCGGCGATATAGGCGCGGTTGACTGCGCCGGGGCGGTCGGCAGCACCCGGCTCGAAGCTCCAGAAATAGCGGGCGAGCGAGCCGAATTCCTTTTTGAGCTCGATGGCGCGTTTCGCATTGTTGATCGTTGAGACGATCTTGCCGCGATGGCGGATGATGCCGGCATCGGCGACGCAGTGCTCGATATCCGCATCGTCGAACAGCGCGACCTTTTCGAAATCGAAGCCGGCGAAGGCAGCGCGAAAATTCTCGCGCTTGCGCAGGATCGTCAGCCAGGACAGACCGGACTGGAAACCTTCGAGGCAGATCTTTTCGAAGAGGCGGATATCATCGGTGACGGGCCGCCCCCACTCCTCGTCGTGGTAGCGCATGTAGTCGGGAAGGTTGGCATGCCAGTGGCACCGGCTCTTTCCGTCATCGCCGGTAATCGTGCCCGTATCGCTCATGCTTCCCCACTGATTTTACGCTTCAATTGCGGCTTTACCATTTAGAAACCCCGTTTCCAAACCGGATAGTAACCCTGACGAAAAGTTTATCCGGTGCTTCGCAGTTTAATGAATCGATCTTTACCATTCGCTGGCCGGAGCGGTGGCAGCATCCCGGCAGGCGGAAATGCCCGCCCCAGCATTTTCGGTCATTTGTAGAGAGTTCCGTCCGATGATGAAATCCGTTTTGATTACAGCCGGCCTGATCGGCCTGCTGACCTCGCCCGCGCTTGGCGACGACCGCTATGCGAGCCGCCCGCCCGTCGTTCTCAGCCCCGACCTGACGGCGCCCTGGATCAACCAGCTCGGCGGCCCCAACGTGCGCCCGGTCGTCTATCAGCGCCCGGTCATCCGCCAGCAGCCGCGCGGGCTGTTCCAGTATCAGCCGCGCGTGATGCGCCAGGCTCCGGCCACCGTGCAGCAGGCTGCCGTCGTGCGCCCGGATGGAATTCCGGTGATCCGCGAGCGGTTCGACCCGCAGTTCCTGCCGCAGATGGTCGACTACGACACCAAGGAACGGCCGGGTACGATCGTCATCGATACCAACAACCGCTTCCTCTACCTCGTCATGGCAAACGGCAAGGCGCGCCGCTACGGCGTGGGCGTCGGCAAGCCCGGCTTCGAATGGGCCGGCGAGCACAAGATCACCCGCAAGGCCGAGTGGCCGGACTGGACGCCGCCTTCCGAAATGGTCAGCCGCGAAGCCGCCAAGGGCCATTACCTGCCCGCCCGCATGGATGGCGGCCCGGAAAATCCGCTCGGCGCCCGCGCCATGTATCTCGGCTCGACGCTTTACCGCATCCACGGCACCAATGCGCCCTGGACGATCGGCAGCGCCGTCTCCTCCGGCTGCATCCGGATGCGCAACGAGGACGTGACTGACCTTTACGAGCGCGTCAACGTCGGCACCCGCGTCATTGTGATCTGAAGCCCGCAAGGCTGCGGCGGGCCGTTGCAAGAACGGCGCGCCGCAGCACAAAAAACCGGCGCAAACCCCTCTCAAGCTTGAAATCCAGGGCAAATTGGCTAGCTTGGCCGTGATCCTGAATAGAGGGGAATAGAGAATGAAGCATATTGTCCGGCTTGCGGCTGCCTGTGCGATCGCATTCGCCAGCACGTTGAGCCTTGCCCATGCCGAGCCTCAGCTGACCGCAACCGACGCCGTGCGCGGCGTCAAGCAGGTTAAGACGGTCAAGCCGCAGTTCAAGAAGCGCGTCGTACGCCTCGTCACCGATGAAGCCCCCGGCACCGTCATCGTCGATACGACGAACAAGTATCTTTACCTCGTCGAAGGCAACAACCGCGCCACCCGCTACGGCATCGGCGTCGGCCGCGAAGGCTTCGGCTGGTCCGGCGTCGTGAAGGTCGGCCGCAAGGCTGAATGGCCGGGCTGGACCCCGCCTCCGGAGATGCGCGCTCGCGAAGCCAAGGCCGGCCACAAGCTGCCCGCCTTCCAGCCCGGCGGCCCGGACAATCCGCTCGGCGCCCGCGCCATGTATCTCTACCAGGGCGGCCGCGACACGGCTTTCCGCATCCACGGCACCAACCAGCCCTGGACGATCGGCCTGAACCTGTCTTCCGGCTGCATCCGCATGGTCAATAACGACGTGCAGGATCTTTACGAGCGCGTGCCCGTCGGCACCAAGGTCATCGTCGTCGGCCCCGGCAACAAGCAGGGCAACGTCGCCTTCCAGGACCGCGGCATCGACGTGCTCAGGACGCTGTTTGGCGGTTGAGATTTGTTAGGTCGATGGAATTGAAGAGGGCGCTTTCGGGGCGCCCTTTTTGTTTCGTTGGTGCTGCGGCGTGGAGCCCCCTCACCCTACCCTCTCCCCGAGGGGAGAGGGTATGTTTGCGCCAGAGGTTGCCGGAGTTCCCTTCTCCCCAGCGGGGAGAAGGTGCCTGAAGGGCGGATGAGGGGGCCGCTTGCGCAGACGCCCCAGAAATCTCACACCACACCACAACTGCAATAAGCCTGTTACACAACGCGGGATAGATGGGCGGCATTGCCATCCGGGGATCCCTCATGCATCGCGCCTTCCTGCCAGCCTTGGGGCTTGCCGCCCTTGCCTGTCTCGCCTCGCCTGCCCTTGCCGAAGACCTGCAGTTTTCCGTTTATGGCGGTTACCAGACGGCGCCGCATAGCGGGGTCGATGTCTCCGACGGGACGCATTTTACCGCGGGGTGGGAGGGCAAGTCCTTTGCTTCGCCGCCTTACTACGGCGCGCGCGTGACATGGTGGCTGGAGGATCTCGGGCATCCCAATCTCGGCCTGTCGATCGACTATACGCATGACAAGGTCTATGCCGACAGCAAGACGCTTGCGACTTCGGGCTGGTCGCATTTCGAGTTCACCGACGGGCTGAACCTCGTGACCGCCAATGCGCTCTACCGCTTTCCGCAGGATGGTGGGCGCTGGACGCCCTATCTCGGCGCCGGTGTCGGCGTCAACATTCCGCATGTCGAGGTGACCAGGCCATCCGGCAAGACCTTCGGCTACGAATTCGGCGGCGTGACGCTGCAGGCGCAGGCCGGTGTCGATTTCCGCATCACCGAGCGCTGGTCGACCTTTGTCGAATACAAGGGCACCTATTCGAAGGTGGATGTGCCGATCGACAGCGGCGACCGGCTGAAGACCGATATCTTCACCAATGCCGTCAATCTCGGCGTTTCATTTCACTGGTAGGAAGCGGCTCACTTGGAGCCGCAGCTGACCTTGCCGCTGGCGGTGAAGGGCTTGGCCCCGCCCGTCACGGTCATGCCGTAGGTGCCGCTGAAGGCCTTGCCCTTGGCTTCGGCCATGACCACCATGTTGAGCGCCTGGCCCGAGGTGTCGTCGCCGTTGTCGTCGTAGATTTCCATGCGCAGCTCGCCGCCGCTCGACCAGCGGTTGGTCAGGCGGCTGGAATCGAAGACGCGCTTCTTGAACTGGTCGGGAACCGAGGCATCCTTGATCATCAGGCCGCCGCGGAAATGGTTCAGCACATGGCCGCCGTCATCCTTGAAGCCGATCTCCACGGTGAAGCGGGCGGCGGCATCATCGGCGGAACAGAAGTAACGGCTATCGGCATGCGCAGTGCCTGCGGCACCGAAAAAGACAGAAAGCAAAACAAGTGTACGCCGCATAGCGCTCAATCCTGTGACCGGCCGACAACCGGCCGAATTCAGGCTATATGCAAATCTATTAATTTTTGAGGTACAGAACCACCGTAAGCCCAATCGAGCAATTCTACGGTATGGACAATTGGAATTGCCGTGCCTGAGGCGATCTGGGTGATGCAGCCGATATTGCCGGTTGCGATCACATCCGCCTTTGTCGCCTCGATATTCTTCACCTTACGGGCCTTCAGCGCCGCCGAGATATCCGGCTGCATGATGTTATAGGTGCCGGCCGAACCGCAGCAGAGGTGGCCTTCCGCTGGGTCGCGCACCGTGAAACCCGCCGCCTTCAGGAGCTGCTTTGGCGCCATGGTGATCTTCTGGCCATGCTGCATCGAGCAGGCTGAATGATAGGCGACGGTGATGCCCTTCGGCATATGCGAGGGGAGATCGAGGGTCGCCAGATATTCTGTGATGTCCTTCGCCAGGCCCGAGACGATTGCCGCCTTCTCGGCATAGGCGGGGTCGAGGCGGAGCATGTGGCCGTAGTCCTTGATCGTCGTGCCACAGCCGGAGGCGGTGATGATGATCGCATCGAGCCCGCCCTTTTCGATCTCGCGCATCCAGACATCGACATTGGCCCGGGCGCTGGCGAGCGCCTGTTCCTCGCGGCCCATATGATGCACCAGTGAACCGCAGCAGACCTCGCCTGATGGTGCCACGACCTCGACGCCGAGGCGGGTGAGCAGCCGGATCGTCGCCTCGTTGATGCCGGGGTCGAGGACGGGCTGGGCGCAGCCGGTGAGGATCGCGACACGCGCCTGTTTCTTGCCTTCAGCGGGATGGTTGCCGGGGCGGGAGTAGACGGAGGGTGCCGGGACCGAGCGCGGAGCGAGCGCCAGCATCGCGGCGAAGGGCTTGAGCGCCGGTGCACTCATCAGGCCGCGGAACGGGCGGCCGAGACGGGCGAGCTGCAGCACCATGCGAAAGCGGCCGGGATAGGGAAGCACGGCGGCGAGGATGCCGCGCGTCAGCCGGTTCATGAACGGGCGCTTGTAGGTCTTCTCGATATGGGCGCGGGCGTGATCGACCAGATGCATGTAATCGACGCCGGAAGGACAGGTGGTGACGCAGGCAAGGCAGGAGAGACAGCGGTCGATATGGGTGACCACCTCTGTGTCGGCCGGGCGGCCGTTTTCCAGCATGTCCTTGATCAGATAGATGCGCCCGCGCGGGCTATCGAGCTCGTTGCCGAGCGTCACGTAGGTCGGACAGGTGGCAGTGCAGAAGCCGCAATGCACGCATTTGCGCAGGATCTTCTCGGATTCGGCGACATGAGGATCGGCGAGCTGCTCGGCGGTGAAATTGGTTTGCATCAGTGGTGTCCCGTCGAGGCCTGGTGGGTGGGGTTACTCCCCTCTGCCCTGCCGGACAGAGGGGGGTGCGCCACATGTTCAAAGCGAACCATCATCACCACCCCATCTTCCCCGGATTGAATATCCCGGCCGGATCGAACTTTTCCTTCACCCGCGCCGACAACATCGCAACCGCTTCCGGCTGCGGCTGAAAGGCGGCGACGTCGGCACGCATCGTCTCCGAAGCACGGATCAGCGTCGCATGGCCGCCGCCGAGCGCCTTGATGAAGCGGCGCAGCAGGCTGGCTTCGTGATCGGCTTCCATGCGCATCCAGATGAGCCCGCCCTGCCAGTCGTAATAGGCATCGACCCCGGCTTCGAGGCGGAGTGCGGCAACGAGCTGGTGCCCGGCGGAGGGCGCGACCGAGACGCGCCAGACGGGGCGCATGGTGCCATCGGCATAGGGATGGACATCGCGGATTTCGCGCCAGAGGGTGCGGCTCATCTCCTCACCGATCCGGGCGACGGGGCCGAAGGCGGACATGGCCTTGGAGAGTTTTTCGGCGCGCGCCTCGACGGAGCCCGGCAGGCCCTCAAGGCGCAGGACCGTCGCCTCGCTCTCCGGCAGCTTGCCGCCCGCGAAACGCCAGGTGACCGTCATCGGCAGGTGCGCTGCGCCGGAGACCTCGACCGGCTGTGCCATCGCCGCGGCCATCGCATTGGCAGCCTCGGCATCGTTCAGGCCGGAGATGACGATTGTCTCCTCCGCCTTCGGGCGCGGGGGGACGCGGAAGGTGACTTCGGTGAGGAAGCCGAGCGTGCCGTGCGAACCCGCCAGCAGCTTCACCAGATCGAGGCCGGTGACATTCTTCATGACGCGACCGCCATTCCTGACGATCTCGCCGCGGCCGTTGACGAAGCGAATACCGAGCAGGCTGTCGCGCGCCGCACCGGAGATGAAGCGGCGGGGGCCGGAGACATTGGCGGCAAAGACGCCGCCGATCGTCGGCTCGCCCGAGGTGCCCATGACGCCGCGGTGGTCCATCGGCTCGAAAGCCATCATCTGGCCATTGGCGGCAAGGGCGGCTTCGATTTCGGCAACCGGTGTACCGGCGCGCGCCGTCATGACCATCTCGCCGGGATTATAGGCGACGATGCCGGAAAGGCGTGTGGAGCGGAGCGTATCTTCGGCCTCGACCATGTTGCCGAAACCAGCGCGCGTGCCGCCGCCCGATATGGCGAGTGGCCGGCCTGCGGCGGCGTGGTCGCGGATCAGCGCCGCGGCTTCATCTTCGCTTTCGGGAAGGAATTCGCTCATGCGGCCGGCCGTCCATCGAGCGGGAAGACTTTCGACGGGTTGAGGATCCAGCCGGGATCGAAGGCGGCGCGCGCGGACATCTGCTGTACCAGATCGGTCTCGGAATATTGATGGCGCATCAGGTCTCGCTTCTCGATGCCGACGCCGTGCTCGCCGGTCAGGCAGCCGCCAGCATCGACGCAGAGCTTGAGGATGTCGTTGCCTGCCGCCTCGGCGCGGGCAGCATCTTCCGGGTCGTTGGCATTGAAGAGGATCAGCGGATGCATGTTGCCATCGCCGGCATGGAAGACGTTGGCGACGCGCAGGCCGTAGTGATCGACGATCTCCGAGGTCTTCTTCAGCACGTAAGACAGCTGGCTGAGCGGCACGGTGCCATCCATGCAGATGTAATCGGCGATGCGGCCGGTGGCGCCGAAGGCCGACTTGCGGCCTTTCCAGATGAGCGCAGCTTCCGTTGCCGACTGGCATTCGCGCACCGTCTTGACCCGATGCTTGCGGGCGATCTCGACGATGCTCTTCAGCATGTCGTCCATCTCGGCTTCCGAACCCTCAACTTCGACGATCAGCAAGGCGCCGACATCCAGCGGATAACCGGCATGGGCGAAGGCTTCACAAATCTCGATCGCCGGCTTGTCCATGAACTCGATGGCGACGGGGATGATGCCGGATGCGATGACATCGGCAACGCAGGAACCGGCATCCTCAGACGTATCGAAGCCGAAGAGCACGGGGCGGGCGCCCTCCGGCTTGGCGATCAGGCGGACGGTCGCTTCGGTGACGATGCCGAGCTGGCCCTCGTGACCGCAGACGAGGCCGAGCAGGTCATAGCCGCCGGCATCCAGCGCCTTGCCGCCGAGCTCGATCACCGTTCCGTCGGTCAGCACCATCCTGACGCCGAGCAGGTTGTTGGTCGTCACGCCATATTTCAGACAGTGGGCGCCGCCGGAATTCATGCCGATATTGCCGCCGATGGTGCAGGCGAGCTGCGAGCTCGGATCAGGCGCATAGAAGAAACCGTCTGCAGAGACGGATTCAGAGATATTGAGATTGGTCACACCCGCCTGGACGACGGCGACGCGATTGGCGAGGTCGATCTCGAGGATGCTGTTCATCTTCGAGAGGCCGATGACGACGGCATCTTCCTGCGGAATGGCGCCGCCCGAGAGCGATGTGCCGGCGCCGCGCGGCACGACCGGGATGCCATAGCGATGGCAGTATTTCATCACGGCGGCGACTTCGTCCGTCGAGCGCGGCAGGGCGACGGCGAGCGGCAGGCGGCGGTAGGAGACGAAGGCGTCGGTCTCGAAAGGCACCAGTTCGCGCGGCTCATGCACCAGGCATTCCGGCGGCAGGAGATCGATCAGGTCGCCGACGATCTGGCTGCGGCGGGCGAGCACGTCGGCGCGCGGAGCAAGAAACGAAATGGCGTCGGACATGGCGCGCTTCCTCCCGATATGGCAGCGGGACCAGCCTGTCCTCCATGGCAGCCGGTTTAGCCCGGCTTAGCACTTTCCCGAAACCGGCGCAAATGCTAAGCACTTATGTCAAAAGGGGAAATAGTACCGCATAATGACCAATCTGGGTGATCTCGAGATTTTTGCCAAGGTCGTTTCGACCGGCAGCATGTCGCTGGCCGGACGGGCGCTCGGCTTTTCCCCGGCCGTCGTTTCCAAGCGCATCAAGCGGCTGGAAGACCGGCTCGGCACGCGGCTGCTGCAGCGCACGACGCGACAGATTTCGCTGACTGAGGCGGGCCAAGGTTTCTACGACCGGGTGCTCGGCATTCTCGCCGGGCTGGAAGAGGCCGAATATTACATTTCCGGCCGTTCGGCGCAGATGCATGGCACGCTGAAGATTTCGGCGCCGACCTCGTTCGGGCGCATGCATATCGCTCCGCATCTCAAGCGCTTCATGGAGGCGCATCCGGAGCTGGCGATCAATCTCGTGCTGACCGACGAGTTCAGCGACATCGTCGGTGCCGGCTTCGATCTGGCGATCCGCATTGCCGAACTGACCGATTCCAGCCTTGTCGCCCGGCGGCTGGCGCCGGTGCGGCGTCTGCTCTGCGCCGCCCCTTCCTATCTCGACAGCCATGGCATGCCCACTGGCATCGAGGACCTCAGGAACCATCGCTGCCTGCCTGCGCATAACAATGACGTCTGGCGGCTCGAAGGGCCTGATGGCGCGATGACGCTACGGCCGGAGGGCATGCTGATCACCAATTCCAGCGAGGTGATCCGCGAGACGGTGATATCAGGGCTCGGCATCGCGCTTCGCTCGACCTGGGATATCGGCGAGGAGCTGAAGAGCGGCAAGCTGGTGCAGGTGCTGCCCGCCTATGAGGGGTCGCGCAGCGTCGCGCTTTCGGCCGTCTATCCGAGCCGCCAGTTCCTGCCCGCCAAGGTGCGGCTGTTCATCGACTATCTGGCGGAGCTTTATGGGCCGGTTCCCTATTGGGAGCTGTAGTCGCCCTTCCGCCGGACCCCGTAGACCATTCTCTGGAGCCTCGACATGACTGCTTCGCCTTCCTTTCTCGGCCTTCCCGACCGCCTCGATGACGGCCGCGCGCCGCGCATGGTGATCTTCGGCGCCGGTCACGGCACCACCTATCCCGGCAAGGACAGCAGCGGCTATGCCGGTGCGGCAAACGCCATTCGTGCCGCAAGCCAGGAAGATGCAGGGCTTATCGAGCATTGGGATTTCGATCTCGGCGGGCCGCTCTTCAATGGAGGGCCGGTGTGCTGCATCGATAGCGGCGATCTGCCGACGGCGATGCATGACAATGCCGGGAACCGGGCACTGATCGAGGCGAAGACGCGCGACATCCTGGCGGGCGGGGTCGTGCCGATCCTGCTTGGCGGAGACGATTCCGTGCCGATTCCGTTTTTCGCTGGTTTTGCCGATCGCGGGCCGGTCTGGATCCTGCAGATCGACGCGCATATCGACTGGCGCGATGAACTGCATGGAGAGCGCTACGGCTATTCCAACCCGATGCGCCGGGCGAGCGAGATGAGCCACATTGCCGGGATGGTGCAGGTCGGCATGCGCGGCGTCGGCAGCGCCCGTATCTCGGAGATCGAGGCGGCGCGCTCCTATGGCAGCCATCTCGTGACGGCGCGCGAGGTTCATGCCCAGGGCGTCGAGGCAGCACTACGGCATATTCCGGAGGGCGCGCAGGTGGTGATCACGCTCGATTGCGACGGGCTCGATCCCGGCATCATGCCCGGCGTCGCGGCCCGCACGCCGGGCGGCCTCAGCTATACGCAGGTGATCGACCTGACTGCAGGCGCCGGCCGCCGCGGCAGGATCGCCGGCTTCGATCTCGTCGAGCTCTATCCGCCCGCCGATATCGACGGCATCTCGGCCCTGACGGCTGCTCGTCTCCTCGTCAACGCGATCGGGACGATCGTCCGGCAGGGCTGAGTTTTCAGGTTACCGCGCCAGGTCGAGATAGGCGCTTGCGACCATGGCGTCGATATCCGCGGGCACCGGCACGATGCAGGATTCGGCGCCGACGCCGCGCTTGGCAACGCGCTCCAGGCAGCGGGCCTGCAGGGTGAAGCCGAGATCCATGGATTCGACGGAATTGCCGAGCGGGCGCGGGCCGGCGAGGTTCGCCATGTGGCCGCCGCCGAGGATATGGATCGAGCGGCCATCCTTCAGATACAGCGTTTCCATGACATCGGCAGCATAGCGATCGATCGAGACGACATCGGGATGGGCACGGAAGCCTGATACGTCGATCTCCAGCGGGAAGTGGCCGCCATTCATCAGGATTGCGCCGTCCTTGATCAGCGGCAGATCGGCGACGGTGACGATGCCGGGGAAGCCGGTGACCGTGACGATGACGTCTGCGGCGCGGATCGCGTCTGCGCGCAGCGGCGTCACGAAGCCGTCGAGATGGGCTTCGAGCGCCGTGACCGGATCGATATCGACGACGCTGACGGTCGAGAAGGCGTTGCGGAAGCTCGCCGCCGTGCCCTTGCCGCAGGCGCCATAGCCGAAGACGGTGACGCGCTTGCCGTTGGTGGAGCGGTTGGTGAAGCGCATGTAGCTTTCGAAAAGGCTCTGGCCGACGGCATGCTTGTTTTCGGCGAATTGCTTGATCGGACTGTCGTTGATCACAAGGATCGGCATATTCAGTCTGTCGCGCATCGGCAGCAGACGGGTGCGGCCCGACGTCGTCTCCTCGGTGCCGCCGAGGAGACTGGCATAGGGACGTTCGGCCGCGATGGCGAAGAGGTCACCGCCGTTATCGAGCAGCAGGTCGGGCTTGGCATCGACCACGGCTTCGAGGCTGTGGTGATGCTCGGCGGGATCGGTCGTCTGCGTGGCGAAGACGGTGACGCCCTGGGAGCGCAGGTAATCGACCGTTGCGGGCTGGGTGCTATTCAGATTGCCGGTGCAGACGAGATCTGCGCCACCGGCGCGCAGCGTCGTCAGCAGGGCGACCGTCTTCGGCTCCAGGTGGATGCCGGTGCCGATCGTCAGTCCTTCAAAGGGACGGGTGCGCTCGAATTCAGCGGCGGTTGCCTTGAGCAGGCGGCAGCTGTTTCCGATCCAGTCGATGCGGGTGGCAGTGTTTTCCATGATGGTCTCCTGTCGCGATAGGTCGTCATAACGCTCATGAAGACTGCGCGGCATGGATATTCCGCTGCCAATACGGCAGAAAATCTGCCCTATTCGATCCCCTCGCCTGCCTTGACCAGCCAGTCGCGCAGCGCGGTGAAATTCGGCTTTCGGAGATCGGTGGTGCGGCAGCAGAGGCTGTAGCCTGCCGGGCGGCGGATGAAGCCGAAGGGAGCCGTTAGGATATTGCGCGCCAGGTCGTCCTCGATCGAGGCGCGGGGCGCGAGTGCGACGCCGAGGCCGGAACGGGCAGCGCCGAGCGCCAGCAAGAGGTCTTCGAACTCCTGACGGCGGCCGAAGCTGACGGGGGGCGTGCCGCTTTCGGCGAACCACTCGTCCCAGAGCTTCGGCACACTGCGGCTGACAAGCATGGCCGCCGAGGACAGGCCGGCGGGATCGGTGCCGAAAGTGGCGGCAAGCTGAGGAGCGGCCACCGGGCCGAACTCGTCTTCCATGAAGCGGATCGCGTCGACACCGGCCGAGGGGCGGTATTCGCCACCTATGATGACGGCATCGAGTTCCGGGTGCTGCAACAGCGGCTCGGCCACCGCCATCGGCACGATATCGATCTCGCTATCGCCAAGCGCCCGCTGCAGGCTGCGGATGCGCGGCATCAGCCACCAGATGCCGAAGGCAGAGGGAACGCCGAGGCGCAGCTTGCGGCTGTCGTCTTTCTGGAGGTCGCCGGCGGCATGCTGCAGCAAGGAGAAAGCGGCCGTCGCCGCTTCCGCAAAGGCCTTGGCCCGGTCAGTCGGCACGAGGCGTCGGCCCTCACGGGTGAAGAGCTTCTCGCCGAAGTAATTCTCCAGTGCCGCGATCTGCAGGCGCACCGCGCCGCGCACGACGCCGAGCTCCTGGGCAGCCCGCAGAACACTACCCTGGCGGCAGACGGCTTCGAAAGCTCTGATTGCATTGAGTGGCGGAAGGCGCATGGCGGTCATCAACAGGAAACGATACCCCCAGATTGATATGGGCATTGAACGAAAGGCAAGAAGGCCCCATATTGAACACCTGTGCAAAGACGGAAACGGAACAGGATTTGACGGAATTGCGACCCGCCGCGGCGTGATATTTCCGTATTAAAAACCAAAGCCGCGTTATGCACCGTTAAATGGCGCATGGATCGCGCAAGCTTTCCAGCACATGCTAATATTAGTGATTCCTTGGAACGACTCAAAAGGTGACCCGACCGTTGACGCTTCTCGCCCGTTTAGCCTCTGATGTGCAGCTGATGTTCCGGCGCCCGCCGCGACAGCAGTATGCAGCGCTCTGCTACCGGGTGAAGAAGAAGGGCAACGAGGTCGAGGTTCTCCTGATGACGAGCCGCGATACCGGCCGCTGGGTAATCCCCAAGGGCTGGCCGATGAACGGCAAGTGTTCCTATGAGGTCGCCGCCCGCGAGGCCTACGAGGAAGCGGGCGTGCGCGGCGCCGTCGAGCACGAGACGCTCGGCGCCTACAGCTATCCGAAGGTCCTGAAAGACGGGCTGAAGGTGACCTGCAAGGTGCAGGTCTACGCTCTCGAGGTCACCGATCTCGCCAAGAACTTCAAGGAAAAGGGCGAACGCACGATCGAGTGGGTTTCCTGCGACGAGGCCTGCAAGCGGGTTCGCGAGCCGGAGCTTCGCGATCTCTTCCTGCAGTTCAAGCGCCGTATCAACGAACATCTTCAGGCAAGCCGCGCCAAGCAGATTCCGGCTGAATGATTCCTGCCATCTTGCGCTGTTAGGAATGACAGCGTTAAAGCGGGATTCTTTCCAGGAAAGAGAATGGCCGAGAAGACACCCGTCCTTACAAAACGAACGCTCGACAAGGACCTCGACAAATATAGCCATGTCGAGGATGCCTCGAAGTTCGTCGCGCGAAAACTGATCGCACCCGGCATCGGCCTGGTGTTCCTCGGCCTCGCGATGCTGTTTGCAGGTGTCTACGTCTTCGACCGGCCGGGCGCCGTGCTCGTCATCGCGGCTGCCGCACTTGCCGCCTACATGGCGATGAACATCGGCGCGAACGACGTGACCAACAATGTCGGCGCTGCGGTCGGCGCGCGTGCGATGACGATGGCGCAGGCGCTGGTGATCGCCGCGATCTTCGAAGTGCTGGGGGCGACGATCGCCGGTGGCGAAGTGGTGAAGACCATCTCGTCGAGCATCGTCGATGCCGTGAGCGTTCCCGAGGGACTGCTGGCCTGGATCATGATGGCGGCGCTGATGGCAGCCGCTCTCTGGATCAATCTCGCGACATGGCTGAATGCGCCTGTTTCCACCACGCACGCGATCGTCGGCGCCGTGATCGGCGCGGGCATTGCTGCTGTCGGGCCGGAGCCGGTGAACTGGCGGGTGATGGTGGAGATCTCGTCGAGTTGGGTAACGTCGCCGCTGATCGGCGGGATAATCGCCGCCGGGCTGCTGTTTCTCGTCAAGACATTCGTCATCTACCGCGATGACAAGATTGCAGCCGCCAGGCGCTGGGTCCCGGTGCTGATCGCGATCATGACTGGTGGCTTTACCGCCTACATGATCCTGCAGCTGACGACACCCGATCGCTTCCCGGCCATGACGGTTCTCGCTTACGGCCTGGCGGCGACGGTGGTCTCCTGGCTGATCGCCCGCCCGATCGTCCGGCGTCAGGCGGAAGGGCTGGAAAACCGCAACAGTTCGCTGCGCATCCTCTTCAAATATCCGCTGATCGGCTCGGCCGCCCTGCTCTCCTTCGCCCACGGCGCCAACGATGTCTCGAATGCCGTCGGGCCGCTCTCGGCAATCGTCCGCTCGACGACGGTTCTGCCCGTGCATGGCGACATCGCGCCGCCGCTCTGGGTCATGCTGATCGGTGCCTTCGGCATTTCGATCGGTCTGCTGCTGTTCGGGCCGCGCCTGATCCGCCTCGTCGGCGAGCAGATCACCAAGCTCAATCCGATGCGCGCCTATTGCGTGGCGCTGTCGACGGCCTTCACCGTCATCGTCGCCTCCTGGTTCGGACTGCCGGTCAGCACGACGCATATCGCCGTCGGCTCCGTCTTCGGCGTCGGCTTCTTCCGCGAATGGTACACCCGCAACTCGAAGCGCCGCATCGCCTATATGCGCCACAAGGCCGAGAGCTGGGCGATCGACGAGCCCATCGATCCGAACGTCCATGAAACCCGCCGCCGCTATCTGGTGCGCCGCTCGCATTTCATGACGATCATTGCCGCCTGGGTGATCACCGTGCCGGCATCGGGCGCGCTTGCGGCGCTTCTCTATTGGGTTATGTTCGCCCTCTTCGTTTGACCGGGAAAGATCGAATGCGCGCCAATTTCCGCATGCAGCGGCTGTTCATCGATGCACCGCTTTCAGCCAATGCAGCCGTCGAAGCCGATTCCGACCAGTATAATTACCTGGCCAACGTGCTGCGCATGAGCGACGGCGCGGAGATCCTCGTTTTCAACGGCCGGGATGGCGAATGGAAAGCCACGCTCGCCTTTCCGACCCGCAAGCGCATCCTGCTGACACCGGTCGAACAGACGCGGCCGCAGCCTGCCCCCTCGGACCTTCACTATCTCTTCGCGCCGCTGAAAGTCGGACGGCTCGATTATCTGGTGCAGAAAGCGGTGGAGATGGGTGCCGGTCTTCTGCAGCCGGTCATGACCCAGCATGTGCAGGGCAAGATTACCAATCTCGACAAACTGAAGGCGAACGTCATCGAGGCGGCCGAGCAGTGCGGCATTCTCGGCATTCCCGATGTTGCCGAACCGGTGAAGCTTTTCGATCTCCTGGACGGCTGGTCCAGCGATCGGCGGATCATCTATTGCGACGAGGGCGATGCCGGGCAGAACCCGCTGCCGCTGCTTTCCGCGATTGGCGAGAAAAAGCTCGCGCTTCTGGTCGGCCCGGAAGGCGGCTTTTCGGAAGAAGAGCGCGCCCGGCTGCGCAGCCTCGATTTCGTCACCGCCATCCCGCTCGGCCCGAGAATCCTGCGTGCGGATACGGCTGCAGTCGCGGCGATGGCCGTGATCCAGGCGGCGATCGGCGACTGGAATTAACCTTCGCCATATCCACTCAAGAAACAGCATGCTATTTTTTTGAACCGGCGTTGAAAGAATTTCACTTGCAACATACCTGAGAGCGGTCCTAATCACCCTTCCAATTGCCGCGCCCCACAAGGCGTTCCCCCAGAATACAGGTTAGATTTGCATGGCTCGCGACACCACCGACCAGACCCCGCTCTCTTCGGTTCAGGAGCTGACCGATTATCTCGCTGCGGGGAACAAGCCGGCCGAGAAATTCCGTATCGGCACCGAGCATGAGAAGTTCGCCTTCTTCCGCGCCGACAACAGCCCCGTTCCCTACGCCGGCGACGCCAGCATTTCCGCGCTCCTGAAGGGGCTGCAGGAGCGTTCCGGCTGGGAGCCGATCATGGACGGTGAGAACATCATCGGCCTTGGCGAGCAGCATGGCATGGGCGCGATCTCCATCGAGCCGGGCGGCCAGTTCGAGCTGTCGGGCGCGCCGCTCGAGACGATCCACGAGACCTGCAAGGAATCCAACCAGCACCTCGCCGTTCTGCGCGAGATCGCCGAGCCGATGGGCATCCGCTTCCTCGGCATCGGCGGCAGCCCGAAATGGACGCTGGCGGAAACGCCGCGCATGCCGAAATCCCGCTACGACATCATGACCCGCTACATGCCGAAGGTCGGCTCCAAGGGGCTGGACATGATGTACCGCACCTGCACGATCCAGGTGAACCTCGACTTCTCCTCGGAAGCCGACATGCGCAAGAAGATGCGCGTCTCGATGAAGCTGCAGTCGCTGGCGACCGCGCTCTTTGCCTCCTCGCCCTTTACCGAAGGCAAGCCGAACGGCCTGCTCTCCTGGCGCGGCGACATCTGGACCGATACCGACAACCGCCGCTCCGGACCGCTCGACTTCAGCTTCCGCGACGATTTCGGCTTCAAGGACTATGCCGAATGGGCGCTCGACGTGCCGATGTACTTCATCGTGCGCGACGGCCGCTACAAGGACTGTACCCACGTCACCTTCCGCCAGTTCATGAACGGCGCGCTGAAGAGCGAGATCAAGGACTGGGAACCGACGATGGGCGACTGGACCAACCATCTCTCGACGCTCTTCCCGGACGTTCGCCTGAAGCGCTTCCTCGAAATGCGCGGCGCCGATGGCGGTCCGTGGCGCCGCATCTGCGCCCTGCCCGCCTTCTGGGTCGGCCTGCTCTATGATGAAGCCGCGCTCGAGGCTGCCGACCAGTTCACCAAGGACTGGAGCTTCGACGAGGTCGTCGCGCTGCGCAATGCCGTGCCGGCCGAGGGCCTGAAGGCCGATTTCCGCGGTCATCAGCTGTTCGACACGGCAAAGGACGTGCTCGCCATTTCCAAGGCGGGTCTCAAGTCGCGCAACCGGCTGAACAAGGAAGGCCAGGACGAGACGATCTTCCTGTCGCCGCTCGACGAAGTCATGGCCAAGAAGGCGACGCTTGCAGAAGATCTGCTTGCCCGCTTCAACGGTCGCTGGAACGGCTCCGTCGAACCTGTCTTCGAAGAATATCAGTACTAAAAGCCGTTTGCGCATTCCCATTTCCGTTTATAGTAGCGATTCAAACGCACTAGAGAGCGGAAGGACTGCCCATGCTGCCACTCTTCGACATGATGATGCAGGCGCAGAATGGCGCGGCGATGGATGCCATCGCCAAGCAGTTCAACCTCGCGCAGGAACAGGCGACCAAGGCGATGGCGGCGCTGATGCCCGCCTTCTCCGCCGGGCTGAAGCGCAGCACCGCCAATCCCTATGACTTCATGGGGCTGATGCAATCGGTGGCATCCGGCAATTACGGCAAGTATTTCGAGGATATGAGCAAGGCCTTCACGCCGCAGGGCATCAATGACGGCAATAATATCCTGTCCCAGCTCTTCGGCTCCAAGGAAGTCTCCCGCGCCGTTGCCGCGCAGGCCGCCCAGATGACCGGCATCGGCCAGGAAATCTACAAGCAGATGCTGCCCGTCATGGCCGGCACGCTGATGGGCGGGCTGTTCAAGCAGTCGACCGGGCAGATGTCGTCGCCGGTCAATCCCTTCGTCAACACGGCGATGGGCGAAACCATCCAGGCCTGGCTCGAAAGCACCGGCTTTGCGCCGAAGCAGAAGGCCGCGCCCGAGCCCAGCATCTTCGACAATCCCTTCACGCAGGCCATGCAGCTGATGTTCAGCGTGCCGAAGCCCGAGCCGGAAAAGACGGCGGCCAACCCGTTCCTCGACAATCCCTTCGCCAAGGCCTTCCAGGAAATGATGGCCGGCATGAGCCAGCCGCAGCAGGCCGCCAAGGCCCCGGAGCCACCTAAGGAAGAGGTCAAAGAGCCGTCCGAAAGTTACATGGACATGCTCAACACCATGTTCGACAGCGGCCTCGAAGTGCAGAAGAGTTATCAGAAGAGCCTGGAAACCATCTTCGACGCCTATCGTCCGAAGAGCCCGCCCTCCGCCAAGCCATAAAAAAACCCGGAGACGGCTGGGAAAGCCGGTCACCGGGTTAAGAGGCAGGGCTATTGGCTATCACCCTGCGGGGAAACGGTCCGCTCCTAGTCTATGTAGGAGCGGAAGATCGACAGGCGCCAGCGGCGGCGGGCCGAGGTCGTCAGGTGGGCCGACGGATCCTCGAAGAACGACGACGTCAGAAGGGCGGCGGCGATATCGGCGCGGGTGAGGCCGATATCCCTCAACTGATAATCGTCCAGTTCATGGAGACCGTTGATCGCTCTGCGATTGCGGTAGGCGCGAAAGAGAGCGGCCAGCGGAGCCATGATGCCCACGAGACGTGTGGACGTTGCCGGCTGCTTGGCACAGTCGAGTTCTAAAGTCTGGTCAATCATGCGCATCGAACTCTCCTTTCTTTCGGGCGCAACGATCCACCCGTCCCGCGAGGTCGAGCGGGACGGTGTGTGGATCGAAACTCAAGTCGGACAGAGCGGTCTCTGTCCTTCACTTTGCTTGATTTGCAGCCAGAAGATGCCAAAGCCCTATTGATCAGTCCAACGAATGTTTCTAATGGTTATTATCAGAGATCGTTATAGGTGAGCCCATGTCCGCGCCTCTTGATATTGACCAGTTGCAGACTTTCATCGCCATCGTCGACTCCGGCAGCTTCACCAAGGCCGCCGATCGCGTCTACAAGACGCAGTCTGCCGTCTCGATGCAGATGCGGCGTCTGGAAGAGCGGATCGGCAAGCAGCTTTTCATCAAGGACGGTCGCGGCAACCGCCTGACGGTCGAGGGCGAGAAGCTCCTGAACTACGCGCGCCGCATCATCCGCCTGAACAACGAAGCGATCGCGGCCTTCGACGACAACCGTCTCGAGGGCACGCTGCGCATCGGCACGCCCGACGACTATGCCGACCGCTACATGCCGGAGATCATCGGCCGCTTTGCCAAGACGCATCCGAATGTCGAGCTCTACATCGTCTGCGAACCCTCGGTGGATCTCGCCGAGCGGATGCACAAGGGCGAGCTCGATATCGCGCTGGTGACGCATAACCCGCGCGAGCGCATGTCGGATGTGGTCAGAACCGAGCCGCTCTGCTGGGTGGGCTCTGCCAACCATCCGATCCGCGACGATGCGCCGGTTCCGCTTGCTGTCGGCCGCCGTGATTGCCAGTGGCGCCAGCTTGCCTGCTCGGCGCTCGATGCCGTCGGCCGCGAGCATCAGATCCTGTTCACCAGCTGGTCCTGCACCGTGGTTGCGGCCGCCGTGCTTGCCGGCATGGCCGTCTCCGTCATGCCGGAATCGGCGCTACGCACGGGCATGAAGGTGCTGAGCCAGGCAGACGGCTTCCCCGCCCTGCCCCCGGTGCAGATCGGCATCATGAAGCGTCCCGGCGTTTCGATCTCGCTGATGAATGCGATCACGGCGCATATCACCGCCTGCCTCGACAACATCACGCCTGCCGTCGTCGACGACAATCTCGAGGCCGATGTGAAGAGTGCTTACGCGCGGAACTTCCCGCGCCTGAAGGCCGCCAACATGGTGCCGAGCTGGTAAGCCTCAGCTTAGCTCTACGAACAGGCAAGCGCGGATGACGCGCTTCCATTCTCCCAGCATGCGCTCGGCGAGCGCTTCCTCGCTCTTGACCGCGAGGCGGATCGAGGCGCCGATCAGGTGGCTGAAGAGATAGGTGCGCGCCTGCATGTCGATCTCATCCAGTTCGGGCGCGACGCGCCTGACGGCATCGAGAAAGATATCGGCGACGCGGTTGCTGTGTTCGATATTGAGGCGCAGCAGATCCTGGTCGGTTTCGGTGCCCATCCAGACACCGAGATAGGTCGGGTTGTTGCGATAGGCATGGTAATACCAGTCGATCATTCCCTCGATCAGGGTCAGCGACTCCTCGAGCGACTGGACGCCGGCAAACATCTTCGCGGTTTTGGCCTGCACCTCGCTCGCATGACGATCGAAGAGCGCTTTGACGATCGCCGCCTTTTCCGGGAAATACTGGTAGACCGAGCCGATCGGCACCTTGGCGGCGACCGCAAGCTCGGTCATGCGCATGGCGCTGACGCCCTTTTCGGCGATGATCTCGGCAGCGGCTGACAGGATGAGATCGAAACGCTGAATGCTGCGTTCCTGCTTGGGCTTTCGGCGAAGGCCGATGCGATCCACACTGTCTACGCTCATTTCACCCCCGCATTTTTATGAATGAGCGGCGGTGTCTGTTTCAAACCGGCGCATGCGAGCGATATGGCATGCAGCCCTTCATGCGCCGTAAATGGAAAGCATCGCATTTTAACGAACTGTCAAACTCCACAAAAATCGGGGCGCGCGGCCCCGATTTTCCATGTTTATCCCTGTGGATTTCCAGTCGATCGCAAGATTAGGCGAGGTTCTTCTTCAGGAATTCGACCGTACGACTCCAGGCCAGATCAGCGGCCTTCTTGTCATATCGCGCCGAGGACGTATCGTTGTTGAACGCGTGATTGACGCCGTCATAGACGAAGATCTGGAAATTCTTGCCGTTCGCCTCAAGCGCCTTCTTGTAGTCGTCGATGCCGGCATTGATGCGATCGTCGAGGCCGGCATAGTGCAGCATCAGTGCCGCCTTGATGGCGGGCACCTGATCGGCTTTCGGCTGGGCGCCGTAATAGGCGACACCGGCCTTGAGCTCCGGTGACTTGGTAGCGAAGTTGTTGACGGTGCCGCCGCCCCAGCAGAAGCCGATGGCGCCGACATTGCCGTTGGCGTCGGGCAGGCCCTGCAGATATTTGAGGCTGGCTTCGGCATTGGCCGCAGTGGCGGTTGCATCCAGCTTGCCGAACATCTCGCGGGCCTGATCCTCATTTTCCGGCGTGCCGCCGAGCGGCGAGAGGAAATCCGGGGCGAGCGCGATGAAGCCTTCCAGCGCCATGCGGCGGGCGACGTCGCGGATATGCGGATTGAGGCCACGGTTCTCGTGAATGACGATGACGCTGCCGAGCTTGCCGGAGGCGGCTGTGGGCTGGACGAGATAGCCCTTCATTTCCCGGCGCCGCCGGGATAGGTGACATCGGCGGCCTTCAGCCTGGCGTCATCGGCGGAGATAACTTCGGCGGCCGCCTTGTTGGCGGCCAGCATCGGAGCGATCACGGCTGCGGCCCCGCCGAGCCTGCGAGCTTCGACAGCTTGTCCATGAAGCCGCGCCGATCCAGCGTCAGATGCGTGTATTCGTCATAGGCGTTGATCATCGCCTGGGTGATTTCCGGCTTGTCCATGTGGTTCTCCTCTTCCCTACCCGGGGCTTTGCCCGCTGAGGAAGATAGGTCACCGCACAGCGCGCGGAGAACACATGTGCGTTACCCGCTGAAGGCCATCCAGCCGACCAGCCATCCCCACATGCCGATCAGCACGACGAAGCCGGCAGCGAACAGCGGGCTGCGGATGCGCAGGCGGTTGCTGGTGACGTGGACATAGGCATGCGCATAGCGCAGCGCGACGAAGACCCAGGCGGCGACATCCGCCGGGATGTTGTCGGCTTCGGTGATATAGAGAAGGATGCAGCAGACATAGAAGAGGATCGGCAGCTCGAACTGGTTGGCGATGCAGTTCTTGACGAACAGGCTTTCCTGCGGCTCGACCCGGTTTTCGCGGTATTCGGATATCCTGACCTTGCCCTGCTTCACCATCTGGCGGCGGCGATAGCCGAGCAAACCGTAGAGGATGAAGACCAGCGCGACATGGGCGACGATGGGCCAGAACATCTCGAAACCGGTCATGTGGGCATTTCCTTTCCGCTTCTTCCAAATTTTTCAAAGCAGTAAAGGAAAACATCCGGTGTTGCCAGACGAATGCCCGCCGCGAAAGGCCGCAGCGGGCAAACGACGTCAGACCTGGGCGATGCCGCCATCGGCGAAGAGTTCCGCGCCGGTGACGAAGCTGGAATCGTCGGAGGCGAGGAAGAGTGCTGCGGCGGCGATCTCATCCGCATGACCGACGCGGCCCATCGGGACCTGCGAGCTCAGGTAGTCGAGCAGGCCCTGCTGTTCGGCCTTGCCGGGACCGGCAAGCTCGACGAGGCCGGTGGTTTCGGTCGGGCCTGGGCTCAGCGTGTTGATGCGGATGCCGCGGCCCTTCAGATCGAGGATCCAGTTGCGCGAGAAGTTGCGGATTGCGGCCTTCGAGGCGGCATAGACGCTGAAGGCCGCAGTGCCCGTCGAGCCTGCAGTCGAGCCGGTGAGGATGACCGAGGATCCGTTGGCGAGCAGCGGCAGCGCCTTCTGCACGGTAAACAGCACGCCCTTCACGTTGCGGCCGAAGGTATCATCATACTGCTCCTCGGTGATCTCGCCGATTGGCGCGAAGGAACCGCCACCAGCATTGACGAAGAGTACGTCGATGCGGCCGGCCTTTTCCTTCACCTCGGCATAGAGGCGGTCGAGGTCGGCGAGCTTCGAGGAATCGGCCTGGATGCCGGCGACATCGCCGCCGATCTCGGCAACGGCCTTCTCCAGAACATCGGCGCGGCGGCCGGTGATGAAGAGGCGCGCGCCTTCCGCGGCAAACCGCTTGGCGGTGGCAAGGCCGATGCCCGAGGTGGCGCCGGTGATGACTGCGATCTTTCCATTCAGTCTCTGTGTCATGGTGTGTCGTCTCCTTTGTGCGACTGAACAGAAGATATGGACGGCAAGATCGTTTCGGAATAGAAAGAAAAGCAATCCATCATTGCAGAAATGAAACGATGAAACTGCCAGACTTTGAAGGCTTTGCGATGTTCGCCAAGGTGGCCGAGGAGCGCTCCTTTGCGCGGGCCGCCAAGGCGCTCGGCGTCTCCACGGCGACAGTGTCGCGCGGCGTCAGCCGGCTGGAGGAGCGGCTGGGAGCGCGGCTCTTCAACCGGACATCGCGGCAGCTGTCGCTGACCGAATTCGGCTCGCGCCTTGCCGACCGGGCGTCGCGGATCTTCTCCGAGGCAGAGGAGATCGAGAATGCGGCGCGCGAGCTCTCGAGCCGCCCGCGCGGGCTGATCCGGCTGGCGGCGCCGATGTCCTTCGGCGTGCGCTGGCTGGCGCCGATCCTGCCGGATTTCTTCGAGCAATATCCCGATATCAGCATCGATCTGCATATGAGCGATGCGAGCACGGATCTCGTCGGCGAAGGCTTCGATGCGGCGCTGCGGATTGCCGTGCTTCCGGATTCCTCGCTGGTGGCGCGGCGGCTGGCGCCGGTTGCGCCCTTCATCGTCGCCGCACCCTCCTATCTCGAGAGATACGGCTGCCCGCAGCATCCGCGCGATCTCGAGGCGCATCATCTGATGGGCTATGCCTATCGTCCGCGCCAGGACATCTGGCGGCTGAAGAGCCGGGAGGGAGAAGAGATTTCCATCACCCCGAACGGGCCGTTGCGGGCGACGAATTCCGAAGCGCTCATTCCGATGGCGCTGCGCGGTCTCGGCATCTGCGAGCTTCCCGAGTTCATGGTGAGCGAATATCTGGCGGACGGCCGGTTGAAGGCGATCCTGACCGACTGGACGCTGCCGAGCGGCGCGCTCTATTTCGTCACGCCCTCGGCGCGGTCGCGGCCGGCGAAGATCGAGGTACTGGCGGAATTCTGCGCGGCGCGGCTGACAAACCCGCCCTGGCGCTGGCCGCGCTGACTATTCGGCCTTCGGGCCGATGCGGATCAGCACGAAGCGGACAATGGCGATCAGCGTGACGGCGAGTGCCGCGAATTTGAGCTTGGTGAGCCAGGGAAGTGCTGCTGCGGCGATGGCGGCCGATGCGCTGTCGCTGAAGGCCGTCAGGCTTGCGAAGTTCTCGCTGTAGTCGGCCAGCGCATAGAGGATCGGCAAGGCGCAGACAGCCTTGACCAGGGCCGGATGAACCGGACGGCCGAAATAGCGGCTGCCGGTGTCGAGCTTGAGGATGACGGTGAGGAGCAGCATCGCGAGCAACGCCGGAAGCACCAGTTCCGGGCCGAGATACATGGCGCGAAGCATATCGTGCGCCACCGGATTGCCGTTGAGCAGAACCTGCATGGCGGCAACCGTCGCCTCGTCATAACCCGCGACATAGGTGTCGAGCATGGCGCGGCCGGTTTCATGCTGGAATGGCACCACGAAACCGAAGACAGCCCAGCCGAAGGCGGCAAGGCTGAGGATGGCGAGCAGCCAGATGATCCAGGCGGGTATCCGGCTGCCTGCTTCCATGATCAGACGCCGGAGCCCGGATAGTTCGGGCTTTCGCGGGTGATCGTCACGTCATGCGGATGGCTTTCGCGAAGACCGGCACCGGAGATGCGCACGAAGGTGGCACGCTCCTGGAACTCCTTGATGTCCTTGCCGCCGACATAGCCCATGGCTGCCTTCAGGCCGCCTGCGAGCTGGTGGACGACGCCGGAAACCGGGCCCTTGTAGGGAACCTGTCCCTCGATGCCTTCAGGAACGAGCTTCAGCGTGTCGCGCACTTCGGCCTGGAAGTAGCGGTCTGCCGAGCCGCGCGCCATGGCGCCGACGGAACCCATGCCGCGATAGGCTTTGAACGAACGGCCCTGGTAGAGATAGACTTCGCCCGGGCTTTCATCGGTACCTGCAAGCAGCGAGCCGATCATGACGGCGGAGGCGCCGGAGGCAATCGCCTTGGCAACGTCGCCGGAGAACTTGATGCCGCCATCGGCGATAACCGGGATGTTCTGCGCCTGCGCGGCTTCGACGGCCAGCATGATCGCCGCGAGCTGCGGAACGCCAACGCCGGCAACGACGCGCGTGGTGCAGATCGAGCCCGGGCCGATACCGACCTTGACGGCGTCCGCACCGGCATCGATCAGCGCCTTGGTGCCTTCCGATGTCGCGACGTTACCCGCCATGACGCGGACCGAATTGGAGAGCTTCTTGACGCGGCCGACGGCTTCGAGGACGCGGGCCGAGTGGCCGTGGGCGGTATCGACGACCAGCAGGTCGACACCGGCATCGATCAGGCGCTCGGCGCGCTCGAAACCATCTTCACCAACGCCGACGGCAGCGGCAGCACGAAGACGGCCCTGTGCATCCTTGGCGGCGTTCGGGTTGAGCTGTGCCTTTTCGATGTCCTTGACGGTGATCAGACCGACGCAGCGGCCTTCGCCGTCGACGACCAGCAGCTTCTCGATGCGGTGTGCGTGCAGCAGGCGCTTGGCTTCCTGCTGATCGACGCTTTCCTTGACCGTCACGAGGTTCTCGCGGGTCATCAGTTCGTAGATCTTCTGTGAGGGGTCGGAGGCGAAGCGGACGTCGCGGTTGGTGAGGATGCCAACAAGGCGGCCGGACTTTTCGACAACCGGGATGCCGGAGATCGAGTACATCTTCATCAACGCCAGCGCATCGGCCAGCGTCGCATCGGGGCCGATCGTCACCGGATTGACGACCATGCCGCTTTCGAACTTCTTGACCTGGCGGACCTGCTCGGCCTGCTCGGCCGGGGTCAGGTTCTTGTGGATGACGCCGAGACCGCCGGCCTGGGCCATGGCGATTGCCAGGCGGGCTTCGGTGACCGTATCCATGGCGGCGGAGATGATCGGGATGTTGAGTTCGAAGTCGGGAGCGAGGCGGGTGGCAACGCTGGTCTGGCCCGGCAGAACCTCGGAATGACCGGGCTGCAGCAGCACGTCATCGAAGGTGAGTGCGTCCAGTCCGGTTGGCGTTTCAATGATGCGAGCCATGGCCAATTTCCTTCAATTAAGAAAAAATGCGACCCCACCCGGAACGAATCGTCCGCACCGGCGGTGTGCAAGGGTTGCTTTGGAAGTTGGCGAGGGCTGGTAACACGTCTATGACAGGATGGGAATAGCAAAACGCGAATGCCAGCCGCGCGTCCAGGGAATAGGACGGGATGGCGCATTCTTGCGGCTGACGGCCTTGTTTGGCTCATTCACGGCTCCCATGTGTCCACGGGCTGGACTGCATTTTCTTCAAGACGTCATACTTCCCACCCTTCAACGGAGCCTGCACGCCGTGAACACCACCTGCACCTGCACATCGTCAGATACGTTCGTCTTCCTGCGCGCCTGGCTGCGCAATCCGCTGCGGGTTGCCTCCGCCATTCCCTCGGGACGCTCGCTCGGCCAGTTGATCACCCAGGAGATCGATCCGGCATGCGGCCGGGTGATCGAGCTCGGACCCGGCACCGGCGTCTTCACCCGCGCCCTCATCGGCCGCGGCGTTGCCGAGAGCGATCTGGTGCTGATCGAGAAAGGCCGGGAATTTACCGGCATGCTGGCAGAGCGGTTCCCGCAGGCAGCGATCGTGGAAAGCGATGCGGCGAAGATTGGCCAGCTTGAACTTGGCGGTCCGGCAGGCGCCGTCGTCAGCGGACTGCCGCTACTCTCGATGCCGCCGCGCCAGGTGATGAGCATTCTTGCCGGCGCCTTCAGGCATCTCAGCAATCAGGGCAAGTTCTACCAGTTCACCTATGGCCCGCGATGCCCAGTGCCGCGGCCGATCCTCGACCGTCTGGGCCTGAAGGCGGTGCTCGTCGGGCGAACGATCCAGAACTTTCCGCCGGCTGCGGTCTACCGCATCTCCCGGCGCAATCCCCTCGCCTTCTGGCAGCGCAACGCGGATTGAAGCGGGCGGGAGCGGTGAGAGCCGCTCCCGCTTTCGTCATCAGATATCGAACTGATAGCTCTTCGGCACGAAGCGGTAGCCCGCCCCCTGCTTCTCGACGAAACCGACAGCCGGGAAAGGCATGTGATAGCCGAGGAAGGCGATCTTGTCGGTGGCGATCAGGTCGAACACCTTCTTGCGCGATGCTGCGGCTTCCGCCTTGTTCATGTCGAAGCGCACTTCCCATTCCGGGTGCAGCAGCGACAGGATGTAGTGGTTTGCGGTATCGCCGGTGAAAACCATCTGCTTGTTGTCGGACTGCGCATGGAAGACCATGTGGCCGGGCGTGTGACCAGGCGCCAGCATGGCGGTGATGCCGCTGACGACGGAATCGCCTTCTTTGATGAAGGTGGTCTTTTCGGCAAACGGGACGACATTGGCGAGAACCGCCTTGTGGCCGCCTTCGGCCGGCGTGCCTTCGCGGGCCTTGTCCGTCCAGAAGTCGTATTCCGCCTGTCCCGCGACGTAGCGGGCATTCTTGAAGGCGGGAGCACCGTTCTCCATCATACCGCCGATATGGTCGCCGTGCATATGCGTGAGCGCCACGACGGTGACGTCATCGGCGGAGTAGCCGGCGGCCTTCAGGCCATCCTGCAGCTTGCCCATGCCGCGCTCGCGGGCGCCGGCGCCAAAGCCGGTATCGACGAGGATCACATCCGATCCGGTGTCGATGATGGCGGGCGAATAACTGTTTACGAACTTGTCGCCCGGAAGGAAATTGTCGGTCAGCAGCTTCTTGACCGTTTCCGGATCCTGATTGGTGCCGAAGGTCTCGAAGGGCTTTTCCAGCACGTTGCTGCCATCGCGGATGGCGGTGATCTTGAACGAGCCGAGCTTGAATTGATTGATCTCTGGCAATGCCGTCGTCATCTTACCTGTATCTCCAGTCGCGGCCGCCTGGGCCGTCGTTCTTAAAATGGCCGGCGCTGCCAGCAGGCCAAGGCCTGCGGCAAAAAGTGTGCGCCGCTTCATCCCCAATGAAACTGCCATATATGGATCCTCCGGCAATGTGCGATCTTTTCGCACCCATCCCTTGTGAATTCGCCGGGATTTCTAGCCCCGGCGGCGTAAGCATATGTCAATCTTGAAAGGAGAAGTTGCCGAACAAGCCGTCTCACGCAGACGTGAAGCAGATGTGTAAACTTCGGCGTTTCCGGGATTGGCAGAGACCTAGACCAGGACTAAACAGCACCCGCCCCCAAGACCACCATTCAAGGCTTTCGCCTATGAACCGCATTGTTCCGCTGATCCTCGCCGTCGCTCTGTTCATGGAGCAGATGGACTCGACCGTCATCGCCACCGCCCTCCCAGCGATCGCCAATGACCTCCACGTCAACCCCATTACCCTGAAGCTGGCGCTGACATCCTACATGGTGTCGCTCGCCGTCTTCATTCCGATCAGCGGCTGGATGGCCGACAGGTTCGGCGCCAAGAACATCTTCCGCCTGGCGATCTGCGTTTTCGTCGTCGGCTCGATCTTCTGCGCCTTCTCTTCGAACCTCGTCGAATTCGTCTTCGCCCGCTTCCTGCAGGGCATGGGCGGCTCGATGATGACGCCGGTCGGGCGCCTCGTTCTCGTCAGGACGACGCAGCGAAGCGATCTCGTATCGGCCATGGCGCTGCTGACGATCCCGGCGCTGGTGGGGCCGCTTGCCGGACCGCCACTCGGCGGCTTCATCACCACCTATTTCAGCTGGCACTGGATCTTCCTGATCAATGTTCCCGTCGGCGTTGTCGGCGTCTGGCTGGCGACGATCTTCCTGCCGCATGTGGAGGCGACGAGGCCACCGAAACTCGATTTCATAGGCTTCATCCTGACTTCGGTTTCGGCCGCCGGCGTGGTCTTCGGCCTGTCGGTCGTCAGCCTGCCGGCATTGCCGCCGATCATCGGCATTGCCGCCACCGTCGTCGGCCTCATCTGCGGCTGGCTCTACGTCCGCCATGCCAGGAGCCATCCGGCGCCGATCCTCAATCTCGATCTGTTCAAGAACGCAACGTTCCGCGCCTCGACGACGGGTGGCACGCTATTTCGCATCTGCGTCGGCGCCATGCCCTTCCTGACGCCGCTGATGCTGCAGCTCGGCTTCGGCCTGACGCCGTTCCAGTCCGGTCTCATCACCTTCTCGGGCGCGATCGGCGCGATCACCACCAAGTTCATGGCCCGGCGCGTCTTTGCCGCCGTCGGCTTCCGCTCGACGCTCCTGACTGCCGCCTGCGTCACCACGGTCGTGACCGCCGCCACCGGCTTCTTCACGCCCGAGACCCCACATCTGGCGATCGTCATGCTCCTGCTGATCGGCGGCTTCTCGCGCTCCTTCATCTTCACCGGCATAAATGCGCTGGCTTTCGCCGACATCAAAGACTCGGAAGCCAGCCAGGCGACCTCGATGAGCTCGGTGCTGCAGCAGATCAGCCTGGCGCTCGGCGTTTCCGTCGCCGCCATGATCCTGGAAACCTGCATCTATTTCCGCGGCGAGGCGCTGCAGGTGGCGGATTTCCATATGGCCTTCTACGTGATCGCCGCGCTGACGATCATCGCCATGATCCCGTTCATCCGCATGGACAAGAATGCTGGCGCGCTGGTCTCCGGCCATCGCGGCAAGCGCGTGGCACCCGCCGTCATGGAAGCCGAGCAGCCGGCGGTGAAATAGCTCACTCCGGCTGTTCGCAGACGGCGCTCAGCTTGTTGCCGTCCTGATCGCGGACATAGGCGGCGTAGAAATCGGCATGGAACGGGCGAAGGCCCGGCTTGCCCTCGTCGACACCGCCGGCGGCGATCGCCGCGGCATAGAAGGCATCGACATCGGCCCTCGATGCCGCAGACAACGCCACCATGGTGCCATTGCCTGCCGAGCCACGGCGGCGGTTGAAGGGCGTGACGATCCACAGGCGGCAGCGGATATCGCCATCCGCCGAATAGCCGATTTCTTCTTCCGAATAGCGCTGGCAGCGATAGCCGAGCAGCGGCAGCACGGCGTCATAGAAACGCCTGGCCCGCTCGACGTCATTGGTTCCGAGGGTCACATAGAGAAGCATAGGTCGATGGCAGTCCTGTCTTGGGACTGTCATAATCGCCCGAGATCCCTGGAAAGATCAAGCTTCCGTAACGTCAGTTTGCGCCTGGCGGCCCTTGAAGCTCTTGGCGAGCAGGAACATCTCGACGGATTCCGCCCGCGAGGAGGCCGGCTTGACGTGCACGACCTGCTTGAAATGCTGTTTCAGCATGGTCAGGAGTTCGCGCTCGGTGCCGCCCTGGAAGGTCTTGGCCAGGAAATGACCGCCCTCGCCCAGCACTTCGATCGCAAAATGCGCCGCGACCTCGCAGAGATGCATGGTGCGCAGGTGATCGGTGCGGTGATGGCCGGTCGTCGGCGCCGCCATATCGGAAATGACGAGATCGGGCGTGCCGCCGACGGCTTCGATCAGCCTGGCAGGCGCTTCCGGATCGAGGAAGTCGAGCTGCAGGATCTTGACGCCGGGGAGCGGCGCCATTTCCAGGAAGTCGATCGCGGCGACGCGGATATCCTCATCGGTGGAATCGGTCACCTTGGCGGCGATCTGCGACCAGCTGCCCGGGGCAGCGCCGAGATCGATGATGCGGCGCGCACCCTTGAGGATGCCGTGCTTCTCGTCGATCTCCAGCAGCTTGAAGGCGGCGCGGGCGCGATAGCCTTCCAGCTGCGCGCGCTGCACATAGGGATCGTTGATATGGCGGTTCAGCCACTGGCGCGAGGACGCCTTCATCTTCTTGTTCTTGACGCGCTGGCCGAGCTTGCGGCCGGTGCGGTTGCCCGCGATGGGTGCCTTGGTCATTCTTCCCCTACCTTCCACGCTGGCCGCGGCGATTGCGATGGCGGCGCCAGACGCCGTCATCCGCCATCATGTCCGTCAGCAGGCCTTCTCTCAAGCCGCGATCGGCAACGCGCATGCGCGGGCTCGGCCAGCGGCGTCGGATCGCCTCCAGAATGGCGCAGCCCGCCAGAACCAGATCGGCCCGATCAGGCCCGATGCACGGATTGGCGGCGCGGCTTGCAAAATCCCATGAGAGCAGCTTTGCCTGCATGGCCGAAACTTCGTCATCCGACAGCCAGATGCCATCCACCTTGCGGCGATCGTAACGCGGCAGGTCGAGATGCACGCCGGCCAGCGTCGTGACCGTACCCGAAGTGCCGATCAGATGGAAATCGGTCGATTCCACCACCTCGATCTCCGGGCAGATGAAACTCGACAGCATGCCGGCCACTTCGGAGACCATGCCCTCGAAAACATCAGGCGTCACATCGCGCCCGCCATGCCGCTCCGAGAGCGTGACCACGCCGACGGGCAGCGAGGTCCAGTGGGTGATGTGATTGGCAAGCCGGCTGAAGCGGTTTTCGCCGATGCGGATGACGGCGATTTCCGACGAGCCGCCGCCGATATCGAAGAGCACGACCGAGCGCGTCTCGCGCCCGACCAGCGACGAGCAGCCGGAGACGGCAAGGCGCGCTTCGGTTTCGCGGTCGATGATCTCGAGCTCGAGGCCGGTTTCGGCAACGACGCGCTTCAGGAAGTCTTCGCCATTCGACGCCTGGCGGCAGGCTTCGGTGGCGATCAGCCGCATGCGGCGGATCTCGCGGTTCTTCAACTTGCCGGCGCAGACGCGCAGCGCATCGACGGCGCGGTCCATCGCCTCGTCGGAGAGACGGCCGCTTGCCGCCAACCCCTCTCCAAGCCTGACAATGCGCGAAAAGGCATCGACGACGCGGAACTGGCCGGGACGGGTCGGCTGGGCGATCAGCAAACGGCAATTGTTGGTGCCGAGATCGAGCGCGGCATAGAGCTCGTCCGGCCAGGGATGCTCGTGGGCGTGATGTTCGCGCTCGGGAAGCCGCGGCGGACGCTGCAGCTCGTTGCCGCGCGGCTCGGCGGCACCATTGGCGCGCGCCGAAGCGGGTGTAGCAACTGCAGAGGGCTGGACGGCCGCCTTGCCCGGCGTCAGCGGACGGCCCTGCAGGCCGCGCTTGCCGCGATGCTTGCGCCGGTTGCGGCGCGAGGGATGCTCCGAATCCCCAGCGCTCGATGCTGCTGCTTCGGGCGCCTTTTGCGGATGATTGTGTGCGGGAGCCCCGGAATCGGCCTGTCCTGCGGCATGACCACCGCCACGGCGGCGGCGCTTGCGTTTGCGGGACGGATTCCCTGCTGCGTTTTCCGTCGGGCGCGCAGCGTCTCCGGGGGTGCCGGAGGCGGTCTGCGAAGCGGCCTGGGGCGCGTTGCGGGATTGCCCGCCACGTTTCCCCTTGCGGCGCCGGGACTTTTTACCGTCCTTGCGTCCTGCCGCTGGCGCCCCGTCAAATTGCGGCTTGGCGCCGCCTTCGGGGTCTTCCACGTTCTTGTTCCACGCGCCGCGCAAGGCCTGACCGGTATGCTGCTGGCGCTCATTAGATTTTTGCGTTGCCGCAAGAATACCAGCGCATGCGAAAATCACCAAATTCTTTTTGAAATCAGTTTTAGAAGGCCCTGAAACGCACCTTCCACAGCTCTCTCGATTTTTTTCAAAACAGGTATTTGCATTCCGCCGTCTTTTGGTTATAAGCCCCGCACGACAGCGAAGCGGCACACAGCGCCGCTCCTGCTGGGGAATAGTTCAATGGTAGAACGACGGACTCTGACTCCGTTAATCTTGGTTCGAGTCCAGGTTCCCCAGCCAATTCTCCCACAAGCTTAGAATAGTTTAATGTCGTCGACGGGATCGTGACTGTGATCGCCGCAGCATATCACAACGATCAATCGTCAGCATGTGATTTGGCATTCATTGCGGACGCTGCCGCCCGTGCGTCTTTTTTCGTTTAAGAATAAACGCCTTGCCGATTCTTGATTGCGGGGGCGTCGTCAAATTTTCGCGTTGAGATTCATTCTTTATTTGCGATGAACTTGATGTTTGGGCGCCTACCCTAGGTCGAGGGTAAAACTACCCTCGCGGTTTTGGGGTCGTTTAAATTTTTTGACCGAGTTTTGCTTCTGTGAGCAACCGATGGGTCGGGTCTCGCTGCCGCCGCAGACATTGCGACGGTAACGTGGGGGTTGGCAATGCCATGAAAAAGAACCTGCCGATGATGGGCGTACCACTTCGACCAAACGACACGTCTACTCTCAGAGGCAACGCCATAAATGACCGACGCATCCACCATGACCAGCGCTTCATCCGACAGCAAAGCCCTTGGCTATGCCGCCGGTATCTTGATGATCGCATTCGCGCCTGCCGGCCTTCTTCTCAGCTACATTGACCGTGGCAAGGCCAGTCCGCTTGTCGCCTCCCATTACAACTATCTCATTTCGACGTTTTGGAAGGGCTTGCTGTTCATGGTGATCAGCCTGGTGCTGACATTCGTCCTCATCGGTGTCTTCGCCTATGCGATTACATCCATCTGGTATTTGTTCCGGTGCATCAAGAGCATAGTTTACCTGCATCGCGGCGATGCCATCGCCAATCCGTCGACGTGGCTTGTGTGATGCAACGCCGCTGAGCCCCAAGCCCGTACGGTCTTTGAATAGACGCGCCGCGCCCGCTGCCGCGCGGCAGATCGCGCACGACAAACACTCCCTTCGTAGAGATATCGACATGAATAATGAAACCACTCCGTCCACACAGCAAATTCTGCCCGCAACCTTTGCCACCGCGAAGATCCGGATCGCTCTCGCCGCGCTCGGATTTGCCAGCGTCCTATTTCCGGCTGTTACGGTGACCGCAATGGGCGCCTTCAGCCAAGGCGTCGGTCTGGCCGCATTGGCCGGCGGCACTGCCTATCTGATCCCGCTCGTGTTCGTTCTCGCGCTCGCAGCACCCTTCAATGCTCAATTGCAGCCTTACTCACGTTTGATTGACATTGCGGCTGCAGCGACCTGCGTGCTGTTCGTGGCCTGGGGGCTTTGGTCTCTGTTTGACCTGCACAACACGATGGCCCAGCAAGACAATGCTCTCGCAGCGCTGGCCGGTGGTGCACCAGGATTTCGCGCCCCGCGTGTCAGCGATTTCGGCTCCGTCACGCCTTCGATCGGCGCCGTCGCGCTCCTCGCCACAACAGCCCTCTCTGTCTGGAAAGCCGCCAAGGCTTAAGCTCTCAAGATCGAAATTTCGTCGAACTCCACGACATCAAAATCAGGAAACAACTAGACCATGATCAAGACCGTTCGCACTGCCATCGCTGCCGCATGCCTGTTCGCTGCTTCTGCGGCAGGATCTGTTGCCGCAGATTTCAGCTACAATGCGCTGTTACCAGTTTATCTCAAGCTCGACAAAACACTGATGCCTGAAGACATCGTCGACGGGTATATGGAGACCTATAGGCCGGAAGTATGGTCGCGCTATCGCAACGATGAGTTCGAACTCGAAGAAAAGCGGGCGGAAACGCTTCAGATCATGAAGGACGCTATCGCTGCGGCCGATGCGAACGAAGTCTTCACGATCCAGACCCGCTTTGAATTTGGCGACTATAACTTTGGCAGCCAGAAATTCGATTTTCGTCCTCTGACCGACGATATCTATTTCAATGTCAACTACTGCTGCAACTCACTACCGCGAGATCTCAAGGTATTCTTCAGCAATGCAACCACGATCGATGGCATCCCGATGGAAAAGGCAAAAGCGAAGGAATTCCTCAACGCCCGCAAGTCTTCATATGGCAGTGTCGATCGGGAAGTGCTTGCAAAGATGAGCATCCGCATCAAGGAAGTGCGTTCGCGCGGCGAGCTGGTGGCCGAAATTCAGGAGATGAAACTCTATGACAGGGAGGGGCGCAATCTGATCACGACCATCAATGGCGGCCAGCCTGTTGCGGCCTCCCAATAACTCTCTCGGCTCCCGGTTCTCCGGGAGCCACCACTCAAGGAAATCGAGCCTTCCACAGCCGCTAGCGATCTCGATGTCTAGCGCAGTAGATTTCAAGTTCGACCTTACCGACACGGCCAGATTCAGTATTAACTTCCCAATTGAACAGCACGTTTACCGGCGCCCCCCTCACCCCGCCGTTGGCGAGGCAAACTCATGCCATTCCGCTTCCGACCCATGGAACACGTTCAGATCGATCTTTCCTTCCACGCCCTGGGAAAGCCCCGAGCCCGAATATTGCCAGAGCATCCAGCGGCGGCCGGGATAGACCGTGGCGGGGTGGGCGGCGACGGAGCGGAGCCAGAAGGGGTGATTCTGGAACTGGCCGCGCAGGTTGTCGCGGTAGAAATCGGGCGCGGTGTAGATGATCGGGCGCTTGCCGTAGTGGCGCTCCAGCTTGTCCATGAAGACCTGCATCTTTTCGACGACGCGCTCGGGTGACGGGCGGCGCTTGCAGCTGGATTCGCCGTTCCACTCGACGTCGATCACCGGCGGCAGGGCGTCCGGGTCGCGCGGGACGTTGCGGATGAACCAGTCGGCCTGTTCGCCGGCGGTGCGGCACCAGTAGAAGAAGTGATAGGCGCCGCGCTTCATGCCGGCGGCCTTGGCGCGCTGCCAGTTGGTGCGGAACATCGGGTCGAGATGGTCGCCGCCGTCGGTCGACTTGATATAGGCGAAGTTGGCGCCCTGGCTGCGCAGCGTCACCCAATCGATATCGCCCTGCCAGCGCGAGACGTCGACGCCGTGGACGGCGAGCTTGCGCGGCGAGGCGCGGCCGAAATTGATCGGCTTGGCATCGCGGAAGCGGTGGGCATAGATGCGCGAGCGGGTGCGCGGGGAGAAGGCGGGTTCGGCAACGGGCGGCGGCGCTGCCATCAGCGCTTCGGGGCGCTCGGCAGGAACGGGGGCGCCGACCATGCGATCAACCGGCTCGAAGGCCTGCGGCTGAGGCACGCGGCCTGCCCAGGCGAGCTCTTCCTGATGCGGAACGGCGGCGGGCGGAGCGACTTCGGCCATGACGGGGGCTGCCGGAACGGCGGCAGGCGGCGGTGAAGCGGAAACCGAGCTCGTCGTTTCCTTCGACACGACGCCTGATACCAGGCCCTCCGGGGTCGTGCTGGATGCGCAGCCCGAAATGGTCAGGCAGGCAAGAAAGATCGCGGGTACAGCCGAAAAACGCATGGAACTCGTACACAACACAGAAAACGACACTGACGCATCCAGCCTGAACGAGGCCGGACGAATGGCTAACGGCAGTTTACTGGGAAATGTTGAATCCAATCTTTACGCCGGAATTTTCCGGACGAGCGTGTCATTTCCGCACGAGATCGGCTGATCCAGACACAGAAAACCCGGCGTTTCACCGCCGGGTCCGGATGCGATCCTGTTCATTCGTGCCGTCAGCGGCGCATCAAGCGCATGACAAGCGATACGACGAAGAGAACCAGGAATATGAAGAAAAGAACCTGCGCTATGGACGCCGAAGCGCCTGCAATGCCGCCGAAGCCGAGCACGCCGGCAATCAGTGCCACGACGAGGAATACCAGAGCGTAATACAGCATGGCGATCTCCTATGCGTTGGACTGACATAATAACGGCCGCCCAAGGACTTAGTTCCATGGGCGGCCGGATCCGGCACAGATTGGCGGTAAAGCTCAGCCGAAGTTGAAAACGGCGCGCTCGGCGCGGTCGCCCTGATCGGGTGCGGGCGGCTCGGCGGCATCCAAATAGAACTTCACGGGTGCGGTCAGCACGAACCAGACGCAGGCGCCCGCCATGAAGGCGTGACCGACGGGATCGTCGCTGCCGGCCAGAAACGGCAGGCCGCCCGAGACCGAAAGCACCGTCATGCGCAGCGACCATTCGGCCTCACGCTTGGAGACGGCGCGGGCGCGGGCCGACTTGTATTGGCGGGCATCGTAGGCATTGGATTTCTTCAGCCGCAGCAGCTTGCGCAGCGACGGCAGAGCGAGCGCCACAAGAGCGGCGATGCTGAGCGCCAGCGGCATGCCCGCGAGACCATACCAGCAGCCTGCCGTCAGCAGCGAGATGACGGTGAGATTCCAGACCGGCTCCAGCCGCTCCGGAGCCTGGCCGGTGCGGATATGCCATGCCTTGAGCACGCTCGCCGCGCCGTCAAGCAACGGCTCGTCGATATAACGATTGATCCAGTTCACGCTGATGCGCCCCTTCATTAGGAGAGGCTCAGGCAAAACCACGCAAAATCGGCATGAAGATGGCGAGAGCGCCTCAAGCCGTCAGTTTTGGCCTGACGGCATCGGCAATTTCGCGCATGCGATCGACCGGCGCATGGCCGATCAGCATGAAGGCATGGGTGGCTGTCGACCAGTAGATGACGTTCATGCCCTTGCGCCCCTCGATGTCGGGCTCCTTGGCGCCCTTCTCCGAGCGGACGATGCAGAGCGCCATCGGCCCGGTCTCGGGATCGAGATAGGCGATCTGCGCCAGGGGGTGGTCGTCATATTCGAGCAGCTGGGCGCGCTTGAAATCGACGCCCGGCAGGGCGACGGCTTCCGGCGAAAGGTTGAGGCCGAGCTTGCTATCGACGCGGGCGAGCTGGGCGGTCTGGACATCGGCGGGGGGAACCGGGCCTGCCAGCGTATCCGGCGTATAGAGCGCGATATATTCGGCAACGACGCTGCGCCATTCGCTGCCCTCGTCGCGGCCGAGATTGCGGCCAATCCCGAGATAGGCGCGGTCCGCGATGATGCCGACGGCAAGCGATGCGGCGAGCGCGCCGAAGAGGCCGCGGCGGGTGATGGCGGAGCGCTCCGTTTTGGCAGCGGCAGCGGGCGCCGGGATCGCGGCGAGCATGGCCTCGAGCTTCTGCTGCGGCGCTTCATCGAGAAGCGGCGCGAAAGCCTCGCGGAACGGCATGCTGCCATTTGCCAGAAACTCGATACGGGCGGCGACTTCCTCGTCTTCATTGGCAAGCGCTTCGATGCGCGCCATCTCCTGCTGCGGCAGTTCGCCGTCGAGGAAGGCGGTTAGCTGTTCGTCGGAAGGCATGCGGATATCGCTGGTCATGGGCGCCCTCCTTCGGCTGTTTCGGCGGAGAGCCTGGCGCGGGCGGCGGCAAGGCGGCTCATCACGGTTCCGATCGGTATGTTCAAGATTTCTGCGACCTCACGATAGGCGAGCCCTTCGACATAGGCCAGGAATACGGCGCTGCGCTGGGCCTCCGGCAGGGCATCGACCTTGCGCAGCAGCTGGGTGGCGGCGACATGCGTTTCGGTCGCCCCTGCCCCATCGAAAACCAGGGCTTCCTCGGCATCGGCGAAGCCTTGGCCCTGCCGCACCTTGCTGGCCCTGATCTCGTTCAGCCAGATGGAATGGAGAATGGAAAACAGCCAGCGGTCCAGCCGGGTGCCCGGCTCGAACTGCGCGGCGCGTTCCAGCGCCCGCACGCAAGTCTGCTGCACGAGATCTTCGGCGACATCCCGCTTGCGCGACAGCACGAGGCCGTAGCGCCAGAGCCGGGAGAGGTGCTCCGTCAGGCCCGTCCTGATATCCGCTTCGCTCGCGATGGCCGCCTCCGCGCCTGCTGTTTTCGGCAGTGCCGCCGGTTTGACCGGCGACTCCGATTTCGCGCGACTATAGGCAAGAAACGGGGCGTGTGCGACCGCCATCAGAGCAATCCTTTGCAGCCGGCTTCGCCCATTTCCTGGCCCTCAGATCTTCGAGGGATCGATGATCGCGGCGTTCAGATCCTGATATTCCTCGCAGCCGGTGCCGCAGATCGTCTTGATCGTTGCCAGCTGGTCCTTGGCCATGTCGAGCTGGCCCTTGATGACATAGGCTTCGCCGAGATATTCGCGAACCTTGGCATATTGCGGATCGAGCTTCACGGACTGCAGGTAGTAGGAAATGCCTTCATCGGTGCGGCCGAGCTTGCGGGTGGCATAGCCGCGGTAGTTCAGCACCTCGGCGTTGTTCTGGTCCTTCACCGTGTCGAGCATGGCGAGCGCTTCGTCATAGCGGGCGGCCTTTGCCAGCGAATAGGCATAGTCAGTGCGGTTCTCGTCGGTGATGTTGGCGCTGCTCTGCTTCACGCACTTCTTGGCCTTCTTGTCGTAGACCTCGCCCTTCTTGCAGACCGGCATGGTCTCGCTGTCGTCGCCTGCGGCGAATACCGGGACGGAGAATGCCGATGCGGCAATCAGGCCGCCGAGGACGAGAGAAGCGATACGGACAGTCGTGGTCGTCATGGGAAAATCTCCAGGGAAAATGACGTTGCACGCCGAGAACACCGCTCGCCGGGATTTTATTCGGCGGGGCTGACGATTTTCTCCGATCACCTTTTTGTGAGGGGCGCGCGCCGAATAAAGCCGGTGCCCGGGTGTTCTCCGCCCGCCGGCAGAACAAGGAGAACTCCGTGAACCCAACGGTGAAATTGCTCAGTCTCGCGACCGCCGTTCCGACTGATATCATTACGCAGGAGGAGGCCGCAGCTGCCTCCGCGCGGCTGTTTGCGCATCGCTTCAAGGATTTCCGGCATCTTGCCGGCGTGTTCGAGAATGCCGGGATCAGCAAGCGGCATGCAGCACGGCCGCTCGAATGGTTCGAGGCGCATCACGGCTGGCAGGACCGGATGGAGGCCTATGCTGAGGTCGCCAGCCAGCTCTTTGCCGAGGCGGCGGAAAAGGCGCTGGCGCAGGCCGGTATCTCCGGAAGCGATATCGACTGCGTGGTGACGGTCTCCTCGACAGGGATCGTGACGCCGAGCCTCGACGCGCGCCTTTCCCGGCAGCTGGGGTTCAGGGCGGATATCGAACGTGTGCCCGTTTTCGGGCTCGGCTGTGCGGCCGGTGTTTCCGGTCTCGGCATCGCGTCTCGGATGGCGGCGGTGCGGCCGGGCAAGACGGTGCTTTTCGTGGCGCTTGAGCTCTGCACGCTCGCCTTCCGGCTGGACGAGCTGACGCGGCCGAACATTATCGCGACCGCGCTGTTTGCCGATGGCGCGGCGGCCTGTGTGCTGCAGAATGGCGAGCGCGGGATCGCCGAGGTGGAGTCCTCGGGCGAGCATCTCTTTCCGGATACGCTCGATATCATGGGCTGGAAGATCGACGATACCGGCTTCGGCATCCTCCTGGCGCAATCGTTGCCGCCCTTTGCCGAGCGTGAACTCGGACCGGCGATCGATGGCATTCTTTCGCGCAGCGGGCTCGCCCGCCGGGATATCGGCCGCTTCATCTGCCATCCGGGTGGCGCGAAGGTGATCGGCGCCATGGAGACGACGCTCGGGCTGGAGCCGCAAAGTCTCGATCACGAGCGCGCCGTGCTCGCCGAATTCGGCAACATGTCTTCGCCGACAGTGCTCTTCGTGCTGGAGCGCGCCATCCGCGCGGGCCTGCCGGAGCGCGCCGCCGTCATCGCCATGGGACCCGGCTTTTCGGCAAGCTGCGTGACGCTGAAGAGGATCGGATGATGATGCCTTCCCTCCTTCTTCTCGGCTTCGTGACACTGCAGCGGCTGGCCGAATTGCTGATTGCGAGACGCAACACGCGGGCGCTCATGGCCCGCGGTGCACGAGAGGCGGGGGCGGCGCATTATCCTGTCATGGTCGCGCTGCACGCGGCCTGGCTCGGCGGTCTGTGGCTGCTGGCGCTTGGGCATCAGGTGCAGGTTGGCTGGCTGGCGGTGTTTCTGCTGCTGCAGGCGCTGCGGGTCTGGGTGCTGATGACATTGAAAGGGCGATGGACGACGCGGGTGATCGTGCTGCCCGGCGAGCAGCTGGTGACAGCGGGCCCCTACAGGCTCTTCAGGCATCCGAACTATGTGATCGTGGCAGGCGAGATCGCGGCGCTGCCACTTGCCTTTGGCCTGCCCCTCTACGCCCTGCTTTTCTCCATTCTCAACGCGGCGATGCTGTGGGTGCGCATCCGCGTTGAAAATGCCGCACTGAGCGGGCAATGAAATTGAAATGAAAGGCGATTTTTCGTTTGCACCGCGGCCAGCCTAAGGGCATTTTCGGGTCTTGGAACTCAGTGGGCTGCAAGAAAAAATGACCAAGACTGCGATCGTTCTCGGTGCCGGCATCATCGGCGTTTCGACTGCCATTCATCTGCAACGCCGCGGGCGGCAGGTGGTGCTGGTCGATCGCAAGGCACCGGGCAACGAAACGTCGTTCGGCAATGCCGGCCTCATCCAGCGCGAGGGCGTGGTGCCCTACGGCTTCCCTCAGCAGCTCGGCCTGTTGCTGCGTTATGCGCTGAACAACCGCATCGACGCCCATTATCACCTGAAGACGCTGCCGAAGCAGGTGGCGTTCCTCGCCCGCTACTGGTGGAACTCCAATGCGCGCCGCCACGAGGCGATCACCCGCGCCTATGCGCCGCTGATCGAGAACTCGGTTTCCGAACACCGCGACCTGATCGAATCCTCAAATGCCGAGGCGCTGATCCGCAAGGACGGCTGGATGCGGGTGTTCCGCACCCAGGAGAAGTTCGACGAGGCGATTGCCGAAGCCGCACTCTGGGAGCGCGAATTCGGCGTCACCTATGACAAGCTCGGTTCCGCCGATGTTGCCGGCATCGAGCCGGGGCTGACGCAGACCTTCAAGGGCGGCCTGCGCTGGCGCGATCCGTGGTCCGTGCTGGATCCGCATGCGCTGACGGCGGCCTATTGCGCCTATTTCGAAAGCATCGGCGGCCGCTTCGTCAGCGGCGATGCGAACTCGCTGGGACAGGCCGGTTCCGGCTGGCGGATCGCGACCGTCGAAGGGCCGGTCGATGCCGATGACGCGGTGCTGGCGCTCGGCCCCTGGGCGGCGGTGGCGACGAAGCGGCTCGGCTACTCCTTCCCGCTCGGCGTCAAGCGCGGCTATCACATGCATTACGCCGCGCAGGGCAATACCGTGCTCAACAACTGGACGCTCGATGCCGAGCGCGGCTATTTCCTGGCACCGATGAACAAGGGCATCCGCCTGACGACCGGAGCGGAATTCGCAACGCTCGATGCGCCGAAGACCCCGGTGCAGCTCGATCGCGCCGAGAAGGTGGCCCGCACCATCTTCCCTCTCGGCGAGCGCCTCGACCCCGAACCGTGGATGGGCGCCCGCCCCTGCACGCCGGATATGATGCCCATCATCGGAAAGGCGCCGCGCCATAACGGCCTGTGGTTCGCCTTCGGCCATGCCCATCACGGGCTGACGCTCGGGCCGGTGACCGGCCGGGTGCTGGCGGAGCTGATCACCGGCGAGACGCCGTTCATCGATATCTCGGCCTATTCGCCGCAGCGCTTCAATGCCTAAGCGCTTGCGTAATTTAGCTTTTCGGCGCCAGATGAATCCGCATCGCGCCGCTTCAAGGAAATAGGATTCCTCCAAATGTGGAGACTGAAGTTCTAGTATTGCGCTAGAATTTCAGGAGAATCCCATGTCCATCGCTTCACCCAGCCTTCCCGGGCTGAAAGAACCATCGCTCGGAACGCCGGGCCTCGGCTCGCTTGCCGTCCTCGTTCTCGGCACGCTGCTGCTCGGCTATTACTACGGACCGGCGCAGGGCGCGCTCTTCCTCGTCGGCGGGGCGCTCGGTATGGCGCTCTATCATGCCGCCTTCGGCTTCACTTCTGCCTGGCGCGTTCTCATTCTCGACGGCCGCGGCCGCGGCTTGCGGGTGCAGATGATCCTGCTTGCGATCGCCGTGGTGCTGTTCTTCCCGTTCCTCGCAAGCGGCACGCTGTTCGGCCATGAGGTGAAGGGCTCGGTTTCGCCTGCGGGCCTCGGCGTCATCGCCGGATCCTTCATGTTCGGCATCGGCATGCAGCTTGGCGGCGGGTGCGCTTCGGGCACGCTGTTTACCGCCGGTGGCGGCAATGCGCGCATGCTGATCACGCTCTTGTTCTTCGTCATCGGCTCTGTGCTCGGCACCGTGAATTTCGACTGGTGGGTGAGCCTGCCGTCGCTGCCGCCGACCTCGCTCGTGCAGAGCTTCGGCGCCGTGGGCGGTATCGCGGTTTCGCTTCTGATCTTCGCCGCCGTCGCCTGGATCAGCGTCATCGTCGAAAAGCGCTGGCATGGCTCGCTTGAGCAGCCGGCCCCCTCGCCGCGCCAGGGCCTCTCGCGCTTCCTGCGCGGTCCCTGGCCGCTGGTGCTCGGTGCCGTGGCGCTTGCGCTTCTCAACTTCGTGACGCTCGCGATCGCCGGCCGCCCCTGGGGCATCACTTCGGCCTTCGCGCTCTGGGGTGCGAAGGGCGCGCTGCTGCTCGGCATCGACCCGACCGCCTGGGCCTACTGGCAGACGCCGGCCAATGCCAAGGCGCTTTCCGATAGCGTCTTTGCCGATATCACCTCGGTCATGGATTTCGGCATCATTGCCGGTGCGATGCTCGCATCGTCGCTTGCCGGACGTTTCTCGCCGAGCTGGGATATTCCGCTGCGCTCGGTCGTTGCTGCCGTCGTCGGCGGCCTGCTGCTCGGCTATGGCGCGCGCATCGCCTATGGCTGCAATATCGGCGCCTATTTCTCCGGCATCGCATCAGGCAGCCTGCATGGCTACCTCTGGGCGCTCTCGGCCTTTGCGGGGAATATCGTCGGCGTGAAGTTCCGTCCGTTCTTCTTCCTGGAGAAGAAGAACCTCCGCCGGATCGACGGCTAGGAAATACCGAGCGGCGCGAGCTTCTTTCGCGCCGCTTCCGCAATTCCCTCGATCGTATCGTCGATATCGACGGTAACGACGCCGGGTTCGCCGGTCGGAACTTCGAGGGTTGCGAGCTGGCTTTCGAGCAGCGAGGCCGGCATGAAATGGCCGGTGCGGTGACCCATGCGGTCGGTCAGCAGCTCCTTCGAGCCGTCAAGATAGACAAAGAAGAGATTGCCGCCGGCGGCACTGCGCAGCCGCTCGCGGTAGATGCGCTTCAGCGCGGAGCAGGAGACGATGACGCCCTCGCCCCTGGCGAGCGCGGCCTTGATCGTCTCGCCGATGAGATCGAGCCAAGGCATCCGGTCGTCGTCTGTCAAAGGGATACCCTTGGACATCTTCTCGACATTGGCGCGTGGATGAAGCTGGTCGCCTTCGACGAAGCGGAGGCTGAGCGCCTCCGCCAGTTTCTCGCCGATCGAGGATTTGCCGGAGCCGCTGACGCCCATGACGATGATGGCATGGGGCTTGCGGTTGATCTCCGGCATTTCTGATCCTCGTTCTCGGGCTATCGTCCCTTAGGAAGCAACAGCCGCCTTGCGGGCCAGACGTGCCCGGATGGTATCGACATCGGCCCGCGGCGTGGCCGCAAACAGCGTCTTGGTATAGCTGTGCTGCGGATCGCTGAAAACCTGATCGCGGCTACCGTATTCGACTGCTTCGCCGAAATACATCACCATGACGTCGTCTGCCATGTAGCGAACGACCGAGAGGTCGTGGCTGATGAAGACGTAGGTGAGGTTCAGCTCGTCCTGCAGGTCGGCGAGCAGGTTCAGCACCTGTGCCTGCACCGAGAGGTCGAGCGCCGAGACCGGCTCGTCGAGGACGAGAAGGCGCGGCTTCAGCATCAGGGCGCGCGCAATGGCGATGCGCTGGCGCTGACCGCCGGAGAACATGTGCGGATAGCGATTGAAGTGGATCTCCTGGAGACCAACCTTCTTGAGCATCGCCATCGCCAGTTCGCGCCGTTCGGCAGCGGGCGTATTGGTGTTGATGATCAGCGGCTCCATCAGGATATCGCCGATCTTCTTGCGCGGGTTCAGCGAACCATAGGGGTTCTGGAAGACGATCTGCACCTTGCGGCGGATCTCCGGCGTCAGGTCGCCGGCGGCGATATCCACCTTCTTGCCGTCGATCATCAGTTCGCCCGCCGTGGCAGGGTCGATCATGGTGACGATACGGGCAAGCGTGGACTTGCCGCAGCCGCTTTCGCCGACGATTGCCAGCGTCTTGCCCTGCTCGACCTTGAAGCTCACGCCCTTGACGGCGTGAACGGTCTTTGCCTGCTTGAACAGGCCGCCCGGCAGATAGTAGTCGCGGACGATATTCTTGGCTTCGAGGACTGGCGTCATTGAGCCGCTCCCTGATTGAAAAGCTCGCCGATGGTCGGCAGGCGATCACCGGTGGCGTTGTCGGGAAGAGCGGCGAGCAGAGCGCGCGTGTAATCGCTCTTCGGCGCTTCGAAGAGCGACAGGACGTCGGCCTCTTCCATCTTCTTGCCCTTGTACTGAACGATCACGCGATCGGCGGTTTCCGCGACCACGCCCATGTTGTGGGTGATCATGATCAGGCCCATGCGATGTTCCGTCTGCAAGCGCATCAGCAGATCGAGGATCTGCTTCTGGATCGTCACATCAAGCGCGGTGGTCGGCTCGTCGGCGATCAGCAGCTTCGGATTGCAGGCAATCGCGATGGCGATCATCACGCGCTGGCACTGACCGCCCGACATCTGGTGCGGGAAGTGGTTGAGCCGCTCGGCCGGGTTCGGAATACCGACCGCCTCGAAGAGTTCGATCGCACGCTTGCGGCGCGCGGCCTTGTCGAGGCCGAGATGGATCTTCAAGACTTCCTCGATCTGGAAGCCGACCGTGAAGCACGGATTGAGGCTGGCGATCGGTTCCTGGAAGATCATCGACATGTCCTTGCCGATGATCTGGCGGCGCTGAGCACCGGACATGCCGAGCAGGTTCTGGCCGTCGAAGACCATCTTGTCGGCGGTGACCTTGGCGGTCCAGGGCAGAAGGCCCATGGCGGCCAGCATCGAGACCGACTTGCCGGAACCGGATTCACCGACGATGGCGAGAACTTCGCCCGGATCGACCTTCAGGGAGACGCCGTCCACGGCACGGAAGGCACCGGTCGACGTCTGAAACTCGACGACGAGATTTTCGATTTCGAGAAGTGCCATATCAGGACCTCTTCAGCTTGGGATCGAGCGCATCACGCAGGCCGTCACCCATCAGGTTGATGGCAACGACGGTGATGAGGATCGCGAGACCCGGGAAAGTGACCACCCACCAGGCGCGCTGGATGAACTCGCGCGCTTCGGCAAGCATCGTGCCCCATTCGGGTGTCGGCGGCTGTGCGCCCATGCCGAGGAAGCCGAGGGCGGCTGCATCGAGGATCGCCGCCGAGAAGGCGAGCGTTGCCTGAACGATCAGCGAGGCCAGGCAGTTCGGCAGGATGGTCTTGAACATCAGCCGCAGCGTGCCGGCACCGGCAACGCGGGAAGCGACGACATATTCCTTCTCGCGTTCGCTCATGACGGCAGCGCGCGTCAGGCGGACGAAGTGCGGCTGGTTGACGATCGAGATGGCGATCATCGCGTTGGTCAGGCCCGGGCCGAGAACCGCGACCAGCACCAGGGCGAGCAGCAGCGACGGGAAGGCCAGGATGATGTCCATCAGGCGCATGATGACGATGTCGACGCGGCCGCGGAAATAACCGGCAACGAGACCGATCAAAACGCCGGCAACGACCGAGAGCGTGACGACGACGACGCCGATGAACAGCGAGAAGCGCGCGCCATAGATCAGACGCGACAGGATATCGCGGCCGACGGCATCGGTGCCGAGCGGATAGGAGAAGCTGCCGCCGTCCATCCAGAACGGCACCGACAGCAGAAGCTGGCGGTTCTGCTCGTCAGGCGCATGCGGGGCGACAATTGGCGCGCCGATGGCGATGACGAGGATCAGCAGGAAGATGAAGAGGCCGATGACGGCGCCCTTGTTTCGCGAGAAATAGTACCAGAACTCCGCGAGGGCGGATGGCTGGCCGGTTTTGGTAGATACCGTGCTCATGGGCCGCTCCTAGTGACGAATACGCGGGTTGATAAGGCCATAGGTGACGTCGACAAGCAGATTGACCAGCATGATGATGCCGGCGATCAGCAGAAGACCACCCTGGACGACCGCATAGTCACGCTTGAAGACCGCATCGACCATCCACTTGCCGATACCCGGCCAGGAGAAGATCGTCTCGGTCAGGATCGCGCCTGCGAGCAGCACGCCGACCTGAAGACCGATGGTCGTGATGACCGGGATCATGGCATTGCGCAGCGCGTGGACGCCGACGACACGCAGGGGCTTCAGACCCTTGGAGCGGGCGGTGCGCACATAGTCCTCACCCAGCACTTCGAGCATCGCCGAGCGCGTCTGGCGCGCGATGACGGCCAGCGGAATGGTGGCGAGAACGATGGTCGGCAGGATGAGATAGCTGACGGCGGACTTGAAGGCGCCGGCCTGGCCGGACAGCAGACTGTCGATCAGCATGAAGCCGGTGACCGGCTTGAAGAAATACATCAGCGAGATGCGGCCCGAAACGGGCGTCCAGCCGAGATAGCCGGAGAAGAAGATGACGAGCAGCAGGCCCCACCAGAAGATCGGCATCGAATAGCCGATAAGGGCAACGCCCATCACACTCTGGTCGAACCAGGTCCCTCGCTTGACCGCTGCAAAGACGCCGGCGGGAATGCCGAGCAGAGCCGCCAGGATGATGGCGCAGAGCGACAGTTCCAGCGTAGCCGGGAAGAGCGTGAAGAATTCGCCGAGAACCGGGCGCTTGGTGACGATCGAGGTTCCGAGATCGCCGTGCAAGACCTTACCCAGGTAATCGAAATACTGCACATACATCGGCCTGTCGAAGCCGAGATCATGCATGATCTGGGCGTGACGTTCAGGCGCCATGACTCGTTCGCCCGACAACAACATGACGGGGTCGCCCGGAAGCAGGCGGATGAACGAAAAGGCGATGAGCGAAACGCCGAGGAACGTTGGGATCAGCACCGCGAGGCGGCCGATGAAAAAACGTAACATGGCAGGTGTCCAATAGTTTCCGGCGGTCAGGATGATCCTGACCGCCGGCCAAGCCCGGCTCTCGCCGGACAGTTTACAGATTTTCTATTATTCGGAAATGTCCACGCCGTCGAAGCGGTGGATACCGAGCGGGTCCATGTGGAAGCCCGTGACCTTCTTGCTCATCGGAACGAAGACGACCGAGTGGTCGATCGTTGCCCAAGGAGCTTCCTTCTTGAAGATCAGCTGAGCCTGCTCATAGAGCTTGGTGCGTTCTGCGACGTCGGCCGTCTGCTTGGCCTTCTTCATCAGATCGTCATAGTCCTTGTTGCACCACTGAGCGCGGTTGTTACCGCCAACAGCCGTGCAGCCGAGCAGCGTGTCCATGAAGTTATCCGGGTCGCCGTTGTCGCCGGTCCAGCCGAGGATGACGGCGCCATCGCGCTTCACGTCGGAGGAGAGCTTCAGGTATTCGGCCCATTCATGGGTAACGATTTCGACCTTGACGCCAACCTTGGCGAAGTCGGCCTGCATCAGTTCAGCTGCGCGGCGTGCGTTCAGCATGTACGGACGCGAAACCGGCATTGCCCAGATCTTCATCGAAAGATCCTTGATGCCTGCAGCTTCAAGAGCCTTCTTCGAGCCTTCCGGATCGTACTTGTCGTCAACGACGGCATCATTGTACGACCACATTGTCGGCGGGATCGGGTTCTTGGCAACGGTGGCGGCGCCCTGGAAGACGGCGTCAACGATAGCCTGCTTGTTGATCGCCATGTTCAGCGCGCGGCGGACTTCCGGCTTGTCGAAGGGAGCCATCTGCGTGTTGTAGGCGAGGAAGCCGATGTTGAGGCCCGGCTGTTCGGCAACGGTGAGATTCTCGTCCTTCTTCAGCTCGGAAACGTCAGCAGCGTTCGGATAAGGAACGATGTGGCATTCGCCAGCCTTCAGCTTCTGGGCGCGGACCGAAGCGTCCGTGGTGATCGCGAATACGAGATCGTCGATCTTTTCCTTGCCCTTGAAGTAGGTTTCGTTGGCCTTGTAGCGGATGACGGCATCCGGCTGGTAGGCAACGAAGGTGAACGGACCGGTGCCGAGCGGCTGCTGGTTAAGCTGAGCCATCTTGCCGTCAGCTGCGAGCTTGTCGGCATATTCCTTGGAAACGATCGATGCAAAGTCCATGGCGAGGTCGGCCAGGAACGGAGCTTCCGGACGGTTCAGCGTGAACTTGACCGTCAGGTCGTCAACCTTTTCGATCGACTTGACGAGATCCGGGAAGCCCATGCCGGCAGCGTATTCGTAAGAACCGCCTTCAACATACTTGTTCCACGGATTGTCGGCGCGCAGCTGGCGCTCGAACGAGAAAACGACGTCATCGGCCGTCAGGTCACGCGTCGGCGTGAAGAAGTCGGTCGTCTGGAACTTTACGCCCGGATGCAGCTTGAAAGTGTATTCCTTGCCGTCGTCCGAAACGGTCCAGCTGTCGGCAACGCCGGGCTCGATCTCCGTACCGCCGTGCTTGAATTCGACGAGGCGGCTGTAAACCGTACGCGAGGAAGCGTCAAAGGTCGTGCCTGCGGTGTAGAGGCTCGGATCGAAGCCTTCCGGCGATCCCTCAGAGCAGTAGACAAGCGTCTTGGAGTAGGCGGCGGTGGCCATGACCGAAGCCAGGGCTGTCGCTGCCAGCAGGACAGAGAACTTTTTCATGATGTTGTTTCCCAGGTTTGTTCTTTTTGATCTTTGGAGATCGGCGCTAGTTATCCCGATCGGCGGGCCGATGGAACGACATTTATTTGCTGAAAGCAACGCCATCCGCAGAAAATTTTTCCGTAAAAGCAACTTTAGAAATTTTCGGTCAAAAATAGGCCCAAATTTGCAAGATTGAGGCACATTCGCCCGCGATTCTGTCGCATTTGGTATAATTTCGCGTCTCTCGACGGCATTGAAAGCGGTTTCAAGAGGCTGTGATATATCAACAAGACGTGACCGGAAACGAGAAACCGCAGCTACCGGGAGTAGCTGCGGTTTCATGACGATTTTCGACTATTCCAATATTAGGCAGCCGGAGCGGGTATCGCAGGCTTGCGAAAAGCCTGGTCGCCGGTGAGGCCGAGCAGGAAGTTGATCTGCGGGCGGGCCTTCACGAGGTCGTCGATGGAATATTCGGTCAGCACATCGAAGAAGGCGTTCAGCGCCTTGCGCAGTGCCGAGTTCAGACCGCAGCTATCGACGAGCGGGCACTCGACCGCGCCATCTTCAAAGCACTCGGCCATTGCGAAGCTGTCTTCGGTAACGCGCACGACATCGAACAGGCTGATATCGGTTGCCGGCTTGCCAAGGCGCACGCCGCCATTGCGGCCACGAACGGTTTCGACGAGACCCGCCTTGTTCAGCGGCTGCAGGATCTTGAAAAGGAAAAGCTCGGAAACACCATATGCCTTGGCGATTTCGGGGATCCGGCTCAGATGTCCTTCATTGGCAGCGCAATACATCAACATGCGAACCGCATAGTTGGTCTGCTTCGTCAATCGCATGCCGTTCTCCTGACTCGATAGGGGCTGAAGCCTATATAGTGGCTTTGATAGTTTTGAACAATTCCAAAATATGAAAATCGGAGTCACGTTTATGCGGCCCCTCGCCGCATAGCGTCAAACGAAAAACGGGCCCCGCCGGGAGCCCGTTTTCCTGATCCTATAATGAAGATCGCTTACTTCATCGTCGGCATGACGAACTCGGCGCCATCCTTGATGCCCGACGGCCAGCGGCTGGTCACGGTCTTGGTGCGGGTCCAGAACTTGATCGAGTCGGTGCCGTGCTGGTTGAGATCGCCGAAGGACGAAGACTTCCAGCCGCCGAAGGAGTGGTAGGCGAGCGGAACCGGGATCGGAACGTTGACGCCGACCATGCCGATATTGATGCGCGAGGCGAAGTCGCGGGCCGCATCGCCGTCACGGGTATAGATCGCGACGCCGTTGCCATATTCATGCTTCATCGGCAGTTCGAGGGCTTCCTCGTAGTTCTTGGCACGGACGACCGAAAGGACCGGTCCGAAGATTTCGGTCTTGTAGATGTCCATATCGGGCGTGACGTTGTCGAACAGGCAGCCGCCGACGAAATAGCCGTCTTCATAGCCCTGGAGCTTGAAGTCGCGACCGTCGACGACGAGCTTTGCGCCTTCATCGACACCCTTGTTGATCAGGCCCATGATGCGCGCCTGGGCTTCCTTGGTGACAACCGGGCCCATGTCCGCCTTGTCGTCGGTATAGGGACCGATGCGCAGCGACTCGACCATCGGGGTCAGCTTGGCGATCAGGCGGTTGGCGGTTTCCTCGCCGACCGGAACGGCAACCGAGATCGCCATGCAGCGCTCGCCGGCAGAGCCGTAGCCCGCGCCCATCAGCGCGTTGGCAGCCTGATCGAGATCGGCATCCGGCATGATGATCATGTGGTTCTTGGCGCCGCCGAAGCACTGGGCGCGCTTGCCGTTCTGGGCAGCTGTACCATAGACGTAACGGGCGATCGGCGTGGAGCCGACGAAGGAGACGGCCGAGATATCCGGATGCGTCAGGATCGCGTCGACCGCGCCCTTGTCGCCGTTGACGACGTTCAGGATGCCGGCAGGCAGGCCTGCTTCGATCATCAGTTCGGCAAGACGGATCGGAACGGACGGATCGCGCTCGGAGGGCTTCAGGATGAAGGCGTTGCCGCAGGCGATCGCCGGGGCGAACATCCACATCGGGATCATGGCCGGGAAGTTGAAGGGCGTGATGCCGGCGCCGATGCCGACGGCCTGGCGGATCGAATACATGTCGATATTCGGACCTGCGCCTTCGGTGAATTCGCTCTTGGCGAGATGCGGAATGCCGATGACGAATTCGCAGACTTCGAGGCCGCGAATGATATCGCCCTTGGAGTCTTCGATGGTCTTGCCATGTTCCTTGGAGAGCAGTTCGGCAAGCTCGTTCATGTTGTCATTGAGCAGCTGAACGAACTTCATGAACACGCGGGCGCGGCGCTGCGGGTTGGTGGCAGCCCACTTCGGCTGAGCAGCCTTGGCGCTCTGTACCGCTGCATCCATCTCGGCATCGCTGGCGAGCGCGACCGTTGCCTGAACTTCGCCGGTTGCCGGGTTATAGACGTTGCTCGTGCGGCCGCTGGTGCCTGCGACCTGCTTGCCGCCGATGAAATGTCCGATCTGACGCATGAGAAGTGCTCCTCCTATTTTTTGGATGGCGAACAATCGCACTTCAATTTGCACAAATCAATGAGCTAAGATAAGCAACCGTTGTGCATAAATTATAGCGCGATGCGAAATACGGCCGAAGCGCCCGATGATCGGGCAAGCGGGCAAACTCAAGATAAGGCGATCCATCGATGAGTGAAGACCGTGTCGTCAGAATGGCGGAAATCGAGATCGATATCAGGCATCTCGACGCCTACCGCGCGCTGCTTGCCGAGGAGATTTCGGCATCGGTCGCCTTCGAAGACGGCGTGCTGTCACTCAGTGCGGTCGCCGTCGTCGGTTCTCCGGAGAAGATCCGCATTCTGGAGGTCTATGCCAACCGGGAGGCCTATGAAGCGCATCTGCAGACGCCGCACTTCCTGAAATACAAGACCGGCACGGCCGGCATGGTCACATCGCTGACGCTTCTCGATGTCGAACCGATCATCATGTGCAGCAAGCCATGAACTGGGACGACGTTCGCATCTTCCTCGCCGTTGCCCGCACCGGGCAGATCCTTGCCGCCTCGAAGCGGCTGGGGCTGAACCATGCGACGCTGTCGCGGCGGTTGACTTCGCTGGAGGAAGCGCTGAAGACGCGCCTCTTCGTGCGCCGGACGAATGGCTGCGAGCTGACCGCCGAGGGCGAGATCTTCCTGGCTTCGGCGGAGCGGATGGAAACGGAGATGCTGGCGGCACAGGCCAACCTCGGCCGCACCGACACGGCGATCGCTGGCACGGTGCGGATCGGCGCTCCCGATGGTTTCGGCGTCTCGTTCCTGGCGCCGCGCATGGGACGGCTGATCGAGCGCCATCCCGAACTGAAGATCCAGCTGGTGCCGGTGCCCCGCTCCTTCTCGCTGTCGCAACGCGAGGCGGATATCGCCATCACACTGGAGCGGCCGGAACAAGGGCGGCTGGTTTCCGCCAAGCTCACCGATTACACGCTCGGTCTTTACGCCTCTCAGAGCTATGCCGACGCCAACGGCCTTCCTGCCGATGCCGAAGCGCTGAAGCAGCACCGCCGCATCGGCTATGTCGAAGACCTGCTCTTTTCGCAATCGCTGAACTTCACCGGCGAAGTGATGCGCAACTGGGATGCCGCCTTCGAGATTTCATCCGCCACCGGGCAGACGGAAGCCGTGCTTTCCGGCGCCGGCATCGGCATCCTGCATGATTACATCGCGCGCCAGCACGACAAGCTGATCCGCATCCTGCCGGAAATCTCGATCCGGCGGGCCTACTGGACGACGTTCCACGAGAGTGCGCGCGAACTGGTGCGCGTGCGCACCGTTTCCGATTTCCTGCAGGAGCTCGTCGCCGCCGACCGGCACATCTTTCTATAGAAGGTGCTTGGGCGGCTCCTCGTTTTCATCGGGATTGGGGTTCGGAGCCTCATCCGGAAGCCTGTCGGGCTCCGGCTCCTTGATCGGCGGCTCCGGCTTCCAGCCGGGTCCCGGCATCGGCGGCTGATCGGGGATAGGTTCGTTCGGTACGGACATATCCTGCTCCTTCCGTCTTGTTGGATTGTTCAGTTGTCCGGCTTCAGGGCCTCGGCGGCGCGCATCGGCATGCTGTCGATGATGGCGAACAGCTCGCCATTGCTGACGGGTTCGCTGACTTTCAGCTTCACCGTGCCGTCCTTGCCGATCAGCACGGCATGGAAATCTCCGGCATCGGGTGCGTCGAGTTCGGTGCGCAGTGCCTCCGCCGCGATCGGTTCGGCGGAACCGAAGACCGGCTTGACGCTGTTGCCCGCGACTTTCAGGACGATCATGTCGCGCTCGTCGAGTGCCGGCCGGTCGGCCAGCAACTGGTTCTCCTGACGCGCGGCGCGACTGTTATCCCTGTCGGAGAAAATCACGAAGACGCGGTTCTTCCACTGGAACTGCTCGAGGCTGGCGATTGCCGCATAGGCGACATTCGTCTCGTCCACCTTGGTCGCACCGTATAGAAGCGTCTTCGACATTCCCGTTCTCCTGTCCACGGATAGAACGGCTGGAGGGAACCGGGAGTTCCATGATTACCGGGAACGAGGTCCTGAAACGAAAAAAGCCGGTCAGATCGACCGGCTCTTTTGGTTCGCCCTGAAGGCAATTACATCGGGACGAAAGCAGAAACCGGAACCTGCAAGGCAGCGGCGATGCGCTTCAGCTTTGCCGGGTCGGCATGTTCCCCATTTTCAATTTCAGTAATTTCCGCAGCCACCAGGCCACAGGTTACCGCCAGATCATCAACACTGTACCCAACAGCTTCGCGGGCCTTCTTGACCTCAGCGGCGACATTGATGGCTGAAATGGCGGTGGCTTTGGATTGATCCAGATTCTTGAGAGAAATGGACATTAAAGTCTCCTTCTAAAAGCACTCAAGTAACCCCCGGCACAAAATGGCACTCCCGCTCACATTTTGCAACGCAATATAAGAGAAAGTTTACTTGTGCCGCAGCCGGTAGATAGGCGGGCGGCGCCACAGGGCAATAGCCGGGGGATTCGTCATGCGGATCGGGCGATCACGCACCATTCACTTCGATGTTTTGAGAGGAATGGTACGGTTGGGGGTCTCGAACCTCCGACCTCAGGTGCCACAAACCTGCGCTCTAACCAACTGAGCTACAACCGCACAATGCCGCGCTCGGCGCGACGGGGGTCACATACGAGGACTTGAAAATTAATTCAAGCCCTATCTCCCCTCAATATACAAAAAGGCTGGACGAGGGGGCCAGCCTTTCTTTGATTTTCGATCAGCGGATCAGGCGACCTTGAAGGAGGCCATGACCTTTTCAGCGGCTTCCTTGGAAGGCTTTGCCAGCTTTTCGGCAACCTGCTTGGAGGTTTCCTGCATCGACTTTGCCTGCTCGACGGTCAGCTCGGCCTGCTTGCGGACGAACGCCGTCTGCAGCTCGACGAATTCGGCAATGGACTTGACGCCGAGCAGCGCTTCCATGTGCGACAGGGAGTTTTCTGCGTTGGTGCGCAGGGCGTCGATCGCCTTGAGGCCGATCTCGACAGAACCGGCCTGAGCCGTCTGAACGGTGGCTTCCAGGGTCTTGCCAGCTTCTTCGCCGGCAGACTTCATCTTGGAATAGGCATCACGGGACTGCTGTGCGCCCTTTTCAGCAAAATCGCGGAAGGATTCTGCGAACTTGGACGGATCGAATGCAGCCATTGAAAAAACGTCGTCTGTCTTTATGGTAGCCATGGATGCGAGCTCCTTGAGTCCGGGCGTTTGACGCCCTTTAGTTTGGATATAGCTTATATAGACGATCTTATTGTGCATTGCAACATAATTGTGCGACGCACAACGCATTAACCTTTCCGCCCGAAAAGGCGGCCTCAAGCTGGACCCCTTTCCGGCGCATCGTTATTAATAGACCGTTAATTTAAATGAGGCCGAAGGTAGCAAGGTTTCCCATGCCCGCTGTCCAGTACCCGTTCATCGATATTGCCGTGCATCAGCGGGTGCGGGAGCGCTTTTCGCGCGGGGAAGCCATGGTGCTGTTCTCCGCCGATCTGACCCGCCTGCTCTGGGCAAACGGCACCGGCGCCGAGCTTTTCGGCCACTCAGCCGTCTATGACCTGCTCGATCAGGGCGTCGGCAATGGCGACATCACCTTCCGCCAGCTGGAGACGACGGCGCGGCAGCTGACATCGACCGGCGACAGCCGCAATCTGATGATCCGCATCGTCAAGGGCTTTCAGCGCGTGCCCGTTCAGGCCGTGGTCGAGCGTATCGCGCTTTCGACCGGCGAGCGGGCGATCCTGTTTTCGGTTCCCGTTGCGGGCAAGGCCTTGCCGGCCAGCGCTTCGGCAGCGCAGATGATCCAGGGTCTCGACGATCCCGATACGCATATGGCGGTGATCGGCGCAGAGGGCGAAGTGATCGCCTCCTCGCCCGGCTATGCCTCGCTTGGAATCACCCAGCAGACTGCAAAGAGCCTGACGGGCCTTGCCGCCGCCCATCCGGACCGGCTGGTGAAGCGCCCTGTTGCGACCGGCAAGGGCTACCTGCCGGCCGCCGTCGGCAAGCTCAGCGACGAACCGGTCCTCAACCTGCTTTTCGCCGTCGAAACCGTGCTCGGCCACCTCGACCCGATCGATGCTGCGGTGCCGGAACCAGCCTTATCCACAGCCGCCGTTAACCATATCGAGCCACCGAAGTTCGACGAGGCGCTCAATGCGGTCGCCGGCATCGAGGATGTCGAAGAGGTTCTGGAGAGCGTCGCCGAGGCTGAGGAGCCTGTTGCCGAAGAGCCCGAAGTCGAAGAACTCGTTGCCGACGTAGAGGCGCAGGCGGATCTGGCGGAAGGCGCTGTCGAGGAAGAAGAGACGCTTCCCGAGGCTGCCGAGCTGGAGGCAACCGCCGCCGAAGACGACGGCCCCATCGCGATCGAGCCGGAACCGAATGTCGTGCTGGATGCGGAGCCTCTGGACGCCCCTGCCGAGGATGTTGCGGAAGAAGAGCCGGTAAGCGCGGTTTCGGAAGAGCCCGAACAAGAGAGCGTTCCCGAAGTTGCTCCGGTTGAAGCCGTTGCTGCAGAGCCCTCCTCCGGCTTCAAGTTCCAGCCGAACAGCCGCGCCACGCGCTTTGTCTGGAAGATCGATTCGGCTGGCTGTTTCAGCGAAGTGTCGAACGAGTTTGCCGAGGCGGTCGGCCCGAATGCGGCGAATGTCATCGGCGTTGCCTTCAGCGATATTTCCGCCCTCTTCAATCTCGACCCCGAAGGCAAGATCGCCGAGGCGCTGGAGCGCCGCGACACCTGGTCGGGCAAGACCATCCATTGGCCGATCGAAGGCACCAGCCTCGTCGTGCCCGTCGATCTCGCGGCCCTGCCAACCTATACGCGCCAGCGCGAATTCGACGGCTTCCGCGGCTTCGGCGTCGTGCGCCTGTCGGATGCGGCGGAAGATCCGCTCGCCCTTGGCCTGACGCTCGGCCCTGATGGCATCGGCCGGGATGCTGCCAGCCTTGACCAGCCGGTCGACGTGCCGGAGGAACCGATTGCCGAAGAGCCGGCGACTGTAGAAGCCGAAGCTCCCGCACCTGTCGAAATCCCGTTGCCGCGCGAAGAGCCGCCGGTGCTGCGCATGGCGGAAACGCCGAGCCGCCGCCTGACCGACAAGATCGTGCAGCTGCACAATGCCGGACCGGGGCTCAGCGCTGCCGAGCAGGCAAATTTCCGCGAGATCGCCAAGCGCCTCGAGGCTTTTGGCGTACGCGATACCGAAGATGAAGCCGGCGAACCGGTACAGCCGGAAACGCCGGCTGCTGCCAACGATGCGGCTCCGGTGGAGATCGAGACGGCTGCTCCTGCTGAGGAGATTTCAGGCACCGAAGACGTTGCGAGCTTCGAGGCTGCCAACGAAAACGATGATGTTTCTGCAGAAGCCGCAGAAGACGAGGCCGTTGCCGACGATAGCGATGACGATGCCACCGAGGGATTGCCGGAAACGTCGGTGAGCCCGCTCGACATGCTGAGCAGCGTCATCCCGCCCCGCGTGAAGATGACGGACGGGCTGTCTTCCGCCACCGTCGATCAGCTGCCGGTCGCGGTGCTGATCCATGCCGGTGACGAGCTGATGCATGCCAATCCGGAATTCATGCGCCTGACCGGCTATGCCTCGCTCGAGGCGCTCGACGAGGTCGGCGGTCTCGATGCGCTGCTACAGCGCCGGGAGCTGGAAGAAAATACCGGCCGTCCGGGCGCGATGATGCTTGTTACCGCCGATGACAGCCTGGTGCCGGTGACGGCACGGCTGCAGTCGGTTCGTTGGGAAGATGCGAGCGCGCTGATGCTGGCGCTGATGCCGGTCGAGGCAAAGGACGTGCCGCCCGCGAAGGTGGAAGAAGAGCCGCGCCAGGAAAACCGCTCCGACCGCATGGTCGAGAAGGTCGCTAAGCTGCAGGTCGAAGTCGAGGAACTGCGCTCGATCCTGGAGACGGCCACCGATGGCGTCGTGGTGATCGGCGCCGAGGGCGATATCCGCTCGATGAACCGCTCGGCAAGCGCGCTCTTCAACTACGACGAAGAGGAAACGCGCGGCAAACCCTTCGTCATGCTCTTCGCTCATGAAAGCCAGAAGGCGGTGCTCGACTATCTGAACGGCCTCTCGGGCCACGGCGTTGCCAGCGTGCTGAACGATGGGCGCGAAGTGATCGGCCGCGAAGCGTCCGGCGGTTTCGTGCCGCTGTTCATGACGATGGGCCGCCTCACCTCCTCCAGCGGCTATTGCGCCGTCATCCGCGACATTACCCAGTGGAAGCGAACGGAAGACGAGCTGCGCAGCGCCAAGGGCGCGGCCGAAACCGCCAATGCCCACAAGACCGATTTCCTGGCGCGCATCAGCCACGAAATCCGCACGCCGCTGAATGCCATCATCGGCTTCTCCGACATGATGGCGAGCGAGCGTTTCGGACCGATCGGCCACCCGCGCTATATCGAATATGCCAACGACATCGGCCGCTCCGGGCGCCATGTGCTGGATATCGTCAACGACTTGCTCGACATCTCGAAGATCGAGGCGGGCGAGATGGATCTCGATTTCGCGTCGGTCGGTCTGAACGATGCTGTCTCGGAAGCCGTTGCGCTGGTGCAGCCGCAGGCGAACGGCCAGCGGGTGATCATCCGCACGGCGCTGTCGCAATCGGTTCCGAATGTCGTTGCCGACCTGCGCTCCGTCAAACAGATCGCGCTCAACATCCTGTCGAATGCGATCCGCTTCACGCCGTCGGGCGGCCAGATCGTCGTCTCGACCTCTTATGAGAGCAATGGCAGCGTCGTGCTTCGCGTCCGCGATACCGGCATCGGCATGACGCGCAGCGAGCTCGACCAGGCGATGAAGCCGTTCCGGCAAGTCTCGGCGCAATCGCGCCACCGCGGTGACGGCACCGGTCTCGGCCTGCCGCTGACCAAGGCGATGGTCGATGCCAACCGGGCGATCTTCGCGATCAACTCGGCGCCGAACGAAGGCACGCTTGTGGAGATCACCTTCCCGTCGCAGCGGGTTCTGGCCGGCTGAAACGAAAAAAGGCAGCCTGGGGTTTAGGCTGCCTGGAGTTTGGTGCTGTTCAACAAGGGGCTCAGTCGCTCAACGTCATGTCACGGGAGCCAAGTGCTCCTAGCTGCCTATCATTCACAGCTCCAAGTGCCATCACCTTTGACGGACCTCCGTTAACGAATGGTTGCCGGAACCGGGAAGCTCTGAAGGGTGGAAGCTTGTAGTTTCGGGCGCATTTTACGCGACTTTAAACGTTTAACTCGGCCAATCCCGCAAATAGCTCAAGCGCTTCGGGATTTGCGAGCGCCTCCTTGTTCTTAACGGGACGGCCGTGAACCACCTCGCGGACGGCGAGTTCGACGATCTTTCCCGACTTGGTACGCGGGATATCTGCGACGGCGATGATCTTTGCCGGAACGTGGCGCGGCGAGGCGCCGGTGCGGATGCGGTTCTTGATCGCCTTCGAAAGATCCTCACTGAGCGTGACGCCGGGCGCCAGGCGGACGAAGAGCACAACGCGGACGTCGTCATCCCAGTCCTGGCCGATGCAGAGCGCCTCGGCGACCTCTTCCATCTGCTCCACCTGATTGTAGATCTCCGCGGTGCCAATGCGGACACCGCCCGGGTTCAGTGTCGCATCCGAGCGGCCGTGGATGACGAGGCCACCATGCTCCGTCCATTCGGCGAAATCGCCGTGGCACCAGATATTGTCGAAGCGCTCGAAATAGGCGGCGCGATACTTGGCGCCATCGGCATCGTTCCAGAAGCCGACGGGCATGGAGGGAAATGCCTTGGTGCAGACGAGCTCGCCCTTTTCCTGGCGCACCGGCTTTGCGTCATCGTTCCAGACATCGACCGCAAGGCCGAGACCGGCGCCCTGGATCTCGCCGCGCCAGACCGGCTGCAGCGGATTGCCGAGCACGAAGCAGGAGACGATATCCGTGCCGCCGGAAATCGAGGCGAGCTGGATGTCCTCTTTGATACCCTCATAGACGAAGGTGAAGCCTTCCGGCGAGAGCGGCGATCCAGTCGAGGTCATCAGACGCAGGCTCGAAAGGTCATGGCTGCTGCGCGGCGTCAGGCCGCTCTTGCGGACGGCGTCGATATATTTGGCCGAGGTGCCGAAGACCGCGAATTTTTCCGCCTCGGCATAGTCGAACAGCACATTGCCATCAGGCGCGAAGGGCGAGCCATCGAACAGGCAGAGCGTGGCGCCCGCGGCAAGGCCGCTCGCCAGCCAGTTCCACATCATCCAGCCGCAGGTGGTGAAGTAGAAAAGCTTGTCGCCCGGCTCGATGCCGCAATGCAGGCGGTGTTCCTTGAGGTGCTGCAGCAGCGTGCCGCCGGCCGAATGGACAATGCATTTCGGCACGCCTGTCGTGCCGGAGGAAAAGAGGATGTAGAGCGGGTGCGCGAAAGGCAGCTGGGCGAATTCGACCGACTTTGCCTGATAGGCCGCGATCATTGCCGCGAAGGTCTTGGCGCCCGGTGTAGCGGCGGCCACGGCATCGGCATCGCCGGCATAATGGACGATCATCGCCGGCGCCTGCAATTTTCCGGCGACGGTCGCGACCTTGGCGGAGACATCCTGCAGCTTGCCGTTATACCAATAGGCATCGCAGGCGATGAACAGCTTCGGGCCGATCTGGCCGAAGCGGTCGAGCACGCCCTGTTCGCCGAAATCAGGAGAACAGGAGGACCAGATCGCGCCGATCGAGGCCGCGGCCAGCATGCAGGCGATGGTCTCCGGCATATTCGGCATCATCGCGGCGATACGATCGCCCTCGCCGATGCCGAGCGCCCGGTAGGCCTGCTGCAGCTTCGAGACCGTTTCGTGCAGGCGGTTCCAGGACCAGCGATCCTGCACCTTGTCCTCGTTGCGGAAGATCAGCGCATCGCCCTCGCCGCTATTGCGCAGCAGGTTTTCGGCGAAGTTCAGCCGGGCATCGGGGAAAAAACGCGCCTTCAGCATGAGATCGCCATCGGCCAGCACCCGCTCGCCGCGTTCGCCGCGCACGCCGCAGAAATCCCAGAGGGTGGACCAGAAATGCTCGCGCTCGGCGATCGACCAGGCATGCAGGCCGGCATAGTCTTGAAGCGACAGGCCGAACGCCTCGTTGCAGCGCTGCATGAAGGCATGCATCGGGCTCTTCTCGATGAACTCCCGCGACGGCGTCCAGAGCGGCACTGTGTCGTTCATTCCCATTTCCTCCCGTTTATTCGCTATATAACATGCTGCACTGCATTATAAAGTGTGCATGGCGCTCTGCGATCGGCCGTCCGAATTGCATATGGCGCGTATTTCATATATCCGGCAAGATCAGCGCCTAACGGGTAAGCGACTGAAAATACTGGCAGAGCTCATGAGTACGTCAAGACAACCGAAGTGGCGTAAAAAGATGGCCCCCGTTTCCCGCTGGCTTCCGGGTATTACACGTCTCGCAACCCTGCTCTTGCTTATTTCCGCCGTGATCTTTGTCGCCCTGCGCGTTGCCGCACCTTTCGTGGTTTCGACTGGCATGGTGCGCTCCGGCATCGAGGATGCGCTGTCGCGCTGGACGGGCTACAAGGCCGAGATCAAGGGCAGCCCGGAACTCGAATTCTGGCCGACGCCGCGCATCACGCTGCACCAGATCGCCATCCGCCAGCCGCCGAATGCCGGCAACAAGCTGCTCGGCACGATCGACAGCCTCTCGGCCGATTTCAGCCTGATCGAGGCGCTGCGCGGCCATGCCAGCTTCCATGAATTCCATCTGCTGCGGCCCAACCTGTCGCTCACGCGTGATCAGCAGGGCCTGATCGACTGGACCTATGCCGGCCAGCTCGCCAAGGCGATCGACGGCGCGCACCAGGATGGCAATGCGCAGGTACTCGACCGCAAGCTTGATGCCGAAGTCGGCGCCATTACCGTCGAGGACGGGACGCTCAATGTTACCGATCTCGCGACATCCAAGACCTATCACTTCGAGGGTGTGACGGCCGATATCAACTGGCCGCGGCTTTCGAGCGGCATGTCGGCCGTGCTGATTGCGCGGACCGCCGGTCAGGACCTGAAGCTCGACTTCTCCTCGCGCAATCCGCTGCTGGTCTTCGGCGGCAAGACCACCGAGCTGAAGGCATCGCTTGCCTCGAACCTCGTCACCGCCTCTTTCTCGGGGCTCGGCAGCATCACCAACCTGACCGGTCTCTCCGGCAATATCAGCGCCACGATCGGCGACATGCCGGCCCTGCTTGCATGGTCGGGCAAGTCGATCCCGGGGATCGAGAGCCTCAAGTCGTTCTCGATCAGTAGCGACGTGCTCTCGGCCGCCAATGGCCTGCGCTTCAACAATGTGACACTCGGGCTGAACGGCGCGACGGCAACCGGCGTGATGGACATTTCCAGCGTGCGCAACAACCGGGCAAAGCTCGGCGGGACGCTCGCCTTCGACACCATGAACCTCAAGCCGTTCTTCGACGCCTTCGCACTGCGCCTTGCGGCCGGTGAAGAAACGGCAACGCCGGACGGTGGGCCGTTGCAGCGTCTCGATCTCGATCTGCGCTTCTCCGCCAAGGAGATGCAGCTTGCGCCCTTCAACCTCTCGGATGTCGGCGCCAGTGTCATTGTCTCCAGCAACGAGGCCAAGTTCGATATCGGCGACAGCCAGTTCGAGGGCGGCACGATGCTGGCGCATCTGGAAGCAACGCGCGGCGATTTCGATGGTGGCGGCAAGTTGCAGATGTCGATCCGCGGTGCGGATTTCGGTGCTCTGGTCGAACGGCTGCAGCTCAAAGGGCCCTTGCCGCTGACGACCGGCTCACTCGACCTGAACCTGAAGACGGCAAAGCCGCTTTGGACGGCTGGACTCGGCGACGTGACCGGTCAGCTCACCTTCCATGCGGGAACCGGTTCGATCGCCAATCTCGATGTCGAGGCGATCCGCAATCAGTCGGCGCAGCAGAAGTTCTTCCCGCTGAGTGCCGCGGGCGATCATTCGTTCCCGTTCACCGAGGCGCAGCTGACGGCGAATTTCTCGGCTGGTTCGGCAGAGCTTGAAGACGTCAGCATCAAGGGCGCCGTTGAGACGCTGACGCTCTCCGGCATCATCCCCTACGAATCCAACGGGCTGGCACTTTCCGGCTCACTGCAGGCTACCGACGATACGCGGGCGGCCGAACTGCCGCTCCTGCCCTTCTTCATCGGCGGCTCCTGGCCCAATCCGGTGATATCGCCGGTGCCGGTGCTGACGCAGCCGGCACCCAGCGCTCAGTAATCAGGGCGCGTTGGCGGCAGCGCGTTCATCGCGTTCACGCTGGACTTCGCGGCGCTTGGTGATCACCGATGCCGCGATGACGCCGACGGCAACGACGGCGATCAGGATGGTGCAGACCGCATTGATCTCCGGCGTCACGCCCAATCGCACCTGGCTATAGATCCTCATCGGCAGCGTCGTGGCGCCCGGTCCGGAGGTGAAGCTCGCAATAACCAGATCGTCCAGCGACAGAGTGAAGGCCAGGATCCAGCCGGAGAAGACGGCCGGTGCGATGATCGGCAGCGTCACCTCGAAGAAGGTGCGCACCGGCGGCGCGCCGAGATCCTGCGCCGCTTCCTCGATCGACTGATCGAAGCTCATCAGGCGCGACTGCACGACGACGGCGACGAAGCACATGGTCAGCGTCGTATGCGCCAGCGTGATCGTCCAGAAACCGCGGTCGAGGCCGATCGCTACGAAGAGCAGCAGCAGCGACAGGCCGGTGATGACTTCAGGCATGACGAGCGGTGCATAGACCATGCCAGAAAACAGCATGCGGCCGCGGAAGCGCGTGTGGCGCACTAGCGTGATCGCCGCCAGCGTGCCGAGAATGGTTGCCGCCGTTGCCGACAGGACGCCAACGCGGACCGTGACCCAGGCCGCATCCAGCAGGGCGTCATTGTGCATCAACGACACGTACCACTTGGTCGAGAAGCCACCCCAGACGGTGACGAGTTTCGACTCGTTGAAGGAGAAGATCACCAGGAGCACGATCGGCAGATAGAGAAAGGCGAAGCCGAGCGTGACCGAGATGATGTTGAAGCGTGTCCAGCGTAGCATCGCTTATCTCCCCTGCTCGTCGGCTTTGGCCTGGGCGTTCTGGAAGAACACGATCGGCACTACGAGGATCAAGAGAAGGATGGTCGCCACGGCCGAAGACACCGGCCAGTCGCGGTTGGAATTGAACTCGTTCCACAGCGTCTTGCCAATCATCAGCGTCTGCGACCCGCCGAGCAGGTCGGGGATGACGAATTCGCCGACGGCGGGGATGAAGACCAGCATGCAGCCGGCGACGACGCCGGGCAGCGACAGCGGGAACGTCACCCGCCAGAAGGCACGGATCGGCGTGCAGCCGAGATCCTGCGCCGCCTCGATCAGCGTGCCGTCCATCTTCTCGAGCGAGGAATAGAGCGGCAGCACCATGAACGGCAGGTAGGAATAGACGATGCCGATATAGACCGCGACATTGGTGTTCAGGATGATCAGCGGCGTATCGATGATACCCGTTCCGATCAGCAGCTGGTTCAGCAGTCCTTCCGGCTTGAGGATCGCGATCCAGGCATAGACGCGGATGAGGAAGCTCGTCCAGAACGGCAGGATGACCAGCATAAGCAGTGTCGGGCGGATGCTGCGCGGCGCCTGCGCCATGCCATAGGCGATCGGATAGGCGATCAGCAGCGTCAGGAAGGTCGAGACACCGGCGATGACGAGGCTCGAGATATAGGCGTTGAAATAGAGCGGGTCGTCGATCAGGTAGCTGTAATTGTCGAAGGAGAAGGTCGAAATCTTCTCCATGAAACCGGCCCAGCCATCGCTGAACGAGAAGGCCGGTTCATAGGGCGGCATGGCGATCGCGGTCGTCGACAGCGAGATGCGGAAGACGATGAAGAACGGCGCCAGGAAGAAGATCAGCAGCCAGGCATAGGGAACGATAATGACCAGGCGGCTGTAGATGGCTGAACCGAGCTTGCCCATGATCAATCCTTCAAGAGCACGCCGGCGTCTTCGGCGAAGGTGACCCAGACTTCCTGGTCGTAGGTGAAGGGATCGTCGACGGCGCGCTGGGCATTGAGCAGCGAGGCCTTGACCACCTGGCCGCTCTTCAGCTTGACGTGGAAGACGGTCATGTCGCCGAGATAGGCGATGTCCCAGAGCTCGCCCGAGGAGGCGTTGACATTGGGATTGGCCGGTGGCTGGCGGGTGACCTTCAGCTTTTCCGGGCGGATCGCGAAACCGGCAGTGCTGCCCTTGGCGGGCATGTCTGATGTCGCGACCTTGACGCTGAAGCCGGCATCGATGGCGAGCTCGACACTCGTGCCATCGGCGGAGACCACCTTGCCGTCGAAAATGTTCACGTCACCGATGAAGTCGGCGACGAAGCGGCAGTTCGGTGCTTCGTAGATTTCGGCGGGCGTTGCGACCTGCACAACCTTGCCATGGCTCATGACGGCGATGCGGTCTGCCATCGTCATCGCTTCTTCCTGGTCGTGGGTGACGACGACGAAGGTGAGGCCGAGATTCTGCTGCAGGTCCATCAGTTCGAACTGGGTTTCCTCGCGCAGCTTCTTGTCGAGCGCACCGAGCGGCTCGTCGAGCAGCAGCACCTTCGGGCGCTTGGCAAGCGAGCGGGCGAGTGCGACGCGTTGGCGCTGGCCACCGGAAAGCTGGTTGGGCTTGCGCGAGGCGAACTGCTCGAGCTTGACCATCTTCAGCATCTGCGACACGCGCTCGGCGATCTCGTCCTTGCCCATGCCATCCTGGCGCAGGCCGAAGGCGATGTTCTTCTCGACGGTCATATGCGGGAAGAGCGCGTAGCTCTGGAACATCATGTTGACGGGACGCTTGTAGGGCGGCGTGCCGGCCATGTCGGTGCCGTCGAGGATGACCTCGCCCGCGGTCGGCTGCTCGAAGCCGGCCAGCATGCGCAGCAGCGTGGACTTGCCGCAGCCGGAAGCGCCGAGAAGGGCGAAGAATTCGCGGTGGTAAATGTTGAGGCTGAGATCGTTGACGGCGGTGAAATCGCCGAAGCGCTTCGTGACGTTCTTGAATGAGATAAAAGGCTTGGAGGCAGGATCGGCCCAGGGCGCGAAGGAGCGGCGAATATTGCCAAGAGACTTCATGGTTTTCCCCGAAATTATGAATTTGAAACCGGCGCTCCCCCGACGGCCGGCACGTCAATAAAAGGCCCGGGCGTTGCCGTCCGGGCCGAAGTCTCGATTACTGGCCGGTGACGACCTTTGTCCAGATTCGTGTCACGAGGCGCTGCGTTTTTGGATCGAGCGGCGGCACCGTGAAGAGCTTGGCCATGACCTCGGGCGTCGGATAGATCGCCGTATCGCCGATGACTTCCTTGTCCAGGAACTCCTGCGAGGCCTTGTTGCCGTTGGCGTAGAAGACGAAGTTCGATGCCTTGGCGGCGACTTCGGGCTTCATCATGTAATTGATGAATTCATGCGCTTCCTCGACATGCGGAGCATCCTTCGGGATACCGAAGACATCGAAGAAGATCTGCGCGCCCTGGCTCGGAACCGAGTAGTCGATCGTCACGCCGGCCTTGGCTTCGGCAGCGCGGTCGCGGGCCTGGAACATGTCGCCGGAATAGCCGAGCGCGATGCAGATATCGCCGTTGGCGAGCGCGCTGATATATTCGGACGAGTGGAACTTGCGCACGAAGGGACGAACCTTGAGCAGGACTTCCTGCGCCTTGTCGAGATCGGCCTGCTTCTTGCTGTTCGGGTCGAGGCCGAGATAGGCGAGAACCGACGGGATGACGTCGGTCGGCGAATCCAGCATGTAGATGCCGCAATCCTTGAGCTTCTCGGCCTTTGCCGGGTCGAATAGCGCATCCCAGTTGGGCTTCTCGTCGGTGCCGAGCGCGGCCTTGACCTTGTCGACATTGTAGCCAATGCCGGTGGTGCCCCACATGTAGTCGACGCTGTATTCATTGCCGGGGTCGAAGGTCGCGACGCCCTTCATGACGACGTCCCACATGTTCTTCAGGTTCGGCAGCTTCGACTTGTCGAGCTTCTGATAGACACCGGCAGCGATCTGGCGCTGCATGAAGGAAACGGTCGGAACAACGACGTCATAGCCGGTGCCGCCCGCGAGCAGCTTGGTCTCCAGCGTCTCGTTGGAATCGAAGGTGTCGTAGACGACCTTGATGCCGGTTTCCTTGGTGAAGTCCTCAAGGATCGAGCTGTCGATATAATCGGACCAGTTGTAGACATTGACGACGCGTTCCTGGGCGTAGGACGGCGCGGCGGCAAGAATGGCCACGGCAACAGTTGCCGCGAGCTTTGCAATGACTGACCTCATAATCTCTCCTGTGGCTTATAATTATTAGGTATCACGCCCCCGGACACCCATTCCCTCTGGATTTTTAGCTAGACTAAGAAGGATTTTGAGAGCCGACAAGCGCAAAATCCTGCGCTCTCAATGATTTCAACTATCACTGAAAATCAAAGGCGCTGAGACCGGCCACCATCTCGTCTAGCCCAAGCGGGCGAGTGACCGGCGGCTCGGCACGGGCAAGACAGCCCTTTCGCTCACAAAGGCGGCAGACAGGGCCAATTGCAACTGCATGTGGCGAAGATGACGCCGCCTGAGCGTAGACGGTCGCATCCCTGAACTGGGCGTCGCAGGCAATGAGCAGCGCAGTGCGCCTGACCCTCTCGCCGAAGGGGGCTGCCGGGCCTTCCAGCGTTCGTGCGATCGTCAGAAAGGCGCTGCCATCCGGCGTCTCTACGGTTTCCGCCAGGATCTGGCCGGGCTGCAGGAAGGCGGCGTGAATATTGAGCTTGGGACAGCCGCCGCCGAAGCGGGCCTGCGGGAAGCCCGACGCCCCTGCCCGGCGCAGACGGTTTCCGGCCGCATCGATCTCCATCAGGAAGAATGGCACGGCGCTGTTCGACGGCCGCTGCAGCATGGTGAGCCGGGCCGCCGCCTGGCCGAAGGAACAGCCGAAGCGACTGCGCAGGAGATCGATGTCGTAGCGCACGGATTTCGCCGCCGTCAGGAAGGCCTCGTAAGGCATCATCAGCGCCAGTGCGGCAGCGCGGGCGAGCTCGAAGCGGGCGATGCGCTGGGCTTCCGGCGTCGACAGAGCGAGCCCTTCCAGCTCCTTGCCGATCGCCGCCTTCAGGGCGAGCGTTGCGGCCTCGATGGCGATCTCCTGCAGCTGGTCCTGCGGCGACAGGCGCTCGGAGAGGAAAAGCCGCATGGAGTGGCGATCGAAGCGGCGTCGCAGATCCGGCATGACATGGACAGGCAGGACGCGCACGGTAATGCCGCGCTCCTTCTGTAGCCAATCCCTCAACACCTGTTGCAGATCGCCAGAGGGAAGCGTCATGAAGAACTGTTCGGCGGCATCCTCGATGACGGCGAAATAGGCCGGGCGCCGCTCCAGCGCGTCGCGCACCTCGTCGGCCGGAAGGCGCGCACCGGCAGCGGGGACTTGCGCACCGTCAGCCATCAGCGCGCCGAGATCCGAAAGCCGGGCAGCCTGTTCGCGGTAGGCGCGGTAGAGCTTCACCATGCCGCTCGCCGCATTGGGCGCAGCGTCCGATATCTCCACCAGCTCCTGATCGCCGGGAAGCTCACCCGACAGCAGCGGGTCGGCAAAGACTTCGCGCAGTTCGGCGAGATTATTGCCCGGCTCGCTCTGGAGCTCATCGAGGTCGACCTTGTAGACCGAGGCGAGCTTCAACAGCAGCTGAACGGTAAGCGGCCGTTGGTTGCGTTCGATCAGGTTCAGATAGGACGGCGAGATGCCGAGGGCTTCGGCCATCGCCGTCTGCGTGACGCCGAGGCCATTGCGGATGCGCCTGACTTTCGGTCCGGCAAAGATCTTCCGTTCCATATCGATGCCTTTTACAAAATTTTACAAATTGACAAAGCCAGCTTGTAAATCTTGCGCCAATATAACCTCTTTCTCAGGCACTTAAGCAAGTCTTTTCTGGCTTTTGACGGCGATCTTGTAAATTCTGTCACACAAGCAATCGAGCTGAAGGAGGATATTGTGACTGAGTTTGACAAGCTGATCCGCAACGCACCGGCTGGCCGTTTCGACGGCATCGAGCGCCCCTATTCCGCCGAGGACGTCAGGCGGCTGCGCGGTTCCGTGGAGATCAGCCACTCGCTGGCGGAAATGGGTGCTGCGAGGCTCTGGGAACTCTTGCGCCGGGACGATTTCGTCAATGCGCTCGGCGCTCTCTCCGGCAATCAGGCCATGCAGATGGTCCGCGCCGGCCTGAAGGCGATCTATCTCTCCGGCTGGCAGGTCGCGGCAGACGCCAATACCGCCTCGGCGATGTATCCGGACCAGTCGCTCTATCCCGCCAATGCCGGGCCGGAGCTTGCCAAGCGCATCAACCGCACACTGCAGCGCGCCGACCAGATCGAGACGTCGGAAGGCAAGGGCCTTTCGGTCGAGAACTGGTTTGCGCCAATCGTTGCCGATGCCGAGGCCGGTTTCGGCGGGCCGCTCAACGCCTTCGAGATCATGAAGGCCTATATCGAGGCGGGCGTTGCCGGCGTCCACTTCGAGGACCAACTGGCATCGGAAAAGAAATGCGGCCATCTCGGCGGCAAGGTCCTGATCCCGACGGCGGCGCATATCCGCAACCTCAACGCCGCGCGTCTGGCAGCCGATGTCATGGGTGTCTCGACGCTGGTGATTGCGCGCACGGATGCCGAGGCGGCAAAGCTTCTGACTTCCGATATCGACGAGCGCGACCAGCCCTTCGTCGATTACGATGCCGGGCGCACCGTCGAGGGCTTCTATCAGGTCCGCAACGGGCTAGAGCCCTGCATTGCCCGCGCGGTCGCCTATGCGCCCTATTGCGATCTGATCTGGTGCGAGACGTCGAAGCCCGATCTCGATCAGGCGCGGCGCTTTGCCGAAGGCGTGCACAAGGTGCATCCGGGCAAGCTGCTGGCCTATAACTGCTCGCCGTCCTTCAACTGGCGCAAGAACCTGGACGAGGCGACGATCGCCAGGTTCCAGCGCGAACTCGGCGCCATGGGCTACAAGTTCCAGTTCATCACGCTTGCCGGCTTCCATCAGCTGAACTTCGGCATGTTCGAGCTGGCGCGCGGCTACAAGAGCCGGCAGATGGCCGCCTATTCCGAGCTGCAACAGGCGGAGTTTGCCGCCGAGGTCAACGGCTACACCGCGACCAAGCACCAGCGCGAAGTCGGCACCGGCTATTTCGATGCCGTATCGCTTGCCATCACCGGCGGCCTGTCCTCGACGACCGCGATGAGGGAATCGACCGAACACACACAGTTCAAACCCGCAGCGGAATGACCGCGCAACAGGAGGAGAAGACCATGGCTTCCATCTCACGTGTCCGCGAACGCGCGGAAGAGCAGTCATCGACGATGACGCCGGACCAGCAGAGCATGATCCGCATGCTCGCCAACGATCTGCACCGGCTCAATCAGTCTGTCATGAAGGCGGTTGAATCCGGTATTTCGGTAGAGCTTGTCCGGTCCGCCCGCCATCACGGCGGCGACGGCAACTGGGGCGATCTGATGATCCCGGTTGTCGTTGCCAACCGCACCTAAAGAGTGAGAAGGCGCCGGGAAAACCGGCGCCTTCTGCGTCATTTGACGCAATTGTCAGTCCCCGCAAAGGCGAGCATAATATGATCAAGACCTAATGGGACATCATATGCCTGCAACAATACGCGCGGACGTGCACTCCCTGACCGATATGGTCTATGGGGCACTGCTCGGGGAAACCAGCTGGCAGGATTTTCTGGATACGCTGAACACGCGCATGCCGGATGGCAAGTCGACGCTCTTTTTTCATGATGCGGTTCTCGGCTCCGGCGGGCTGTCGCTTTCATCCGGCCTCGAAGACGCTGCCGCGAAAGCCTACAACACCCATTTCAGCACCGTGAACCCATGGATGGCGAAAGCTGCCGTCCGACCCGTCGGGCTCGGCGTCATCGCCGATCAGATGCTGCCACACGAAGAGCTGCTGAAAACCGAATTCTATCACGACTACCTGCGCAGCATCGGCTGCCGCAGCAGCATCGGTGTGACGATCATGCGGGAGAAGGGGCGGTCCTTCAATCTCTCGACGCTGACATCGAGCACCGACGCCGGCTATAACCGCGCCAACGCCCAGGTGCTGACCGAACTCGCCCCGCATCTGCGGCGTGCCTTCGATTACCTGCGCCGCGAGCGAAGCAACGAGGCCGGCGGCAAGCCGCTGCTCGATGCGATCGGCGTCGGGCTGATCTATCTCGGCGAGGAGCGCAAGGTCCGGTCGATGAACACCGCGGCGCAGATGATGCTGACGGAGGGATGCGGCATCAGCGTGACCCCGACCGGGCGGCTGAACGTCAACGACGCCAATGTCAACGAGCAGCTGCGCGCCACCGGCCGCTCCGGCGAGCCGCTGCAGCCGGTTTGCAGCGGGCGCATCGGCAACATCAAATACACGCTGGTACGGCTGCAGTCCGATTTCATGAGCGAGTTCCTGCAGGAGCCGACCTCGGCGCTGATCATCGAGCGCTCCGGCGGCATCTGCGCCCATCTGAACGACAGGCTGAGCGGCAACGAGCACCTGACCGCCGCCGAACTGCGCATCGCCTCGTCGATCGCCAGCGGCCTGTCGCTGCGCGATACCGCCAAGCTGAACGACATCAGCTACGAGACGGCGCGCTCGCACCTGAAGAACATCTTCTCCAAGCTCGGCGTCAACAGCCAGGTGGCCTTGGTACGAAGACTGATACCGTGAGCTAGCTGCGGCTGGCGCGCTTGCCGGCGAAAAGATCGGAATAGCTTTTCAGCAATTTGGTCATCCGATCGGCAACGGCGCGGATTTCCGGCCGGTGGCGGTCTTCGTTGTTCATGACGATCCACTGGCGATGCTTGAGCTCGGGAATTTCGCCGCCGAGACGCTGAAGCTCCGGATCGAGATCGCCGACGAAGCAGGGGAGCACCGCCCTGCCCGCCCCAGCGCGCACCAGATCCGGCAGCGACCGCGGCCGGTTGACGGTGGCGGCGATCGGGCCGGATGCGTTGCGATAGGGCCAGCGCAGATAGCCGGAGATCGCCTCGTCCTCGGCAACGGCCACCCATTGCTCCGCAGCCTCGGCAGCATTGCGCCTGACATAGACGGCATAGGCGACCTCGCCGAGCAGACGCGCGGCAAGGTTTGCCTCGTCGGGTTCGAAGGCGCGGATGCCGATATCGCTCTCCCGGTAGGAAAGATTGGCGCGGGTTTCGCCGATCGTCAGTGAGAGGGCAAAGCCATCGCCGGGCATGCGGATCGCCGAGAAGTTCTCGGTCAGCAGCCAGGCAACCCAGGTTCCCGCCGCAACCCTTACCGTCACTCCGCCCTCGCCCGACTGGCGCCAGGCATCGACCTTGCGGGCAGCGGCCTCCATCTCCTGCAGGTGGTCGAGGAGAGCCTGACCATCCGGCGTCAGGCGGTAACCGGTCTGGCTGCGGACGAAGAGCGTGCGGCCGGTGTCCTGCTCCAGCTCCAGCATGCGGCGACCGACTGTCGCCGGGCTGAGGCCACTGGTGCCGCTCGCGCCGGTGAGGCCGCCGAGACGGGCGACCTGCAGGAAAAGCTGATAGGAATCCCAAGCGGTGTTTTTCATCGGTGAAAATCGTATGCCGATTTCAGCTGTTTAAGAAGCGATTTTTGATGTGTATCTGAGGTGATGTCTTTGAAACGGAGGACATCATCATGATCGATCAGATCGCCATTGCCAGCATGCTCGGCCTCTCACGGGGCGGCCGGATTGGCCGCCGGACATCCGAAGACGAATTCTATGAGCAATATGGCGGCTCGCGCATCATCCGCGCCGTCGCCTGGCTGACCGACATAGGCCTGAAAAGCAAAGGCCGCGCTGTCGAGGCGCGGCCCAAGGATACTCGTGTAAAGCGCTTGGATCAGGCAGCCTGCCTTGCCGGGCGGTGAGCGGCCGCACCGTTGCCGATGCGGAACTGCTGAAGCAGGCCCATCAAGGCATCGGCCTCGTCGGCAAGCTGGCGGCTTGCCTGCGTCGTCTCCTCGACCATCGAGGCATTCTTCTGGGTCATCTGGTCCATCGCGTTGACGGAGCCGTTGACTTCCTGAAGAGCCGCCGACTGATCCTGGCTTGCCGTCGCGATCGTATCGACATGCTTGCTAATGACGATGATTTCCTGGCTGATCGAGGCGAGAACATTGCCGGTTTTCTGCACCAGCTCGGAACCGGCGGTGACTTCTCGGCTCGACTTTTCGATCAGGCCCTTGATCTCGCGGGCGGCATCGGCGGAGCGCTGGGCCAGTTCGCGGACTTCCTGCGCGACGACGGCAAAGCCCTTGCCGGCTTCACCGGCGCGCGCCGCTTCGATGCCGGCATTCAGTGCCAGAAGGTTGGTCTGGAAGGCGATGTCGTCGATGACCTCGATGATCTGCTCGATCTGCTGCGAGGCTTCCTCGATGCGGCCCATGGCGGCAACAGCATCGCCGACGACGGCGCCGGAGCTGTCGGCGGTCTTCTTGGTCAGTGCCACCGTATTGTTGGCTTCGCGGGCGCGATCGGCGGATGAGCGCACGGTGACCGTGATCTCCTCGACGGCGGCGGCGGTTTCTTCAAGGCTGGCGGCCTGTGCTTCCGTGCGCTTCGAGAGCTCACCGGCAGAAGCCAACATTGCACCACTGTTGCGCTGGATGGCGTTGGCATTGTCACGGATGCGGGTCAGCGTGTCCTGCAGGCGCAGCAGCGAACTGTTGAAATCGACGCGCAGCTGTTCGAGGCGGCCGACGAAGGGCGTCTCGATGGTTTCGGACACATCGCCCTGTGCCAGACGGCCGAGACCGGCGGCGAGCTGGTTGACGGCAAAATCGATCTGGCCGTCGAGCGTGCGCTTTTCGGCATCGTTGCGGGTGCGTTCAGCCTCTGTCAGAGCACGCTGCTCTGCGGCCTGCGTTTCGAGATCCAGGCGCGCCTTGGCGCTATCGCGGAATGCCGACAGCGCCCGGCCGATCTCGCCGAATTCGTTCGGCTTGTCGACGCAGGGGATCGCGCCGGAGAGATTGCCGGCAGAGATCGAATGCACCGTCTTGGTCAGCGCCTGGAGCGGGCTGACGGTACGGCGGATCGCGAAGAAGGCGAGCAGGCTGACGACCAGCATGACGGCGGCACCGGCGCCGATCACGAGGATCTGCAGATGCTGGAGACGGGCAAAATAGACTTCCATCGGAATGCCGATGAAGAGGATGCCCGTATTGGCGCCAGCGGCATTCTTCACCGGGAAATAGCCGGTCATGTAGTTCTTTCCGAACAGCACTGCAGGGCCGTAATAGGCGTCGCCCTTGGCGAGCGCGGTCTGCGCCGGATGATCAGCGGCGAGGTTGGTGCCGACGGCGCGGCTACCGTCTTCCTTCTTCACATTGGTGGAGACGCGGACGTAATCGCTGCCCTGCTTGTCGAAGATCGTCGCGACACCGGCAATGGATTCGGCCGTGCGATCGACCAGCGAGTGATCGGTGAATGCGGGGATCTTTTCTTCGGTGACCGTAGAGAGCTGCGCATCCTTGACGGCGATCTTCGCGCTGTCATCGGCCGCGCCGTAGAGGATCGCCATCGTGCGGCTGGCATCCTTGGCGTCGGCCACCGCATTGTCCATGACATAGCGGCTCAGATCATAATAGGTCACGGCAACGATCGCGCCGGTGCTGACCACAAGCAAACCGAGTGTGATGGCAACCGCCTGGCGGACGATGGATGTCGAGAAAAAGCGCAGCATAGCAATCCTCTGCAATACGAATTGCAGCTATTCTATGCGTTAAACGTTAAGGAAAATTATCCGCTAATTATCTGAAAACACTGTAATAACTTGTATAAATATGACTATTCGTCAGCATCTTTTCGAACATCGGTAGAAAATCAGTGGCGTCGCGATCGAAACACAACCTTTGCGTCCATATTTCAGGCATTCCGCACAAACAAAAACGGCGCCTTGCGGCGCCGTTCTCATAGTCTGAATTTTCGCTGATCTCAGGCGGCGCGATAGTAGGTCGCGTGCGTTTCGCCGTCGATCTTGAACTGCTGTACGAGGGCCAACAGGCTGTCTGCCTGCGAGGCAAGCTCGCGGCTGGCGGCGGTCGTTTCTTCCACCATCGCGGCGTTCTGCTGGGTCATCTGGTCCATCGAGTTGACAGTTGAGTTGACTTCCTGCAGGGCGCCCGACTGATCGTGGCTGGCGCGGGCGATCATCTCGACATGCTGGCTGATGGTGACGATCTGGGCGCTGATCTTCGCGAGCACCGTGCCGGTTTCCTGGACGGACTGCGAACCGGAGCTGACTTCGGTGGTCGACTTGTTGATCAGGCCCTTGATCTCCTGCGCGGCAGCGGCGGAGCGCTGGGCGAGTTCACGGACTTCCATGGCGACGACGGCAAAGCCCTTGCCCGCTTCACCGGCACGCGCGGCTTCGATACCGGCGTTGAGGGCGAGCAGGTTGGTCTGGAAGGCGATCTCGTCGATCACGCCGATGATCTGCTCGATCTGGCGCGACGCATCCTCGATGCGGCCCATGGCGTCGATCGCCTTGCCGACGACGGTCGCCGAGTCATCGGCGCTGCGCTTGGCCTGGCGAACGATCTGGTCGGCATCCTTGGCGCGTTCGGCAGACGAACGGACGGTGACGGTGATCTCGTCGACGGCCGCAGCGGTTTCTTCGAGCGAAGCGGCCTGCTGTTCCGTACGCTTGGCGAGATCCTCGGCCGACTGGGCCATCTGGTTGCCGTTGCCCTGGATCATCTGCACGTTATCGCGGATCTGGCTCATGGTCGCCTGGAGGCGGAGCATCGAGCCGTTGAAGTCTTCACGCAGCTGCTCGAGGCGGCCGATGAACGGCGTGTCGATAGTCGTGGAGATATCGCCCTGCGACATGCGCTCAAGACCGGCAGCGAGCTCGTTGACCGCGAATTCGATCTGGCGGTCCATCTCGCGCTTTTCGGCATCGTTGCGCTGGCGCTCGTGTTCGGCGGCCTGACGCTCCTCGTCGCTCTGCTCCTCGATACGGATCTTGGAGATTGCGTTTTCCTTGAAGATGCCCAGTGCACGGGCCATGTCGCCGATTTCGTCGAAGCGCTGCTCACCGGAAATGCTGGTGTCGAGCGCGCCGTCTGCGATGCGGCGCATTGCGGCGGTGATCTGGCCGATCGGGCGCTGCAGGGTCAGAACCAGGGCGATACCGCCGATGATCGAGACCAGGATGCCGAGGCCGGTGGTGCCGACGGAGATGCTGTTGGCCTGATCGCGCTCGGCGCCGGCCGTCTGCTTCTGCAGTTCGGCGAAGCTCGTCAGCTGACCCCAGACACTATCGAGCTCCTGGCGGGCAGCGGCATAGTCGGCAACGCGCTGGTTGATGACGTCAACGAGGCTCTGTGCGTCCTTGTCCATCGAGACCAGTGCCGGATTGATTGCAGCGATGATGTCGCTGGCGAAATCCATGCCCTTGGCGCTGGCCTGCAGGGTGTTCAGCATGGTGTTGAGGGTCGCGATTTCCTGGTTCAGGCGAACGCGGTTTTCCTTGCTCGGCTTGGCGCTGAAATCGGCCAGAACGAGCTGGAGCGAATAGATCGAGGTCTCGAGACGGCGGGTGTCTTCCAGAACCGAATTGGTCTGGGCGATGCGGCTGTCGAGCTGGACGAAGGTGGTCGTGGCTTCGCGCATCATCTGCGTTGCCGTCAGCTGCGTGTAGGTGGACATCTGGCGGAATCGGGAAACGAGACGGCCGAGATTGGCGACGCCATCATCGGTGCCAGCATCGAGTGCGGCGGCCTGCGTCTTCAGATCGCTGATGGTCTGGGCCATCGACTGCGTCATGCTCTTCTGATTCTGCGGAACCGAGATTTCGATCATCCGCTGCGCCTTGATGATCGTCGGCAGCGCCGTCGTCACGACCTTCAGCTTGTCGGCAGGAAGCTGCGCCTTGTTGAAATCGTTCATCGCGGTCGCCAGCGTGTCGCCGCCCTTGAGCAGACGGTCGGCGGCGCGCAGCGTCGCAGTCGCATTGCCCTCGTCGGTGCGCACGCTCTCTTCGAGCTGGCGCGCATCATAGCTGACATTGAAGCGGTTGGTGATCATCACCTTCTGGGCGTCGTCGATCTGCTTGCGCAGCGCGACTTCCTGGTCATGCAGCGTCCACAGCTTGCCGACGGTGCCTGAAATGGCGCTGGTGCCGTCTATCGCAGCCTGCAGATTGTCGCGGCCGCCATTCTCGCCGATCTGAGACAGGGTGGCGTTCAGAGTTTCGCCCTGCGTCTTGATATCCGCGTAGAGCTTATCGCGAGCCTGCTCGTTGGTGTTCTGCAGGAAGTCATCCATGGAGCCGTAGAGATCCTTGAAGCCGCTCAGCGACTGCAGGATGCTGTTCGAAATTTCCATGCGCCCTTGCAGCATGCCGGAGGCATAAAGGCCGGTGAGGCCGACCGCCGAAATAGCGACGACGAAAGGCAGAACGAAGATCAGGACCTTCGTCTTGATCTTGAAGCGCGACAGGATCTTATCAATGAACATGGCTATACCGGCCTTCCATACACCACTCCTCCCACCGGCTGCTGTTGCGGCGCCGGCCGAGTGCATCGAGCTGACTTTTCTGGATAATGGGAAACCCGAGGGCTCAGGCGGCAGTCATTGCCAAGTCATCGCCGCGCGAACGGGATGCCCATAGTTTCAGCAAGTGTGACAGAAGAGATATTAATATTCGGATAAGCCAAATCGTTTGAAATCGTACTTATGGCCGCCCGTAAGCGGCTGGCACGAAAGGGCTAACCGCTATTTATATGACAATTGCGGGAATGGTCAGATCGTGTGGGCGATCAGAAGTGCGATAATCGCGGCAGTTGCACCGGTGGCCAACATGAGAAAGCGGAGCGTCGCAAGCTTGGTGTCAGGCTTTGCCTGGGCGATTGCGATGGCGCGGGCGCGGCGTGTGTTCCTATTCATGTAAAGGACCTCACTTTTCTCAATACTGTAACAATCCATCAAAATGGCTGTGCGGTAAAGCTTTAAATGGGAAGCTTGTTCCATCGTTGCCATTGGGACACGATGGCGCACCCGGCTTAAGAAGTCTTGAATCTATTTGCCCGGATTCGACCCTATAAGGATTCACCTGCCGCAAAGCCCGAGGCCCAAGCCCACTGGAAGTTATAGCCGCCGAGCCAGCCTGTGACATCGACGCATTCGCCGATGAAATAGAGGCCCGCAACCGTCTTGGCTTCCATCGTCTTCGAGTCCAGCGCTGATGTATCGATGCCGCCGAGCGTGACTTCCGCCGTGCGGTATCCTTCGGAGCCGGACGGCTTGACGGACCAGTTCTGCGCGGCATCGGCAAGCCTTGAGAGCGCCTTGTCGGAGAGGTCGGCCATGTTGCCGGAGATGCCTTCGCGCTCGGTCAGATACTGCGCCAGCCGCTTCGGCAGGATTTCCGCCAGCGCCGTCTGCGCCGACTGGCGGCCGTTCGTCTGTTTGGCTCTCTTCAGATGCTGGAGCAGATCGACATCGGGTTCGATATCGACGGTAATCCCCTCGCCTTCGCGCCAGTAAGACGAAATCTGCAGGATGGCCGGACCGCTGAGGCCGCGATGGGTGAAAAGCAGCGCTTCCCGGAATGCCGTCTTGCCGTGACGGATTTCTGCCGGGGCGGCGATACCCGAGAGCGGTGCGATCGCTTCAAGCAGGACGGGATCGAGCGTCAGCGGCACGAGGCCCGGGCGGGTTTCGGTCATGGCGAGACCGAACTGCTCGGCGATGCGATAGGCAAAGCCGGTGGCGCCCATCTTCGGGATCGACTTGCCGCCGGTGGCGATGACAAGCGAGGCGCAATCGTAGGCGCCTTCCGATGTGCTGACGCGAAAGCCGCCATCGGTCTTCTCGATGCCGGCAATCTCGGTGCGCAGCTGCCATTCGGCACCGGCCGACCGCATCTCGTCGAGCAGCATATGGATGATGTCCTTGGCGCTGTCGTCACAGAACAGCTGACCGAGGGTCTTCTCGTGCCAGGCGATCTTGTGGCGATCGACCATGGCAACGAAATCGGCGGGGGTGAAGCGGGCGAGCGCCGACTTGCAGAAATGCGGATTGGCAGAGAGGAAATTCTTCGGGCCGGCATGGATATTGGTGAAGTTGCAGCGGCCGCCGCCGGAGATGCGGATCTTCTCGCCAGGGCTTTTGGCGTGATCGAGGACGAGCACGGAGCGGCCGCGCTGACCGGCGCGAATGGCGCACATCATGCCGGCGGCGCCCGCGCCGATGACGATCACATCGCTTTTTTCTGCCACGCCCCGATCCTTCTCTGAACGGCGTCTTCTTTTTCTATCAAATGGCGAAAGTCAACGTCTCTACCCCCCTCGCCAATTGCCAAACTCTGGTTATGATGGCCTTCCGATCAACGTAACCGGTGTGTCATGTCTCCAAAAAAGACGACGCTTAAGCCTGCCAAGAACGTCCGCCCCACCATCAAGACTCCCCCTGACCCTGGGTCGTCGCGCGGCGTAGCGAATTGGAAGGAAGCGGCACAGTGGCTACGGGCACGCGGCATCGAAGACATCGAATGCATCACCCCCGACCTTGCCGGTGTTCCGCGCGGCAAGATGATGCCGACATCGAAATTCACCTCCAACACCTCGCTCGCGCTGCCTTCGGCGATCTACCGCCACACGATCTCCGGCGCCTATCCCGAGGAGACCGAAAGCTTCCGCTACGAGCCGCGCGACAGCGACCTGAAGCTGGTGCCCGACCTTTCGACACTATCGGTGGTGCCGTGGGAAACCGATCCGACGGCGCAGGTGATCTGCGATATCGTCAATTCCGACGGCGCCGAGGTATCCTATACTCCGCGCAACGTGCTGAAGCGCATCATGGGGCTCTACAGCGCCCGCGGCTGGAAGCCGGTCGTCGCGCCTGAAATCGAGTTCTATCTGGTCGCCACCAATGACGACCCGGACTATCCGCTGCATCCGCCGAAAGGCCGCTCCGGCCGTTCGATCCTCGGTGGTCAGGGCTATTCGATCGCCGGGATCAACGAGTTCGACGAACTGATCGACGACATCTATCACTTCTCGGAAAAGCAGGGTCTCGAGATCGACACGCTGATCCATGAAGAGGGCCCGGCGCAGCTGGAAATCAACCTGCGCCACGGCAATCCGATCGAACTTGCCGACCAGGTTTTCATGTTCAAGCGCACGATCCGCGAGGCAGCGCTGAAGCACGGCATCTACGCCACCTTCATGGCCAAGCCGATGCAGGGCCAGCCGGGTTCGGCGATGCATATCCACCAGTCGGTGGTGCATGAAGGCACGGGCAAGAACATCTTCTCCAATCCGGACGGTTCGCCCTCCAAGGAGTTCTTCCACTTCATCGGCGGCATGCAAAAATACGTGCCGAGCGCGCTGGCGATGCTGGCGCCTTACGTGAATTCCTACCGCCGCCTGGCACCTAACATGTCCTGCCCTGTCAACAACGCCTGGGGCTACGACAACCGCACGACCGCCTTCCGCGTTCCGGTTTCGGATCCGCAGGCGCGGCGCGTCGAGAACCGGTTGCCGAGCTCGGATGCCAATCCGTATCTGGCGCTCGCCGCATCGCTGGCATCTGGCCTGCTCGGGATCACCAAGCAGATCGAGCCGACCGCGCCGACCGAGGATTCTGCCAACGAGGGGTCGATCGACCTGCCGCGCGGCCTGCTGGAAGCGATCGCGCTGATGGAAGACGAGCCGGCCTTCGAAGAAGTGTTCGGCGAGGAGTTCATCGGCCTCTATGCCGGCGTCAAGCGCGGCGAGTTCGAGACCTTCATGGAAGTGATTAGCCCTTGGGAGCGTGAGTTCCTGTTGCTCAACGTGTGAGGAGGCGTTCCTCATGGCTGTGAAGCAAGACTGGCAGAGCCCCATCGCGCCCGGCGTTTCCTGGTATCAGGCGACGGCGGGCGAGCGGGCGACCTATCCGGAACTTGACGGATCGAAGACATGTGACGTCGCCGTTGTCGGCGGCGGCTATACAGGGCTGCAGGCGGCGTACAATCTCGCCAAGGCGGGCGTCTCGGTCGTATTGATCGACGCCAACCGCTTCGGCGACGGCGCATCCGGCCGCAATGGCGGCCAGCTCGGTACCGGCCAGCGCTGGTGGCCGGAAGAACTCGAAGAGAAGATCGGCTACGAGCGCTCCAGGGCGCTGTTCGATCTGGCGGAAGGGGCAAAGAAGCACCTCCTCGATTTCGCCAGCGAACACCAGATCGACATCGAGTTCATGCCCGGACAGATCAACGTCGCTCACAAGGAGAGCTACAAGCGCTCCTATATCGAAAACGCCGAGATCGCTGCCTCACGCTACGGCTATCCGCATGTCCAGTTCATGGACAGGCAGGAGACGCAGGAACGGCTGGGTTCGAAGCGTTATCACTGCGGCGTGCGCGACACCGGCACCGGGCATATCCACCCGCTGAAGCTGCTGATCGGGCTTGCCCGGGTAGCGGCCAACGCGGGCGCCCAGATCTTCGAGATGACGCCGGCAACTGCTGTTCGCAACGACGGCGGCAAGGTGAGGATCGATACGCCGAAAGGGACGATCACCGCGGACAAGGCGCTGATTGCCTGCAACGGCTATATCGGCAACCTGGAACCGGTGACGGCGAGCCACGTGATGCCGATCCGCTCCTTCATCGGCGCCACCGCGCCGCTGAAGGATTTCCCGGCCGTGCTGCCGGGCGGGGAGGCTGTGGCCGACTCCCGCTTCGTGGTGCGCTACTTCCGCAAGTCGAAAGACGGGCGGCTGCTGTTTGGCGGACGCGAGGCCTATACGTCGGACAATCCGCGCGACATCACCGAGCATATCCGCAGGCAGATCACCGAGATCTATCCGGCTCTCAAGGATGTCGAGATCACCCATGCCTGGGGCGGCTCCGTCGGGATCACGATGCCGCGGCAGCCGTTCGTGCGCGAAGTGATGCCAAATGTCACATCGATCGGCGGTTATTCCGGCCACGGCGTCATGCTGTCAAATTACTGCGGCAAACTTTATGCAGAAACAGTGCTTGGAAAATCCGCCGATCTCGATCTCTTCAAGGCGCTCGATATCCCGGCTTTTCCAGGCGGTGCGGCCATGCGTGCCCCACTGCTGTTTCTAGCCTTGTCCTGGTTCGCGCTGCGCGACAAGTTTTAGGGCGATTGCGGGATTTCCTCTCGGGTCAATTCGCTTTAAAACCGGGACCCGAGAGATTCATTGCATCGCACACTGGCTTTTTTAAATCGATTAGATTAAAACGGCCGCCAACCAGACTGATTGAGAGAAAAGCTCATGAGCAGCCAAATCATTCCCGTTGAACCCTTTGACTATGTCGTCTTCGGCGGCAGTGGCGATCTCGCCGAGCGCAAGCTTTTGCCGGCGCTCTATCACCGCCAGATCGAGGGCCAGTTCACCGAGCCGACCCGCATCATCGGCGCTTCGCGCAGCCCGCTGACCGACGAGGAATACCGCAAATTCGCCCAGGAAGCTCTCAAGGAGCACCTGAAGAAGGGCGAGTATGACGAGGCCGAAGTCGAGAAGTTCTGCAAGCGCCTGCACTATGTATCGGTCGACGCCCGCTCCGACGGCGGCTGGGACAAGCTGAAGAAGCTGCTCGACGACGGCAAGGATCGCGTTCGCGCCTTCTATCTCGCCGTTGCCCCGGGCATTTTCGGCGACATCTCGCAGAAGATCCACGAGCACAAGCTGATCACCAAGTCGACGCGCATCGTCGTCGAGAAGCCGATCGGCCGCGACCTCGCTTCCGCCCTGCAGCTGAACGACACGATCGGCAAGGTCTTCAAGGAAGAGCAGATCTTCCGCATCGACCACTATCTCGGCAAGGAAACCGTGCAGAACCTGATGGCGCTGCGCTTTGCCAACGCCCTCTACGAGCCGCTGTGGAACGCCAACTATATCGACCACGTGCAGATCACCGTCGCTGAAGCCGTCGGCCTCGAAGGCCGTGCCGGCTACTACGACACGGCTGGCGCGCTGCGCGACATGGTGCAGAACCACATCCTGCAGCTGCTCTGCCTGACGGCGATGGAAGTTCCCTCCTCGATGGATTCCGAAGCCGTCCGCGACGAAAAGCTCAAGGTGCTGCGCGCCCTGAAGCCGATCGACGCATCGAATGTCGAGCAGTTCACCGTTCGCGGCCAGTACCGCGCCGGCGCTTCCGGCACCGGTCCGGTCAAGGGCTATCTCGAAGAGCTCGAAGGCGGCGTTTCCAATACCGAAACCTTCGTCGCCATCAAGGCCGAGATCAACAACTGGCGTTGGGCAGGCGTTCCCTTCTTCATCCGCACCGGCAAGCGTCTTGCCGGCCGCATGTCGGAAATCGTCATCACCTTCAAGTCGATCCCGCACTCGGTCTTCGACCAGTCTGCCGGCCGCATCAGCCAGAACCAGCTGATCATCCGCCTGCAGCCGGACGAAGGCGTCAAGCAGTCGCTGATGATCAAGGACCCGGGTCCGGGCGGCATGCGCCTGCGCAACGTTTCGCTCGACATGAGCTTTGCGGAAGCGTTCCATGTCCGTAACCCGGATGCCTACGAGCGCCTGCTGATGGACGTCATCCGCTCCAACCAGACGCTGTTCATGCGCCGCGACGAAGTCGAGGCGGCATGGGACTGGGTTGACCCGATCCTGAAGGGCTGGGAATCCACCGGCCAGCTGGTTCAAGGTTACACCGCAGGCACCTGGGGCCCGAGCCAGGCTATCGCGCTGATCGAGCGCGACGGCCGCACCTGGCACGACAACATCTAGGATCAACAGCGATGGCAGCGACCATGCATGCTTTTGCCAATGCCGCGGAACTGGCCGCCAACCTTGCAGACAAGGTAGCGGACACGCTTTCCAAGGCGATCGCAGCGAAGGGAACGGCCACTATCGCCGTTTCCGGCGGCTCCACGCCGAAGGCCTTCTTCCAGGCGCTTTCGACGCGGGACCTCGACTGGCCGAAGGTGACGATCACGCTCGTCGACGAGCGTTTCGTGCCTGCGACCAGCGACCGCTCCAACCATCTGCTGGTTGCCAGCAACCTGCTGCAGAACAAGGCAAAAGCGGCGCGGTTTCTGCCGCTCTTCCACGACACGGGCTCCGCGGAAACGGCCGCGAAGCTTGCCGCCGCGGAGACGGCATCGATCGGCAACCCGTTCGATATCGTTATCCTCGGCATGGGCGGCGACGGTCATACCGCCTCGTTCTTCCCGGGCGGCAACAACCTGGCCGTTGCGCTGGATCCGAAGACGCCGCGCGGCATCATCACCATGGAAGCGCAGGATGCGGGCGAACCGCGCCTGACCTTCACTTTCTCCAGCCTTCAGGACGCCAAGCTCCTGGTGCTTCATATCGAAGGCCAGGGCAAGAAGGACGTGCTGACGAAGGCTGAAGGCGCCGGAGACGAGGCAGACATGCCGATCCGGGCCGTGCTGCGGCGGGCGGCAACGCCTGTCGATATCTACTGGGCTCCGTAACACCAAGCCTTCGGGCCGAGCCGCGAACATACAATTTGAACAGCAACCAAGGCAGGATAACTCCCATGTCCGCTAACGCACGCATTTCTGCGATCACGTCCCGCATTGTCGAGAGATCAAAACCGACGCGCGAGCGATATCTGGAGCGCCTGCGCGGCGCGGCATCGAAGGGTGCCGTCCGGTCCATCCTCGGCTGCGCCAACCTTGCGCATGGCTTTGCGGTCTGTTCCCCCGCCGAAAAGGATGCGCTCGCCGGCGACCGCGTTCCGAACCTCGGCATCATCACCGCCTATAACGACATGCTCTCGGCCCACCAGCCGTTCGAGACCTATCCGGCGATCATTCGCGAAGCAGCGGCCGAAGCCGGCGGTATCGCCCAGGTCGCGGGCGGCGTGCCTGCCATGTGCGATGGTGTTACCCAGGGACAGCCGGGCATGGAGCTCTCGCTCTTCTCGCGCGACCTGATCGCCATGTCGGCGGGCGTCGGCCTGTCGCACAACATGTTCGATGCGGCGCTGTTCCTCGGCGTTTGCGACAAGATCGTTCCGGGCCTGGTCATCGCCGCCCTCTCCTTCGGTCACCTGCCGTCGATCTTCGTGCCCGCAGGCCCGATGACGACGGGCTTGCCGAACGACGAGAAGTCGCGCGTGCGCCAGCTCTATGCCGAAGGCAAGGTCGGCCGCGCCGAGCTGCTGGAAGCTGAATCCAAGTCCTATCATGGCCCAGGCACCTGCACCTTCTACGGCACCGCCAATTCCAACCAGATGCTGATGGAAATCATGGGCTTCCATCTGCCGGGTTCGTCCTTCATCAATCCCGGCACGCCGCTGCGCGAAGCGCTGACCCGCGAGGCCGCCAAGCGGGCGTTGGCGATCACCGCGCTCGGCAACGAGTTCACGCCAGCCGGCGAGATGATCGACGAACGCTCTGTCGTCAACGGCGTCGTCGGCCTGCATGCGACGGGTGGCTCGACGAACCATACGCTGCATCTCGTGGCGATGGCGCGTGCGGCTGGTATCCAGCTGACCTGGCAGGATATCGCCGAGCTGTCCGAAGAGATCCCGCTGCTGGCCCGCGTCTATCCGAATGGTCTTGCCGACGTGAACCACTTCCATGCGGCAGGTGGCATGGGCTTCCTGATCAAGGAGCTGCTGAAGCAGGGCATGCTGCATGACGACGTGCGCACCGTCGCCGGTCAGGGTCTCGAGGCCTATACGATCGACGCCCGGCTCGGCGAGAACAACACTGTCGTGCGCGAGCCCTCCCCCGAGAAGAGCCACGATCCGAAGGTGCTCGCCAGCATCGAGACGCCGTTCCAGGCGAATGGCGGCCTGAAGATGCTGCGCGGCAATCTCGGCAAGGCGGTCATCAAGATCTCCGCCGTCAAGCCGGAGCGCCACATCATCGAGGCACCGGCGATCGTCTTCCACAGCCAGCAGGAACTGCAAGACGCCTTCAAGGAAGGCAAGCTCAACCGCGATTTCGTCGCCGTCGTGCGCTTCCAGGGTCCGAAGGCAAACGGCATGCCTGAGCTGCACAAGCTGACGCCGCCGCTCGGCGTGCTGCAGGACCGCGGCTTCCGCGTGGCGCTGCTGACCGACGGGCGCATGTCCGGCGCGTCGGGCAAGGTTCCGGCCGCCATCCACGTCACCCCCGAGGCTGTCGAGGGCGGCCCGATCGCGCGCATCAAGGATGGCGACATCATCCGCCTCGACGCGATCCGCGGCACGCTGGAAGTGCTCGTCGACGCCGCGACCATGGCCGAGCGCGAGCCGGTGACGGCCGATCTCTCCGAAAACGAATACGGCATGGGCCGCGAGCTCTTCGCGCCCTTCCGCCGGGCGGTCGGTGCTTCCGACCACGGGGCGAGCGTCCTCTTCCACTGAAACGAAAAAAGCCCGCGAGACGATCGCGGGCTTTTTCTTTCGTGCCTTGCAGCCGATCAGCCGCGAACGTCGAGGACGTAGTCGCGATGAGCGGGATGCGTGCTGTAGACGAAGATCTTGTTCAGCTCCTTCTGCGTCAGCAGGCGCAGGAAGCGGACTTCGACCGTGTTGTTGGCATTCACCCGCATCAGCATGCAGCCGACCTTGGTGATGCGCGCATCCGGAATGTCGAGATAGAACTGCTTCGGCAGATTGAACTGCGTCAGGATAGCAAGAACAGCCGAGCTCATCGAGATGCGGATGATATCGCAACGGCGCGAGGCCATGTGCATGACGCCCTTCTCGGTATATTCGAGACGCGCCGCGTTCATCGTGTCCTCCATTTTGAACCGCTGTTCGCGGTCGTACATGAAGGATTCTTCCTTATTCAAAAAATGCCCAGATGGCGATGGATTGGCAATACCCAAGACCGTAACCCCACTCAATACAATGGGGGAATGCTAGCAGCCGGGACTTAACAGAAGGTATTGCAGAGACACGTTTGGGGGCTTGTTTTCAAAGCCCCCAAATTTGGCCGCGACATCCTCAGCGGCGATAGGTGCGGCCTTCGGCATCGAAGAGATGCAGCTTCTGGCGATCGGCTGAGAACCGCATCTTCTGACCCTTCTTGATGTCGATGGTGCCGGGCAGCTTGACGATGATCGGTTCGCCCTGAACGAGGCCTTCGATATAAAGCAGCGTCACTTCGCCGAGCGCTTCGACGATCGAGACTTCGCCCTCGAACAGGTAGTCGTCGCCCGAGGCGATAATCAAATCCTCGGGGCGCACGCCGAAGCTTGCCGACTTGCCCTTCTCCGATGCCGCCGTTGCGATATCGAGCGTGACCGACTTGCCGCCGGTGAGCGTCACCGTCGTGGCGCTACCGGCCTCGGCAACGACAGCCGGGATAATATTCATGGCCGGCGAGCCGATGAACTTGGCGACGAAGAGGTTTGCCGGACGCTCGTAGAGTTCGAGCGGGGCGCCGACCTGTTCGATATGGCCAGCTGAGAGAACGACGATGCGGTCCGCCAGCGTCATCGCCTCGACCTGGTCGTGGGTGACGTAGATCATCGTCGTATCGGCCATCTGCTCGTTCAGACGGGCGATCTCGATACGGGTTGCGACGCGAAGGGCCGCGTCGAGGTTCGACAGCGGTTCGTCGAAGAGGAAGACCTTCGGGTTGCGGCAGATGGCACGGCCGATGGCGACGCGCTGGCGCTGACCGCCGGAGAGCGCCTTCGGGAGGCGGTCGAGATATTTGGTGAGCTGCAGGCTTTCGGCGGCGGCACGTACGCGGCGGTCGATCTCCTGCTTGCTCTCACCGGCGATCTTCATGCCAAAGGCCATATTATCGAAGACAGTCATGTGCGGGTAGAGCGCGTAGGACTGGAAGACCATGGCAATGCCGCGCTTCGACGGCGGCACGTCATTGACGTGCTGGCCGTCGATATACATGTCGCCGCCGGTGATATTTTCGAGGCCGGCAATCATGCGCAGCAGCGTAGACTTGCCGCAGCCGGAAGGACCGACGAAAACGATGAACTCGCCCTGATTGATCTCAAGGTCGATGCCGTGGAGCACGTCCACGGAACCGTATGACTTGCGAATTTCCTTAAGCGACAGTCCTGTCATCAGTGCCTCCCTCTGATTTCTTAGGCGAGCCGGGCGAAATATGCGCCCCACGCCGGAATATCGATCTTCCCACCGTAGTTATTGCTGGTGAAGCCGTGACCCGTCAACGCCTGCCAGTTGCCCTCGGGCAGCGCCACGGCGGTTTCGGCAGCGCCCATATTGAAAACGCAAAGCAGCTTCTCGTTTCCATACTCGCGCATAAAGATCAGCGCGTCACCCTGCGGATCGGCAAAGGCGATCTCGCCCTTGGCAAAGGCCGGGAACTGCTTGCGGAAGGCGAGGAAGCGGCGGTAGTGCTCCAGCACCGAGTTCTCGTCGCCCTGCTGAACGCTGACGGCGCGCAGGATGTGCTCGACCGGAACCGGCAGCCACGGCTTGACCGTGGAGAAACCGCCCTGAGCGACCTGGCTATCCCAGACCATCGGCGTCCGGCAGCCGTCGCGACCCTTGAATTCCGGCCAGAACTGGATGCCGTAGGGATCCTGCAGATCCTGATAGGCGAGGTCGGCTTCGGTCAGCCCGAGTTCTTCGCCCTGATAGAGGCAGACAGAACCGCGCAGCGTCATCAACAGCGAGGCATATTGCTTGGCGAAGGCATCGTGATCGGATACCAGCGAGCCCCAGCGGCTGACATGGCGCATGACGTCATGGTTGGAGAAGGCCCAGCAGGCCCAGCCATCGGGCGCCGCACGGCCGAAATCCTTCATCACCTCTTCGACGCGGTCGGGCGACAGCGGATCGGGCGCCAGGAACTCGAAGGCATAGCACATATGCATCTTGTCGTTTCCGGACGTATATTCGCCGACGATCTCCAGGCCGCGCTGGCTGTCGCCGACTTCGCCGACGGCGGCGATCGCCGGAAACTCTTCGAGCACGGCGCGGAAGCGCTTCAGGAACTCGAGATTTTCAGGGCGGTTCTTGTCGTAGATATGCTCCTGGAAATTATAGGGGTTCACGGCCGGCGCAGTGGAAGCGTTGCGGCGCTCAGGCGCCAGCGCCGGGTTGTCGCGCAACTGCTTGTCGTGGAAGTAGAAGTTGATCGTATCCAGGCGGAAGCCATCGACGCCGCGCTTCAGCCAGAAGCGCACGACATCGAGCAGGCGGTTCTGCACCTCCGGATTATGAAGGTTCATGTCCGGCTGCGAGGTCAGGAAGTTGTGCATGTAATACTGCATGCGCGTCGGATCCCACGCCCATGCGGAGCCGCCGAAGATCGACAGCCAGTTGTTCGGCGGCGTGCCATCCGGCTTCGCATCCGCCCAGACATACCAGTCGGCCTTGGCATTGGTGCGGCTCGATCTGCTCTCGACGAACCAGGGATGCTGGTCCGACGAGTGCGAGATGACCAGATCGATCATGACCTTGATGCCGAGGCGATGGGCCTCGGCGATCAGCGTGTCGAAATCGACGAGCGTGCCGAAGATCGCATCGACATTCTCGTAATCCGACACGTCGTAACCGAAGTCGCGCATCGGCGATGTGAAGAAGGGCGAGATCCAGATGGCGTCGGCGCCGAGGCTTGCGACATGCGGCAACCGGGCGGTGATGCCCTTGAGGTCGCCGATGCCGTCGCCGTTGGAGTCCTGGTAGGAGCGCGGATAGATCTGATAGATCACCGCGCCACGCCACCAGTCCTTGTCGTCAGCCAGTTGGGGTTGAGATGCCACGCTCATGTGCTTTCCTATGCGAAGTCAGGTCTTGGGATTGATCAACCGCCCTTGACCGAGCCCGCCAGCAGGCCGCGCACCAGATACCGTTGCAGCGCGAAGAAGACGCAGAGCGGCACGATGATGGTGACGAAGGCCGAGGCCGTCAGGATTTCCCAGTTGCCGCCGCGCGAACCGAGGAGCGCATTGAGCGCACCTGTAAGCACGAGGTGTTGCCTGTCGGTGCCGAGGAAGACCATGGCGACGAGCAGGTCGTTCCACACCCACAGGAACTGGAAGATCGCGAAGGACGCGAGCGCGGGGAAGGACAAGGGCAAAACGATTTTCACGAAAATCTCGAAATCGCTGGCGCCATCGACGCGGGCGGACTCGATGATCTCCTTCGGCAGCCCCGCGATATAGGCGCGGAGCAGATAGATGGCGAGCGGCATACCGAAGGCGGTATGCGCCAGCCAGATGCCGGGATAGGTCTTGGACGGCGCGTCGAGCAGCATGCCGACCTGATTGTAGAGCCGCAGAAGCGGGATCAGCGACATCTGCAGCGGCACGACGATGAGGCCGACGACGAGCGCGATCAGCAGCGCGCGGCCGGGGAATTCCATCCAGCTCAGCGCATAGGCCGCGAAAGCCGCAATCAGGATCGGGATGATCGTTGCCGGGATGGTCACCGTCAGCGAGTTGATGAAGGACTGGCCGATCCCCTCGCCCGTCAAAACGGTGCGGTAATTGTCGAGGGTGAATTCCGGCGGCGTCGAGACCGCGACATAGACGCGGCGGCCGGCATCATCATCGGTAAAGGCAGCCGGCTTGGAATAGCGGTAGCTACCATCGGCATTGACCTGCAGCGACAGGCCCTCGCCGAGATCGGCGGTTTCGCCGGCCTTGTAGGCGGAGGGCTGCTGGACGCGGGTGCCGAAGGCGGTCAGCGAATGACCTTCCTGGCCCTGCAACAGGTTGCCCGCGATCACATAGGTCGCGCCTTCCTGTTTCTGCTGGTCGACGCCGCCGACGCGGGCGGCGACCGTGCGGGTCGAGCCGGCAAAGGAGGTCCACCAGCCGGAGACGACGATCTGGTCCTTGTCGCGCAGCGCGCTGACGAAGATGCCGAGCGTCGGGATCAGCCAGATGATTACGATCAGGAGAACGCAGGCGTGAACGAACAGACGGGCGGGGCCGATCTTGAAGAAGCTTGCAGTCGCAGTCATCTCAGTGGCCTCCGAGTTCGCGGTTGGCGCGGCGGACGTTCCAGACCATGATCGGCGTCACGGCCAGCATGATGATCAGCGCGATGACGGCGCTTCGGCCGGAATCCCCGCCTCCGCGGAACATCCAGTCGAACATCAGGTTGGCGAGCACCATGGTCTGCCACTGGCCGTTGGTCATCGTCAGAACGATGTCGAAGACCTTGAGGACGAGAATGGTGATGGTCGTCCAGACGACGGCGATCGTGCCCCAGACCTGCGGCACCATGATGCGCCAGAAGATCTGCCAGCCATTGGCACCGTCGATAACGGCGGCCTCGATCGTCTCCTCGGGAATGCCGCGAAGGGCAGCCGAGAGGATGACCATGGCGAAGCCGGTCTGGATCCAGATGAGGATGACCATCAGGAAGAAATTGTTCCAGAAGGGAACCGAGATCCAGACTTCGGGCGTGCCGCCGAAGAGCTGGACGATAGCGTTCAGCAGGCCGATCTGGACGTCGTTGCCGCCGCGATATTCGTAGATGAACTTCCAGATGACGGAGGCGCCGACGAAGGAAATCGCCATCGGCATGAAGACGATGCTCTTGGCGATATTGCCCCACCAGATGCGGTCGGTCATCACGGCGATGACGAGCCCGAAGAAGGTGCAGGCGGCGGGTACGACGGCAAGCCAGAGGATGTTGTTGAAGATCGACTGGCGGAATTCGCGATCGCCCAGCGCCCACTGATAGTTGGCGAAGCCGACGAAATTGACGCCCGAGCGATCATAGAACGACAGGATCAGCGTCGCGACGACGGGATAGACGAGATAGACGACGAGCAGAAGCAGCGCCGGGCCGATGAACAGCCAGGGGCGGATCAAGCCGCGGCGATTGAGATTGCGCGATGCGGCGCGGATGTCGCCATCCTTCACCGGCAGCGCCAGATCCAAGATCTTGTTCGAGAAATAAAAGTAGGCCGAGCAGGCGAAAACCGCCACGACCACCACGCCCAAAGCGGAAACTATCTGCGATAGCATTCGTCCCTCCCCTGCTACCCCTGTCTATCTGAAGGGCTTACGCCGGCCTGCGTCAACTTCTCTACGCGTTTGACCACAGTGCTGGCGCCGGCCGAACCCCTTTGAGGATCCGGCCCTGCATGCAGCGATGCCGCGGCCGAGCCGCGGCATCTGACAACGATGATTACTTGATGGCGTCCCAGGCAGCCTGGATTTCCTTGCCGGTATCTTCGGCAGACTTGCCGCCGACGAAATCGACCATGCCGGTCCAGAAGGCGCCGGCGCCGATCTTGCCCGGCATCAGGTCCGAACCGTCGAAGCGGAAGGTCGTGGCAGTGGTCAGGATTTCGCCTTCGCGCTTCATCTGCTCGTTGGCGTAAGCCGCGGTGCTGACACCCTTGTAAGGCGTCAGGAAGCTCGACTGAGCCATCCAGACTTCATGAGCGATCGGGGTCTTCAGGAAGTCGACGAAGGCGCGGGCCGTCTTCGAGTCCTTGGCGATAGAGACCAGCGTGCCTGCACCGAGAACCGGCTTGCCGAGATCGGCATGCGAGGCATAGGTCGGCATGTAGAAGAAGTCGGCGTCCTGGCCGAGCTTCGTGCCTTCCGGGAAGAAGGACGGGATGAACGAGGCCTGATGATGCAGGTAGCACTTCGGCGGAACGGCGAAGAGGCCCTTCGGGCTGTCGCGGAAGTCGGTCGAAGCCACGGCTGCAACGCCGCCATCGACATACTTCTCGTTCTTGGCGAACTTGCCGAATTCCTCGATCGCAGCAACGACGGCCGGATCGGTGAACTTCACTTCGTTCGTCGTCCACTTGTCGTAGACGTCAGGCTTCTGCGTGCGCAGCATGATGTCTTCGATCCAGTCGGTCGCCGGCCAGCCGGTCGCGCCGCCAGAACCGAGACCGATGCACCACGGAACGCCGCCGTCCTTGACGATCTGATCGGTGAGCGCGAAGAGCTCTTCCATGGTCGTCGGGACCTTGTAGCCCGCTTCCTTGAAGTTTTCAGGCACATACCAGACCAGCGACTTCACGTCGGCCTTGTAAGGGAATGCGTAGAAGCCTTCCTTGCCGTCCTTGCCCTTGTAGGTGCCGTAGCCGACCCAGCTGTCGCCGGCGCCGTAGTTGTCCTTGACCCACTTCGAGGTATCGTCGCCGAGCGGCGTCAGGAAGCCCTTGCTGGCGAGGTCAGCAAGAAGGCCCGGTTGCGGCAGGATCGCGACGTTCGGCGGCGAACCGGCCTGGGTGTCGATGACGATCTGCTGCTCGTAGTTTTCCGAGGACGAGTAGGTGGCTTCGATGCCGGTCGCTTCGGTGAAATAAGCAAGAATGCTGCGGAAGAAGGCTTCATCTTCGCCGCGCCACGGTCCGAAGATCGTCAGCGGCTGACCCTTGAGGTCGGCATGCGATGCCTTGAATTCGTCGTAGCTCTTCCAGTTGAACTTGGCGTCCTGCCCCGGAGGAAACTTGAGATCGGCAGCAGAGACGCTACCTGCAAAAAGCGCCGCCGCAGCGACGCCCATCAGAAAAATCTTTTTCATGTGATCAACCTCCCATCACAATCCCAACCGCACTTTCAGCCTCTCACCGGAGCCTTTCAAAGCGCTTTGACAACAAAGTCATTCCACTTTCCTCCGAACGGAGTCAAGCTAATTCGCGAATACCGCGCAAACACTGGCAAATTTCGCGTTGCAGCAACGCTTACACGGGAATATGGAGCGATTTTTCTTGAGTCAAGCGGACCAAATGCTACATAATTTAAAAGCGCTTTGAACGGTCCGGGAGAAACCGTTGCGTGCAGAAACCGGCGGAGGAAGCATAGCACGTGAATCTCAAACAGCTATCGGAATTGCTCGGTCTTTCCCAAACGACCATCAGCCGCGCCCTCAATGGCTACCCCGAAGTCAATGAGGCGACGCGCGAGCGTGTGCTCCAGGCTGTCAAGGAAACCGGCTATCGCCCGAACAAGGCGGCCCAGCGTCTGGCGACCGGCAAGGCCGGCTCGATCGGCCTCGTCATGCCGACCGCTCCCGGCCATCAGTCCGACGTGCATTTCGGCGAATTCCTGGCGGGGCTAGGCGAGGAAGCGCTGCGTCACGACTTTCATTTCGTGATCATGCCATCGGACCCCGATGACGAGGTCGGCGCGCTGCGGCGGCTGGCGATCAGCGGCAATGTGGATGCGCTGTTCGTCGCCTATATGCGCGGCCACGATCCCCGGCTTGCGATGCTGAAATCGCTTTCGACGCCCTTTGTCGTCCATGGCCGGTCGCATGGAACGGAGCCCGACTATCCCTATCTCGACATCGACAACGAAGCCGCCTTCTACGATGCGACGAAGCTCCTGCTGCAGCTCGGGCATACGCGCTTCGGGCTGATGAACGGCCCGGCGCATCTGGATTTCGCGATCCGGCGGAGAGAAGGCGTCGAGGCGGCACTTGGCGAGCGCGGGCTGCATCTCAGCGAGGACTGCATGAGCCATTCGCTGATGACGGACGAACAGGGGATGGTGGCGATGGAACAGTTCCTGCAGTTGCCGGAGCGGCCGACGGCGATCCTCTGTTCAAGTACGGTGCTGGCGCTCGGCGCCATCCGCGCCGTAAACCAGGCGGGACTGAAGCTCGGCGAAGACATCTCGCTGATCGCCCATGACGACGTGCTGCCGCTTCTGAAGCCTGAGAATTTCTCGGTGCCGCTGACGACGACGCGCTCGTCGCTGCGCGCCGCGGGCGCCCGCATCGCGCAGCGCCTGATCGGAACGGTCAAGCAGACTGCCGCCTTCCCCGAGCAGGAGCTCTGGAAGGCGGAACTGATCGTCAGGGGATCGACAGGCCCTGCCCCGCGCAGCTGATCAGAACTGCGGCGGCTTCTGGCCGGCGGTGCGGTGAGCGGCAATCACGGTATTGGCCATCAGCATGGCGATCGTCATCGGGCCGACGCCACCCGGAACCGGGGTGATGACCGAGGCGACCTGTTCAGCTTCCGCAAAGGCGACGTCGCCGACGAGGCGGGTCTTGCCCTCACCCTTTTCCGGTGCCGGGACGCGGTTGATGCCGACATCGATGACGGTTGCGCCGGGCTTCACCCAATCGGCCTTGACCATCTCGGGACGGCCGACGGCTGCAACCAGAATATCGGCATTGCGGCAGACGGCCGGCAGATCCTTGGTGCGCGAGTGCGCGATGGTGACGGTTGCATTGGCGTTCAGCAGCAGCTGCGCCATCGGCTTTCCGAAGAGGTTCGAGCGGCCGATCACGACGGCGTTCAGACCGGAGAGGTCTTCACCATGCGTGCGGCGAACGAAGACCATGGCGCCGGCCGGCGTGCAGGAGACGAGACCGGTTTCGAGATCGCCGGTGGCGAGCTTGCCGGCGTTGACAACGTGCAGGCCGTCGACATCCTTTTCCGGCAGGATCGACTGGATGATCGGCTCGCTGTTCAGCGGCTTCGGCAGCGGCAGCTGCACGAGAATGCCGTGGATCGAGGCGTCATCGTTCAGCGATGCGACGAGAGCGGCAAGCTCTTCCTGCTTCGTTGCGGCCGGCAGCGTGTACTGCACAGACTTGAAGCCGCATTCCTTCGCCATCTTGCTCTTGGAATTGACATAGGCATGGCTTGCCGGATCATCGCCGACGATCACCACTGCAAGACCCGCCTTCACGCCGCTCTGCTTTTCGAGCGATGCCGTCGCCGCCTTCACGGTTTCGATCACCGAAGCGGCTACCTGCTTGCCATCGATCACTGTCGTCACGCGTCTCTCCCGCCTGTGCCATCGCGTGCGAAGCTAGGCCTTCGCCCGCCACGCCGTTTGCCTCAGAACGCCCTATCCTGTTTAAAAGCGGCAAATGCAAGGGCAATGATGCCGCCGCGTGAGGAGAAATCGCGGTTAGCGGCCAGTTGCCGCATAGCTCTGGAAGCGGCTGCGCAACTCTGCCAGTTCGGCCCGCAGCGCCGTGAGATCGTCCGGCTGCTCCGGCTCGGGCTCCGGCTGCTGGACGGCGGGCGGCTCGACGATCACCGGGATATCCAGGAGATCGAGCGGGTCTTCCTGTCGCTTGCGAAACAGGCCTGACAGCATCGAGGCGGCAAGACCGAGGATCAGGCCGATGCCGCCGCCGATCGCGGAGCGAAGGGGCGTGCTGTAGCCGGTCGCGATCGCGAAGACCTGCGGAGCAGCCTGCATGGAGATATTGCCGTCGCCCATGCCAGCCTGAGGCAGGGTCGTATCGAGCCGCGACTTGGCTGCATCCGCCTTGTCGCGCAATTCGGTCAGCTTGGCGAGATCGACGCCGGTATCGCGGCTCTGGGCGATCAGGCCGTTGCGTTCGTCGCTGAGCTTGCGGCGTGCGTCGACGGCGGATTTGGCGTCGACGGCGGCGTCTTTCGCCTGCACCGAGAGTTCGCGGGAGAGCTTGTCGCGGAGACCATCGACGATCCCCTGCTGGGCAAGAAGCTTCGGGTGACGCGGGCCGAGATCGATCGAGAGCTGCGAAAGCGTTGCCTTCTCGGCGGCATATCTGTCACGCGCGTCCAGCAGCACTGGCGACATCATATCGGTGGGCAGCACGCCATCGACGACATCGGCCGGTTTGGCCGCCTTCAGGCGATCGGCGCGCTCCTTCGAGAGGGTAATACGCTGTTCGGCAACCTTGAGATCGGCATCCAGCTGGTTGATCCGCTGCTGAAGGTCGATGGCAACCTTGACGTTGCCTTCACCGGTCTTGGCCGTGAAGGCGTCAAGTTCGGCGCGGGCCTGCTCATAGGCCTTCTTCAACGTGCCGTCCGATCCGGCAGCGCTGCCTGCCGGCGACGCGAGCAGCATGCCTGACAGGCGCGCGGCGATCTGGCGGGATTTCTCGGCGCTTGCGGTGGAGACATTGAGCCTGACGAGCCCGGTGCCGCCATCCGGCACGGCTTCGACGGCTGCTGCCAGAGACGCCTCGGCGCGGGACGCGGCGTCTGCTGCCGCCCCGTTGCCGGACAAAAGATCGAGGGCGATACCGACGGCGTTGGGCTTCTCGCCAGCGAATTCAGGATCGCGGTCGAGCTTCAGCGACGCCACGGCCGTGGCGATCATCGGGGCGGAGACCAGCTTCTTCGCGGCCGCCTGCGTCAGCGCCGGACGGGTCGCCGTATCGCCGCCGACATGCAGCACGGTGGCGGCGGCATAGCGGACGGGCGCCTGCGGCATCATGAGCGGAAAGGCCGCGCCGAGCATCAGGCCAACAAGCGCAAACGCAATCGGCTTCAAGGGAAGATGGAGCGGCTCGTCATCGACGGCTGCGGGGATGTCATTGGTATTGGCGGGGACGAATACCGGTTCCGGCAGCTGCGGGACGGCGGCAGGCTGGACCGGGGGCTTTTCTGCTTTCGCCGGCTGCGATGGCGCGTCATTGGCGGGCACGAACTGCGGAGCGAGAATGGCTTCGATACGGCTTGCCAGCGGAGCCTCTGCCCTCGCCCGCGCCTGGCGTTGCTCTTCGAGCGCCTTTTCGATGACACGCAGCAATTCGGCTTCGGAGGGACGAACCGCAGGCGCATGATCGCCGCGCGATGCTTCCCGCGCGCCGAGCGGGGCGCCTGTCCGTCTGCCGTTCAATGCCTTATTGTCATACATGGATGCCACTTCTCACGCACGTGATGGTCCGGCCATTACCCGCGGCTCAGCGAGTATTAATCAAGCCTAAACAATCATGGCAAAGAAATGGTTAATGAACGGTTCAGGAGGCCGCTATTGATGCGTGCCGCTGCGCTTCTGCGGCGGCAGAGAATTGCCGCGATCACCATCGAGTTTCAACATCCGCTCGCGCCGGCTGAACCGGTATTGCAGAACATGAAACAGGAAGACCGGAATGCCGACGACATAACGGCGCCAGAGGCGGGACGGCTCCTGGACCAATCGGTAGGCCCATTCGAGCCGCATCATGCGCACCGTTTCCGGCGCGCGCGGGATCTCGCCCGAGACGAAATCGAAGAGCGCGCCGACCGTCAGCACGAGACGGGCATGCTCCGGGCGGACATGGCGATGCGCCCACTTTTCCTGCAGCGGCGTGCCCATGCCGATGATCAGCATGTCGACCTTCTGGGCGTCGAGCTCGGCGATGACATCGACGGGATTGTCCTTGTCGAAATAACCATCGGAAATGACGACGAATTCGTGCCACGGCGCATGCTTGGCGAAATTCGCCGCAGCGCGCTCGACGACGGCGCGCTTGCCGCCGATCAGGCCGACGCGGCGCGGCGTTTCCATGAAGGTCAGAAGTGCGGGGACGAAATCCGTGCCGTTGAGGTTGGCCGGGAACGGACCGCCATGCGACACCTGCGAGGCGATGTTGAGGCCGATACCATCGGGCAGGACCAGGTTCTGTTCGAGGATGTCGCGATACTCCGGATCGCGCAGCGTCATCAGCATGTTGTGGGCATTGACGAAGGAGATGACCGTCTGGCCGACCGGCAGTGACGCCAGCTCATTGATGAAGACGAGCGCGTCGTCCCATCCGAGATCGCAGACCGGCACGTCGAAAATCGTGCGGCGCGAGGCCATAACCGCGAAATTCGCGATCAGATTCATCCCAACCTCCTGCAGGGGGTGCTTCATGCGCCGAGCATCCCGGAAAACAAGCGACAGACGGCACTCCTGCCGGTGATGGCGGGGAGCGTGGCTGGCAGAGCCTGCAGCCGCTATCCCGGATGCAGAGCCATGACTGGCCTGAACCAAGGGTATATCAGCTCAATTTCAAACAACCTTTAGGAAAACCCGTCGCATTGCGGGAACCGGGGAAAGGAACGGTTAACCATCGCCGCCCCAAAAACGCGGATGGCGCCCGTGGGCGCCATCTCGATCTGGACCATGAATACGATCAGTGCGCGGCCGGCGCCGCTGCCGCATCCTCTGCAGGTGCCGCTTCGACGATCTTGACCGGCTTGCCCATCTTCGGCTGCTGGCCGGAGGTGGCGGCCTTCTGATCTTCCTTCGAGAGATAATCGAGCTGCTGCAGCATGACGTCGGCGATGTAGTCGCCGCCCAGCCGCTCGTTCATGCCCTTCTTGACCGCATCGCGGAATGCCTGCGGATCGAAGGATTTCACCTTGCTGATATCGACCATCTTGTTGCCGACGAGCAGCGTGAACAGCTGATCCGTCGTCATTTCCGTCAGCGGCAGCGTGGCGCCCTTCACGACATCCTTGTTCATCATGAAGTTCAGCTGGCCGATGAAATAGCCGGTTACCGCGCCATCGCCGATGATCGGAATGGTGACGGTCTCGCCTTTGACAAGCTCGAGCTGCGCCTGCTTGGAATCGTCCGGCGGCGGCGCTGGCGCGGTGGCCATCTTCACCGAGAAATAGACCGAAGCCAGCGTGATCACGCAGACCCAGATGCCTGTAAAGACGAGTTTAAGCATCAGTTATCACGCGCGACGAATTGTTCCTGGGAATAGGTACCGTCGGCATCCGCATCCTGCACGGCGCTCTTCAGGAGATCGGCCACGGCACGGACGGCTTCGAGGTGAGCCTCGACGCGGCGCGCGTTGAGCGTCAGCTTCTTCTTCAGACCATGCAGCTGGTCGAGATGCGAAGCGGCAAGTTCAGCCGGATCGGTATCGCGGAACAGCATCGACAGCTCATACAGGCAACGGCTCTTGTGCGCGTTCGATACCTTGAGGTCGAACTGCGGATCGGCACCGATACGCGTATTCTCGTTATCGATGATCATTTCCAGGCGGCCGAGGACCGATTTGATACGATATTCGTTCGAGATTATTTCCATTTTTATCCTCGGCTATGCTTCTTTACTGGACTTGGTCTCCGCCGTCGGCGTGCCAAATGTCTTGCGCTGGAATTCGTCGATCATGCTGAAGGCGACCTTGCGGTCATCCTGGTCGGCAGTGGCGTTGACGATGCCGCCTTCCTTCTTGCGAAGGGCATCGTGATAGAGCTGCTTGGCGATGCCGATGCCGTCACCCTTGGAGATGACGTTACCGAGCTGCTCGGCCATCATGCCCTTCCAGATGTCGCCGGTGGCGCCCTTGCCGTAGACCTGCTCGCTATCGCTCGGCAGCATGTTCTTGATGAAGTTCTGCAGAACCATCGATTCGAACTTCCGGTAGGTTTCCGGAATCTGCTCGGTCTTTTCGCGGTTCTTGACGTCGTCGAGGCCGGTTTTCGCCGTGCTTTCGAGACCTTCGATCTTCGAGGAGAAGCCATTGCCGTTCTCGGCAAGGCTGGTTGCCCGGAACGCAGCACGGGCTGCCTTCAGTTTCTCCTGGGCGGCCGCGACCTCTGTCGGGTCGGCAGCTTTGACAACGTCCAGGACAAGATCACTGGGGGGCGAGATAGCCAACGTCACAATCCTCTAATGTAAGGTTGTGGCGATTATTATTTTTGAAGCTTGCTGGAGGCTGGCGTTGCAAATTTCTGGTCGATGATATCGTAGACCGCATTGTCATCGGCCTCGCGGCGCTCGGATTCCAGGGCTTCTTTCATCCCCTCCTCCAGCCTGTCGCCCTTTGCACGCTCGCGCTGCAGGCGCATTTCGTGCAGCTGCTGGATGCCCGTCAGCTGTTTGTCCTTGGTGCTGAGTCGCTCGAAGCGGTCGGCATAGCTCTGCGAGAAGGCGCGGTGAATCGGATCGACGGAGCCCAACGCGTCGATGACATTGTCCATCGACTGGTTGACCTCAACGCGCTGGCGCGCCGTTTCGGCCAGGTCGTATTCGGCCATCTGCTCGAGATGACGCTGCACCGCGACCAGGCGCTTCAGCTTCTGAGACCGGGTCTGTTCCGCCATTGCTCTAGAGCCCTATGAAGACGGTGGGGAAGGATTGCGCAAACTGGCTGATCAGCGCCGCGACCGAGAAATAGAACAGGAAAAGCCCGCCGAGCAGCAGATATGGCGTCGAGATGAAGTAGACCGGGATCTGCGGCGCCAGCTTATTGATGAAGCCGATCGAGACATTGAACATCATACTGTAGATCAGGAACGGGCTCGAGAGCCGGAGCATGATGTAGGTGGTCGAGACCAGCGTATCGGTGAGCGAGATCAGGTTGGCGCGCATGTCGCCGGGGCCGCCGAAGGGCATGGTCGTGTAGGAATCGACCAGCGCCTTGAAGACGATGTGATGGAAATCCATCAGGAAGAGAACCATGATGCCGGCGAAGGTGATGAAACCGGACAGGCTGGTTTCCTGCGAATCTTCGACGACGTCGTTGCCGGCCGGCGAGGTGTAGCCGACCATCATGGCGATGATCGTCGCCGCGAACTGGAAGCCCATCGTGTAGACGCGGGCGAGCAGGCCGTACATGACGCCGATCAGCGATTCGGTGAAGATCAGGCCGATATAGGTGGCGCTGGTGCCGCTGACGGAGGGATAGACCGTATCCCACATCATCGGCAGCAGGGCGAGAGAGAGGCCGGCGGCAACGAAAACCCGCAGGATTTCAGGCACGCGTGCCGAGGAAAACCCCGGCATCGCCAAGACGCAACCACCAACCCTGCAAAAGATCAGAAAGAGCGCAAGGATGGTGCCCTGCGGGTCTGTTATCATGAAACCGAGCCCAAAATCTTTATCTCGATGCCCTTCGCCAACTCGACGTGGGACAGAACCGGAAGCGTCGCGAACAAGCGTTCGATGATCATGCGCACATAGGAGCGCGTTTCCGGCGACGTGACAAGGCAGAAAGGCAGGCCGCGATCCATGAATTCACGGATAACCTTCGTCGCCTGCTCGCTGAACTCTTCGAGAGCACGCGGATCGATGTCGAATTCGACAACTTCGCCCTTGTTGTCGCGCTTCAGAGCCTGGTGGAAGGCGAGATCCCACTTGCTGCCGAGTCGCAGGACGCGGAGCACACCGTTATCGGCAAGGTCGCCGCAGATCTGCTGCGCCATGCGGATGCGGACGTGTTCGACGATCTGCTCGGTCTTGCGAACATGCGGCGCGAGTTCGGCGACGGCTTCGAGTATCAGATGCAGGTTGCGGATCGAGACGCGCTCGGCGAGCAGCAGCTTCAGCACCGCCTGCAGGCCCGAATAGGACATGTGCGAGGTGCAGATTTCGTCCGCCAGCTTCTTGTATTCCGGATCGAGCCGGTCGATCAGCACCTTGACGTCCTTATAGGACAGGAGCTGCGGCAAGTTGTTGCGGATGACTTCGCTCATATGCGTCAGGACGACGGAGACGTTGTCGATCGGCTGGAAGCCTTCGCGCTTCAGATCTTCGGTAAAGGCTTCGAGAACCGAAACCGCAGGCATGCCGAAAGCGGGTTCGCGGATTTCGTCTCCCGGAATACGCGGCTTGCGGCCCGAGCCGGTGACGACCAGCACTTCGCCGACACGCAGCTGGTTCGAGGCGACGGTCGTGCCATGGATGCGGATCTGGTAGGACTTTTCGGCGATCGCGATATCGTCGGTGACCTTGATCTCGGGAACGACGAAACCGTATTGCGTCGCGAACTTCTTACGCATCTTGCCGACGCGGAAGGCGAGTTCCTGATGCGCGCCGAGCAGGCGGGTCGAGACCATCTTGCCCAGTGCGAGCTCGATTTCCGAGGTGCGCAGGACAGACTTGACCGAGTCCTTCTCGAGCTCCTTGCTCTGGACGACCTTCTTTTCTTCCTGTTCGCGGCGGATCTTGTTCTCAGCCTCGATCTGGCGCGGGATGAACCAGGCGCCGAAAGCCATCAGGCCGCCGAGCAGCATGAAGGGGACGGTCGGCAGACCGGGCATCAGGCCGAGGATCGCCATGAGGGCGGCCGAGACCGAGAGCGCGCGCGGATAGCCGGAGAGCTGACCGATAACCGCTTCGTCGGTGGAGCCGACATTGCCGCCGCGCGAAACCAGGAGGCCTGCAGCGAGCGAAACGATAAGAGCCGGCATCTGCGACACAAGACCGTCGCCGACCGACAGCTTGACGAAGACGTCGGCCGCTTCGCCGATCGGCATGCCGTGGCGGAAATAGCCGATGATGATGCCGCCGAAGACGTTGATGCCGGTGATCAGAAGGCCGGCGACAGCATCACCGCGCACGAACTTGGACGCACCGTCCATGGCACCGAAGAAGGAGCTTTCTTCTTCGAGTTCCTTACGGCGGCGCTGTGCTTCCTTCTCGTCGATGATGCCGGCAGAAAGGTCGGCGTCGATCGACATCTGCTTACCGGGAATGGCGTCCAAGGTGAAACGCGCGCCGACTTCCGCGATACGCGTCGCACCCTTGGTGATGACGATGAAGTTGATGGTGATCAGGATCAAGAAGACGATCAGACCGATCACGAAGTCGCCGGACATGACGAGGCTTGCGAAGCCGGCGATAACGCCACCGGCCGCATCATGACCTTCGTTGCCGTGCGAAAGGATGACGCGCGTCGTGGCGATGTTCAGCGCCAGTCGCGTCATGGTCGCGATCAGCAGAATGGTCGGGAAGGACGAGAATTCCAGCGGCTTCTTGATCCACAGCGCGACCATGAGGATCAGCACCGAGAAAGCGATCGAGAATGCCAGGCCGAGGTCGATCAGAAATGGCGGAATCGGCAGGAAGAGAATGCAGATGATAACGATGATGCCGAAGGCAAAGCCGATATCGCGCAAACTCGGTGCGGATTTGGGAAGCGGTAGTGCAGGTGGTTGCGCCATAACTGGTTCCGTCTCTTCATGAGAGGGGGCGGATACCGGGACCCGCCCTATTCGGATCGACAGTTAAATGGCGAAGCTTGCGCGAAGATGGCTCAGAAGCCGGACTGGATGCGCGAAAAAACCATGTCCGTGAAGATCGAAATCTGCGAGCCGACGAAGGGCGCCGAGATGCCGACGGTGATCAGGACGGCGACGATCTTCGGAACGAAGGTCAGCGTCGCTTCCTGGATCTGCGTGAGGGCCTGAATGAGCGCGATGATCAGACCGACGACCATGGCCGCAGCAACCGCGGGGCCCGCCGCGACAAGCACGGTCCAGATGGCTGCCTGGAACAGATCGAGTGCATCAGCTTCATTCATCAGGCAACCTCATATCGCCTTGGGAGAAAAGTCCGGCGCGAGCCGGACTTAGGTGTTGGACGAGCTGCCAGAGCTGCCGCTATCGCCTGTCGGGGTCGTTGCCGGCGCCGAATCAGAGATCGTGACGCCAGTCTGGACGAGAATTTTACCGCCATCCTTCGTCGTTGCAATGATGCCGTCGGAATAAACCTTGACCGAGGAGATGACGCCTTTGACGCTACCGTCCGCGCTTTCCATGTACTTGCCGATATAGCTGCCGGCCTGAGTGAGGCTGGAGCTGGAAAGCAGCGTGTCGAGCTTGGTATTCGTCTGGATCGTCTGTTCGACCTGCGAGAAGCTGGCGAGCTGAGACATCTGCTCGCTAGCGTCCACGGGATCGGTCGGATCCTGGTTCTTCATCTGCGCGATCAGCAGCTGAAGGAAGTTATCGTAGTTCAGCGTCGCCTTCTGCTGCGCAGAAGACGTGCTGCTCGACGAGGACGAAGTGTCCGTCGCTCCGACGCCGCTTACCGCCATGGTGCGATCTCCTTGCGGATCTGTTCGACCATCGCCGGCGCCATTTCCTGCGTGTTGAGGATGTTGTCCTCAATGGCGTAGAGCGAGCGGATCGCCTTGAGAGCATCAAAGGCGCGGCCGGTCGAAACCAGACCGTCGATGCGCTTCAGTTCGGCCAGAACTTCCTCGTTGCGGAAGCAGGTCAGCAGCATGGTGATCGACTTGCGGAACATCGCCGTCGACTGTTCCTTGCCTTCCGGGTTGATGAGGATCATCTGCGCGATGAAGTAAAGCTGGCGCAAAGGCGTCGTGGCATCTTCCGGCTGCAAGACGTGATTTTCGAGAAGGAAGGTCACATCATTCAGGAATTCCAGCGCGACCTTGCGGTCAACGCGCAAAACCGCGCCGTTGATGAAGATTCTTTCCCCGGCTTTAAGCGAAATGCGAAGTGTACTTTTCATTTAAGTCCATCCCTGATGATGGTGGTAATGTCGATAATGCCCTGGTAGTTGTCCGATTGCCGCCGTCTGATCCTGTCGCATTCCTTCAAAATCCAGATTGCGATCGAAATCAGATTGGCGCGGAGCTCAATCTCAAGCTGATTGTCCGGGTGCTTCAAGTCCTCCACGAAGCTGACCCAAACGCGGCGGGTGTAAAACAGCGCCTCGATGGCTTCCCGGCCGTATTTTCCCTTGTCGCGCGCCGCGGCAAGCATTTCGATAGACCGATCGAGAACTTGTCGTTCCCTTTCTTTTGCATCGGCCACCGAGTCTTGCATGACCTCGGCATAAGAGAACTGATACATTCATGCATCCTTCTAGGTACCTTTGATCATCAAAGGTAGTTTACGAGGCTCAACTGCTGGATCTTCGAGATGATCGTGTAAGAGGTCTGAAGCTGGGTTTCCATGTTCTTGACGATCGTGGTCGCCTCGACCGGATCCACGCCCGTGAGATCGATGAGTTTGCCCTGCAGAATAGTCGACTGCGCATCCAGTGCGTCGTTGGACTTCGTCACACGCTCCTGCGAGAGACCGAGCTGGCTCTGCTGGCCCGTCAGACCGTCAACGGCCCGGCCTGCATAGTCAATTGCACCATCCGACAGACCTGCCATGCCGGCCGTTCCGAGACCCTGGCCAGCCAGGGCCTGCGTCATGATCGTCGCCATGGCGAAATAGCGCATGCCGTCCGAATTGGCATTGGTCGAAGACGTGACGACTTCCGAATTGCTGATGCGGCTGGTCATGTTCTGGTTTGATGCAGAAGACCAATCGCCCCAGGCCGGCGGGTTCGTGACGTAAGCGCCTGACGTCGGCACCGGTGCGCCGACCGGATAGCCTGCCGGCAACGTGTCACCGGTAAACATCGGCTCGACGAACGTCGTCATGAAATTCTTCATGTCGGTTTCATCGAGATCGGCAACCGTCTTGGGATTGCCGGTGACGGGATTGGTCAGGCCGCTGGCATAGGCCTGCAGATTGGTCTGCATGGCGCTGATTGCTGCGGAGCTCTGATCTGTCAGCGGCGGCACATCGGTGTTGACGCCGGAGAAGAGGTATTCGCCGTTGGCAGACGAGTTCGCAGTCCCCATCAGCGTCGAGAACGCGCTGGATGCCTGCTGCAGTGTAACGCTGATCGTCGTCGCGCTTTCGCTGCCCTTAAGCGCCGTCAGCTTGGCCATCAGATCGTCGGCAGAGCTGTTCAGGTCACCGAGACCGTTCTGCGACATTTCCAGGCGAAGGTTGACGACGGAATTGCTGTCCTTGATCGACTTGATACGATCGATTTCGCGATTGAAGTCGATGCTCTTTGCCGTGTTCACACCGAGCGCTACGCCGACGTCGGCGTACATCTTGGTGCTGGCCTCGACTGCCGACTGAACCATCTGGTTCTGCGACTGACGGATCGTCAACCGCATGGCGTTCTGAATGGCTGAACTAGAAATGAATGAGCTTTTCATCGTTAACTCGCAATATCCAGCAATGACTTCAGCATTTCATCGACGGCGTTCAAAATCTTCGTCGCCGCCTTGTAGGACTGCTCGATATCGAGCATCAGCGTCAGCTCCTCGTCGAGGTTGACGCCAGTCTCATTTGAATAGGCCTGGTCCGAGCGCGACAGAGCAGCCGACGTGTTCTCAGAGGCATCGCTGGCGCTGCTGCGGTACTGTTCGAGCCAACCGACAGAGTTGGCGGCAAAGTCCATGATGCTGACGTTGGAATCGATGCCGGAGCCGGTGTTGAAACCGACTACGCCGGTACCCGGGTCGAAATCGACCTTCGCGCTCATGGCATTGTAGTATTTGTCGAGCTGCGCCGTGTAACCGCCATTGCCCGTAGGATTCGTATTGAAATAGGGCGGCGTCGTCGGGGCAGGTACCGGATCGTTGATCGAACCGTCACGAAGCTTCATGGGGTCACCACCTTGCGAGGTGATGACCGCGGAGCTTACCTTGATCGAACCTGCCAAGCCTGAGATGATCGGGCTGGTTGCCGGGTTCGTGCTCGTATCGATCGGCGGCATTCCTCCGACAGCGCCGGTCGAATCCGTCCATGTGAACAAGCCTGGCTTCGTCGAACTGCCATCGGAGTTGGTCTCCGCGAACATGTTGATGAGGCCCTTGGCGATTTCGTCCAGCTGGTTCTGGAACTTCGGCGCGACATCATCGCGAATCTGCAGAAGCGCCTGAAGGCTTCCCTGGCCGGAGGTCGTGCCGCCCTGCCCCATGGCGAGAGCCACGCCGTCAATATAGACACCGTTGCCCTTGTCGCTCGCCTGGTAGGTCGGCGTCGGCGTGAATTGAACCGAGCGCGGAACGGTGTCGAAGAGTACGACGCCATCGGCGGTGTAAAGCGCCATGTCGTTGCCGCTGCGCGACACCGGATTGACGCTGACGATGCTGGAGATCTGCTTCAGCAGCTTGTCGCGCTGATCCAATGCATCCGACGGGTCGGAGTTGGTGTTGACTGCGTTCTTGACAGCGTTGTTGGCCGTCTCGAACTGCGAGAGCAACGAGTTCAGCGTGTCAACCTGGGTCGCGATCGACTTGTCTGCGGCCGCTCGGGTATTCTGAACCGATGCCGTAGCGTTGTTCAGCGAGTTTGCAAGGTCTTGCGCTGCGCTGATCGCGCCCTGTGCGGCGACGGCGTTGTTCGGGGACGTCTGGAATGCGCCGAGCTTTTGCTGGAAGGCGGCGAGGTATGAGGACGGGGACGTCTCATAATCGTTGCCGCCGAGAACGCTCTTTACATCTTCCAGACCGTTCAACAGCGTCTGCTGTGCACTGTCCTGCGAGTTGCTTGCAAGGTACTGGCGCAGGAGAGCATCCTCCTGCGCACGGTCGATCTTGACTACCGATGCGCCATCCAGCGACGTGCTGATCATCGCCTGCCGGCGCACATAGTCCTTGTTGCCGGCATTGGCGATATTCCCCGACACGATCGCGCTCTGCGTGCCCGTGTTGTTGAAGATGCTTTGAGCCGTATTAAGTGCTGACGTGAGCGACATGGCTTACCGGTTACCCTAGATTATCGCTTGAGGTTGACGAGGACGTCCATGATGTCCGAACCCGTCTGGAAGACCTTGGAATTGGCGGTGTAGCTGCGCTGAGATTCGATCATCTCGGTCAGCTCACCTGCGAGGTCGACGTTCGAGCCTTCGAGGGCGCCGGCCTGGATGGAGCCGAAACCATTGGTCTGCGGGTAGCCGGTGACCGTAACGCCCGATCGGCCGTTTGCCTGATAGACGTTGCCGCTGAGAAGCGTCAGCTCGTCCGGGCTGGCAACAGTCGCCAGAGGAATGCGGAAGACCGGCTTCGGATCGCCTTCCTTGTAGTTGGCGTAAACCGTGCCATCCTTGTCGATGGTGACGCCGGTAACTTCGCTGGCCGGCTGACCGTTCGGCGAACCCGTACCGCTGTTTGCAGAGGCTTTCTGCGTGTACTTCGAAAGATCGAGATCGATGCTGAGATCGCTCGTCGTATCTGCAATGGTGACGTTTCCGGTAATCGAACCGGCGTCCGCATCGGCCGGGTCGGTAATCAGATTGCCGCTCTTGTCGAAGACCATCGTGCCGCTGGCAACCGGAGTAGCCGGGGTATACGGGAACGAGCTCGTGCCTGACGTTGCCGCCGCGTCCTTGCGGTAGATCGCCACGTCCCATTCACCGGACGTCGTCGCAGTGGCTGCGGCTGACTTCGTGAAGTAGAAATCGTACTGAACCTTGCCACCAAGCTTGTCGAAGACAACCATCGACGTCTTGTAGGTGTTGGGCGTACCGGCCGCGCTGACGCCCGGGTCGACGTTTGCGCTCGGCAAGTCGGCAGCCGGCACAACGGGCATGTCGGAGTTCAAGTTGCCGGAGAAGGTGGCGCTCGTCGATTCGATCGCGGTCAGGCCGGACTGGTTGACGTTGACGGGAACGAGGCCATCGAAACCGTTGACGACGACTGCCGGCGGGCCTGCCGTGTAGGGATAGCCCATGAGCGTGAAGCCGGCGGCGTTGACCAGGTTGCCGTTCTTGTCCTTGGTGAAATCGCCGGCGCGGGTCAGAACCGAGGTTCCGTCCGGGCTCTGGACGATGAAGAAGCCATCGCCCGAAATGGCGAGGTCGGTGCCCGAGGTCGTGTAGGAGAGATCACCCTGGGAAGTCACGGACTGGCGGACGGACGTCTGAACACCACCGGAGTTGTAGTTGCCGGCCGAGGACGGCAGGACGAGCGACGAAAATGCCGTCGATACCGACTTGTAGCCCGTGGTGTTTGCGTTCGCGATGTTGTCGGCGACGGTGCTCAGGCGGTTTGCCTGGGCATTCATGCCGGACACTGCCGTCTTCATGCTGCCAAAAATGCTCATCTGAAAACCTCGTTTTCCTTGATAGCTTGGAGAGTATTTGGCGGGCCTTGCGTGAAGCTGTCTGGTGGCGAGCGGACCGTTCGAAATGTTGAACGGGCGCCCGCGCAGCAGGGCCCAACACTGAAATCAGTTCCAGTCGATGCAGTAGCCAAGGAAACGCTTCGAATCGACCGGGTCGAAACCGAGCTTCTTGCGCAGCTTCTTGCGCAGCTTGGAGATATGGCTTTCGACGACGTTCTCTTCGACTTCCTCGTCGAAGATGCCGTAGATGGCGTTGAAGATCTGGGTCTTCGTGACGCGGCGTCCACGGTTGGCAATCAAATATTCGAGGATGCGGCGCTCGCGGCGCGGCAGCGCGAAAACTTCGCCGTGGATCTCGGGATCGCGGCCGTCCGAGAAGACGCGGATGGCGCCGATATCGGTGTGGCTTGCAATCGCTTTCAGGCGGCGGCGGATCGCCGCAGCGCGAGCGAGGATTTCACGGGGGTGGACCGGCTTGCGGACCACGTCGTCGACACCGCAATCAAAAAGTGCAAGCGTCGTTTCGAGCGAGGGCTGATCGCTGACCGCGATAACAGGTGCCTGGGAGCGATCGCGGATTGCCCGCGGCAGCTCGAAGGTCTGCTGGCCCTGGCCGATCAGGAATGCTTCAACAGCAGCGATATCCGAGTCCGCCGCCGTCTGCACCCATTCGCCAAATTCGTTTGGATCAAAGCCTGTCGAAGGAATGCCTTCCCGGCCAAATAGAGATGTATATCCATCCTTAACGAGCTCGCGCTCATCAACCACGACGATCATTCGTCCGCCTCCGAATCAGTGTGGCACTTCGATGATCTATGGGTACGAATCGTACGAATCTGGAACAAGGTGTTGGAAGTTAATGGCAGGAATTAATAGTTGCTTAACCTTTGCGTCCCGATTTGCTCTACATATAGTAGGTCTCCGGACTTATGCACACAAAAATTTCGTGGAAAAGTTAACACCTGGTAAATTAGGCCTTGCGTGGCCAGATTCTGGCGGATTCCTGCCACATTTCGACACGATTCCGCTTTGTTCTCTTTTTGCCATCTTTGATTGCATCAATTCTGACAGAAGTTACTCGCATTAGGAGTCCACTTGCCGTAGCCGGTGGCGACCAGATTGGCGATCACCCGGCAGACATACTGCTTCTGCGCGGGGTCGTTGTTGGGTCCTGCGTGGTATCTCGCTACCGCCATCGTCCAGGTTTCGTGACGGTCGTGGAGGTTGCGCAGGAACTTCGCCGCATATTCCACATTGGTGTGCGGGTCAAACATCTCCTCGGCGGAGCGGAAGTTCTCGCCATGAAAGTAATGGTTGATCTGCATGCAGCCGATGTCGATCAGTTTCGCGCCGGCGCGGGTCGCCGTATCGAACTGGCGCATCGCATCTGCTTCGGAGGGTGGAAAGACCGCCTTTCCCTCGATGTTGAGCGCGAAGGGATATAACGATCCCTTGCGTCCCGTCTCCGTCAAACCGACCGAATAGAGGATACCTTCGGGGATGCCGTACTTGGCAGCGGCCGACTGGATTTCCTTCTCGCAGGCACCGTTGGAGGCGGCTGCCTCAGAGGTAAACGCCGCCAGAACCGCTGCTGCGATCGGAGCCAGAAGCAGCGCCTTCCACGCCGGTCTCAGCTGCGCCATCAAAGCCTCCATTCCCTCGCTGTGCGGTCTGCGACTGGCGCTCACGCGCCTCCCCGCCCTGTCCCTGCTGCAGGGATTGCTGGCCGGACTGGCCCTGTGCGTTCGCCTGCGCGCTGGTGTCGGTCTTTTCGACCGGCGCCATGCTGATGGTGACGTTGTCGACCGTGTAGCCCTGGCTGCGCAGCGATTCGAGGATCTTGCTGTGATCTTCCTTGAGCTGACGGTAGGCCGCGCCCGTCTCGACCTTCAGATCGACGTTGAGGGCATCGCCGGACAGGCGCATCGTCGCCGTGACGAGACCGAGATCGATCGGCGTCATCTGGATCTTCAGCGTATTGACGACCTTGCCGGTGCTCGTCCACTCGGCGGCGTTCGACAGCGCCGAGCCAGGCTGCATGGCCTGCGCCCATTCCTTGTCGCCGCTGATGGCAGCGGTGACCGAAGCGGAGTTCTGAGCGAGGCCGATATAGCGGCGCGATTCGAGCACGGTGACGTTCTCGATATCCGTCTTGGCCTTGGCGCCGGTCTCTCCGGCATTTTCGGTGCCGATATGAATATCCATCGATTCACCGCGGCCATCGGCGCGGCTCAAACGGAAGATCTTGCCATCGGCAGCCTCGGAGCCCTCAGCGCCGGGCACGGGAACCTCGGCAGCCTTCGGGCCGCTGATCGCCGCCAGCGCGTCCGTGGCATGCGTTTCCGCCTTGCCGGTTGCCTCGACCTTATCGTCCTTCTTGTCCTTGCCAGGCGCGGTGTCGTCCTTCGCCTTCACGGCGGTGCCCTGCATGACCGTGGTGATCACGGCAGGCTGCTGCGGGACGTCTTTCTTCAGGAGATCGAGCGCATCGCTTGCGGCATCCTCGGTCTCGCCCTTGGAAGACTTCTTGGTTTCTTCGCCCTTTGCCGGCTTGGCGCCCTTGGCCGCCTGCGGCAGGGTGTCTTCGTCGAGCTTGTCGGACTTGTCCTTGGTATTCTTTTCCTTCGGCAGCGCAGCGGCTTCCTGCAACTGTTCCTTCAGCGTCTTGCCGACCGAGACCGTTTCCGGCTTGGTTTCGGCCTGCTGCTTCAGCGAGGTGTCGCTGAGATCAATGATCGGCTTCGGATGCTGGCGCGACCGGGCGATGACGCTGGCATCGGCCTGGGTGTCAGCGGGCTGCGAGCCGTCAGCGGTCTGAGCGTCGTTGGCGCCCTGGCCGTTATCGCCGGCTTTCTGCAGGACGTCCGAAAAGCCGCCCTTGCCGCCATCATCGTCCTTGCCGACAGGGCGATTGGATTTCGCTGACGGCGCCTCAACCGGTGCCGTTCCCCCCGAAACGCTGATATCCATGATCTCAATTGCCCTCTTCGCCCAGCAGCTTGTCGATATCGTCAAGCTTGGACCGGTTCGCAGCCATAAAGGATTTGTAGGCAGGATCAGCATTCTGCTGGTCCTGGCTGCTGTCTGCCGGGAGCGCCGGTGCCGCTCCGTCGTCAACCGGTTCCGATGGGGGAGCGGTGGGCGATTGCGATTCGGCGTCCGTAGTAACAGCGGCCTGTTCTGAAGTATTCTCTTCATTAGAAGAAGTAGAATCGCTTGCTTGCGTCAAGCTTGCAGGGTCAGGCGCTTTCAATACTTGTTCTGCCACGGAGCGGGCAGCGGCCCGCAGCGCCTTGTCGCGATCCGAGAGATCGCCATCGGCGACCTTGCCGATATGCTGGGCCGCCGAATCGACGTCCGGCGTCGAGACCGAGGCCATATTGCCATAGAAGCTCGCCAGCGCGCCGAGCGGATCGGTTTCGCCGCCCGACAGGGCCTGGGCGTGTTCCGCGGCCGTCTTGGAGAGCTCGACCTTGCCGGCAATGCCTGCCGCGCGCGCGATGCGGAGATAGACTTCGCGCTGACGCGCATCATCCATGAAACTCAGGATGCTGACGACGTCCTCGGTCTTCACGTCATGCTCATGATCGACGATCAGCTTGACGAAGAGATCGGCGAACTGGCTGGCATAGGGGGAGTGCAGGAAGCGGCGAACATAGCGCTGCGAATAGGCCATGCCCTTGTCGACAAGCCCGGCCTCGACGCTGATCGCCACGGAGCGGCGCAGCGCCGCTTCCTCGACGATGGTGCCGGGCGCCGACAGGCGCGCTTGATCGTAGAGCTTCAGCGCCTCGAGCGGGCTGCGGGCAACCATGACGTTGCCGCCGACCAGCGAGAGATAGGGGCCGATCTTCTTGTCGCGATATTCGTTTGCGGTCTCGACAAGCGTCTTGGCGACGAGCAGGCCCTTGCCGCTCAGATACTTGCGCAGCACATCGGTGACGCGATTGTCGAAATAGCCGTTGACGTCGCGGGAGACGAGATATTCGAGCGTGGCGGGGTTACCGCCGCTCATCGCATAGACAAGCGCCGCATCGACGTTGCGATCGTCATCAAAGACGGCTGGATCGACGGTGCGTAGGCGCTGATCGATCGTGCCCAGCATGAAGCGCTGCATTTCCGCGGCGGAGTGATCGCCTGAGACAACGGAATCCTGCACGAACTGCAGCGAGCGCAGCATCTTGTAAGGCGCCAGATCTTCCTGCTCGTCGGCGCGCGCGGCCGCGGGCGCTGCAAGCGCCAGCCCGAGTGCGATCGACAGAAGACGATGGTGCTTGCGGCGCGCCATGGCTTACCCCTGATCCCCCTGGACGAGGATTTCGATACGGCGGTTTGCGGCATTGAGCGGATCATCGGGCAGCTTCAGCTTGCGATCGGCAAAGCCGGAGACCTGCGAGACACGCCCCTCTCCGAGACCGCCGCGAACCAGCATGTAGTAGGCAGCCTGGGCGCGGTCCATGGACAGGCGCCAGTTCTCGTTATCGGCGCCCTTGTACTGGCGCGCGTCGGTATGGCCGCGGATGACGACCGCACCCTGGCGGGCCTTCAGCACTTCGCCGATCTTCTCCATCGCCAGAACCATTTCCTTGCGGGGAACGGCCGAGCCGACATTGAACATGGAGTCGTTCGCCTGGTCCGACAGACTGACCAGCAACCCGCCTTCCGCCGGAACGACGGTGAGACCCTCGGCAAGCTTGCCGGCGACGCCGGTGATTTGCTTGGCGATCTCCTGCTTCAGTTCGTCGGCCTTCTTCTCTTCCTCGGCCTGCTTGACCGGATCGGACTTTTCTTCTTCGGTCTTTGCGGCATCGTCAGGCTTCTGATCGTCCGCCTTGCCGTCTGCGGTCTTGTCGTGCTGCTTGTCGGCCGGCTTTGCGTGCTGGTCGGCAGGCTTGACGTCCGCGGTGTCGGTGTCCGGCTTCTCGGCTTCGAGCTTTGCCAGCTCGGTCGCGTCAGGCTGTTCCTTGGCGTCCTTGGTCGCCGGCGTCTTGCCAGGATTGTCGGCGCGCGTCACCTCGACCTGCTTCGTCCAGAAATCCGGATCGAAGGGATCGCGATAGGCTTGACCGCCGTCGGCGCCGGTCGCGGGGCCGGAATCGGCTGCACCGCCCTCGCCCTTGGCACTGACATTGGCCTGCTGCCCGACTTCCTGGGCGATCTCGGCCAGAACGGAGTATGGGTTCTCGAAGAAGTCGGCTTCGGAATAGTTGGTCTGGTCGCCAGAGGTCGATGTCTGGTCGTCGCCGCTTGCAGCCGATGCGCCCTGCGTCTGCTGCTCTTCCTTCTGCTTGGACTTGTCCTTAGTCTCCTCGCCGTCAGCCGTATCGACAGGCTTCTTCAGGCCCTTTTCGGTCGGCTTTTCATCGGCGAGCTTGATCGGATTGAAGTAGGTCGCGACCGAGGCCTTGGTTTCCTCGTTGGCGGCATTGACCAGCCACATGACGAGAAAGAAGGCCATCAGTGCCGTCATGAAGTCGGCATAGGCAATCTTCCAGGCGCCACCATGGGCGCCATCGTGGTCGCCACCGCCATGTTTCTTGACGATGATGACTTCGTTCTTGCCGTGGTGGTGATTTTCGCTCTCGCTCATTCCAGAACTTTCTTCAGGCTGGCCGACCAGGCCGAGATGCGCGTCACGAGAACGGAACCATCAACCTCAACTGCAAGATCCACGTCATCCGTTTCGAGATGACGCAGCAGACCGGGCTTTTCGCCGAGTGCCTTTTCCAGCAGGGCAAAGAGTTTCGCCGGTCCCTTGACGACAACAGGGCCGGCAGCGCCATCCAGGATCGCCTCGCGCAACAGGGCAGCGAGACTTTTGACGGCATCCTCGGCGACTGCCTCAGTCACGACAGGCGCAACGGCCTTGACGGCTGCGGCGCTGACGAGATCGGCGACATCGAATGCGATATTGGAAAGACGTGCGGCAATCAGCGCCGCCAGCTCTTCCTCATACTTGGCCTTCAACTCCTCGAATTCACGCTGGTGAATGAGTTCGAGGGTCTGCATTTCGACGGCATGCTTTTCGCTGAGCTCCGCCGTCGCGGCCGCATGGCCCTCGGCATAGGCGCCGCGCTTCTCGGCTTCCAGATCGACAACCGGCTCTTCGGCGATATCGGCGAAGCCGCCAAAGGTGTCGTCGGCAAACTCCATCGGCTCCGGAGCCGGGGCGACGGGCTTGATGTCACTGAAATCCTTGAGATAGCGGGAAAGCATCGCGCTCATCGTGTCGACCCGTTATCTGCGAAAAGATGCGGCATGCCTGCGCCCCGTTCAAACCAACTCCGACGGCCGCCCAAAACCTGATGCGCCATCCTTGCCTGAAACCTAGAAAGCCAAACTTGCGCGAGGATGAATGGCGGGCGCAAACGCCCGCCATCTAGACGGGAATGCTACTCGAGAAGGATCAGGATGTTGCCGGCCGACGTGTTGAGGATGTTCATCGCTTCCGTGGCAACGTTGAGCTGCGTCCCGATCGCCGTCTGGCGCGTGGAGGCTTCGTCCATGTCGGTGTCGACGAGCGCACCAACCGTGGTGTCCAGCGAATCCATCATCTTGCTGATGTAATCGGAGCGCGCGTCGATCTGGTTCTGCATGATGCCGAGACCGGATGCCGTCGTGTTCAGACTCGAGAGGATCTTCTCGACCGCGGACTGCATGTCGGCAAGGTCCTGGCTCGACGTGCTGTCCGAAAGCGCAATCTCGGTGCCGCCTGCCGGCGTGCTGGAGTTGGCGTTGAGCAGGTAAAACTGGCTACCGGTGCCGTTGCCGGGATCGATCGCCTTCGTCAGCAGGCCCTTCGACGCGTCGCGGGAATCGATCATCACCAGGTTCGACGAGGGAATGCTGATGTTCTCGGGGTAGAACTGGCCGTTCGGACCGCGCGTATAGCCACCGATCACCGAGCGGGTGTCGGGCATGGCGGAGCTGTTGTTGTAGAGCCAGTTTTCGCCGGAGAAGCTGGTGCCGGTGACGGCGGACTGAAGCTGGCCCTTCAGCTGCTGAAGCGTCGTGTTCAGCTTGTCGCGATCGTTTGCCGGGTCGGCAGCCGAGACGAGCGTCGACTTGATGTTGGTGACGAGGTCGATCAGCGAGTTCATCGACGTGTAGGTCGTATCGACCTTGGCGGCGCCGAGGCCGAGAGCGTCGTCGATGGTCTTCAGCGAATTGCCGTCGGTGCGCAGCGTCTGGGCGTAGGACCAGTAGGTGGCGTCATCGGCCGCGGACTGGATGCGCAGCTCGGACGAGATCTGCTGCTGGATCTTGTCGTTGTCCTTGCCGAGGCCGCGCATAACGTTCAGTGCGGTCAGCGCAGCAGGGTCCTGAATGGAATAAGCCATCTGTCGATCTCTTGTATGAATGGAAAGGGACAGACCGGAAACCGGTAGCGACAGATTATGGCCTCATGCCCCCGGCAATCGGCCGGTGCGTCGCTGTAAAACAAATCAACTCGCCGGTGAAATTAACCCGAACTTAAGCATGCTTTCAAGGCTTGGAGCGGTCCGGCGGGCGGAAACTTCACGATCGCTGTAACAAATTGTTTTTAAATGAGAAATCGCGCCTTTTGAGCGCGATTTCGAGATCTTTTCTGCTGGTTGAAAATCGCGACGCAAGATTCGATCCAGCTTCAATTTTCCGGCTTAGCGCTGGAAGAGCGTGAGAACGTTCTGTGCGCTCGAATTTGCGATCGACAGCGACTGGATGGCGAGCTGCTGCTGTGTCTGCAACGCCGTCAGTTTGGACGATTCTTCTTCCATGTTCGCGTCGACGAGACGGCCAACACCGGAGTCGATCGAGTCGCTCAATGACGAGACGAAATTCTCCTGCAGCTGAATTCGCGTCGAGATCGAGCCGAGCTGCGAGGCAGCCTTGGTCATCGATTCCAGACCCTGCTCGACGACGTTCAATGCGAGTGTGATATCGCCGTCCGACATGTTGGAGATGTCGAGCGAGAAGATCGAGCCGACGGTGCCGTTGGTTGAGCCGATGATACCGGTGGAAGTATCGATCGCGCCATTGCTGGTGCCGAACAGGACGTTGCCGTTAGAGGCCGAATTGAGGACGTATTCGGTGGTCGTAACCGAGGTCTCGCCGTTGCCGTCGCGGACGAAGGAGGAGACGACGCTCTTCGTTTCGTTGCCTGCGACCCAGTTTTCGCCGGAGAAGGATGCCGATTGGGCAATGCTGAGGAGCTGCGACTGCAGCTGCTTCACTTCTTCCTGGATCTTGGTGCGATCGACACCCTTTTCGGTTGCGGCGACGATCTTGGCCTTGATTTCGGTGACGACGTCGATGGCGTTGTCCATCGCAGAATAGGCGGTGTCTACCTTTGCGGCGCCAAGACCCAGTGCGTCGGAGACTGCGGACAGGGCCTTGTTGTCGGAGCGCATCGTGGTCGCAATCGACCAGTAGGCTGCGTTATCTGCAGCCTTGGAGACACGGTAACCCGAGGAAACATGGTTCTGTGTCGTTTCAAGATTATTATTAATGCTACGAAGTGTCTGAAGTGCAGCCATGGCTGCGACGTTCGTCAAAATGCTCGTCATGAAAAATGTGCCCCTTATTGGCAAAAACGTCGAGAAGGGACATTCCGGCCTACCGGGAACGGGAAGCAGCGCTCATGCCTGTTAACCTGCGATTAATCTCGGTTAACTCACCGTTACGTTGAGCGCAGAAGACGGCAAAATGGTTAACAAATCGTTAACGCCAACGACAAAAAGCCGCACCTGTTAAGGCGCGGCTTCTTTTCAGTGCCCGCCGGACTAAGCCGGCGGGTATGTTTTCTGGACTTATTAGCCGCGGAAGAGCGACAGGATGTTCTGCGAAGAGGAGTTAGCGATCGAGAGCGACTGGATCGCGAGCTGCTGCTGCGTCTGCAGAGCGGTCAGCTTGGAGGACTCTTCTTCCATGTCGGCGTCAACGAGGCGGCCAACACCCGAGTCGATTGCGTCGCTGAGCGACGAAACGAAGTTGGACTGCATGTCGATGCGCGAGGAGATCGAACCGAACTTCGAACCGAGCGAAGTCATGTCCTTCAGAGCGGTTTCAACGTCGGTCAGCAGGTTGTCGATGTCGCCCTTGGTCGTGGAAGCGCCGATCGTGAACGAGGTGATCGAGAAGCCCGACGAAGCGCCGGTCGTGCCGAGGATACCGCCGGTGCCAGCCGTTGCGTCGGTGTAGAGCAGGTCGGTTTCGGCAGCCGTGTATTCGGTCGTGGTGACCGAAACGCCGCCGGAGCTGCTGCGGACGAAGGACGAGACAACGCTCATCGTTTCGCCGGCGGTGTTGGCAACCCAGTTTTCGCCGTTGAACGAAGCGGAAGAAGCAATGCTCTTCAGCTGAGCCTGGAGCTGGGTGATTTCGTCCTGAACCTTGGACTTGTCAACGCCGTCTTCAGTTGCAGCAACCAGCTTCGACTTGATTTCGGAAACGACGTCGATCGAGCTTTCAACGGCGGTGTAAGCCGTGTCGACCTTGGCAGCGCCCATGCCGAGAGCGTCAGAAACAGCGCCGAGGGCCTTGTTGTCCGACTTCATCGTCGTGGCAATCGACCAGTAAGCTGCGTTGTCGGCAGCCTTGCCAACGCGCAGGCCCGACGAAACGTGGTTCTGGGTGTCGGACAGGTTCTGGTTGACGTTGCGCAGCGTCTGCAGTGCGGACATTGCGGAATTGTTGGTAAGAATGCTGGTCATTTTAAATGTGCCCCTAATTGGCTACGTGATGAAGGGCATTCCGGTCTCACCGGGAACGGCGCTCAGCGTCATGCCTGCCGATCGTCTGTTGATCGACCGCCGTTTCGATGTCCCTAGGAAACAGCATCATAGTTAAAACAACCTAAACACGACCAAAAAAAATCGTTAAAAATCGGTAACTTATGCCATTTTAACATTAAGGGCTTGTTAACGAAAAATGGCCGGTGAAACACCGGCCATTTCCATTTTTGCGATGCGCTGTTCCGGTCTTAGCGGAAGAGCGACAGAATGTTCTGCGAAGAGGAGTTAGCGATCGAGAGCGACTGGATCGCGAGCTGCTGCTGCGTCTGCAGAGCGGTCAGCTTGGAGGACTCTTCTTCCATGTCCGCGTCAACGAGGCGGCCAACACCCGATTCGATCGAGTCGCTGAGCGACGAGACGAAGTTCGACTGCATGTCGATGCGCGAGGAGATCGAGCCGAACTTGGAGCCGAGCGAGGTCATGCTCTTCAGTGCGGTTTCAACGTCCGAAAGCAGGTTGTCGATGCCGCCCTTGGTCGTGGAGGAGTCGATCGTGAACTCGGTGATCGACTTGCCCGACGAAGCGCCAGCCGTGCCGAGGATACCGCCGGTGCCGGCAGTTGCGTCGGTGTAGAGCAGGTCGGTATCGGCAGCCGTGTATTCCGAAGTCGTGACCGAAACGGCACCCGAGCTGCTGCGGACGAAGGACGAGACAACGCTCATCGTTTCGCCGGCGGTGTTGGCAACCCAGTTTTCGCCGTTGAACGAAGCGGAAGAAGCAATGCTCTTCAGCTGAGCCTGGAGCTGGGTGATTTCGTCCTGAACCTTGGACTTGTCAACGCCGTCTTCAGTTGCAGCAACCAGCTTCGACTTGATTTCGGAAACGACGTCGATCGAGCTTTCAACGGCGGTGTAAGCCGTGTCGACCTTGGCAGCGCCCATGCCGAGAGCGTCAGAAACAGCGCCGAGGGCCTTGTTGTCCGACTTCATCGTCGTGGCAATCGACCAGTAAGCTGCGTTGTCGGCAGCCTTGCCAACGCGCAGGCCCGACGAAACGTGGCTCTGCGTGGAGGAGAGGTTCTGGTTGACGTTACGCAGCGTCTGGAGAGCTGCCATTGCGGAAGTGTTGGTGTTAATGCTTGTCATAATCTGTCCCCTAGAAAACTAGATACAAAAAGGAGGACATTACCGGACTGCTATTACCGGCGATGACGGACCTGCTTCATGCAACTCGGCGCCTTCTTTTTTGGCCCCAAACCCGTCATGTCCAGGGCAATCTCGCAGCCAATACTTGCCAACTTCTTAAAAGTGGCAGGGGGCGCCAAACCCCTGCAGTCTATAGTTAAACAATCCGGAACAGGGGGTCGGAGACAGTTAAATTCCGCCCGTTCCAAAGCAATACACCGGCTTCGTGCAAGCTTCGGATGCAAATGTGCCATGGCCAGAAACAGCACAGCTCGCCTCGTCCAGACGCGGCGGCTCGCTGCGTGCGGCAGCATCGATGTTTTGATCAGCGCATTTCCTAACGGAGTTCGGTTTTGAACAGCAAAGTTTCGTTTTCGGTGGCATCCCGGGAATTTCAGGCAGGCCGCTATACGCAGTCCCTCGCAACACTGAATCAGCTGATTGACACCCAGAAGGATGCCAAGACCTACGCCCTGCTCGCAAAGAATCTGCTGCAGCTCGGCTTCAAGTCCGACGCGGCGAAGTCCTACGGGCTTGCGGCCAAGGCCGGCGGTGCGAACGCCTACGAATATTACAAGCTTGCCGCGCGCCTGCACTACGATTGCGGCGAACACGATGAAGCGCTGGTCATCTGCATGCGCAACTTCGAGAAGGCGCAGAAGGATCCCGACCTGGCATTCATCCTGGTCTCGGTCTTCTACGCGCGCCAGCAGCGCGATCTGATCCAGCCGCTGAAGAACGTGCTGTCCAAGAGCAGCAACCGCGAACATCTCCAGGCCGCCGCGACGCTGGTCTCCAACGATCTCAGCGATCCGTCCAACGAGCAGCTCGCCCGCAACATCTTCAAGCGCTTCCCGAAGGATTTCTCGGCGCGCTTCCTGTATCTGATCTTCCTGCGCGAATTCAACGACTACGAGGAAAGCCTCAGGCACCAGAAGGTCGTGGACGACGCGGTCCTCGACGGCCGGCCGGAAGTGCTGCGCAAGGACCATCCTTTCTATCACCTGCACTGGTGCGGCAACGAAGATCTCAACCGCCTGCCGATGGTCGGCGTGCCGAAGCTCGATCCCGACAAGGTCGCGGCGCGCCGGGCGCAGCCGCATGCATGGTCGGACAAGATCCGCATCGGCTACATGTCCGCCGACTTCTGGGACAACCACGCAACCATGAAGCTGATGCAGCGGGTTCTCGAACTCCACGATCGCGACAAGTTCGAGATCGTGCTGTTCGACCACAGTGGCCCCTATGCCCTGCTGAACAACAAGACCGACCGCAGCAAGTGGGGCACGATCGTCGACATCCACGGCGTCTCCGACCAGGAAGTGCTGCGCCTGGTGCGCGAGCACAATATCGACATCATGGTCGACCTGAAGGGTCATACCGCAGATAGCCGCGCCAACAGCTTCAACATCCCGCTGGCGCCCGTGCACGTCGCATGGCTCGGCTTCCCGGGCAGCACGCTGGGGATCGACCTCGACTACGTCATCGGCGACCAGTTCGTCCTGCCTGACGTCGCCAAGCCGTTCTACCACGAGAAGTTCTGCCGCATGCCGGAGAGCTACCAGCCGAACGACCCGTCGAACCGTCCCCAGCCGAAGCCGGTGACGCGCGAGCAGTACGGCCTGGCGGACGATGCCTTCGTATTCGCCTCGTTCAACGGTAACCGCAAGATCACGCCGGAAGCCATTGCGAGCTGGACGCGGATCCTGAAGCGGGCGCCGAACAGCGTCCTGTGGCTGATGAGCAATTCTCCGCGCAACGAGGAGAACCTGCGCAAGGCGTTCCGGGCATCCGGTATCGCGGCGAACAGGATCATCTTCTGCGCCCGTACCGGCTACCAGGAGCATATCGACCGTATCCAGGCCGCCGATCTCGGTATCGACACTTTCCCGGTCAACGGTCACACGACCACATCGGAACAGCTGTGGGGCGGTCTGCCGGTTCTGACGATGAAGGGCACCAACTTCGCCTCGCGCGTCAGCGAGAGCCTGCTGAACGCCATCGGCCTGCCGGAGCTGGTCGGCAAGGATCTGCAGGATTACGAGGATATGGCTGTCGAGCTCGCCAACAATCGCGAGAAGGTCACGGCCTACAAGGCGCATCTCGCCGAGCAGCGCTATATCGCTCCGCTCTTCGATGCCGAGCGCTTCTGCAAGCATCTCGAGCAGGCCTTCGTGACGATGGCCGACCGCGCCAAGCGCGGCGAGGCTCCCGACCACTTCGACGTCCCTGCCCTGCCGGCCCGCACGCAGCCGTTCTGGACCGCATAAGGTTCGAGAGACCGACAAACACAAAACCCGCCGGAGAGATCCAGGCGGGTTTTTTGTTGTCTGCTGTGGCGGCCGAAGACCCGGCCAGGGAAAACTGCCGTGGCTTAGCTGAACGAGCGAACCAGGCTGCCGACCAGGAGGTTCCAGCCGTCGATGAGCACGAAGAAGAGGATCTTGAAGGGCAGCGAGATCGACGTCGGCGGCAGCATCATCATACCCATGGCCATGGTGATGGTGGCGACGATCAGGTCGATGACGAGGAACGGCAAAACCACGAGGAAGCCGATTTCGAAGCCGCGGCGGATTTCCGAGATCATGAAGGCCGGGATCAGCACGCGGTAATCGATCTGGGCGCCGGTCTGGACGTTCTGGCCACGCTCACGCGCAAGATCGACGAACAGCGCCAGATCCTTGTCGCGGGTATTGGCGGCCATGAAGGTGCGGAACGGCTCGGCGATGCGCTGGATGGCTTCCTGTTCCTGGATCTGGTTGGAAAGCAGCGGCTGCACCCCATCCTGCCACGCTTTGTCGAAGGTCGGCGTCATGACGTAGAAGGTCATGAACAGCGACAGCGACAAGAGGATCATGTTGGATGGCGTAGAGGAGAGGCCGAGGCCGGTGCGCAGGATCGAGAAGGCGATGATGAAGCGCGGAAAGCTCGTCACCATGATCAGGATGCCCGGCGCGACCGAAAGAACGGTCAGAAGGCCGAATGTACGGATGATCCAGGCAGCGACCGAACCATCGACAGGGATATTCAACAGATTTGTCGGCAGCTGCTGAGCCACCGCCAATTCCGGTACCGCCATCATGGCGGCCAAGAAAATTATGAATCGAATCATTCGACGACAAAGGTCCTGAACATGACCTTGGATACGCGCCCCTGAGAGCGCAGGTCAACACGTTCCTGGATGTCATCCCGTAGATATTGGAAGCCGCGCGGACCTTCGATCTGCTGCAGCGAAACAGTGCGGATGTAAGCCATTATATCCTGATGGATATCCTCCGCGACCTTCACGTCGGGGGGGCCATTGAAGAGAAGTGCGACCTCTAGCCTCACCCAGTTTTCGGAGGGGTAAGCGAGGTTCGAGGTGATCGGCTCGAGCTGGACGACGTTGTTGGCCTCGGTCGAGATATGCGGAAGGCCGGTTTCGCCTTCCTTCTTCTCGCCACCGGCGGCCTTCGGGTCGGCCGGCTTTTCGGCCTGCTCAGCGCTCTTGACGTTCGGGGCGAGCATCGAGCCGACAGCCCAGCCACCGCCGGCGCCGAGAAGGGTCAATACCGCGACGCCGACGATCGTCATCATCGCCCCGGATTTCTTCTTCGGTTTGGCTTCGCCTGTTTCTTCGTCTGCCATGGTTTCCTGGCCTTAGAGCGGTGAGAAGAGATCGACGGCCTGCTGGCCGCGCGGCGGCTGCTGCACTTCCATCAGGCGGCCGCGGCCACCGTAGGAGATGCGGGCTTCGGCGATCTTTTCATACGAGATCTGGTTTTCGGCGTTGACGTCCTGCGGGCGAACGATACCGGCGACATTCAGGATACGGATTTCCTGGTTGACGCGGACTTCCTGCGAGCCGCTGATGACCAGGTTGCCATTTTCCAGGATGCCGGTGACCACCGCGGCGACGAGCAGCGTCAGCTTTTCGGAGCGGTCGATCTTGCCCTTGCCGTCTGTGCTCGTGTCGGAACCGTAGGTCAGGTCGGTCTTCGAGGCCGGGTTCCAGCCGAGGATATTGGCCTGAACGTCCCAGTTCATGCCGCTGGAATTGGTGCGGCTGCGGCTGGTATCGTTCTCGAACGACGCCTTGTCGTTGATCTGGATGTTGACCGTCAGGATATCGCCGACGTTCAGAGCGCGGGCATCCTTGAAGAGCGCGGCCTGGCTATCGCTCCAGAGCGAATAGCCCTGTGCGACCTGGCGCGGCTGCTTCGGATAAAGCGCCATCTGCGGCGTCTGGCCATAGGCCAGGCCGCTGCCGATCGGGCTCATGGCGGGCGCCCTGCCGATCTCTCTCACGGACTGCGGCGACTGGCAGCCGGCGAGAAGGGCAACGGCGGCGATGGCAGCCGGGAAACGCTTATTCATGAGGGATCCTTCGACGTATTGGGATCGGATGCACTTGCAATGATGTTGGCGATGACGGCTGCCTTTTCAGGATCCATCTCGGCAAGGATCAGGCTCGACTGACGCGCACCGAGCCGCATGATCACGGCCGCCGCGATCCCGGTATTGGCCTTCTCAAGCTGCAGCGCCGCCGCGTCCGGCTTCATGTTCTTGTAGATGTCGGTGAGGCCCGCTTCCGCCTGCTTTAGGAAATCGTTGCGGCGCTTCAGCCAATCCTGATACTCGGCCTTGCGCTTGTCCATCTCGGCCATGCGGGTATCGATATCGGCGCGGAGCTTTTCCAGATCCTGCTTCTGCAGCAGATAGCGCTGGTCGCGAGCGGGATCGGCAATGTTGGTGCAGAACTGCTTGATCTCGTCCTCGGAGGTGATGTCGCCCTCAGGCTTCGGTGCTTCCTGGGCAAAGGCGCCCGGGATCGTCAGCAGCATGACGGCGGCGGCCGGCAATGCCAGGCGCCGCACGAGTTCCGAGACGGTCATGTTCTTGTTGAGCTTGATCATTGCAGTACGAGCTCCGCCTGCAGAGCGCCTGCAGATTTGATGCCCTGAAGGATGGCGATGATGCCGTCAGGCTTGACGCCGATATTGTTCAGGCCGGCGACGAGCGTTCTGAGATCGGGCCCCTGCAATATCGCGACACGGCCACCGGTTTTCTGCGCGGCGATATCCGTCTGCGGCTGGACCGCCGTCTGCCCCTTGGAGAAGGGCAATGGCTGGATGACCTGCGGCGTCTCGGTGACCTGCACGGTCAGCGTTCCGTAGCTGACGGCCACAGGCGAGACGCGGACATCCGCGCCGATGACGATGGTGCCGGTGCGCTCGTTGACGACGACCTTGGCCGGCGTGTCGGTCTCGACGATGAGATTTTCGATATCGGCCATCAGGCGCGTGAGATCGGCTTCGCGCGGCTTCTGGACGATGACTTCCTGGGCGTCCTTGGCTTCGGCAACCGGGCCGCCGAACCGCGAGGATGCATAGCCGTTGACGACGTCGGCGATGCGCACGGCCGTCGAGAAGTCGGGGTTGCGCAGCTGCAGCACGAGATTGACGGAATCCTTGAAGCGCGAGGGAAGCTCGCGCTCGATGATCGCGCCGCCGGGCACGCGGCCGGCGGTGGTCACACCTTCGGTCACGCTTGCGGCCGCACCCTGCGCCTGGAAGCCCGATACGACGACCGAGCCCTGAGCGACGGCGTAGATCTGGCCATCGGCGCCGGACAGCGAGGTCATGACCAGCGTACCGCCACGGAGCGACGTGGCATCGCCAAGCGAGCTGACATTGACGTCGATGCGGCTGCCGGGGCTGGCGAACGGCGGCAGGTTGGCGGTGACCATGACGGCCGCCGTGTTCTTGGCGTTCGATTCACCGCCCTGCGTCGAGATGCCGAGGTTCTGCAGCATGGCGCGCATTGACTGCTCGGTGAAGGGCGAGGCGCGGAAACCGTCACCGCTTCCCTGCAGACCGACGATCAAGCCGTAGCCGATCAGCTGGTTGTCGCGGCCGGCCTGCAGCGAGGCGATATCCTTGATGCGCGAGGCCATCTGCGCCGAGGCGGGCGTCACGCTTCCCATGCACATGGAAAGAGCCGCAAACGCGGCGATGATGCGAGAGACGATCTTCATTTTGCCGCCACGTGAATGGTGCCGTCAGCGAGGACTGTACCGCTGATGATGACGCCCGAATCCATGTTGCGGGCGCGGATGACCTGACCGGTCGAGCCGTCTTCCAGCGGCGAACCGGCCGCCGAGATGGTCATGTTACCGATGTTGAAGACCAGCCGGATCTGCGAGCCGCGCGTCACCGTGTAGGGTTCGCGCAGCGCCGAGACGCTGATCGTGCGGCCTGGAAGCAGGGTGCGCTTCGAAATCATCCCCTGCACCTCGTCGATCGACTTTGCATAGCCGCCGGAGAGGTTCGGGTTGGTGACTTCGACTTCCTGGAGCTGGCCGGCAGCGATGGTTTCGCCGGGATAGATGATCGCGGTCGGAACGACTGCGTAACCCATGCTGGCGTTCGCCGCCGGGGTCACGAGGATCCCGGCATAAGCGATCGCAGCGAATGCCGTCAGAGCGACGGTATTTCTCGCCCGGCGAAACATCATGTTCGGCCCTTTCCTAGATTACTTCAGGTTCTTGCTGACGATGGAGGCCATTTCGTCGGCAGTGGTGATGACCTTCGAGTTCATTTCATAGGCGCGCTGGGCAGAGATCAGGTCGGTGATTTCCTTCACCGGGTCGACGTTCGACGATTCCAGGTAGCCCTGCTTCATGTAGCCATAGCCCTGCTCGTCGGGCGTGCCGACGACAGCTTCGCCGGATGCCGGCGTCTGCTGGAACAGGTTGTCGCCGATCGGCTGGAGACCGGCTTCGTTGACGAAGTCTGCGAGCGTCAGCTGGCCGAGCGTGGTCGGATCGGTCTGGCCGGCGAGAACGGCGGTCACTTCGCCGGAGCGGCTGACCGTCAGCTGCGTCGAGCCGGTCGGGATGGTGATGCCGGGAACGACGGTGTAGCCGTCGGCGGTAACCAGCTGGCCGGTCTCGTTCTTGTTGAAGGCGCCGGCGCGGGAATAGAGCGTCGTGCCGTCGGGCGCCTGGACCTGGAAGAAGCCGCGGCCGACGAGCGCGACGTCGAGGTCGTTGCCGGTCTGGCTGAGTTCGCCCTGGATGTGCAGGTTACGCACGGCCGAGGTCTGAACGCCGAGACCGATATTCGCGCCTTCCGGCACGATCGCCTGGTTGGCGCGGTTGGCAACGCCCTTGGCGCGCTCGGTCTGGTACAGAAGGTCGGTGAACTCGGCGCGGGCGCGCTTGAAACCGGTGGTGTTGATGTTCGCGATGTTGTTCGCGATGACTTCGAGGTTGGTCTGCTGGGCATCCATGCCCGTGGCCGCAATGGCAAGCGCTCTCATCGGTCCGTCCTTATCCGGTTACATCTGCATCTTGGTGACGTCGAGGAAGGCCGAAACGACCTTGTCACGGATGGCAATTGCGGTTTGCAGCGTCTGTTCCGCCTGCAGCATGGAGTCGACGACCTCGCGGGTCGTCGCGGTGCCCTTGAGGCCGGCGAAGGACATGGATTCCGCGCCCTTTACCGAGTCTATGGCCTGGGTGGCCATGTTGCCCATAACGGAGGCGAAGCTCTGGTCTGCCTTTGCACTTTCGGCCGCCGAAGTGACCGAAGAGGAAGAATTCTCGCCAACGACGCTGCCGAGGCCGCGTGTGGAGGAAAGAGAACCGATGTTCTGTACGTTGCTGATCATTACTGGCTCTTCAGGAGGTCGATGGTGGAGGAGATCAAGTCGCGGGTCTGCTTGATGGTCTGCAGATTGGCGTCATAGGATCGGTTGGCTTCGCGCATGTCGGCCATTTCGACCAGCATGTTGACGTTCGGCAGCTTCACCACGCCGCGCTCATCCGCTGCCGGATTGCTGGGGTCGTATTCAGTGGTGAATTCCGATTCGTCGACGCCGAGCTTCTTGACGTTGACGGTGGTCAAGCCGGCTGCACGGTCAACCTGTTCGCCGAAGGTAACGGTCTTGCGGCGGTAGGGATCGGCACCAGGCGTGTCGCCGGTCGAACGGGCGTTCGCGATGTTTTCCGAGACAATGCGCAGGCGAGTCGATTGAGCCTCAAGCCCCGACCCAGCAATCTTCATGGCTGCTGATAAAGGATCCACGATTTTACTTCCTTACGGTCATCAACATCATTCGATTAAAGGAGCCGACCAGCGAGGTGTTCAGCTCGTATTGGCGTTTGATTTCGCCGGACTTGGAGAGTTCCTCGGCGAGACCGACGGTGTTGCCGGATTCCTGCACGCCGATCTCCTGATCGAGTGCGGCTTCCTTGACGTCGATGTCGCCGCTGGTGCTGAAGTCATTGCCGCTGAAATGCGCAGGATTGGTGCGCGCCATGGCAACATCAGACTTGTCGAGAACCGATTGAAAGGGCGTGATGTCCTTCGCACGGTACTTCGGCGTGTTCGCATTCGCGATGTTGCCGGCCACAACCTCCTGACGGATCGTCAGCCATTCCGCCTGCCGCGAGGCCAAGTCGAAAAGTTGAATCGGTTGCATGGGAACTCTCCGTTTTTACTGAGACGACCCTAGGGCGGTAATCTTGCGTCAGACTTACGGAGAATTCGGCTTTTGCGGCCTGTTGCCGATCAGGCGCAGCACAAACGGAAAGGCCCGGAAAACCGGGGCCGTGAAGCATTCCATTCAGCTCGAGAGGCTGGCGTTTACTGGTAGATGTCGCCCTTGGAGGTGACGATCACCCATTTGCCGTCGCGCTGCTCGATCGTCGCCAGGCGGCTTTCGTCGGGAAGCACCGAACCGACGCGCACGACATACATGCCCGAGGGGTCTTCGATCAGCGCCCGGCCGTTTGCGACATGCAGGAGCTTGAAGCCGGAGCTCGCCGGGAATGGCTGGTCTTCCGGGACCAGGCCCTTGTCGATTTCCTTGCCGACGCTCGAGACCGTTGCTGTCGTCAGCGGGTCGATCGGCGGTTCCGGCTTGTTCTTGACTTCGTTCTTGTTGACCATCGCCAGCGGCGACACGCTGAAGACATTGCGGGCCGGCCAGTCCGGCAGGTCGCGGGTGCGGTCGCCCTGGGCGATATTGAGGCTGAACTTGTCCTCGTTGAAGAAGACGTACCAAGGGAAGATCGCGGCAGCGCCGGCGAGCGCGAGACCGGTCACGGTCAGCACGCGGTCGAGCATCAGCGACTTGCGCTTCTCATCGGATTTCAGCGGAGCAATGCGCTCGTCGTCGTCTTCAAACCCGGTCACGTCTAACCTCTTTTGGGTGCAGGCTGGTTGGGCGGGGCTGCCCCAGCCTTGAGCGCAGCCGCGAGATCAGCAAAGGCATCTGCCGACGCCGATTCGCCCGGCGACTGTTTCAAAACATCGTAAATAATTGGTACCTGCTTGACCGCCATGTCCAAATCCGGGTCAGCACCCGGGCGGTAACCGCCGATCAGGCGAAGGTCGCGCGTCTCTTCAAAACGGTGGATCAGCGACTTCAGGCGCGAGACCAGCTTCTCCTGATCCGGCGTCCAGGCCTTGCGGGCGAGACGCGAGATCGAGGCCAGCGGATCGATCGGCGGATAGCGCCCCTCTTCCGCCAGGCTGCGCTGCAGAACGAGGTGGCCGTCGAGAATACCGCGGGTGGAGTCGGCGATCGGATCGTTGTGATTGTCGCCATCGACGAGGATGGAGATGATCGCGGTGATCGTGCCCGTGCCTTCGGGGCCCGGACCGGCGCGCTCCAGAAGACGCGGCAATTCGGTGAAGACCGAGGCCGGATAGCCGCGGGCGATCGGCGGCTCACCGGACGCCGTCGCGACCTCGCGGATGGCGTGGGCGAAGCGGGTGACGCTGTCGACGATCAGCAGGACGTTCTGGCCCTGGTCGCGGAAATATTCGGCGATCGTTACCGCCGTCAGCGGCGCCATCTTGCGCAGCATCGGGCTTTCATCGCTGGTGGCGACGACGGCGATCGACTTTTTCATGTTTTCACCGAGCGTATCCTCGATGAATTCGCGCACTTCACGGCCGCGTTCGCCGACCAGCGCAATCACCACCTTGTCGAAGGCATCGGCCATGGCGAGCATCGACAAGAGCGTCGACTTGCCGACGCCGGAGCC